>JAZRPZ010000057.1:0-17302 GCA_045649485.1 Clostridia bacterium
CCCTGCTGGCCGGGCTGTACGGGACGGCCATAGCGCTGCTGCTGACCTGCAGGTGCTGCGCCCTGCTGTCCGGGCTGTACGGGACGGCCGTAGCGCTGCTGCTGACCTGCGGGTGCTGCACCCTGCTGCTGGCCCTGTGCGGGACGTGCCTGCTGTACGGGGCGCTGCTGTGCGGGACGTGCCGCATCGACCTTGGGAGCCTCAGCCTTTTCTGCCTCAGCCTTGGGAGCTGCCTGCTTTTCAGGCTCTGCCTTGGGAGCTGCGGGAGCAGCTTCCTTTTCTTCTGCCGCTGCCTTCGGGGCTGCAACAGTCTCAGCAGGCTTTTCTGCTGCGGGCTGCTTTGCTGCCTCGGGGGCCTTGGGCGCGGTCTCGGTACGCACTTCGTCCTTCAGCTCAGTGGAATATGCCGACATCTGAGTGCCCTGCTCCTTCCTGAGCTCTTCCTGCTTCTCCAGCTGCTGACGTTCATGCTCCTTCTGCGCATATTCATCCTTGCTCTTGCGCAGCGTACCCAGCACATCCTGAGCCTGCTTATGCATGCGGGAAATGTCCTCGATAAGCTTCGATACATTAGTGCTGAGTTCCTTAGTTGCGTCCTGCACCCTGACTTTTGTCATTGAGTTAATGCACCCCCGAAAGTAGTCTGTAAATATTCTTCATGCTGTTGGCAAATCCCTCGTCCGAAGTGGCAGCCGCCATACGTCCGGGTTTGCCGCTTATCCTGCCCAGTTCGCCCTTCGGAAGCGATATGAGCTCCACACTGTACGTAGTACATGCGTTATTCATGGCTTTGTGGGCATTATCCGAAGCGCCCTCATCTATGAAAGCCAGCTGCGCTTTTCCGGAACGTATCAGTTTGATGGCAGCTTCCTCGCCGCTCACCAGCCTGCCCGCCCGGGCGCAAAGACCTATAAGGCCCAGTAATTTTTTCATTCCGCTGCGTCCTCCGGCTCAGGGAGGATTTCCGGTATCTGTGCTTCAAGCTGCATGAACACCTCGTCGGAGATGCTGCATTCCAGCGCACGTTCCAGCGCACGGGACTTGCGCGCCTTGCGGAAGCACTCAACACAGGCACATACATATGCGCCTCTGCCGGGAGCCTTGCCCTTAAGGTCGATATGTGCATCGCCTTCCTGCGGCTTTACCACGCGGGTAAGTTCGCGCTTGGGCTTCATTTCACGGCAGCCCACGCACATGCGCATGGGTATCTTTCGAGTCTTAGGCATCAGTTATTCTGCTCCTCGCCCTCGATAACGGTCTCGATTTCCTCGACGACCTCTTCGCCTGCTTCTGCTGCAGCGCGCTCGGCTTCGGACTGAGACTTGATGTCGATCTTCCAGCCGGTGAGCTTTGCAGCCAGACGTGCGTTCTGACCTTCCTTACCGATCGCCAGAGACAGCTGGTTATCCGGCACGATTACCCTTGCGGACTTCTCGGTATCGGATACGGATACGCTGATGACGCGGGCAGGATTCAGAGCGTTTGCGATATACTCTGCAGGATCGGAAGACCACTTTACGATATCGATCTTCTCGGTCTTCAGTTCCTCAACGACGTTCTCAACGCGCATGCCGCGGGGACCTACGCAGGAACCTACGGGATCAACCATAGGATCGGAAGAGAATACTGCCATCTTGGTGCGGAAGCCGGCTTCGCGTGCAATGGACTTGATCTGCACAACGCCGGTCACGATCTCGGGAACTTCCAGTTCGAACAGGCGCTTCACCAGACCGGGATTGGTACGGGAAACGAATACCTGCGGGCCGCGTCCGAGACGGGAAACTTCCATAACATAGACCTTCACGCGGTCATTGACCTTCAGCTCTTCGCCGGGCATCTGCTCCTTGGGCTCGATAACGCCCTCGGTGCGGCCCAGTTCAACAAAGACCTGCTTGTTTTCAACGCGCTGAACGATGGCGGTGAGGATCTCGTTTTCCTTCTGGGAATATTCGTCATAAATGCCGCCGCGCTCTGCTTCACGGATGTGCTGAACGACGACCTGCTTTGCGGTCTGAGCGGCGATGCGGCCGAAGTTGCGGGGAGTTACGGGAACCTCAACGAGATCGCCCAGCTCGTAGCGCATGTTGATCTCACGCGCCTCTTCAAGGGTCATCTCGCAGATGGGATCCATAACCTCTTCCACGACGGTCTTGCAGGAAAGCACTTCCACATTGCCGGTGTTACGGTCGATGGTAGCACGCACATTGGCGGTCTTGCCGTAATTCTTCTTGAAGGCGGATATCAGCGCCGCCTCAATGGCAGAAAACAGCGCTTCCTTATTGATCCTGCGCTCCTTTGCAAGAGCGTCCAGTGCGCTTATGAATTCGCCGGCGTCAATAAACTGATTGGCAGCCATGGTATTTTACCTCCTGTCACTGGCCTTCGGGAAGCTCATCCTTCAGGTCTTCTTCATCGAAATCAATATAGGGCTTGACCATGCTTACGCTCTTCTGGGGGAAGGAAAGCTCCTCCTCGCCGGAGACGATCACAACGTTGCCGTCGATCAGGCCCTTAAGATCGCCATAAAACTTCTTTGCGCCGTTTACGGGGCGATAGGTATGCAGCTCGACATACAGACCCTCCGCGCGCTCAAAATCGCGTTCGGTCTTGAGGGGTCTGTCTGCACCGGGGGAAGAGACTTCCATGTAGTCGAAATCTACCTTCTCAACGGCGGGCATTATCTTCCTGTGATAAGCCTCGAGTTCATCAAGGGAGATGGACTCACCCTTTTCTACAAAAAAGCGCAAAAAACGCCCTGCCGGTTCCTTGACCAGCTCAACATCGACGAGCTCGTAGCCCATTTCGTCAGCGACTTTCTGGGCGACTTTCCTGGCCTCAGCTACCGACATAGACTGCTTAGGCAATAAAAACACTCCATTTCCTTATATCCGCAGATGTTTGCGCACATACAAACACACCGCCGATCATTAATCTCGGCGGGTGCTGCGCCCATACTGCGTAAATACATAAGTAATTATACCACGAACCACCGCTCATTACAACCTAAATTACCCAACATTAACGGCAATGAGCGGCAGTGTCGAAATGTTTTACTTCTTTTTTAACCTAATTTCAACCCCTTGCAAGGCTGAAAACAGGTCTTTTCTCGCCGCAGGGGCTGTTGTTGTCATTGACCGCCACGGCGGGGCAGAGCCTGTCCAGCACGGCAAGCGCGGCATCGTTTTCATATCCCAGCTGTCTGAATATCTCAGCGATGACCATGGGCCAAACGCCGTTTGTACCGTCCGCCATTTTAATGGCTATGCCTATGCCAAGGCTCTTTATTCCTATTCCGTACAAGCCGTTTGCGCCGCCCTTCGATACTATATCGGGATCGGAATTGAGCAACGTGCACATGGTACCCGTGCCCTTTACCATATGGGGATACTCATGCATGCGTGGCACGAATTCCTCCGCCGCGCGTGCAAGCGCCTCTTCCTTTATCTTCGAAGGACGCACCAGATTCCTGAAACCGATGGCGATATTCTTCATGCCCACGGCAAATACGGGCACGCCGCAGCCGTCAAGCCCCACGCCCACCTTATCTTCCGGATATTCGCTCACCACAGCCAGCGCGCGCTTTATCTCAAGCTGCGCAGGGGAATCTTCCTTCCAGTAATCCTCCGGGACGCCGCCCAGTTCGCGCTGCAGGAGCAATGCGGCCGCATGCTTGCCGGAGCAGTTATGGCAGAATTTCATCGCGCGCTCACCGTCATAATGCACCTGCGGCATTGCGGGGTCCATGCACAGCATATCCTCGGTGAAGCCCGCCTTTTCAAATATGCCCTCAAGCGCCTTCACGTGGAAGGTATCTCCCTGATGAGAGCCCGCGAAAATCGCGGTCTCCTCGCGGGTGAGACCGTATTTCACATCCAGACCGCGGGCAATTACCGGCAGCGCCTGAATTGGCTTTGATGCGCTGCGGTAGAATACTACCTCATCGGGGGCACCCACAGAGCCGATAACATTGGAATCCTCGTCCACCACGCAGATATATCCCATATGCACAAGGTCAAGTATATTTCCTCGGTATTCATTTACGAGAGGCTGAAAGGAAGGCATAACTACATCTCCCCAATCAATATTTGAATATATTATATCACAACCCGGTACCCCGTGCGACCAAAAAACTCATCCCCGTCTTCACAAACAGAGGTGACTTTAAGTATAAATATATCCGGCAACAGCCGCAAAAACAATCATAAATACAACAACATTCTCAGACTCACAAACAACCCAAATCGGAATATATAAATAAAACCCGCCTCCGCAGCCTGCACAGACTGCAGAGACGGGTTTTTTATCACCTGAGAACGATCTCAAAATATTCAATTGTATCAAAATCCGATGTATCGATCATGGTAATAAAGAAAATTCCCGCATCGCTCTTCAGACGGAATACGACTTCTGTACGGAATTCACCGCCAAACCTCACCGTACTGTTGAAACTTCTGAATCCAAGCTTATATTCATCGGTACCCGCAAGCATATCGCGCGCCGCATAAACATTCGCATCGAAGTCATCTCTTTCTATGGTAACGTACAGCATTTCGTATGCAGCGTCCGTATCTCCGGCAAGCGTAGCGTCCAGCAACTGCGCGGCTTTCGCCTTCATGTCCTTGTAGGTATCTATAAATCCGCAGCCCGTGAGCATAAACACCAGTATACCAAGCAGCACCGCCGACAAAATCCTCTTCATCATCCGAACACTCCTTATTCAATACCGTTTGGTATATTTCCTTATGGCACGTATCAAATAAACGACTACAAGTATGCAAAGCGCAAGTTTTCCAAAGCCGGATGGGTCGGAACCCTGAGGCCTTAATACACTTAAATACAAATTCGGCGCATTGATCATTTCAGTATATTAGCCTCCATCCACCTTGCTTCGCCGTCTTCCATGTTGCCGCCGCAGACCTCATCGGCAGCTGCCTTCACTTCGTCGAGTGCATTTGCCACGGCTATTCCCCTGCCGCAGCCCTTCAGCATATCGATATCGTTGTAGTCATCGCCGAAAGCGACAACCTCATCCATTGCAATGCCGTACTTTTCGGCCACCGCACGGATGGCGTTTATTTTGGTCGCCTTCTTATTCATTATCATGGCTATGCGGTTTTCGGAAAGCACCGCATAGGTATAATCGGGTATGTACGCGCTTATCTTCGCGGCTTCCTCGTGGGTAAAGGCCTCAACAATTATCTTGTCGGCCGTCTTTCCTGCCACGCAGGAAAAATTCTCAGTATATATGAAAGGTTCTCCGGGCCACACGCGCAGCGAATCGTAATTGCAGTACAGCACATCGTCCGATTCCACGGAGATATTGCTTCCGGGAATGTTTTTCAGTATCCTTTGCGCAATTACATCGGGTTCGTCTATGCCTATGCCGCCCATATCTCCCTCGGGAGTGCGGATGACAGCGCCGTTGTGGAAAATACCCACATCGAATTTCACATCGGGCAGCCTTTCCACAACGCTGCGGATAGGCCTTGCGGTAGCCACAACGAACAGTACTCCCCTGTCACGGACTTCGGCCGTTATCCTGCGGGTATATTCGGATACGGACTTGTCGTTTCTGAGATAAGTACCGTCAAGGTCTGTGACTATCATGCGAATCATGGCTTTTCCCCCAACACGATTAATGGATATAATATATCACAAACGGCATACCCGCGCAATGCAGGCATGCCGTTTTAATTATCTCGCAAGGGCTTCTTTGCGGCCGGTGCGTATGAAATATATAGCGCAGAGGGTTATCTGTACAAGGGTGGAAGCGGGGGTCGCCAGACCGATGAAGAACACGGAAACATCCGGGATGCGGCTGACGAGGAATGCCACGGGTATCCTTACGCAGAAGGCGCCGATGATGCCCTGCAGCATAACGAAGGAAGTGCGTCCGCAGCCGTTGAAATAACCGCAGAAGCAGAAGAGGAAGGATACCTGCAGGGTATCGATACCGTAAGAGATAAGGTACAGCGCCGCAGCTTCGATAACTGCCTTGTCCGCAGTAAATATGGAGGCCAGCCTGTCGCCAAAGAATATTGCCGCCGCAGCCATTATGATATCCACGCCAAAGGAAGCCGCCATGCCGTAGATGAGCGCTTTCCTCGCGCGACCGGGCTGATTCGCGCCGATATTCTGCGCAACGAATGCAGACATGGACTGCATAAACGCGGAAGGCACCAGCATGATAAACGCGGTTATCTTCTCTGCCACGCCTACGCCGGCGGAGATGATGAGGCCGAGGGAATTTACGATTGCCAGCAGCACGAGGAAGGAAATGGATACCAGAAAATCCTGCAGCGCGATGGGCGCGCCCATACGCAGAGTTTCCTTTATAATAGGCATATCAAACCTGAGCTGCTTGCGGGAAAATTCAAATGCAAGGCCCTTGCGGCGGATGAGCATAAGGGAGATCACAACACTTATGGCCTGGGCAAGCACGGTGGCCAGCGCAGCGCCCGCAGCGCCCATGTTGAATACCGCAACGAACAGCATATCCAGACCGATATTCGCAACGCAGGCGATCGCAACCGCAACAAGCGGAGTGCGGCTGTCGCCCATGCCCCTGAATATACCGCCGATAAGGTTATAGGCAATGATGAACAGCGTGCCCAGACCGCATATCAGCACATAATCGCAGGCAGGTTCAAACGCCTCGGCAGGGGTCTGCATTATGCCTACCAGAAGCTTGCTGCAGATGACCATTATCACGGAGACAACTGCGCCCAGCACCGCAAACATGCATATGCCTGCGCCCATGGTATCGCCTGCCGCCTTGCTGTCGCCTCTGCCGATATTCTGGCCCAGCAGCACTGTGGTACCCATCGCAAGACCGACCATTATGGCGGTAACGGTGTGCATTATCTGGCTGCCGGTGGATACCGCGCTTACATCAGCAGAGGTGCCGTAGTGACCGACCACCAGAAGGTCGACCGCGCCGTACATGGACTGAAGGATGAGCGCAAACAGCACGGGGAAAGTGAACTTGATAAGCGGCGCAAGTATACTGCCGCGTATGAAATCTGATTTGTTTTCCATTTTATATACTCCGTAATGACATTCTTTTACTTCCGGATGAGAGAGAATTCCATATAAACGGGATTGTGGTCGGAATATTCGAAGCCGGTATCGATGACATCGGCGGATATTACTTCCACATTTTCAGAAACGATGAATCCATCGAGGGTAATTACAAAGCTTTCGCCCGGCACATAGGGACCGTCCGCATTTCTGGCGGAAGGCACGGGCATATCCTCGTCAAAGGGCGCGACGAGTGCAAATCCTTCGGGCATAAGCGCCATATCAAAAGGCTGTGCCCAGCTGAAATCGCCGTCCACACCGAATATCTCAGCACTGTTCATGATAAGATCGCAGTTGAAATCGCCGCCGCACACCACATAGTTTCCGGCCGCGTATTCACCTGCCATATCAGAAAACAGCATATCAAGCTGTCCGCGCACAATGCTTTCATCCGCTGTATATGCAGAAAGATGCACATTGTATATTACCAGTTCACCGCCATCCTCCACAGGTACACGGCAAACGGAGTAGCATCTGTCGAGGTCAACTATCTTCATTACGCCTTCATCTATGGGCAGACTGCGGCGCACAGCGGAAGTGATATCAAAACCTGTCACTGTCATGATGCCCGCCTCGGCACTGCCGATGGGCTCATGCAGCGGATAGAAAAGATAGGGAGAATCGTAATTCTGCGCGTACACGATGCTGTTTCCGCCAAAGCGTTCGTTTATCATCGCCCGCTGGTCTACGTTGCGGCTGCGCTGTCCCCGCACATCCACTTCCTGGAAAAACAGAATATCCGCATCCATGGCTTCAGCCGTATCAAGGGCGCCTGTCACATTGCCGGAGACCTCTCCAACGGAACGACCGCGGGCATTTTTACCGCCGTCCATAAAAAAGCCGAAATCCTCGCTGTAGGCACCGAAGCCAATATTGTAGCTTACCGCGGAATATACATCTCCGCAGCGGGCGGGTGCACCGTCCCCTTCAATATTAAGCGCCTGATTGTCACTCAGGCGATAGTAAGCAGAAAATACATATATAATATATGCTGCGCAGACAACAAGCGCGCAGATAATGACCACAGCAGCGGTCCGCATGAAGCGTTTCATATCAAAATCCCTCCTGTGACATTATACACCCCGGGCATCAAAACTGCAATTGACACATGTAAATGTTCTGTGTTATCATGGTTCACATAATGTTTCACAACGAAAGGATGTTTTGAATGCAGCGTGAAAAATTCTCTTCACGTCTCGGCTTCATACTCATTTCCGCCGGCTGTGCAATCGGTCTCGGCAATGTGTATCGCTTCCCCATCATAACCGGCGCCTACGGCGGCGCGCTGTTTGTTCTTATTTATCTGGCCTTCCTGCTGCTGCTGGGAATTCCGGTAATGTGCACAGAACTTGCAGCCGGCCGCGCAAGCCAGAAGAGTATCGCCAAATCCTATGATGTGCTTGAAAAGCCCGGTCAGAAATGGCATCTCGCCAAGTATCTGGGCGTAAGCGGAAACTATCTTCTGATGATGTTCTACACCGCCATCACCGCATGGCTTATCATCTACTTCTTCAAGTATCTTGACGGCTCCATGCTGAAATACAGCGGCGCTGACGAACTCGGCGCCATGTTCGGCGGAATGATCGGCAACACCGGCCTTGTGACCGCGGTCTCCTTCGGCGTCATCATCGGCGGCTTCGCCATCTGCTCCATGGGTCTGCAGAAGGGCGTAGAAAAGATCACCAAGGTAATGATGGTACTGCTGCTCATACTGCTGCTGACCATCGCCATCTACTGCTGCACTCTCGACGGCGCTGCCGAGGGCCTTAAGTTCTATCTGCTGCCCTCCGTCAAATCCCTTGAGAACAACAGCCTCATGACCATCATCTCCGCCGCAATGGGTCAGGCATTCTTCACCCTGAGCCTCGGCATCGGCTCCATCGCCATCTTCGGCAGCTACATCGGCAAGGACCGCAGCCTGCTGGGCGAAGCAGTCACCATCACCGCGCTGGATACCTTCGTAGCGCTGTGCTCCGGCTTCATCGTATTCCCCGCCTGCTTCACCTTCAACAACGGCGTTACCGCAGACGCAGGCAGCGTAGGCGCAGGCTTCCTGTTCACCACCCTGTCCAGCATCTTCAACTCCATGCCCGGCGGACGCATCATCGGTTCACTGTTCTTCCTGTTCATGATCTTCGCGGCGCTTTCCACCGTTATCGCCGTATTCGAAAACATCATGTCCTTCTGGATGGATACCACTAAGCTGACCCGCAGGAAGATCGCCATCATCAACATGGTGCTGCTCATGGTTCTTTCCATGCCCTGCATCCTCAGCTGCGGTCCCTGGGGCGATATCCTCGTATTCGGCAAGAACTTCATGGATCTTGAAGACTACACCGTCTCCAACGTGCTGCTGCCCCTCGGCAGTCTCATCTACGTTCTGTTCTGTACTTCCCGCTACGGCTGGTGCTGGAAGAAATTTGAGAGCGAAATGAACGAAGGCAAGGGCGTGAAATTCCCCCGCTGGATCAAGGGCTACATGACCTACGTACTGCCCCTCATCATCATCGCAGTACTTGTAATGTCTGCCTTCTGATAATCACATATCCAATCCTCCGTACTTCACGGTACGGAGGATTTTTTATACCTTACATTCAGCCGGAAAAACGCCCCTTCGCATCTGCTGCGTAGGGGCGTCATGTTTATCGGGTTATCAGTTCTTTGCGGGCACGGTGTGCTTATCCTTGATGGCAGCCATCCACTTGCCGCTCCTGTAGCGCATGTACATCAGCACTGCACGGGCAGCCTGGTCAAGGCACATACAGGCAACTGCACGGGGCAGATCCATGTCGAACACACGGATTACCAGCACAACGCCCAGAGCGCGGAAGGTCCAGTTGGTGAAAGCAGTGATGTAGAAAGCCCACTTGGTATCGCCTGCGCCGCGCATTGCACCGGCGTAGATCCATGCGATGATCTGTACGGGCTGGATGAAAGCAACTACTCTCAGGCAGTCCTTTGCGATGGCAACAACATCGGGATCGGGGTTGATGATGCTTACCAGCGGCTTTGCGAATATGAACAGGCAGGCGCCGGCGAGAGCCATTACAGTGCAGCCGATGCCGATGGACCACTTGACATATCTCTTGGCGAGATCAGGCTTGCGTGCACCCAGGGACTGGCCGACAAGTGTAGTCGCCGCAGTCTGGAATGCAAAGCCGGGCATGAAGGAAAGGGACTCAGCAGTGCCGTAAACGCCGTTTGCCGCTACTGCGTACATGCCCAGGGTAGCAATGGACTTGGTAACAACGATACCGGAAAGGGACATGGAGATACGCTCCAGCATCGCGGGAATGGAGATGCCGACAACGCGCTTCATCAGCGCCCAATCGGGCTTGTAGGATTCACGCAGGGAGATACGGGTAGGATCCTTCTTGATGAACAGCATCAGCAGCAGGAAGGTACCGCCCAGGAACCAGGAGATACCGGTGGAGAGCGCCGCACCGCGTACGCCCATGTCTGCGCCCCAGATCCAGATCTCTTTGCCGAAAAGATTGACGGCGTGGGTGTCGTGGATCAGCAGGTAGTTGCCGATAACGTTCATGATATTGACGGTGGCGTTGATATACAGGGGAGTTTTGGTATCGCCGCGGCCGCGGTAAACGGAGCCCAGCACCATCATCATCATGGTGAAGATACGGAAGGCGGAGGTGATCTGCAGATATCCCTGTGCTTCGGCGAGATAATCACTGTCTGCGCCCATCCAGATGGGTATCTGCTTATGCAGCGCGAAGGTTACCAGCGCCAGCGGCAGACCGACCATGGCAAGTATTATGAGTGAATGGCGGATATAGGATTTAGCCGCCTCATAATCTTTCGCGCCTACGCTGCGGGCAACAAATGTAGTAAGACCGACGCCCAGTGCCATGACAGCGCCGTTTATCAGGAATACGAATGAGTTTGAAATAGAGATGGATGCGGATGCGGATGCGCCCAGCGAGCCGACCATCGCGTTATCCACAAAGCTGACCAGCGTAGCAAGTACCTGTTCAAGGAACAGCGGCCATGCCAGCCAGAGTATGACCTTAAACGGATTTTGTCTCTCGTCCGTAAGGTCAAGTCGGGTCTTTGCCATAAGTTTTTACCGCCCTTTTTACAAAATAAGTTAGTATGACTATATCATCTTTAAGGTAATTTGTCAACTAACAATCCGCTCACAAACATAATTACAAAAGCGGCAGAAGCCATATATTTCAGGCTTTTGCCGCTCTATACAAATATTTGCCAACAATATTGATTTTTTATATCACAGCAGGTGGGCGCGCATATATTCGCCGCTCATTGCAGTTATATAGGAAGGAGCAATATCAAAAACGGTCTTGCAGCCCTTCTGGCCTTCGGCATTCAGCCTGTATGCGGCGCGGGCATAGGCCACGATTACGCTGGAAGTGAATTCGGGGTTGGAATCCAGCTTCAGGCTATATTCGATGATAGCGCTGTTTTCCTCATTCCAGCCGGTCTTACCGCTGCGCAGCACGAAACCGCCGTGAGGTATGCCCGCATGGTCGCGGAGCAGCTCTTCTTCGGTAATGAAGGTAACGGTGGTATCATAATCAGCGAAGTAGTTGGGCATTTCCTTTATGGTCTTTTCGATAAGCGCGGTATCGGCGCCTTCTTCGGCCACGACGAAGCAATCGCGGGTATGCTTCTGGCGGGTGGTGAGCTCGGGGTTCTCGCCTGCGCGCACGGAAGAGAGTGCTTCTTCAACGGGCACAGTGTACTGCTTGGCGTTCTTTACGCCGGGGATACGGCGGATAGCGTCGGAATGACCCTGGCTTACGCCCTTACCCCAGAAGGTATAGTCATTGCCATGGGGCAGTACGGCATTTGCGTACATCCTCATAAGAGAGAACATGCCGGGGTCCCAGCCCACGGAGATAATGCCCACCTTACCGGAAGCCTGCGCCGCGGCATCCACATTCGCGAAATGCTCGGGGATGCGGGCATGGGTATCGAAGCTGTCCACCACATTGAACATCTCCGCATATTTGGGGGTCTGCACGGGCAGGTCGGTAGCGCTGCCGCCGCAGAGGATCATTACATCTATTTCGTCCTTCCATGCAGGGATATCGTCCACATGGCACACCTTTGCGCCTTCGGTGAGTATCCTGACACCTGCGGGGTCGCGGCGGGTGAATACTGCCTTCAGCTCCATGTCGGGATTCTGCTTTACGGCGCACTCAACGCCCCTGCCCAGGTTGCCATAGCCGATAATACCAATACGGATAGCCATATCTTCACGTCCATTTCATTACTGGATTTATGATGGATAGATTTTATCAGAAAAATGTGAAGAATACCACCCGCGATATGCTATAATGTACAAAAAGCACAGGGAGGCTGCAACATGTACGCAAACGAGTTCATGCTATTCCGCTCCGAGGGGCGTTCCAACTACCGCATTCCTTCCATTATAACTACAAACGACGGTACCGTGCTGGCATTCTGCAATGACCGCAAGGATTCATTGAACGACCACGCCGAGGAGACCGCGCTGGTCTTTGCCCGCAAAAAGCCGGGGCAGGATTGGGAGAGCGTAACCACGATAGACGGGTTTCCGGGATGGTGCTGCATGATAGGCAGCGCCGTATACGATGCAGAAACCGACGAAATTTTCTGCACCGTGATACGCAAACCTCTCGCCACCGACGAATTCGGCACTTTTACCGACGAGGAAATCGCCGAAAACGAAAGACGCGCCGCCGAAAAGGCACGCGAGGCGGGCATTGAGCCGGGACACATATTATTTTCATCCAAGGACGGCGGCGAAACGTGGGCATCCGCACCCATCAACCTTTCCAGCCGTCAGTTTATCACGCACGACGGGCGCGAGATAATGACAGACGGCATGTGTCACGGCTCGGCTGCCGGAATACAGCTGAAACACAGCGCGCACAAAGGCAGGCTGCTCTGCCCTTCCCGCATATTCACCAACCGATACGACAACTGGGACGATGCCATACTCGCCTGCTACAACAACAGCATATATTCCGACGACCACGGAAAAACATGGCGTCCCTCTGCGCCCGTACAGCAGGGCACCGGAGAAGGCTGTCTCATCGAGGATGCCGCCGGCGTTATCCGCTACAATTCCCGCAATATGCACCGCGACGGCACCCGCCTTCTGGCGACATCCACCGACGGCGGCGATACATACCACGATTTCCGCACCGCTGACTTTATATATGAAGAAAAGAACATCGGCTGCAATGCCTCGCTCCTGCGGGTGGATGCTGACGACCTGCCCTCTCTGCCCGACGGTGCGGAATCCATAACCCTTTTCGCAAACCCGCGCGCAGATGACCGCTCAAACATGAGCATCTGCGTAAGCTTCGATGACGGCAATACATGGGCGGGTGTTAAGCAAATATGGACCGGAGGCAGCGCCTACTCCTGCCTTGCCTACGACAAGGTATCAAAGCATTTCTTCCTGCTATACGAAAAGGGCGAGACATCCAAAAACCCCTACGAATACGGAATTGCCATAAACGAATTCGATCCGGAATGGCTGCTGACGTGAGGGGGAACGCCAAAGGGCTCTGCCCTTTGGAAACCCGCTCAAGGGATGAATATCCCTTGAGAATCCCTATGCATAGGGAGGAAACTGATAATAGTATTGCCCGTCAGCTGCATGGGGGCCCAAACCCCGTGCAGCTGAGGTGAGGCTACATAAGAAAAAACGACATCCGCTTTTTGATAGCAGCTGCCGACGCTGCCCAATGGATAATTCTCACTTTAGAATCCCTTTGCGTATGAAAAAAACTAATAATAGTGCTGTCCGTCAGCTGTACGTGGGCACAAACCCCTTGCAGCTGAGGTGAGGCTACGTAAGAAAAAACGACATCCGCTTTTTGATAGCAGCTGCCGACGCTGCCCAATGGATAATTCTCACTTTAGAATCCCTTTGCGTAAGAAAAAAACTAATAATAGTGCTGTCCGTCAGCTGTACGTGGGCACAAACCCCTTGCAACTGAGGTGAGGTTATATTCAAAAAAACTGCCGCAGATTCTTCTGCGGCAGTTTTTTATATCAGTATCTGTTATCGTAGATTCTTGTGGATTTCTTTTCGCTTCTGGGCAGCTCGCCGATGGCTACCGCCTTGGGCTTGATGGTAAGGCCAATCTTGGTCTTGAAAGCTGCACCGACCGCGGCTTCCACGGTCTTCTTATTGAAATCGGGCTGGGTCTCGAAGAACAGGGTCATTTCGTCCTTACCCATCAGGTGGTCGATCATTACCTGATATTCGCTGGAAACGCCCTCGATATCACGGAGCACGTCCTCTATCTGACCGGGATAGATATTTACGCCCTTTACCTTTACCATATCGTCGCTGCGGCCTATGATACGGTCGATACGGGGGAAACGGTAGCCGCACTTGCATTCTTCGGGCACGATGCGGGAAAGGTCATGGGTACGATAGCGGATGAGGGGTGCGCCCTGCTTCTTCAGGGTGGTGATTACGATCTCACCGATCTCGCCGTCGGGCAGCACTTCACCGGTCTTGGGGTCGATGATCTCCAGATAGATGAAATCGTCGAAGTAGTGCATGGGGGTATCAGCGCCGCAGGAGATGCCGATGCCGGGTCCGTAGATCTCGGTAAGTCCATAGATATCGTACAGTTCAACGCCCAGTTCGCGTGCGATACGTTCGCGCATCTTATCGCCCCAGCGTTCGGAACCGATAACGCCCTTGGTGAGCTTGATCTTATCGCGCACGCCGCGCTTCTCGATCTCCTCGGCCAGCAGCAGCGCATAGGAGGAAGTAGCGCACAATACGGTGGAGCCCAGATCGGTCATCATCTTAATCTGCTTATCGGTGTTGCCGGGGCCCATGGGAATAGCCATTGCGCCCAGCAATTCGCAGCCCAGCTGGAAGCCGATGCCCGCGGTCCACAGACCGTAGCCGGGAGTGATATGGATACGATCCTGCTTGGTGATGCCCGCCATCTCATAGCAGCGCTTGAACATGAAAGCCCAATCGTCAACGTCCTGCTGAGTATAGGGGATGATGATGGGGGTGCCGGTGGTACCGGAAGAGGAATGGATACGCACGATCTGATCGTCATCCACCGCCTGGATTCCCAGAGGATACGCGTCACGCAGCTCGCTCTTCTCGGTGAAGGGCAGCTTCTGGAAATCCTCGGGGGTCATGATATCATTTTCGTTTATATCCTTGAGTTTGAGATTATAAAGAGAGCCCTCGCGGGACTTTGCAGCACGGATGCGGTCACGGATAAGTGAAAGCTGAAGTCTGGTAGGATTCATGTGAATATCTCCTTTTCGAAGTAGTACGGCAAGGGCTCTGCCCCTGCACCCCGCCAAAGGGACAATGCCCCTTTGGAATCCCTTGCATAGGGGAGGAATGTTATTGATGGGTTTTCTGTCAGCCGCCCGTGGGCCCAAACCCCGGGCGACTGAGGTAAGATTGGGGAAAACTATATTTCCGTGTTCTCCGTCTGCCGTCAGGGGGGCCAACCCCTGCCGACAGAGGTTATGTATGGGGACAGCAGCTTTTATTGCCTCAGGTAAATAAAAAACGCCTTCGTCCCCTTTTTCAGGGACAAAGGCGTGAAATAATATGCCTCTGCGATACCACCCTTATTCGCCATGTCTCACAACATGACGCACTTAGCGGTGCACAACTATGCACCCGGCGCTGTAACGCGCACCCCGCGTCTTGCCTACTCGGAAAATCCCTTTCGGTTCGCCCTCGCAAGCCCATTCACCGAAATATCCGTACCGCGTCGCACCATACCGCAGCTCTCTGAAACGTATTCTCCCGGTTACTTCCCTTGGTCGTCGGTTTGATTGTTAAGTATTATAATCATTCGCACTGTATTTGTCAAGGGTTTGTTAACAAATAAACCCCAACTATCATTCGGCTTCTCGGACATACAGATATTCACCGTCTGTAAGCAGTCCGTCTACTCGGTTATGCATTACATTCAAAGTGTTTAGATTCTCAACAAAAGGCATAAGTCTGCAGTCATCCATGGGCGCAAATTGCTCTATCATATCAGCTACAGCATTGCGGTTATAATTGGCAAGTGTTTCGCCTGCGTTTTTCAAGGCTTCGTCAACACTGCTCTTGCTCATAACAGGCACGGCAGCCAGTTTTTCGCCCGCCGCTTTTGCAACACTACCCAATCCGCCGATAAGCTTTGCCTCGATGGAAGAACGTCTATATTCCGCAATCTGTGCCCTGCACTCTTCATAAAGCGCGTCATATCTCTCGGCATACTCATTCATTTTGACGTTTACCGCAGAAATCTGCGCCTCCCCGAAATTCTTTTGGAGCATCACTTCGGCAAACGAAGAATATCCGTACAGATAACATGCAAGCTGATATTCGCGGAATTCATTCAGAATATTATCGAAGTAGTCATTTGCATTTTTAAGCATATGCATCTTCTTCTGTTCGCGCAGACGATTTGCTATCTGTTCCTGATAGAAAACAATATCCTGATATGCTTCTCGCTTGATGTCCTGTATAGCAATCACACGCAGGCTGCACATCTTTTCGTTGTTGCAGTCTCTCTTGTATTCCTCCATTATATCTGCAAGCATATTCAGATTGCCGCGCTGTCTCGATTGCTTTTCTAAAGTCAAGAACTGAAGAATTTCCTCGGCCTTTTTCTGAAGAATATCCAGCTTGTTGTTTATTGTATAAACTGCGGCAGCAATCGCCATCAGCATCGGATTCATTTGTGCAACAGTAGTGACAGTTTCAGTTACCGGCATAGAATTTATCGGCTTGAAACGAAGTCTGCCGGCAATTATCTGTTTGCCTTGCTCATTTATCTGCATGATATTTCCAACAGTACCATTTCGATTCATATTCAAAAAACCATTGATACCTTTTTCATTGATACCAACAAACAGCGTTTCTTTCAAGTCTACTGCCTTAGTTACTGTAGTCACAACAGTGCGTGCCGATTCAGGAAGCTGCGAAAATGCAGAACCAAGTAAGGCAATTCCAGTCAACGGAATCTGCTTGTACTTCTCCTTCTGTATATCAGAAGCTCGAACTATCGGAAAGCTGTCGCTTGCCAACTCCGCCCCGGATGTCTCGCCAACCTTTACAACTTCATTCTTCTTCCCTGTCAGCGCTTTCAATTTGTCAATAATAGCCATTGTAAACTCCTATTCTGTTTTCTCAGCCGTCCGGGGTTCGGGCCCCCGGACGGCTGACAGACAGCATTCTAATTAATATAAACCCCAC
>JAZRPZ010000058.1:0-4231 GCA_045649485.1 Clostridia bacterium
GGGCGACGGTATACATATAAAATTATTTATTCCCCTCAGCAAGGGATTCTTAAGGGACGATCGTCCCTTAAGAATCCCTTGCTGAGGGGAATAAATAATTTTATATGTATACCGTCGCCCGGTCGGGGGCCCAAACCCCGACCGGGCGAGGTTTATTTATGGGAGATGCCATACCCCCCTCTGCAGTCCGGGGTTTGGGCCCCCGGGCTGCAGACGGCCAGCATCACCAATTTAAAATACCTCCTGCATGGGGTTCCAAGGGGGCAATGTCCCCTTGGCAGGATTCCAAAGGACAGCGTCCTTTGCCAATTTAACCTTTTCGGGAGTGCAGTTCCTGCGGAATTATTTTATAATACAATCAGCAATATGCATTTAATCAAGGGGAGGACGATTCCAATGCCTGATTTTTCCAATATGACTTTTGACGAGCTGACCAAGAAGGGCGGCTATGAGTGTTCCTGCGGACGCCATCATTCCACCGATCTTGAGTTCCTGCGCATCGGCCGCGACGTTATCGGCACCGTTGTTGAAGGTCTGAAGGTAGTCGGCGCCAAGAAGCCCATGGTCATTGCCGACAAGAACACCTTCAAGGCAGCCGGTGAGAAGGTAATTGCCGTTCTGGAAGAGAACAACATTCCCTACACCCTGCACATCATTCCCCAGCGCGGCGAGAAGCTGATCCCCGCCGAGTTCGAGCTGGGTTCTGTCGTAATGAACTTTGATCCCACCTGCGACTTCCTGCTGGCAGTAGGTTCCGGCGTTGTGAACGACGTAACCAAGATGGCAGGTCTGTGCAGCGGTCTGAAGACCGGCGTTGTTGGCACCGCTCCCTCCATGGACGGCTACGCCTCCAACTCTTCCTCCATGGAAGTAAACAACGTAAAGACCACCATTTACAATAAGGCTCCCTCCGTGATCATCTGCGATACCGAGGTCATGGCCAACGCCCCCATGCGCATGCTGCAGGCAGGTCTGGGCGACATGGTTGCCAAGTACATCTCCGTTTGCGAGTGGCGCATTGCCAATCTGGTAATCGGCGAGTACTACTGCGAGGACATCGCACAGCTGATGCGCACCAGCCTTAAGAAGATCATGGCCAACGCCGGCGGCATTGCCACCCGCGATCCCGAGGCCATCGGCAACATCGTCGAGGGTCTGGTTCTGGCCGGCATGGCAATGAGCTACGCCCAGGTCTCCCGTCCCGCATCCGGCCTGGAGCACTATTTCTCCCACGTTTGGGAGATGCGCGCTCTGGCAAACGGCGAGCATGCAGACCTGCACGGCATTCAGGTAGGCGTAGGCACCCTGCTGACCATGAAGATCTACGAGAAGCTGAAGACCATCACTCCCGACAAGCAGAAGGCACTTGACTACGTTGCCAATTTCGATGCAGCTGCCTGGGAAGAGAACGTGAAGCGCGTATTCGGCACCACCGCCGAGAACGTTCTGGAGATCGAAAAGAAGACCCAGAAGAACAGCGCCGAGCGTCACGCCGTACGTCTTGAGAAGACCATCGCCTGCTGGGATGAGATCCAGAAGATCATCGCCGAAGAGCTGCCCGAGTATCAGTGGCTCGAGGACACCATGCGTCAGACCGGCATGCCCCTGTTCCCCGCAGACCTGCACCTCGACGCCAAGCAGGTCTCCGACGCATTCGTATGCGCCCGCGACATCCGCGACAAGTTCCTGTCCTGCTCCATGATCTGGGATCTCGGCCTCATGGACGAGTTCGCATCCTGGCTGGAGAGCTTCAACTAAGCGAAACGGTAAGGGAGACGCGCAGGGGCGCTGCCCCCGCACCCCGCTTAAGGGACGATAGAGGTGCCGTTGCCAAATTTTCAATTTGTCAACGGCAGTCGCGAAGCGACTTTGATTGCCTGCAGGCAATCAAACCCTTGCCCTTGAGAATCCCATGCTGATGGATTAATCAGATTTATATGTATTCCGTTTGCCGTCCGTGGGCCCAAACCCCGGACGGCAAAGATATATGGAGCGTAATATGTTTTGTACTTGTTCTAAGTGTGGAAAGGCTGGTCTGCCCGAAGTCTTGCGCGAAAGTTCCGTGCGCTGCGTGCATTGCGGGCATGTATCAGAATTTAAGAGAGTGCCTTTGTTTTTTCTTTCGGGAGCAAGCTGTTCGGGCAAGACCACTGCGGCGCATCTGCTTTTTGATACACAGAAGGAATATATCACCATGGAGTGTGATATCCTTTGGGGCGAGCATTTCAACACGCCGGAGGATGATTACGCCGCGTTCCGCGATACATGGCTGCGCATGGCAGCAAATTACGCCCAGTACGGCAAAAGCACCTTGCTGTGCGGATGTATAACGCCTGAGCAGATTACGAAAAGACCGTCATCCGCTTATTTTTCTTCCACACACTATATCGCCATCGTACTTTCGGATGAGGAGATGCTCCGCCGTCTCGAAAAGCGCGGGGCAGGGGAGGAGCACAGGAATTCCTCCCTGCAGTTCAACCGCTGGCTTCGCGAAAACGGAGAAGGCGCGGGCATGACGGTGCTTGATGCGACCGAGCTTACGCCGGAAGAGACCGCCAAAGAGATACACGAATGGGTAATTGCACACATATAAAAAAATCCGGCATCTGCCGGATTTTTTATTTTACAAGTGCGTATGTAAGTTCCCGGGCAGTCTCGCCGGTTTTTGGATAGGTTCTCGTGCCTTTTCCATCCTCCAAAATAAAGCCCAGCTTTTCCATGAGTCGGTAGGAATTTTCGTTTCGGTAATCGCACTGTGCTATGATGCGAGGCAGTTTCAGTGTATTCAGCGCAAAATCCCGCACGGCACAGGCAGCTTCATAGGCATAACCCTTGTGCCAGTATCTTTTGTTTATAATCCAGCCCATTTCTCCTTCGGTGCGGGTTTCATTCAGCGCAACAGACACCGCGCCTATCTGCCTGCCTTCAAGCACTACGGCCAATTCATATGTGGCGGGTGCGTCCTTTTGCCATTCTGCGGTGACATATTGAAGGAAGCTACGGGTATCTTCCATGGTTTTATTTGGCAGGAAGTACATATAGGCAGTATTCTCGTCATCGGATGCGTATTCGTGCACGGTTTCGGCATCCGCAATATCCAGCGGCCTCAGTATGAGCCGCTCTGTTTTTATTTCATGATACATATTCTTTCTCCCGGATATAAAAAATAGCGGCATCCCGAAGGAATGCCGCTGATTCAATCGTTATATACGATTACTCAGACACATAGGGCATCAGAGCGATAGTACGTGCGCGCTTGATGGCCGTGGAGAGCTGGCGCTGCTGCTTGGCACAGGTGCCGGTCATACGCCTGGGAAGGATCTTGCCGCGCTCGCTGGTGAAGCGGCGGAGCCTGCCCACATCCTTATAATCAATGTGCTGAACCTTATCTACGCAGAAGGCACAGACCTTCCTGCGGGGCTTGCGGCCACGGGGGCGACGCATTGCGCCTCTTTCTTCAGACATTTTAAAGCTCCTCCTTGTTCAGAATGGGGTTATCGTCCGTCAGAACGGAAGCTCGTCGTCTTCAACCTCGGTAAATCCGCGTCCTGCTCCCTGTGCTGCACCGCTGAAGCCCATGCCGTTATCGGCGGGAGCCATAGAGGGCGGGGGAACATCATCACGACGGGCCGAATTTTCATTACGGCTGCCAACGAATTCCACATTATCTACAACGACTTCGGTTACATATCTCTTAGAACCGTCCTGCGCATCATAGGAACGGGTCTGGATAGAACCTTCGACGCCGATACGGGAACCCTTGGTAAAATACCTCGCGACGAACTCTGCAGTCTGCCTCCATGCTACGCAGCTGATAAAATCAGCTTCCCTGACGCCCTGCTGGTTCGCAAATCTGCGCTGGCAGGCTACCGTGAAGGTAGTGCAGGCAACTCCGGAGGGAGTGGTACGCATTTCGGGGTCGCGAGTGAGGTTTCCAACCAGAATAGCTTTGTTCATCTTACCGCACCTGCCTTAATTATTCGGCCTCGGATACGGGTGCCTCCTCGTCAACAACGGGGGCTGCCTCGGCAACGGGTGCCTCGACTACCTCAACAGCCTTCTCAGCTGCTGCTTCACGGGCTGCGTAGGGCTTGAGGGGCTCGCGCTTTGCGGGCAGCCATTGATGTGAGCGTCGAAATGATTTCCGAGATTCCAACCCATGCCGAGCTTCCTGGCCATCTTCCACGCCGCATTGTTGGTCGGTTTCGGTACGGTTCCCGTATTTGTGCCT
>JAZRPZ010000059.1:0-7634 GCA_045649485.1 Clostridia bacterium
CCTGCGCGCCAACTTCAACGGAGAATGCTCCGAAGTCGGCATGTATCTGGCAATGAGCCGTGTCGCATTCCGCGAAGGATATCCGGAAGTCGGCCTGTACTGGGAAAAGGCTGCCTTTGAAGAGGCTGAGCATGCAGCCAAATTTGCAGAACTGCTGGGCGAAGTCGTCACCGACAGCACAAAGAAAAACCTTGAGATGCGCGTAGAGGCCGAGAACGGAGCCACAGCGGCCAAGACCGATCTGGCCAAGAGAGCCAAAGCGCTGAATCTGGATGCGATCCATGACACTGTCCATGAAATGGCCCGCGACGAAGCCCGCCATGGCAAGGCTTTCGAAGGCCTGCTGAAGCGCTACTTCGGCAAGTAATTCAAACAAAATATAAGGATGATCCTTTCGGGGATCATCCTTTTTTTCATACCAAAGTGGAAGGTTCCTGATTTTCACCTGTCAAAATAAACAAAAGCGGAATCCAATCGAAGCAGAAGTTAATCATAAATATAGGGGGATCTCCAAAGCATTTTCGCATGTTCTCCTCGCACACAAAACACCTCTTCCCATAATATTGCAATTACTCCGCCTATGATATATAATACTCATGTTTCAATAATAACATATACATGGAGGATACTAAGAATAAAAAAGAATGCCCTGTTGATCATCCTGCTGGTACTGACCATGCTGCTGAGCGCTTGCGGAAATTCCTCTGACAAAGCAAAGACTATCACTGCTTCCGATCTGAATTCTGCTCTGTCTTCTTACGAAGTTGAGCTCGAAGTAGTTGAGAGCGACAAAAAGGTGACCCAGTTCACCATTACCGCAAGCGGCGTAAATGCAGACCAGCTTCTTGATGCCGCATATGTCAAGGAAGCATATAATCTGATCATGAATGATCCCGTCAAATCTACCTACGGTCATTATAAGGCACTGTGTGGCTTTGGCCCGGTCATGTCTGTTCTCGCTATAATCGATACAACCGCAGACGGTGATTTCGACGAAGACGCATTTTTTAATGAGGTCATCGATGTTATCTGCAACGGCAAGGCTCACACCGAAGCAGGCTGGACCATCACCGCAAAGGTTGATACCGCAAACGATACCATCACCATCACCGGCATCAGCGAATAACATAATTAACCCTGTGCTCATAAGTCGGCACAGGGTTTTCTTTTGCCTTTTTATCGGAGTTCTCCTATAACGCTTATAAGTTCCTTCAAGCCGGCTGCCGATGCCGGACGGACAACGGACGTATTTTCAAGGTATATAAAGACAGAAAATAATCACATTGAGAAAGACGTTGCCGGTAAACATTTTGAATCACTGTTCAGAAATGACTGCCGGCTTTGTTCACCAAAGACACCCCTTGATATTGATCCTTCATTTTTCCGTACATCAGGAATCCAAGATTAATATGATATTTGCCAAAACCTCATCGCAGTTATTCTATAATTTATATATAATACGTATCGTAAATACAATAACCAGTTTTTGGAGGGAACCACATGTCCAACGATATCAAGGCAAAGGTTGCCAATCCCGGTCCTCTCGGTCTGCTCGGCTTCGGAATGACCACTGTTCTGCTGAACCTGCATAACGCCGGTCTGCTCCCCCTCTCCATCGTGATCGTTGCAATGGGCATCGCTCTGGGCGGTCTGGCTCAGATCATCGCCGGCATCCGCGAACTGTGCCAGGGCAACACCTTCGGCGGCACCGCTTTCACCGCTTACGGTCTGTTCTGGTGGTCTCTCGTTCTCATCTGGGTAAATCCCTTCACCGGCATCGAAGCTGCAAGCAAGGTCGCCATGGGCTACTACCTGCTGCTGTGGGGCATCTTCACTCTGTTCATGTTCATCGGCACTCTGAAGCACAACCGTGCAACTCAGGTAGTCTTCGGCACCCTGACTGCGCTGTTCATGCTGCTGGCTCTCGGTGATTTCACCGGCAACCACGGCATCACTACCGTCGCCGGCTTCGTAGGCATCTTCTGCGGTCTCTCCGCCATCTACAGCGCAATGGGCCAGATCCTGAACGCTGAATTCGGCAAGACCATCATCCCCCTTGGCTGATATACATAAAAAAGCAGAGCACTGATGTGCTCTGCTTTTTTATGTCTCCGAAGAAGCGGTATGCTGATTTTGTCAGTCCGCAAAGAATGAATGCAGGAATTCCTCCATGGGTCCGTCGTACTCAGCCTCGGCGAGGAATTCCTTGCCGTACTGATTTCCCCAGGAATAGATGATGGTGGTCTTGCCGTTGAACTCGCAAATGTCAACGTCGCTGTTATTGCAGTTTATTGCACCGTTTATGTATTCAAGCTGCTGCGGAGTGAATTTCTCGGGGCGCTGCACGATCTTGTCGTTATCATCCGAGAACATAATGGGATTCTTATGACCCAGTTCGAAATTCACGAAATCACAGGTGCGCACGATATACGGCTGCCAGCGGTGACAGGGCAGCCCTTCCAGATATATCATGTAATACCTGTCATCGCTCGGGCAATAGCGCAGCACGGGGCATGCCGAATAGCGTTCGCGGGTATACACATGGTCGCACATATCCAGCTTTTCCCAGTTCAGAAGATCATCGCTGCGGGCAAAGAATATGGTGAAAGACACGCCGACTATCTCGGTATCGCCGCCAAGTTCGATGGACATATAGTATCCGTCCCTGCCCTTGCAGACGGAATTATTGTATACGGTAACGGTATCGGGGAAAGTGAGTATCTCGCGGCTTTCCCAGTTTTCCATATCCTTCGACCAGAAAACGCTCATTACCTGACCGCCGGAGCCGCCGTAGACACCGTAAACATATACGGTATCTCCCTCCACATGCGCAGAGCCAAAGGAGAAATGACGTGCAAACGCCGGGGTTACTTCCTCGGTCTCCATATCGGTAAAGCGGAAATAGCAGCAATCCTCGGTGTTTCCGTAATAACCGCTGCCAAAACGCTTGTCGCGTATCCACTCAAAGCGCATGAGCCTGCCCTTCCATACAATGGGAGTAGCCTCTACCACATCGATATCAAGGGTGCCTTTTTTGACCATAGTCTTCCGCGGAGGCAGTATCTTCTCCTTGAGCGGAGTGTTGTAATCCATAAGCATATATATGACCTCCCGACATATCCACAGCAAGGGATTCTTTTATACACCAAGTATATCACATAACCTTGCGTTAATAAAGCACTTTATCCACAGAACAAGCCCGCCTTTCCCGAAGGACCGGCGGGCTTGTTTTTATTCGGCGTAGATGCTGACAGAACCCTTTATGCGCATGAGATTCGGATCGGTCATGTAATATACATACCAGTAATCACCGTCTTCATCGTAATAAACCTCGCAATGATCCACACGACGCAGGTCGGGATCGGTGTCATCAACAGTATAATGCACAACACTTGTATCCCTGCCGATGCCGTTCACCGGGATGACTTCATCGGTAACCACATACGCGAAGTTCGGACCGTCAATATCGATGACGTGAGTTTCCTCAACGAATTCGAATTCCATTGCCACATCAGCATTCAGCAGGAAGGGTTCGTATTCATCGCGCAATTCGATTATGAACTTTATGCAGAGAAGCTCGCCTTCATCAAAGGCATTGGCCTCCCAAATAGGAGTTTCGACGATCTCAAAATACTCTTCCCAGTTATCGGCAGTTATCTCTATATCCACATACTTTGCCAGATATCCGTCAACGCCCTCGTAATCGGGAATGGTTTCAAAAATGGTCTTCGCCTCGGCATAGTTGCCGTTTTCAATGCATTCAAGGGCAGTTTCGAATGCCTTCTTCTCCTTGCATCCGGTAAGCGAAATAGCGATGACAAGCAGCATGAGTACCGCAATTATCTTCTTCATGGTTTTATCCTCAGATATCAAGTGCGTATGCCAGCAGCAGGTTGGTGGTATTGGTAAGGCTCAGCATATGGGTACGCTCGCGGCCGTGGCTGCAGTATACGGGCATGCCGAAAGCAGCTGCCTGCAGGTCATTGTTTGCACCCAGCGCAACAGCAGCGTCGGTGCCGTAGCGATAGAATACATCCACGCAGTAATCGCACTCGGCCTTCTTGGCATAGTCGATTATCCTGTTGGTGAGTTCGTAAGTATAGGTGACCCTTGCATCCTTTGCGCAGATGGCCACTACCTTCTCGTTGCCCTCATAATCGGGACCGATAAGGCCGATATCGATGGCCACATATTCGCTTACCTCGGCAGGCACATAGGGTCCACCCAGACCTATCTCTTCGCCGTAAGTGAAAGCCAGCATGGTGCGGTACCTGGGCTTGAGATTATTCTCCTTCATGTACTTCAGCATGGCGAAAACGCAGGCAACTGCTGCCTTATCGTCAATGAAACGGGACTTCAGATAGCCGTTTTTGGTGTATTCGCAGCGGGGCTCAATGGAGATATAATCGCCGTTGAGTATGCCGAGGTCGCGCACATCCTTCTTGGAATGCACATCCTCATCAAGAATTACGACCATGGTGTTGTCGTTGCGCTCAAGGGAACGTGCGTTATCGAATACATGCACGGAATGGGACTGGCAGGTGATAAGTCCGGTGTAATCTCTGCCGTCGCGGGTATGAACGGTAACTGTCTCGCCCTCGGCACTGCTGAGGTTGGTGCCGCCCAGAGAACGTACGCGGATCATGCCGTTGGGGTCAACGGTGCGCACGACCATACCGATAGTATCCCAGTGAGAGGACAGCAGCACGGTCTTGGAATTATCTTCGCCATCAATGGTAATATAGGAGGTGCCGCGGCGGTCATAGGTGACCTTCTCACCGAGTTCGGCGGCTATCTCTTCCAGAACGGGGTTTATCTTTACGCCGTAGCCTACAGGGCTGGGGGTATCCACCAGACGGCGGAAAGTATCCACGATATACTTTTCATCAACTGCAAACTTCATTATTCTTTCCTCCCGAATAAATTATTTCCTGTTTATCATGCGGCACACGTCGCATATAGAATAACACTTTGAGACATCAGCCCCAATGCCATTTTTGCGCGCATACTCAAGCATTGCCGGTACTCCGTCCATCACGGCGCACATCGCTTCATTGGCATACGGGTCGTATCGGGCAACAATATCGGATATATGCTCCCTGTAGATATTGCCTATTACGAACGAACAGGCTTCCACGTCTCCGTTAGGCGTGATGGAAATTGAATCCACATCCGTAAGCGGAGCGGTATACGGCATCGAGCCGCACTTATCGGAATGATCAAGACACGGCGCCGGATAATGCTGCGCAAGGTTTTCAATGGCATTTCCGGCCATAAATATATCGTTGCCGCTGCCTACGGGAACATCGAACTGTGCGATGAGTTCTTCAGTCATGGCATTGAATTCATTATCGTAGCCGCGGTTTACGAGCCATGCGGGAGATATACGCATTTTCACGCCCGTCTTTTTCAACGATTCCGCAAATTCTTTGACCGGTTCTATCGGTATCCGCTGCTGATGGAATGCATCCACGGAAATCAGCGTTTCGGTCACACCTGCGTCGGCAAGCTCAGCTGCTGTGCGCGCTATGCTCTCGCCGTTATTCGAAAAATACCCGTTTGTGATAAGCTGTCTTGCAGGGATGCCCGCTCCTGCGGCTGCTTTATGTATCTTGTACACATCAGCGGCATACATAAGCGGCTCACCGCCGAAGGTCATAACGGACGTCACATCATAATTTTCCGCCAGCCACTTTATTGCTTCGGCAGCTTTATCGCCGTCAACATGGGAAAAGCCATCGGGATTTGTGCCGATACTTTTGCCCATGGAGCAATGGATACATCTGCCGGTGCACTGATAGGTCACTATAAATTCTATGCGCTTTATTTTCAGATAAGGCGACAAATTCATAACCCGCTCCTTATTCAGATTATTAGGCAAAGCCATGATTTGCCATCAATTATATCACAGCGCGTATAGTAAGTAAACTAAACATATTGACATATATGCAATACGATTCTATAATCATTCACAAAAGAGTAACCTGCGGAAAGGATGAACAATATGAAATTCGATCCTACATACATCCCCTATCACTCCAGAAGATATCCCGTATACGCAAATAACGGCATGGTCTGCGCTTCTTCTCCTCAGGCATCCGCGGCAGGTCTTGAGGTCATGCGCAGGGGCGGCAACGCAATGGATGCAGCCGTTGCCACCGCAGCAGCGCTCACCGTATGCGAGCCCACCGCCAACGGCATCGGCTCGGATGCTTTCGCACTCATTTGGAGCGAAAAAGAACAGAAGTTGTACGGACTCAACGCCAGCGGACGTGCACCGCTGAACATATCCATAGAAAAAGTCCGTGAGCGCACTCAGGGCGAAAAGATGCCCGTTTACGGCTGGGTCCCCACCATGGTACCCGGCGCGGTATCCGGCTGGTCCAAGGTAGCCGAAAGATTCGGCAGGCTGCCCATGACCGAAAGCATGGCTCCCGCCATCCGCTATGCACGCGAAGGCTACGCCTGCTCCCCCAACCTTGCCTATATGTGGGAAAGGTCTGCGATAGCATACAACAGGGCAAAAGCAAACGGACTTGAGAATGAGCTCGCCGCATGGTTTGATACCTTTGCGCCCGACGGAAAGACTCCCGCAGCAGGAGACATGGTAAAGCTGCCCGGTCATGCAGACACCCTCGAACTTATCGCCAAGTCCAACGGCAGCGAATTCTACAAGGGAACTATCATGGAAAAGATAGTCGCCGAAAGCGAAAAGATGGGCGGCTATTTCTGCAAGGAGGATTTCTCCGGTTACGAGGCAGAATGGGTAGAGCCTATCAGCGTAAATTACAGGGGCTATGACATCTGCGAGATTCCGCCCAACGGACAGGGCATCGTAGCGCTGATGGCACTGAACATCCTTAAGGAATTCGAATTCCGCGAGAAGGAATGTGCCGATACATACCACAAGCAGTGGGAAGCCATGAAGATAGCATTCGCAGACGGTCAGAAGCATGTAACCGACCCGAAGCACATGGCATTCGACTATCACGACCTCATCAGGCCCGAATACGGCGCACATCGCGCTGCGCAGATAACCGATACTGCCGCAATGCCCTGCCCCGAAACTCCGCCCAGCAGCGGCACCGTATATTTCTGCTGTGCTGACGGCGAAGGCAACATGGTATCCTGGATACAGAGCAACTACATGGGCTTCGGCTCCGGCATTGTAATACCCGGAACCGGCATTGCGCTGCAGAACCGCGGCGCGGATTTCTCCCTTGACCCCGATGCGGCAAACGCACTCATCCCCGGCAAAAAGAGCTACCACACCATCATTCCCGGATTCATTATGAAAGACGGCAAGGCTGTGGCGCCCTTCGGCGTAATGGGTGGTTACATGCAGCCCCAGGGACATGTACAGGTAGTCATGAATCTCATCGACTTCGGCATGAATCCCCAGCAGGCACTGGATGCTCCCCGCTGGCAGTGGATGAAGGAAAAGACATTCACCATTGAAGACACATTCCCCAACGAGATAGCCAAGCAGCTGGTAAAGAAGGGACACATGGTACAGCCCGCGCTGAACAACGTATCCTTCGGCCGCGGTCAGATAATCGTAAAACTGGAAAACGGTACTCTCGTAGGAGGCACCGAAAGCCGCACCGACAGCAATATTGCTTGCTGGTGAGGGT
>JAZRPZ010000060.1:0-28030 GCA_045649485.1 Clostridia bacterium
AAGATGGGCAGAAAGCATTGGAACTCCTGCTCAGCAAGCCGGTTGATTTGGCTCTGCTCGATGTGAAGTTGCTGGCGGCATCGGCTGGTTCTTCTGCTGGCCCTTCGCAGTTACCGCCGCAGTCGGCGCATACAAGCAGGGTTCTCTCCCCCGCAAAGTGCTGACCAACATTGAAAATTGCATCACAGCATAAATTGATCAACACAGATGTTTTGCAATATACCTTTGAGCAGTGCACTCAATGCTTATCTGATGATATTCGAACCAACTTTGACAAGCCTGAAGTTCATACAGAGTCTGCACTCTGTACGGCCGAACAGTAAAAAGAACGAGCAGCCGGCACAGCTGCTCGTTCTTTTTATGCGATTTTCTTTTCCTTCGCGGCTTGGTTCTCGGACAAACCGGAACTCCGTTGTTGAAAATTAGACTGTCGAAAATTCCAAAAAACAAATAATCCGAACCCATTCCACACTTGGAATATCAGATTCGGATTATATTTGTCTGGTGCCGGCGGCGGGGGTCGAACCCGCACGTTCTTGCGAACACGGGATTTTGAGTCCCGGGCGTCTGCCAATTCCACCACGCCGGCATACAGCGTTGTATAGGCCCCAATACTTGGTGCAAAATTAATTATAACCCATCCGCATACAAAAAATCAACCCCTTTTGCAAATTTCTTGATATACACCTCATAAAGTGGCACTTTCCAAATAAACAATTGTAGTGTATAATGTCTTATGATTGGAGGTGTGTGTATGCTGGGATTTGTATTTGGAGCTTCTTCCGAAGAAAAGCTGATATCCCGTGCTGCCGCCGGCGACGGAGCCGCTTTTTCTGAATTGATGTCTATGCATGAAAAGCGTATGTACGCCGTTGCTCTCAGGATGTGTTCCAACCGTGAGGACGCGCAGGATTGCCTGCAGGATGCGATGGTAAGAATATACCGTTCAATTTCAGGCTTCAAAGGACAATCTTCATTCTCCACATGGGTATACCGCATAACAATGAATACATGTCTGGATGAACTGCGCCGGCGCAAGAGCCGCAACGTCACATCATTGGATACTCTTGTCGAAAGCGGATACTCGCCTTCTGACAACGAAAACACTCCCGAAAAACACGCTGTGTCTTCCGAACAGCGTCGAGTGCTTAACGAAGCAATTGCCGAGCTTCCCGAAGATATGCGCTCTGCCATAGTACTCAGAGATATACAGGGCTTCAGTTACGAAGAGATCGCAGAAATGCAGGAAGCAAATATCGGCACAATAAAATCCAGGATCAGCCGCGGACGTGAAAAATTGCGTCAAATTCTCAGGGAAAATGCGGAACTTTTCAAATAATCATTCGTCTAAAAGACAGATCAGAAAACAGGCAGGTGATGGCGTGTGAAATGTGAAGATTTTATCCGACTGATCGATGCTTACATCGACGGTGAGCTGGATGAGACCACCGTGTCGGAAATGCTTTCTCACGCAAAGGAATGCGAAAATTGCGCGCAGGAACTCAGCATGGCAGAAATGCTGCGCGATACCCTCAGCGGTATTGACGAAGACACCGTTCCTCCCATCGCAGCACAGGCTGCATGGCGCAATGCAATAAAGGTTGAATCCCGCAAAAAGCGCATGAATCGTATTTATAAGATATGCGCCTCCGCAGCCGCAGCTGTGGTGATAATGTTCGGCCTGTATGCCGGACTCGATGCATTTGATATGAAAAACGCACAGCAGCCTTCAGCAACCGAAACCACTGCTGATGCCGGTTTCGTCTTCGTTGCTGCCGATGGCGGCGATGCGACGCCTAACCCCGCCGCACGCACTATCACCATGGGAACCGAAGATGAGGCGGCCGGCAATACTGCCAGCGTTATGCTCACTGCGGCAGATACTGCTGCCGCAAGCGAAAGCATCATATCCATGGCAGAAGAGTTCTACGGCTATGCCGAAGCTCATGACAACGGTGATACTGCCCTGTATCTGACCGCATACATTCCCGTCGAAAGCATCGATCAGTTCGTATCTGCCATCTCGGTTATCGGCGAAATAACCGATTATCAGTTCAACGAAGGTGACAGCGCAAACGTTGTCGTTACCATAACTCTTAAAACAGCCGAATAACAATATTAATACGCCGCATGCATACAACGCTGCGGCGTATTTTTTATTGACGCATCATACTCCCGACCACAGCCTCTTCCATTATCTGCATGCTCCAAATCCATGCCGGACATAACCGAAAAAACCTCGGCATGTAAGCTGGGTGTTCATAAAACAGTAACAAGCATAGCAGTACAATTTGCTGTGCTTGTTTTTTCTCTAAAACAAGCACAAGAGAAAAATTCGCCATATGGTTGTACAGAAGTGTCCAACTGCTACATTGTGAAGGTGTATCGGGTGGTTTATAATTATACAGTACAATGAAAAACCGGAGGTGAATCCATGTTAATAGGTGATAAAATACGATTGTTACGCAAAAATAAAAACGTAACACAAACCCAACTGGCAGAAGCTTTGTCTGTTTCCTCTCAATCGGTGAGCAAATGGGAAAACCATTTATCTGTTCCCGATATTACTGTTTTGCCTGTGATTGCACGGTACTTTGGCATAACGATGGACGAGCTGTTTGGCTACCGTCTTGATGCGCTCAACTATAAAGAGCGTTTCATTCGTTTCATGGTGAATAATGGAATGTTACGTTTTGGAGAGTTTACGCTGAAAAGCGGTCGCCTCTCACCGTACCTTATCCACAGCGGCTACAATCTTACAGGAAGTCAAATGTCTAAACTCGGTGAGTTTTATGCCGAGTGTATCAGAGAGCACAGCATTGAGGCAAATTGCCTTATTGGAATTGACAACAGAGAAATCCCACTTGTGATTGCAACAAGCATGACCCTGTTCAATCGGTATGGTATAGATTCAACGCATTGCGTTGATTATGACATTGAGAATACCGCTTTTGTTTCTCACGAAATAACGCTGATTACCGATGCGTTTACATCTGGTGCGTCTCTTTGCGCAGCGCTTGAGCAAATCAAAAGCAGAATGAACAAGTACCCTTCCGACGTAGTAGTTTGCGTTGACAGAATGGAAAGCTCCGATCATTCTTCTCTTTCTGCGAAACACGAAATTGAAAACCGATATGGAGTGAAAATCCATCCTATCGTAAATGCGGATGATATAATCAAGGCGATTGAAAGCGGTGTAATTACGGCAGGCGAGTATTTTGAAAAGCTAAAAGATTACATGAAGCGTTATAAGGGGGAATAAACATGAATGTCGTTGATAAATTGATTGAAAATACGATAAGAACAAAGAATCCGTCCGTTATTGGTCTCGATCCGGATATTGGGAAAATTCCTGCGTGTTACAAAGTTAATGCGAAAAGCAACAATCCCTTTGAGGCGGTAGCAAACGTAATATATGAATTTAATCGTGATGTGATTGATACTGTTGCCGATCTTGTACCTGCGGTCAAGCCCCAAATGGCATTTTTCGAAAAATACGGTTCTTGCGGCGTTGCCGCTTTTGAGAAAACGGTCGCATATGCAAAATCTAAAGGGATTGTCGTTGTAGAGGACGCAAAGCGGAACGACATTGGCAACACAGCACAAGCGTATGCTGATGGACATCTCGGATGCGTAGAGCTGCTTGACGGTTCTCGTACTCCCTCTATTGATGCTGACTTCTTAACAGTTACACCCTTTTTGGGAAGTGAAAGTCTGTATCCATTTATTGAGGTTTGCAAAAAGAATAGCAAAGGTATCTTTGTTTTAGTAAAGACATCAAACACAAGCTCCGGTGAAATTCAAGATATCGTTACTTCGGATGGAATGACGATCAGCCAAAGCATTGCACAGTATGTATCTGAGCAGGCTGATACATTTATCGGTGAGCACGGGTATTCCTCTATCGGAGCCGTGGTCGGGGCAACCTATCCGGAAGAAGCGGTTTCGCTTAGAAATTTAATGCCAAAGAGTTATTTCCTTGTTCCCGGCTATGGGGCACAAGGCGGTGGTGCAAAGGATATTTTAGCTTGCTTCAACGAAGATGGTCTTGGCGCGATTGTCAATTCATCAAGAGGTATCTTGTACACACATATGACCAATGAAGAAAGAGCACAATGTTCCCGTCAAGAATATTTGTCAAACGTAAAAGCGGCTGTATTACAGATGCAAGAGGATATTTACTCTGTCTTGAAAAAAGAATATCGACAGATGATCTATTGAGTTGATCAGAAACAGATCAAGAGCGCACTTCTATACAGGGGCGAGCCTCGTATGTACGCTCTGTGAAGCAGACAACCCGACACATGAAAAGTATGGGCTGACTTGCGTCACTCTGTTCCGAACAAGGGGAGATCCCTTGCGCCGCCACATTTCATAGTTATCCCAAAGAAAAATCTCCGCATGAATAGTCATGCGGAGATTAACTGTTTTACGGACACCGGGGGTACATGCCGAGGTTTTTTCATATTCATTTACAGAGTATACAGCATTACCATAAGCGGCATCGTAACGATACAGCACAGTGTGGTTGCTACATTTATGGCGGAGGCGTAATCTGCATCCTTTTCATATACAACAGCCATATTGGTAATAGTGGAAGCGGAAGGCGTTATACAGGCAAGGAAAGTTATCAGCAGTACATCCCTTCCATTGGGCGCGAGATTAGCAATACCTGTAAATCGCAGCAGCACAAGCACAAATGCAGGCACCACCAGCAAACGCATTGCTACCATCAGCGGCAGTCTCTTATAAGCAAGCAGCTTCTTCATGTCCATGCCGCCGATGAGCATACCGGTTACAAGCATTGAAACAGGTCCAATCATACCGCCCAGTGAATCCACAGCATCGCCTACGGGACCGGGAATACGCCATCCTGTGAAAAACAATACAAGACCCACATAGATAGCAATCATGTTAGGATTGAGCGCTATCTTTTTTATATCGATTCCCTTATCACCGCAGAGTATGGATTTTGCGTGCGTCCACATCAGTATGAGCTGTACTCCCATAAATCCGCTGGTGTATATTACCCATTCGTCACCAAGTATTGCACCTACCAGGGGTACTATGAGATTTCCTGCATTCGAATAAAACATGGATGTCTGCTCAACCGGGTCAAGCTTCATTATCCGCTTGAACACAGAACTCATAATCACCAGCATCAGCTGAATGACCACCGATGCTCCTGCAGCAAGTGCAAGACCGGAGCTGATATCCGGAGTGCAGTCCACCTGAAAAGCAGACAATATCATACACGGCACCAACAGGTACAATGATGTTTTGGAAAGCGTGCGGCTCTCGCTTGCAGAAAAAACTTTGAACCTTACAATAATAAATCCCGCCAACAGTATAACAAACAGCGAAATTATCTTCTTTATAAGAAGTATGGTTATCATTCGGCTATCCCCCGGAAAGTAATTTTTCCCTGCCATTATACAATAAGCTGCCATACTATTACAACCATTTATATGTTTCATTATATAAAAAAGAGCCTGTTTTTATCAAACAGGCTCTTTGGATGTAATATCAGTCTATAACACGCAGTCCCCAGGAGAACTTTCGGTTATAGTATCCGCTGGAAAGATTGCTTACAATGACCTTTCCTGCGCCGGACGAAGCATGTATAAACATACCGCCGCCCAGATAAATACCGGTATGATCGCTGTAATCTTCGCCGTCTTCGATGGTATCAAAGACAACTACATCGCCGCGCTTGAGATCATCAATATTCTCTATGCGGGGGAAGCGTTCATCATAGCCCTGCGCATGTCCTGTGCGCCTGAGTACGATACCGGTGATCTTCTGGAAACAATACTGTACAAGTCCGCTGCAGTCATAGCTGTCAGGACCCTCTTCAGCATAGACATACGGCTTTCCGTACTGTGCTATTGCCAGAGTTATGATGCGCTCAATGCTGTCGTTTCCGGAAGTTCCTGCATATTTGTCATCATATTCATAAGGACTGGTGGTAGTAAGATCAGATGCCGCAACATAAGCATGACCGCTGTTGTACTTTATGCGGACCCATTCCTTGTCGGGAGTCACCGCTACCGCAACAGCAATATCACCCTTTGCAAGCGTTGTAAGCTGCGTTCCGTTGGCATCAGGCTTTTTGCGGACTGCTACGGAATCATTTGCTGCATACAGCGCGGAACCGCTGCTGTTGGGGTCGGTGCCGGTGAGGGCATCAAGTTTTACCCACGCCTGCGAAGAACCGTTGCTTACCAGCGCCCATTCACGGCTTATGCTCAATCGCGTAAGCTTCTGACCGTAATATACTTCGCCGACCTTAGCAGAAGAGCTGGACGAAGTCTCATATGCCTCAACTACATTGTAGCGTACATATACAGTTACGCCGCTTTCGGGCTTGGAGGATGTCAATGCCGACGCCTGCACAAAACCGTAGCCGCCATCATACTCTATGCGATACCACTGCTTGTCGTTGGTGCGTCCAACATAGACCACGCCTGTGTTCATCGATATACTGCCAAGCTGCTTATAAGAAGAACCCGGACGCTGATACACCGTAGCCTTTGCAGTCGAAACATACATCGTTCCGGACGAGGTACAGGGATTTGTGGTGCTGAGCGACTTCTTCTTTACCCAGCCCTGACCAACGGAATTCTTCACAAGCGCCCAATCGCCGGAAACTTCCGTGCAGGTAAGTACTTCACCGAAGCTTACAGTGCCCGCTTTACCCGAAGATTCGGAAGGCTTCTTGTACGCTGTTGCATTGTTGGCGGTAACATAAACAGTAATGGAAGTAACGGTCTCCGATTTCTTCTCGGAAAGCTCGGATGCCTTTACAAAACCGTATCCGCCGTTATACTTGACGCGATACCACTCACCGTCTTCGGTCTTGCCGGTCACTTTCACTTCAGCATTCAATTTGAGAGAACCAAGCACTTTAGCGTTAGTGACAGGTCGCTGATATACGGTGGATTTGCTGGAGCTTACATAATATTCTTTATCAAGAGTACAAGGATCGCTCGTTCCTATGGTGGACTTGGGAATCCAGCCCTGACCGGCGGAATTTTTCACAAGCGCCCAGTCACCAGACAGCTGGATACATGTAAGAGTCTCACCGAAGCTTACGGTGCCGGCTTTCTTTGCGGAAGAAGAAGGCTCCTTATATGCCGTTACATTATTTGCAATAACATATACGGTGTATTCTTCGGGATCGCTTTCCTCGTTTCCCGTGTTGCTGCTGCCTTTTGCAAGGCTGGCAGACTGAACATAGGCATAAGTATCCTCATATTCAACCATTGCATACACCTTGTCGGGAGTAAAAGCAACTACGGTTACTTCCTGACCGCTGCTGAGCGTTTCTATCTCGGCAAGCATTTTGCCGCTGCGGGCATATACCTTGACACCGTTCTTTTTTGCGGAATATGTCGTGTGCTGATTCGTACGGCTTTCATAGGTAAGCGCAGAAGTTTTGCACCAACCACTGACAATACCGTTGGAAACATACGCCCAGCTGCCCTCCAGGCGGGTCATGGCGAATTCTTCTCCAAAGTATGCTGTACCCATCTTGGTCGAAGAGTCCGACTTTGTTTTTCTCAGATCAGCCGTTGTGTTTTTGATATACACAGTCTTGGCTTCGCCCGCGGCATCAAGAGACAGATATTTGCTTTCTGCATAAGCATATCCGCCGTCCCATTCAAACCTGAGGAATTTCTTATCGGGAGTCACGGCAACGCCCTTGACGCAATCATTGTAGGAAAGCGAACCCAGTACCTTCGAAGAAGTGACTGCCTCCTGATAAACAGGCAGATCATTCGTGGTGGAATAACAGTTGACCGGCGAAACTGCGGGATCCTTGGATGTCAAATGAGCTACAAGGCAATATCCTATAGCGCCGGATGCATTCGTGATCTGTGCCCATTTGCTGTTTTTCTGCACTACCCATATGGTATCGCCGTAACTGAACAGGCCTATTTTATCAGAAGAAGTGGATGTCTTCTTGTATACATTCATCGTTGTCTTGCCAACGTACATCACACTGTAATTGGTTTCTGTATCTGCAAAAGCAGGCAGCGCACAGATCAGCATTACAAGCACCATAAGCATTGCAACGAACCTGCATATTTTCATGCCGCCACCTCCGTATTATTTTGACATAATCAGTCATATTCTTCAACATTATATCATATTTCCGACAAATTGTACACCCATTCGATATATGAACGCGTTATTTAATGAATAAAGCGCCTGTTGCACATTATATCACCCGGTGATATAATGTGTTCAGGAGTTGATATTTATGACTGTATCCGCAAACGCATCTGTTATGCGGTCATCCAATGATATCCGTGTCATATCCCTGCTCCGCGGAGGTCCGCTGACACGCCGCGAGCTGCAGCAGCATACTTCTTTAAGCTGGGGCGGAATAACAAACACAGTAAACCGCCTGGCAGATGCCGGATTCATCAAAGAACACAAATCGGAAACACGGCAGATATCGGGACGTACTCCTTGCCGTGTTTCCCTGCGCGAAGACGATAACCTTGTAATAGGCTTGGATGTAAACAGCACCGGTCTTACCGGATGCGTGATGAGTCTTACAGGAAAAACGCTTTCAAAGAAAAGCGCTGTGTCAGACTATTCATCCGCAGGCGGACTTCTGAATGCTATAGACCGGCTGCTTGCGTCGCTTATTTCAGACTATCCGGATGCACGCTATATAGCAGCAGGTATCTCAATGCAGGGCGAAGTCGATTCGGCAAACGGCATCTCTGTAAGGCTGTCGCAGGTGGACGGATGGGAAAACATCCCCCTTTGCAAAATAATATCCGAAAAATTCGGGTTCCCTGTCTATATCGCCCATGACCCGGACTGCATGCTCCACTCCTGCATAACAGATTCGGGCGTCACAAACGGCATACTGCTCAGGATAGATACCGCCATCGGTATGGCAGCGGTTGTTTCCGGCAGAATGCTGACAGGCTGCGGTTTGCTTGAAGCCGGCCACATGATAACAGACCCAAACGGGCCGGTTTGCACATGCGGCGCAAAAGGATGCTTAAGCGCTTATCTGAAAAAAGGCACTGTATCCGAAATAGCTGAGCAGCTTTCAAATGCCGTCCATAATCTCATCCAGCTCTTCAGACCGGACACCCTGATACTGACAGGTGAACTTGTAGAAAAACACCCCGAATTCATCTCTGAGTTCAATGCAGCTTTCAAAAAACTCCCTTACCATGTCAATACTGACATAATAACCCTTTCAGATACCCACAGCGCAATGAAAGGCGCGGCACTTATTGCCGCAGACAACGCGCTGAATTCAATCGATATTTATTGAATTTACACCAGGAGGCGAAGCGTGATGAAGGCAATTGTAATCGAACGTCCCGGCGTAGTAAAAATGGTCGAGAAACCCATTCCCGTTCCCGGCCCAGGTTTTGTTAGGATAAAAGTTGCCGCAGCGGCAGTATGCGCCACTGATCTTGAGGTGCTCTCCGGCGGCATAGCTGCAAATTATCCCCTTACTCCCGGCCACGAATGGAGCGGTACCGTGGATGCAGTGGGCTCTCCCGAGGATGCTCACTGGCTTGGCAAAAAAGTCACCGGCAGCAACGATGTGGTATGCCTTAAGTGCGAAGCCTGCCGCAGCGGTAACTGGCGCTATTGCAAGGATTTCGAAGAGATCGGCTTCAAGCGCGACGGCGCTTATGCGGAATACGCTATCATGCCCGCATACGGTCTGGTTGAGCTCAGCGAAAGCATCTCCTACGAAGAGGCCACGCTGTGCGAACCCCTCGGCGTTGCACTTGGCACCATGGAAAAGGCAAACGCTAAATTTGGCGAGACATGCCTTATAATCGGCGCGGGTTCTATCGGACTGTGTATGCTCGCCGTAGCAAAAGCCATGGGAATGCGCCGCATAACCGTTTGCGCAACTTCTCAGAAGCGCCTCGGCATTGCAAAGCAGATGGGCGCCTATGCCGTTATAGCCACATCCGAATGCGACCTTGAAGAAGAGATGAAGAAGATCCATCCGGGCGGCAGCGATGTGGTAATCGATGCAACCGGCATTGAAGAATGCATACAGCAGGGACTCAGGCTCACCCGAAAGGGCGGTCGTTTCATGCTGGCAGGCTACGGCCGCGGCAAGGTAATGAACATACGCATAGACGATATCCACATAAACAACCTGCATGTCATCGGCGCGGGAAACAACTGGAATCAGCACAAGAAGGCAGTGCAGCTGATGGAAGAAGGCCTTATCGACATTTCTCCCCTCGTAACCGATACCATGCCTCTTGAGGATTATGAAAAAGCGCTGGATATGGCCGCGAAACGACCTGTAGGCTTCGTAAAGGCGGTATTCAAACCATGAGCACACTGCTTGGCATAGACCTCGGTACATCCTCGGTCAAACTGCTCCTGCGCCATCCTGACGGACGCACCGAAAAGTCACGCGCCGCCTATGAAGAGATATCCCCTGCCGGCTGGCTGAAGGCACTGGCCCGCGCTGCAAAACAGCTTGATCTCTCCTGCGTGGACGCAGTAGGGCTCACGTCTCAGGTTGGTACGTATATTATCGACGATAAACATGTATTAAGCTGGAATGACCCCATGGGACTGCGCGAATTGCAGGATATCAAAAAGCGCTTTTCCGGGGAAGAATTCCTCATGCATATCGGTATGGACCATCCCGACATGGTATCCTATCCCCTGCCCCGGCTCTTGTACATTGCAGACAGTTTTCCCGGTTTCCGAAGCGTATGCATGCCAAAGGAACTGCTTACCGAGAACCTCACCGGCAGCCGCATAAGCGATATGTACTCGTGGCGCGGATTTGCCGATCTTGAAAACTGCCGCTACAGCCCGTTCTTTTCAGATTACCTTTCAAAACAACATATGGATACTTCAGCACTGCCGCAGCTGGTACGACCGACAGACCTTGCCGGTCACGTAACGCACGACGCAGCATCAACATACGGACTGCGTGAAGGTACTCCCGTATATACCGGCTGCAATGATTTCTTTGCCGCACTGCTGGGTTCAGGCATCCATAAATCGGGCGATATGTTTGATATAACAGGAACAAGCGAGCACCTGGGTGCTATAGCGGATGACATACTCGATGAATCCGGCGTGATAAGCGGACGCTACTTCAATGGTTTCGTACGTTATGGAGTCACCGCATCTTCAGGCCCATCCATAGATTACGGACGCAAAATGCACAACGGCAGCATCGGATTATCTGCAGAAGATCGCCTGCGCGCGCCGATTTTCCTTCCCTATGTAAACGGCGAACGCTGCCCTGTATGCGACCCGATGGCACGCGGTGTGATGTTCGGCATAAGTGCAGGCTGTACCGACGTGCAGATGGCATATTCGGTAATGGAAGGTGTAGCCTTCAATCTAAAGCAGATTCACGAAAAGCTGCAGTCTCCCCACTTCCCCATAATCGCATGCGGCGGTGCTGCTCAGAATGCCGAATTCAATCAGCTGAAATCTGATATCCTGGGAGAGCGCATTCTTGCGATAGACGAACCCGATGCATCCGCACTTGGCGCGGCGCTCATCGCCGGAGTAGGCTGCGGGGAATTCGCAGGACTAACCGATGTTCCAAAACCCGCTGTCATAGCAGAATTCACTCCCACAGGCGAATTCGATTACAACAAACGCTATTCCATCTACAAGCAACTGTACCCCGCACTCAAAGAACAGTTCCACGAATTCGGGAGGATAACAATATGAAATGCGTAATTCTCGGCGCAGGTAAGATAGCCCGCGGCTTCATCGGACATCTGCTGCACCTCAGTGACATCCCTTTCACTTTCATCGAAAGTTCGGATGCTCTTTGTGATCTTATCAACACACGCGGCAAATACACGGTACACATCCTCGGCTGTCCCGAAAAGGATTGCGTGATCGAAGGCAAGCGTGCGCTGAAGTATTCCGAAAGCGAGGAGATAACCGCCGAAATCGCAGAAGCCGATGCAATATTCACTGCGGTAGGCGGCAAAAACCTGGGCGCAATAACCGATATACTCAAAAACGGCATTGAGCGCCGTGCCGCCGAAGGCAAGCGCCTCAACATCATCACTTGCGAAAACTGGAAAAAGCCCGCCGATATCATCCGTGAAAATCTCACTGCAGCCGTCTGCAAAGAGGCACAGGCATACCTCGCCGAAAAGGTAGGTATAACCGAAGCTGTCATAATGCGCTCCGCAATCGAACCCGAAGCGGAAGCCGTTGCAAAAGATCCCGTCTGCGTAAATGTGCAGGATTTCTGGGATCTGCCCGTAGACAAAAGCCGCATAGTCGGCGATATGCCGCCCATTCAGGGACTCAGGCTTATGGATGAATTCTCCGGTTTCCTTGAGCGCAAGTTCTACACCTATAATGCCGCAAACGGCACCGTTTCTTTCCTCGGCGGTCTGCTTGGCTACAAACACCTTGCAGATGCAGCCCATGACGAGCGCATACTCGCCATACTTGAAGGTGTTTACAGCGAAACCGCGCAGGCGCTTTCCAGGAAACATAAATTCCCGCTGGAAGAACAGATGGCATTCACCCGTTCTTCCAAGAAGAAACTGCAGGACCGTGCGATCGTCGATTACATCGAACGCAATGCCCGCGACCCCATGCGCAAGCTTGGTCCCGATGACAGGCTCATAGGCTCCGCAAGACTCGTTCTCGAACAGAGCTTCATTCCCGAAAACCTTGCCGTAGCCGCTGCTGCTGCCATACACTACGACAGCCCCGGAGACGAATCCGCCGAACAGCTGAAAAAACTGCGTAACGAACATGGCATCGATGCAGTCATCACACAGGTATGCAAGCTGGGCATCGACAGCACCCTTGCCAAACTCATAAAAGAAAAAGAGCTGCTGCTCAGAAAGTGGGGATGGATACATGAATAAGGTAGCCATAATAGGCGCAGGCAAGACAGGCCGCGGTTTCATCGCACGCCTCGCCGCAGAAAGCAGCATAAACGTCTGCTTTATAGACAAAGATGAATCCCTCATCTCTTCTCTTCGCACTGCCGGCAGCTTCCGTATCTCCTATTTTGGAAACGTGCGCGAAGAAACTATAATCTCAGGCTACACAGCCTGCACATGGGCGGATGCCGACCTTACCGATGCCGACCTGATATTTGTATCGGTAGGCGGTCAGAATCTGAACGACGCAGGCGCAGCGCTTGCCGAAAAACTGCCTGCTGACGCAAAATGCGCTATAATCTGCTGCGAAAACGCTTCTTCTCCCGCTGAAAAGCTGAAAAAGGCAATGGGCAGGAACGATATCCCCGTAAGCGAAGCCACTGTATTCTGTACGACCATCGAAAACGGCGGAATCAACATAGCATCCGAAAATTACCCCTATCTGCAGTGTGACCGCCAGCGCCTCGGAGGCTTTATCCCCTTCATCAAGGCAGTTAAACCTGTGGATAACTTCGCGGATTTCCTCACCCGCAAGCTGTTCACTTACAATTCCGCAAGCTGCGTGATCGCATATCTCGGCGCGGCAAAGGGCTATGAATCCTATGCCGATGCAGCAAACGATCTTACAATACTTGCGCTGCTTGACCGCAATTATACAGAGACCAACAAAGCCATGTGCGCCGAATTCGGTTATACAGCCGATGATCAGGCAGAATTCGCGCTGCTTTCCCGCACAAAATTCACGAGTCGGGAAATAATCGACACCGTAGAGCGCAATGCCCGCGATGTCGCCCGCAAACTGGCCCCCGGCGAACGCATTCTGGGCATAATGGGTCTTATGGACAAGCATGGTGCAGACGCTGCCGTCATGGAAATGACCGTCGCCGCTGCCATCATCTACACCCTCGACCCGAAATGGAACGCGTACAAGGCCGAACATTCCCCCGAAGATATACTCAGCAACTTCTGCGGCATCACAGACGAAGCCCGCATCACGCGCATACTCAATTATGTCAGCCGCCTTTCCGACGGAAATTTCAGCATCATCTGAAAGTGAGGTGTCCACTATGATGACCCAGTGTCTCGACGGCACGTGGAGATACCGTATCGGTAACGGCCCTTACACAGTGAAAAAAGTACCGTTCTCTGCCCATTGCGTTGGCAGAAGCGAGGTGTGCACCACCTTTGACCGAGAAAATCGTCAGCCCCGCGCCTTCCTGCAGTTTGAGGGTATTACATATCACGGCACGGTTTATCTGAACGGACAGCTTCTCGGAGATATGCTTCCCTACAGCCGCTACACTTTTGAGATAACCGACATAATCCGCGACAAGTGCAACGAACTTTCCGTAATCCTTGAAGACATCCATGTTCCCTTCGGTCCCTCCGAGGGCTGGGAAAACTACGGCGGCATCATCCGCAGCGTAAGCGTATTCTATCGCGGCGAAGGCGTCATCAATGATATCACCTGGGTAGCTAAACTCAACGAAGACCTCGATACCGCCGCCTGCACAATATACGCCGAAACAGATGCGCCTGAAGATGCTAAAGTCATCTACGAATTGACTGACCGCGAAGGCTGCCCCGTCCATACCGAAACCACTTCTCCGGGCAAGTCATGTACGTTTGAAGTCGAATGCCCCGTATTGTGGTCTCCCGACATGCCCTATCTTTATACCCTTACGACAACCGTAATGGCAAACGATACGATTTCCGACCACAAGGTACAGAAGGTAGGCTTCAAAGCCTTCCGCACCAAAGACCGCAGATTTGTGCTGAACGGCAAGCCCCTCTTCCTCGTAGGCGTATGCCGTCACGACCTGTACGGTGATAACGGCCACACTGCTGATTACGCCGAAATTCGCCGTGACATGGAGCTCATCAAATCCGCAGGCGTGAATTTCGTACGTCTGGTACACTATCCCCACGATGAACGCGTGCTGGATATGGCAGATGAGCTTGGTCTGCTCATCTCCGAAGAACCCGGACTCTGGTGGAGCGACATGCACAACAAGGAGATATGCGAAGGCTCCCTCGAAGTGCTGCGCCGCACCGTGAAGCGTGACAAGAACCATATTTCCGTGGCATTCTGGCTCAGCTTCAACGAGTGCATCTTTACCGAGGAATACCTGAAGGACGCCATCCGCGTGTGCCGCGAGGAAGACCCTTATCACATGGTCTCCGGCGCAAATTGTATGTCGATCGACATGACAAAGGATTTCTTCACCAGATGCAGCATGGATTTCTTTACCATGCACCCTTACGCCCCCACTCCCGACCTGATGAAGGAGCACGCCGAAGCGCTTGGCACCCTTGACAGACCGCTTATGTTCACCGAATGGGGCGGCTATTTCGTGCATGATAATCCCGCGCTGCTCACCCGTTTCATTGATTATCTGAAGGAATGCTGGCGCAACAAGGGAGACAAGCCCGTTATTGCAGGTGCCTGTCTCTGGATGTGGGCAGAGATGTTCGAATTCTCCCGTGCCGAGCCTGCCTGTGCCGACGGCATACTGCACGAAAGCCTCGTAGACCGTTTCCGCAATCCCGGCCCGAATTTTGAGGCATTCCGCAGGGCATTTGCAGATATCAATTATCCTGTAAGCACCGAATACATCGAACTGGAAACTCTGCTGCTTTGCGAAACCGGAAAAACGGTGCCCATAGACATTCTGAAATACCAGCAGGATGACGAACTTTGGGAAGAAGCATGCGAGGCTGCCCGTCAGCCCATTGAAAAATTCTACTACAAATTCAAACGTGAACGGAATATAAAGCGCGGTCCCCGCATGGCATTCAAAGACATGTTTAATCCGAACATCGAAATGCTCGCCGGCATAAATACATCCATATTCCGTCCCGCGCATCCCATAGTAATCCCGTTCGGCAAAAGCGTAACCATCCCTGTCGGACAGACCGCAAGGGCGGTATATTTCTTCGGAAACGTAAGCCTGCCCAAGGGCTGGCCCATAAGCGGCGAATACGGCGAGGAGATAGGCGGCTATACCATCCGTTATGCAGACGGAACTTCAACAAAGCGTATCCTCAAAAACGGCGAGGATATCACCACAGTCACCGGCGTTTTCGGACCCAGCCGCATCGACCCACGCGCTGCAAACGCTCCCCGCGTACTCTCCTTCTCTCACGACTACGACCGCGAGCAGTACCACATAAATCTGCTTAAGGTCGAAACAAAGAGCGATGCGCCCATCACCGAGATAAATATCTGGGTAACCGCACCAGATTATTATCTGCTGACCTACGGCATATCACTCGCCATAGACTGAACAAAGGCTGTTGTACCAAATGCGTACAACAGCCTATAATTTATCGCAGAATTCTTTCTTGCAAAAAAATGCCGGAACCCATATCTCAGGGTTCCGGCTTCAATTATCTTAAAGTCCGGCAATCAACAGGAACAGAACAGCAACGACCAGGAATATCACGCCAACAATCAGCAGATGTCCAAAGCCGCCGTTCCTTCCCTCCTGCTTCATTACTCGATAATCGTAGAAAGTTTTGGGAAACGAGCTGCGTCGTTTTTCGCTTCGCACCAGGTTTATCACCTTCATCGTGCCGTATGACACCATATCGAATACGCCGTCATCCGCACAGAACAGAAGAGTACCAAAACCCAGCAGCAGCACACCCGGGACGAAGAACGCATCGCAGAAAGTATACAGTATCTGTATTCTGTCTGCCGCATCAAATCCGCCCTTTACAGCGAAAACGCCAATGCCTATCGCTATACCGATCAGTACATCGATCAGATATTTACGCGACCTGCTTTTATTGCTCAAATGCCCAGCTCCTTCTTGTACTCAGCTTCTTCCTTGTCATTGCAGTAGATGAAATGACCGGGAGTGATCTCACGCATAGAGGGCTTATCCACAGTATAGTCGTGAGTCAGAGTGGGATTGTACTCAATACGCTTGCGCTGCTTCTCATAGTGAGGATCCGGATACGGAATTGCGGAAAGCAGAGACTTGGTATAGGGATGCAGCGGATGCGCGAACAGTTCGTCGGAAGTGGTCATCTCAACGATCTTACCGAAGTACATAACTGCAATACGATCGGAGAAGTACTTAACAACGGACAGGTTATGGGCGATGAACATGATGGTCAGACCCATCTTGTTGCGCAGATCATTAAGCAGATTGATAACCTGTGCCTGGATGGAAACGTCCAGAGCGGAGATAGGTTCGTCGGCGATGATCAGGTCGGGTTCAAGAACGATAGCGCGGGCGATACCGATACGCTGGCGCTGACCGCCGGAGAACTCGTGGGGATAGCGGTCTGCGTGCTCACGTACCAGACCAACCAGCTCCAGCATCTCATTGACCTTTTCGTCGATGTACTTCTTATCGGTGATGCCGCGGATGATCAGGCCTTCGGCGATGATCTCGCGAACGGTCATACGGGGGTTGATAGAAGCGATGGGATCCTGGAAGATCATCTGCATCTTGGTCATGATATTGTCCTTGGATGCGACCTTCAGATCCATCTTGTAACGCTCGGTACGCTCTTCGGCTTCCTTACCGGTGAGAGACTTCATATCTGCCTCATACTCGGCGGTGAGCTGATTCTTACGCATCTCGCGGTACATATCGGTGGAACGGCTCTTCTCAACGGAAGACTCCAGTGCGCGGATCTGAGCCTGCTCGATATCATCAGACAGCTTAGTCTTCAGCTCGTTCAGTCTCTTATCCAGTTCAGCGCCGTTCAGCTGCTTCTTCGCCTCAGCAACAGCCTTTTCGTAATCAACCTTCAGCTGACGGATGAGTACGGGCAGACCATTCTGGTTGGAGGAGATGCGCAGACCCTGGAAGTAAACGTCACCGTCGGTGGGGTCATACAGATTGATGATGGTACGACCGGTAGTAGTCTTGCCGCAGCCGGACTCGCCAACCAGACCGAAAACCTCACCCTTCTTCACGTAGAAGCTTACATCATCAACAGCCTTGTTGACGAAGTCGCCGCTGCGGAAGTACTGCTTGAGGTTGTTGACGCGCAGCAGCACGTCATCTTCCTCTACGATCTGCCTGCGCTCGCGCTTGTTGATAAGAGCGAGGCTCAGGAAGTGATCGGTAACCTTGGCAACGATGAGCATTACAACGCCCAGCAGCCAGATCAGCCAGTAGAAACCGCATACAGTCCACAGGATCTCCAGACCGTCGATCTCTGCGTTCTCATCAGCGTAGGCAATAACTTCGCCATACAGCTTGTTGATTGCTACGTTGGAGCCGCTGTTGCGGGCAGCAGCATCAGCATCCTGTACGGTCTTGTACAGAGTAGCATAGGTGCCGTCGAAAGCAACGCCGGCATCGATCCTGCCGCGTACGGCGGGAACGAAGATCTCGTAGCTGGCTATTGCGCTTTCGGGATTGCGTGCCTTCAGTTCGGCGTAGGTCTCATCGAAGAATGCACGGTAGTCAACTTCTTCACCGGCTACGTCCTTTTCGACGATAGCGGCGAAAGCGTCGATGAACTCAATGTTTTCATCGGCAACAACAGCGCCCTGAACTTCAGGCAGAGCTTCCATATACACATCGTAATTGAAAGCATCGCTGTTCAGATAATCCATAACCTTCAGAGGAGCAGTGCCGGCGGTCTTTTCGCCTTCCAGCAGATAGATAACGGTATTTGCGAAGTCAAGCAGAGTGCCGACATCTTCGCCGTTCTCCTCAACGAAAGCAGTGTAGAAAGCTTCTACTTCCCTGCGGCAATCGCCACCGGCAGCAGGCAGCTTCTTGCCGCCCTTGCCTGCGGGAGCCAGCATGGTGTTCAGAGTTTCGAAAGCAGCGGTAAGCTCCTTCTCATCCTCATTGGAGGAACGGTTTGCGTAGCTTGCCAGGAAGGCTTCGCCATCAAACTCATTCTCAAAATACTCAAAGGTATTCTCAACTTCGGCGGAAGCCATCTCTGCTTCTGCTTCAAGAGCAGTCTCCAGATAGGGTGCGAAGTAGGGTGCTACGGCGTTATTCCTTACGTTGGTGCTTTCGCCCACGGTGTCCACGGAGTCACTGAGAGCTCCGTAGACATCGGCATTGAAGGAAAGACGGGTAACGATATTGGTTTTTGCGCCGGCAGCCTTCATCATATCCTTCATGGTGCCCCAGAGGGAACCGGAAGAAGCAAAGATATAAACGGTAACTACCAGAGCAAGGAACAGAAGTGCTACGCCAATACCACGAAGGACGGCAACAAGCCTCTTTATACTTTTCATGCTTTAAGCCTCCTCAGTGGTAATCTGGTACTTCTTCATACGCTCGATACGCTCGCGTACGATAGCAGGCAGCTCGACCTTGGGTGCATCGGGATGCAGCAGCCAGGTGGCGGCAGTATGGGTCTCGCTGATCTGGAACATGGGGGGCTGCTCCTCGAAGTCGATCTGCAGAGCGTAGTGGTTACGCGCAGCAAATGCATCGCCCTTGGGAGGCAGGATCATGTTCGGAGGAGTGCCGGGGATGGACTCCAGCTTTTCCTTGGTCTCAAGGTCAGGCATGGAGGACAGCAGTGCCCAGGTGTAAGGATGACGGGGATCATAGAATACGTCATCTGCAGTGCCGTACTCAACGATCTTGCCGGCATACATAACGGCAATGCGGTCTGCCATGTTTGCAACAACGCCCAGGTCATGGGTGATGAAGATAACGGAGAGCTTGCGCTGTACCTTCAGACGGTTGATCAGCTCGAGAATCTGTGCCTGGATGGTAACGTCCAGAGCAGTGGTGGGCTCGTCGCAGATCAGAATGTCGGGGTTAGCGGACAGAGCGATAGCGATAACGATACGCTGACGCATACCACCGGACAGCTCGAAGGGATACTGCATGTAGCGCTTGTGGGGCTCAGGGATACCTACTTCCTTCATCAGCTCAATGGCGCGATGCTTTGCCATTGCCTGAGACAGGTTGTAAGCGTACTCAGAGGAACGCTCGTTGAGGTACTCGATAACTTCCTTTGCCAGAGCGTTGTAGTCATTCTGACCAACGGTGCCCAGAGCATTATTGTAGTTCGCGATCAGATTTTCGATAGCGGTCACCAAGTTCTGGTGGGCGATATCCATATTGATCAGATTCATGGGAACTACGGAAGCAGCGAACTTGCCCTTCTTGACCAGCTTTTCACGCTTTACGGTGTCACGCTGGAAACGACGCTCTTCCTTGGGATTGTGAGTGATGCCCTTGAAATAGCGGTCGATATTAGCCTTCAGGCTGGAAGTGAATACGTAAGACTGATTGTCCTTCTGGATTGCCAGAGGATCGATAGCCTTCTGAACTGCTTCGGAAGCACGGGAAGCTGCGGCGCGGCATTCGCGCTCCTCCAGCTTTTCCTTCTTGAACACAGGCAGTTCACGCTCAAGAGCTGCGATGGCAGCCTTCTTTGCTTCGGCAGTCTTTGCTTCGGAATACTTGATCGCGGCAGCAACTTCCTCAATAAAGCTGTTCAGGAAACCTTCATCCAGCTTCTTTTTGGCATCTGCGTTGATCTCTTCAATGCTGCTGTTTGCGGGATTCTTCTCGCCGCCGTTGCTTACATAGTAACCGATGCTGAAGAAATCAGGTGCGGTTGCATTGATGGCGGTGTCCAGAATATCCTTCAGGGTAGCTACAGCGGTCTTGAGTGCATCTGCATCATCCATGCTGAACTTCTTGCCAATGTGCTTTACATCATTGGCAGCGCCGGTGAATACGGTATTGTTCTTGGAGATGAAGTACTCGTCATAGCAGCGGGTAGTGGTCTCGTAAAGACGATCGCACAGCTCGCGGACCTGCTTCTCATCGCGCTTAATGAGAGCCAGGTTGATCTCCTCGATGCGGTCATGAGCCTCATATGCAGAGTCCTGAGCGTTCTTGTAGCTGCCTGCCAGCTTAACGCCGACTACTACAAAACCGTCCAGAGTCTTGCACTTCTGCATTACGCTTTCCTTTGCGCCTTCGCCCTGCTGAGCGATCATTGCGCTTTCCAGCTTCTTCAGAGTGCTGTTGAAGAGCTTGCGGCCGCTGGCACGACGCTCCTTATTATTAAGGATCATAGCTTCGGTCAGCTGACGGCCGATCTTCATGATGGGGTTCAGAGCGGACAGAGGATCCTGGAATACCATTGCCAGCTTGTGGCCGCGCAGGGTGTGGAAGTCTTCCTCGTCGATCTTCAGCAGATCGCGTCCGTCATAGATGATTTCGCCGTTGTCTACCATTGCGTTTCCGGCCAGGATGCCCATGATGGCACGGGCGGAAACGGACTTGCCGGAACCGGACTCGCCGGCGATGGCAAGGGTCTCGCCTTCATTCAGATTGAAGGAGATATCGCGCACGGCGCGGACCGCGCCATTGTTGGTGCGGAAGGATATGGTTAGATTCTTAACTTCAAGCTTTGCCATGTTACTCATCCGCTCCTCTCAGGGAAGGATTGAACGCATCGCGCAGACCATTACCGAAGAGGTTGAAGGAGATCTCCAGAATGGAAATGAACAGTGCGGGGAACAGTATAATGTGAGGATAGGTGCTCAGGTATGCCTGACCGTTGGACAGCATGGTACCGATGGAGGTCAGTGCAGAGGTCTCCAGATTGATGATGCCCAGGTAGGACAGCATGGATTCGGAGAAGATAACACCGGGGATCGCCAGAACGGAACCGGTGATGATGGTGCCCAGGGAGTTGGGGAAAATGTGCTTGAAGATAAGTCTTCTGTCATGGGCGCCCAGAGTGCGGGCAGCCAGCACGTATTCCTGACCCTTGAAGCGGTAGAACTGCATACGCACGCGGTTGGACATACCGATCCAGCCGGTAAGTACGAACGCGAACAGCAGCGATCCGAGAACGCCGACCTTTTCAGCCAGATGCAGCTGGAACAGGGTTGCGGCAACGATGAAGGGAACGGAACCGATGATTTCGGAAGCACGCTGCATGACGATATCAGCAACGCCGCCGTAGTAGCCTTCGATTGCGCCGTAGCAAGCGCCCAGGATGAAGTTGATGGCAGAAACGCTGATAGCCAGCAGGAAGCTCAGGCGGGCAGCGGATGCCAGACAGGTGAAGATATCCTGACCGTATACGTTGGTACCGAACAGGAAGACAGGCTCAAAGCCGTTGGTGTACACAAAGTACTCATGGTAGTCAACGCGTACCTTATAACCGGACTGGTTCTTGATAGCGTAAACATACCAGGTGTTGCCATCATCGCCGCCGTTATCGCCTTCGACACGGATGGAGGTATAGCCGTTACGCTCGGGGTTGTCAGAGGTCATGTAGTTGGGAATGTAGTTGCCATTCTCATCATACAGAGCTGCACCGTCGGAAGCGTAGTCGGGGTTAGCCAGAGTGTACCAGAAGTTTGCACCGCCGTTAGCCATAACGTAGGTAACGTCGTGAGAATTCTGCATGGGGTAGATTACCTGGATGCCGGTCTCATTCTGGTATTCCATCAGCTTGTTGTAATCGGTTTCGCTCAGGTTGATGAAAGCAAAGCCGACCTTTGCATAGGCGTCTACGTCCATATCATAGTAGGTAGCGCCGTCTGCACCGGTATAAACATCATAGACTTCCTTGACTGCCATACGTCCGGTCTCCTGACCGATGGAATTCAGGTAGTCATAACCGGCCTGGTTCTTGGTTTCCTTGGAGCAGCCATCCCAGAAGCCGGTATTTTCCAACAGGCTGTTCTTGGGAAGCAGAGTCTTGTAGTAACCATCGCGGAAGGTAACATCATACTGAGAGAAGAAAGGTACGATGATTGCGAACAGAAGCAGGAAAACGATCAGCGCAAAGGCAACAACAGCGGACTTGTTCTTGCAGAAACGCAGCCAGGCATCCTTGAAATAGCCGATAGCCTTGGTTTCCAGCTGAGTATCGCGGATCTTCTTGTCTTTCTGAGCGAATGCAAACTTCTCAGCAGGTATATTCTTAATCTTATCGTTTGTCATTTCTTAGACCCCATTCTGATCCTAGGATCGATGATGCCATAGCTGATATCGATTACAATACCGGAAGCAAGTCCAATGAAAGTATAGAATACGATCATAGCCATGAAGAAGTTGTAGTCGCGCAGGTTGATGGAGGTTACGAACATATTGCCGATGCCGGGAATACCGAAGATATTCTCGATGATCAGAGAACCGGACAGAATGCCGATGAATTCGCCGATGATCATGGGCAGGATAACAACCATTGCGTTACGCATTGCGTGACGGGAGATAGCCTGTGCCTTGGTCAGACCCTTGGTACGTGCGAGCAGCATGTAGTCGCCGGTCAGAACTTCAGAAAGTTCGGCACGGGTGTAACGGGTCAGACCCGCGATAACGCCGAAGCTCAGAGAAAGGATAGCAGGCATCATGGACTTAAGCATCGTCCAGCTGAAGAAGCTTGCCTCATTCAGGGAAGCCAGCTGCAGCGGGAACCAGCCAAACTTGAAGCACAGGAAGTACTGTACCAGGAAAGCATATACATAACTCGGAACCGAGATGAACACGATAACTGCGGTAGAGATCAGGTGATCCTGCCACTTGTTCTTCTTCAGTGCCGCATAAATTCCGAAAATCAGGCCCAGCGGTATAGCCAGGATAATAGAGAAGAAGTTTACCAGAACGGTGTAGGGCAGCTTCTGCATCATGATGTCCCAAACGCTCAGCGCTTCGTACATCTGCTCACCTACGCCCCAGTCCCAATGCAGCAGCACGGACTTCAGGTAAAGGAAATACTGAACCATGATGGGCTTGTTGTAACCCATCTGTTCGCGTTTTGCGAGAATCAGGTTGACGTCACGGCCCATTTCCTTAACGGCGGGCAGCGGCAGCAGCTTGATCAGAACAAAGCACATAGTCATGATCACTATCAGAGTGAGGAACATGAGCAATATACGCTTTATCGAGTACTTGATCATTGTAATTTCCCCCAGCAACTATTTTATCCGAAATTCCATTGACACTCCAACGGCGCGGAGCGCCTTTGGTTTGCCGGCATTCGGCTTGCCACTTATTGGCTCAAGCCGGAATCCCGGCTCAGATTATGCTCATTGATAACCTGGGGACTTTTGTTATGTCACCAAATGTATAAATGCGCATTTACGGCATCAGCATACGCTGTTGCCATGCTTCTTTGCTTTCAGAAAGCCATCACTTTACCACAGTAAAGTATAAAGAATAATAATGGACGAAACCGTCCATCTCGTTTATTGCAAGTGGTGGGCACAGGTCCGAAGACCTGTGCCCATCTGATCTTTGTTCAAAGATCCAGCGAACGGTTTATTCTAATTTATATTAGTAAACCAGAACGTTGTTCTGAACATACTCTGCCCACTCAGCATCATCATAGTTGTAGGTGATGTAGCTGAGGCCGCCGAAGCCAACCAGCTGTACGTATGCGGGTGCAGCGTAGTTGATCTTCTGAGAGGTCAGAGAAGCAGCATTGCGGTAGTAAACGGGAGTGGTGGTGTAGTAGGCCAGCAGACCACGCTCAACGCCTGCCATGATCTGGCAACGGGTGTTGTAGGAGTAGTCGGTGAAGTTGCCGATAACATCGGTGATGCCTGCTACGTCGGAGTTGTTGCCCCAGGATGCCCAATCCTGCAGGGAAGCGGTCATATCGGTGCCATCAACGGTGAAGGTCATCATGACTGCGCCGGTATCGAAGCCGTATTCCATCTGCTGGCCGGAGCCGTCGGAGGCATCACAGTAGCACTGATAGAAGGTGGAGAAGGGAGACATGGAGGAGCCGCCCCAAGTGGTGAAGATACCGTCTGCAGCACCGGAGTAGTTGGTGTTGTAGTAGTCAGCATCAACAGTCATCTTCAGGGAAACCTTGCCCTCGAAGGGAGTGCCAACGCAAGCTTCCTTCAGCTGAGTATCCATGTAGGTGAACATCTGAACGTAGATGGTATCGGAGGTGTAAACGCGGAACTCGATTTCGATGGGAGCTTCGCCATCCCAGATGCCGGCGGTGATAGCCTTGTCAGCAGCGATAGCCATGGCAGCCTTTGCGCCTTCCATGTCATAGCCGGTGATTGCAGCATATGCATCGTCCAGAGTCTCGTACTCGCCGCCCTCGCCGTAGGTTACGCCGTATACATCGCACAGAACTGCCTTGGCAGCGTCGTTGTCACGGTAGGTAGCGCCGGTGAAGGGATCGTAAACGTACATGTAGTTCAGGATGCCGTAACCAGCGGTGCCGGCTGCGGTGAAAGCAGTTGCGAAGTGGTTGCGGTCCAGAGACTTTGCAAAGCCCTCACGGAACTCATCAACGATCAGGATCTGAGAGTTGGTGCCGCGGGAAACGAGCTTATCATAGTCGGTGTTCCAGGTGATCTTGGTGGTGTAGGATTCGGGAGTGTAGTGGATGTAAGCGGAGGAAGCGTACTTCTCCATGTCATCAGCCTGCAGGGAAACTGCATCGATCTCACCGGACTCGAAGGAGAGCATCTGGGTGGAGTGCTCGGCAATAACCGTTACAGTGTAGATGTCGGTCTGATACTGGCCGATGTGCTTGCCATCAGAGTAGCCGTACCAGTTGTCGTTACGAACGAAGGTGTACTGCTTGTCCAGCTCGAAGTAGTCAAGCTTGTAGGGGCCGTAGCCGATGGTGGTGTCCAGAGACTTGCAGTAGTTGGTGGTTACGGTAGCAGCCTCAGCTTCGGTAGCAACCTGGTTGCCTTCTGCATCGAAGAAGGTCTTGCAGGCCTCGTACAGGGGCTCGTAAACCAGCCAGTTGGAGGACAGGTTGTAGGGTACGTAGAAAGCAGCTTCGCCGATGGGCTTCTCGAAGATGATGTCGATGGTGTAATCGTCAACCTTTACGAGACCAACCTCATCCCAGGTAGCGCCTTCGATGATGTAGGAAACATACATGTAGCTGTTGGCGTAGGACTCGTAAACCATGCCGGGAGCGAAGTAGGTTTCGTACATGTACTTACCGGAAACCCAAGCTTCATCAGCGGTCTCATCCTCAACGGCCAGGTCACGGTACATGACTTCGTCATTGATGGAAACGTACTGGGGGCAAGCATTGCCGTCAGCATCCAGGCAGCCTTCCAGACCCCAGAAGCCCCACATGTCGATGTACATGTCAGCGCCGGCGTCGATGTTCTCCTGAACGGTGCCTTCCAGCAGGTTGTAGCCGGTCTGGCCAGCCTGTGCGGAGTACAGGTAATCCTTAGCCTTTACGATGGCGAACTCACCGCCGTAGTAGGTGTCGGCGCGACGGTTCAGCATCTTGGGGTTCAGCTGCTGCTGCAGGGAGTAAACGTAAGAATCGGCGTTGATCTTCTCGCCGTTCTGCCAGGTTGCATTGGGGTTCAGAGCGATACGGAATGCACGAGCGGTCTCGCCTTCCTCAACGCCGTACTTGCCAACGTACTCAGCGGTAACGTCTACGGGATAGTCAGCTGCCATCTCGGGAACGATGGCGTAACCGGACAGGTCAGCGTTGAGCTTGAAATCATAGAAGCCAACGGTCATCATGCCCAGCAGGTTGCTGTCATCAGCGGTCTCCCAGGTGTGGGGGTTCCAGTCGGAGCTGGAGGTGATGGAAGCAACATAGTCGTTGTAGGTGTACACCTTTTCATCGGTGTAGTCCTTGCCAGCAACACCAGCGTAGATTTCGGTGTTGATGGATCCGCCGCCTTCAGCAGCGGGCTCGAGGGTAACTTCGCCAGCATAGATGTGGCGCTCGCCGATGTCGTAGGATTCTGCAGGGGTGAAGCCTTCAGCCATAGCAGAAACGCAGGACAGGACGAGGATCAGGCTCAGAACCAGAGATGCGATTCTCTTCATGAGATGGTCCCTCCTAAAAGAATTTTGTCAATTATCCGTGAACAGAAATAATTGAGATGCTATATATTATATATATCAATTGTTAAGATTTGAAGTATAAAACACCCTTTTATCTCAAATTCCCACACATTTTGTGGAAGTTTACAATTCTTAACCTTCATTTTTAAAGCCGTAAAGTGCCTAATCAAGCAAAATCGGCACTTTTTCCTGCATTTTTTGAAATCCATGAATCCATTCTCCTGCATACCAATCCCCCGCCGAACTGCGACCTAATTGTGACAAGAGGCAATTCAAGTCACATTTTGATTAATTTTGCACCTTCAGCAGCCCTAATTCCCCCTTATTCCCATGCATACAAAAATGCGAAGGAATGAGTTTCTTCCTATTATATAGGAATTGCATTCCTCCGCATAACTATTCGCAACACATATGATGACCGATCTTCACATATTTTAGCCTATTTTCGGTCATATTTTAAACCGACGTTGGTCTTTATTTCGTCACATTTTCTTTTCCGGGAATAACCACCACACGGGTATATATTGCAAGCAGTGCTACCAGCGCAAAAGCCACAAACGAACATACCTGTGCAGCATAAACATGCATTCCGAACAGCATATTGCCGGAAGACTGTATATGGGCAACGACAGGGCTCATAACGCAGGTGGCCGCAAAGCCTGCAACTCCACCGAGTGCGGCATTTATTGCCAGTGCATCACGACGGTTATCCCCCTTCACATTTTCAAACACCAGATTCGTAAGCGCGCCGTTGATACCGCCCATAGCTATCGCATAAAGGCAGAAGAACGCAGTATACAGTACCTTGCCGTTTGAAGGCACAGTAAAGCAGTTGATGAGGAATCCTGCTCCGACTATGATAAAGCAAACAAAGCTCATGTGAGCAAACGACTTCCTGTCTGCGTATCTACCAAGGAGCGGAGAAAAAGCTATCCTGACAACGCTATATATAATAGAAAGAACTGATACAAATTTCATTGAGAAGCCCAGTTCATTTATCTGATAAGCACCGTAAAATGGATATGCGCAATTCACCGCAACGCGCCAAAGCAGACAAACAATCACCACACGGCGCACCATTTTATCCGCCATCAGACCCTTTACAGTATCCTTGAGACTCACATTTTCCCTGACCTTGCAAGGCTTGTCTTCGACCTGCATAAGGGACAAAGTGCGCAGCACGCTCAACACAATTATGATACCGAAACCGATAACGAACACCAGCCTGCCATGCCCGGTAGCTTCCAGCGAATCCACCATGCTGCCCAGCAAATATGTAAATACCATGCCGGAAAGCAGCGAAACCATCTCATTTTTGGCAGTGAACATACCGCGGACCCTGTCATC
>JAZRPZ010000061.1:0-18805 GCA_045649485.1 Clostridia bacterium
ACCAATATTAATGAAAAAAGAAGGGAAAAAAACCCCCCGGGCGCCGTGCCCCGGGGATTCGGTTTTATTATTTCGGGTAAGCAAAATCCGTGAATATTCTCAGATTTTCAGCGTAATCAATATCGGTCAGTGCAGAACCATCGTCTGTATATGTTCCGCTTGCAGGTATGCGCAGCTGAGGTATTTCATCGGCAAAGGCGGCTTTGGAACCTATCGATATGAGTTCGATTACGGTCATGTTCGTATCGATGTTTCTGTATGCGGCTCCGGCAAGTGAATACAGCATTACCGGATCATACCAGCTTGATTTGAATTCCGATATGGTAAGGCTTATGACTCTGCGCTGCCGCAGCGCACGTTCGTAATCGCTGTTTCCGACTTTTCTGATGCGTGCATATGCCAGAGCCTGGAAACCGTCAAGATGTACGTTTACCTTGCCTTCGGCGTCTGCATTGGAGAAATCCAGCGCCAGCAGAGATGTTTCGCTTACATCGTATCCGCGTTTGCTGAAATCACGCACCCAGTTCTCTTTCAGTATGCGGTTGAGTTCTTCCTGTTCGCCGTATGTTATCTGTACATCTATTCCCCCAATGGCATTTATAATATCTGCCACTGCGAAAAAATCCACTACCACATACCGGGTGATGTTCAGACCGAAATTCTCGTTCAGGGTGCGCATTGTGAGTTCGGCGCCGCCGTATGCATATGCGGCGTTAAGCTTGTGCCTTCCGTAGCCCGGTATATCTACCGTGGTATCGCGCAATACAGAAGTCAAAGTCATTCTGTTGTAGCCGACGGACATTATCATTATCGTGTCTGCGCGCTGTTTGCCGGTGGCATTATCGGTGCGGTCTATTCCCAGCAGCAGTATGTTTATCGTGTCTGTTTCAAGAGTGTCAGAAGCGCTGAGTTCGCCGGTAGAATCTGTTATGAACAGGCTGACAGGCAGCGCATACAGTATGATCCCGACTGCTGCTATGAGCAATATAAGTTTGAAAATGGTTTTCAGAAGAAACGTAATAAGCGAGCCCAAAAAGCCCCGGCGTCTTTTGGGGCGACGTTTGCTGCGCGGTTCGTCCTCGTAATACAAATCTATTCACTCTCCGGCGAAATCTTTTGTGAATAAAGGCTGTTTATAATACCAGTATATCATATTATATACATATTTCAATTGAAAAATTTCCTGTTATGCGGTAAAATGGTATATAGAGGGCGTCTGTGGACGCGAACACATCATTGTGGGCGGCAGCCCTGTAAACTGAGGTGCAGCATGCTTAAGGGTTATCTTATAGTTGAAAAATCTGCGTTGCCGGATTACTTCCTAAAGGTGGTAAAGACCCGACAGCTGTTGGAGACAGGCGAATGCGCACAGGTAAGTGAAGCAGTCAAACAGACGGGTATCTCAAGAAGCACTTATTATAAATACAAGGACCGCATACTTGAACCTTCGGAGCTTACCGTGGGACGCAAGGCAGTGCTGTCCATGCTGCTGGGACATGAGGCCGGTGCGCTTTCGAGGGTACTCAGCACCATTTCGGAATACGGCGTCAGCGTACTTACCATTACCCAGTCGCTGCCGATAAACGGGAAGGCTTCCGTTACGGTATCGCTGGATCTGGAGAACATGGAAGCATCAATAGATGCGCTTACCGCTGCGTTGTCTCAGCTTAAGGGAACGGAAGCAGTACGACTGATTTCCGTTGAATAATCATCGGCTTTTTGTTTGGTTGGAGGTATTGATTTATGAAGATTAAAGTTACTGTTGACAGCACCAATGATCTTTCCCGTGAAATAATGGATAGGTTCGATATCACAGCGCTGCCTCTTGCGGTGAATATGGGAGATAAGCTCTATCGCGATATGGTGGATATCACTCCCGATGATATCTATGCTCATGTTGATGCCGGCGGAAGCCTGCCCAAGACCAGCGCCATCAACGCAGCCGAATACGAGGAATTCTTCAAGAAGTTCCTGGGCGAATACGACGCTGTCATCCACATCAATCTCAGCAGCGAGATGAGCACCTGCCACAACAGCGCACGCATGGCCGCAGAAGACCTGCCCGTGCACGTCGTCGATTCCCGCAACCTGTCCACCGGTTCCGCACTGCTGGCACTGCTGGCCTGCGAAAAGGCTGCTGCCGGTGAAGACGCTGCAAAGATAGCCGAAGATCTGCGCGGCATGACCGATAAGGTCGACGCAAGCTTCGTTGTAAGCCGTCTGGACTATCTGCACAAGGGTGGCCGCTGCTCCACCATCGCAATGCTGGGCGCAAATGTGCTGAAGCTCAAGCCCTGCATCGAGGTGCACGACGGCAAGATGGGCGTTGCAAAGAAGTACCGCGGTCAGTATAACCGCTGCCTTGAGAATTACGTAAAGGACCGTCTGGGCGAAGCTGATGATATCGATACCCATCGTATTTTCATCACCCATTCCGGCGTGCCCCAGGAAACTATCGATCTTGTAAAGAAGGCTGTTGAATCCTGCAAGACCTTTGATGAGATTCTCATTACCCGCGCCGGCAGCACCATTTCCAGCCACTGCGGTGACGGCACCCTCGGCATCCTGTACATGCACAAGTAAATAATGGAAAGTGAAGGACTCTGCATCGGGCAGAGTCCTTTTTTGTATGTTTATTGAAACAGCGGCGTGGGCATAATAGCAGCGGAGGTGTGTTGAATGACTAAACGCATAATGCCATGCATGCCGCTGGTGTACGCACCCACTCCCGGAGACCGGGAAAAGCGCTGCAAGGGATTTGAAAAGGGCAGGGGGAACGGATATGAAGACCGCAGCTGCTGAAAATTATGCCGAGAAGGTGAAACGGCTCACGCCAAACAGCAATTTACTGAAAAACTGCCTGCGGGCGTTTTGGGTAGGCGGCGTTATATGTTCTGCAGGTCAGGCACTGAATATGCTGGGCGATAAGCTGCAGCTGTGTGACACTACAGGACCTATGTTCACTTCCGTTGTGCTGATATTTATCGGTACGACGCTTACGGGTATCGGCATATATGACCGCATAGGCAAATATGCCGGCGCCGGTTCTGTGGTGCCGATAACAGGATTTGCAAATTCCGTATGCGCCCCGGCAATGGAATTCAGGCGTGAAGGCATGATAATGGGTCTGGGCGCAAAACTGTTTACCGTGGCGGGACCTGTGCTGACTTACGGCATAACAGCGTCTATTGTTGCCGGCGTGGTGTATTTTGTATTCAAGTGCCTCACAGGCGGAGGTGCGGCATGAGTCATATCGGAAAGCAGACTTTTATATACGACGAACCGCCGCGGATAGCTTCCCATATTTCAATAGTCGGTCCAAAAGAAGGACAGGGTCCTTTGGGCGGATGGTTTGATACTGTGCTGCAGGATGATCTGCTTGGGCAGAAAAGCTGGGAAAAGGCGGAAAGCGAGATGCTGCGCCGATGCGCGCTGGATGCGGTTGCCCATGCAGGCATGCCGGAGAGCAGTATTCAGGCATTTATGGCAGGTGATCTGAACGCACAGATAATTGCATCGGGATTTTGCGCGCGGGAACTGAAAATACCGTTTATGGGGCTTTATGGGGCGTGTTCCACATTCGTGGAGGGTATGGTTACAAGCTCGGCGCTTATATCGGGAGGGATGCTGGGAAATGCGCTCTTTGGCGCTTCCAGTCATTTCTGTACCGCGGAAAGACAGTTCAGAATGCCGCTGGAAATGGGCACGCAGCGAACTCCTTCGGCGCAATGGACAGCTACTGCGGCGGGCTGCTGCGTTATAAAAAGGGATGATGCACCGGGGCTGCATGTCACTGCAGGAACGGTTGGCAGGGTTATAGATTATAACATCAAGGATGCCAATCACATGGGCGCAGCAATGGCGCCTGCGGTGCGTGACTGTATACGCGCCCATTTTGAGGATACGGGACGCGATGCTTCTTATTATGATCTGATAGCTACCGGAGACCTTGGCTGGATAGGGCGGGAATTGCTCCTCGAACTGCTGGATGAAGCGGGAGTTTATATGCCGGCTGAAAAGCTTATCGACTGCGGCGCCAGCCTTTTTTCCAAAGAGCAGGATCCTCATGCAGGCGGCAGCGGCTGCGGCTGTGTGGCAAGCGTGAGCTGCGGCTGGATAATGAAACGCATGGAAACAGGCGAATTGAAAAAGGTACTGATAGTGGGTTCGGGCGCTATGCTGAGCACCACAAGCGGCATGCAGGGGGAGAGCATACCTTCAATCGCCTATGCCGCGTCGGTGGAGGTGCTGTGATGGAAATACTGATGGATTTCATAAAGGCGTTTATCGTAGGCGGCCTGATATGCGTAATCGGTCAGGTGCTGATAGACAAAACCAAGCTCACCAGCGCGCGTATATTGGTGCTTTTTGTGGTATCGGGCGTGTTTCTTACGCTCATAGGCGTATATAAGCCGCTGGTTGATTTTGCCGGCGCGGGCGCTACGGTGCCGCTGCTGGGATTTGGATATTCGCTTGCGACGGGCGCTATGGAGGCCGTGGATAAATACGGTATCATTGGCGCGTTCTGCGGAGGAGTTACAAAAACTGCTGCCGGTATTTCGGCGGCGGTGCTGTTCGGCCTTCTGAACGCGCTGATATTCAAGCCCCGTACAAAAAACTGATCTTTGCCCGGAGAATGCAGATTCTTCGGGCATTATTTTCATGTTTTACTCAAATAGTCTGTTAATTGTGTTATGAAAGTGGTATAATTTGCCCATATAACGATAAGGAGGTTGCGCAGTATGTCTGACATCGAAAAGCGCGCCGCAAATTTTATTGAAGAATTTGTCGAGGAGGACCTTGCAAACGGTCGTTTTGACCATGTTCGCACCAGATTCCCCCCCGAGCCCAACGGCTTTCTCCACATTGGCCACGCAAAGGCCCTTTGCATAGATTTCGGTATCGCCCAGAAGTACGGCGGCAAGTGCAATCTGCGCTTTGACGACACCAATCCTACCAAGGAAGACGCAGTATTCGTAGAGGGTATCCAGAAGGATATCGAATGGCTGGGCTTCGAGTGGGATGAGCTTCACTTTGCTTCCGATTTCTTCGGAAAGCTCTATGAGATCGCCTGTGATCTGATCCGCAAGGGCGTTGCTTATGTAGACGACCAGACTGCAGAGGAGATGCGCGTAAACCGCGGTACTCTGACCAAGCCCGGCGTCAACAGCCCCTACCGTGACCGCAGCGTGGAAGAGAACCTTGATCTGTTCGAGCGCATGAAGAACGGTGAGTTCGAAAACGGCTCCCGCGTACTCCGTGCAAAGATCGATATGGCTTCTCCCAACGTACTGATGCGTGACCCCACCCTGTACCGCATCATGCACATGAAGCATCATAAGACCGGCAACGAGTGGTGCATCTATCCCATGTATGACTTCCAGCATCCTCTGCAGGACGCCATCGAGGGCATTTCCCACTCCCTGTGCTCCCTTGAGTACGAGATCCATCGTCCTCTGTACGATTGGGTAGTTGAGCAGGCCGGCTTCACCGTACAGCCCCCCCGTCAGATCGAGTTCGCCCGCCTGAACATCGAGCGCACCGTTATGTCCAAGCGCCACCTGCGCCGTCTGGTGGAAAGCGGCTATGTATCCGGCTGGGATGATCCCCGCATGCCCACTCTGGTGGCAATGCGCCGCAGGGGCTATTCCGCAAATGCGATCAAGGATTTCCTTGGCCGCGTAGGCGTAGCAAAGGCCGATTCCATGGTAGAGGGCGGCCTGCTTGAGCACTGCGTACGTGAAGACCTGGGCGACCGCGCAGCACGTACCATGGCAGTTCTCAATCCTCTGAAGATCACCTTCGAAAACTGGCCCGAGGATAAGGTGGATACCATCGAGGTAGAGTACCATCCCGATCATCCCGAGATGGGCACCCGTGAGCTCCACTTCACCAAGGTTGCTTACATTGAGAAGGAAGACTTCATGGAGGAACCCGTCAAGAAGTTCTTCCGCCTTGCTCCCGGCAAGGAAGTACGCCTCAAGGGCGCTTACATCGTAAAGTGCGAATCCTTCGTGAAGGACGAGAACGGCGAGATCGTCGAAGTCATCTGCTCCGTTGATATGGATTCCCGCTCCGGCGGCGAGGGCGCAAACCGCAAGGTAAAGGGCACCCTGCACTGGCTCAGCGAGATGGACGCAAAGGAATGCGAATTCAGGCTGTATGAACCCATCCTGATGGATGAGGACGATGCTGCCGAGCCCGAGACCGAAGAGACCGAGGGCGAGGAGACCGCCGCAGCCGACGATTTCATGAATCACGTCAATCCCAACAGCCTTACTGTGCTGAAGGGTTACTGTGAGCCCTATGCAGCCGAGACCGAGACCGGCACCGTATATCAGTTCCTGCGCATGGGTTACTTCTGCAAGGATCCCGATTCCGCAGCAGGCGCACCCGTATACAACCGTACCGTGCCTCTCAAGGACAGCTGGGCAAAGACTCAGAAGTAAATAAAATTCATCGCCCGGTCATTAATGGCCGGGCGAAAATTTGGAGGATTGAAAAATGAAAAAGATATTTGCAGTTATCTGTGCGCTTATGATGTTCTGCTGCGCATATGCAGAGACCGCGATCGATCTTTCCGGAATGAACGATGAGGAACTGCGCGGCGTTATTGCCGAGGCGCAGAATATGCTTTCCTTCAAGGAGCACACCGAAGAAGGATTTGTGATTGATTTTCCCGAGCATGGTGTCAAGCTGGTGATAACCGGTTGGGAGGCCCAGGAGTATTACGGAGATGATACCGGCATCGAGTTCTCCTTCACCGTATACAATGATTCCGATATGGATATCGAAATCTGCATCGACGACACCACCGTAAACGGCTGGATGGTACTGGACAGCGGTTTCTATACCAGCGTAGTTGAGATTCCCGCAGGTCAGAAGACCCGCGATACCTTCCAGATAAACGGCATGACCGAAAAAGCAGGTCTTTCCGGTGCAGATGATGTTGAAAATATCGTGTGCAATATCTACCTGCGTGAAGCCGGCAACTGGAGCAGCGAGGATTTCGGCGAGAAAGAGCTCATTATCCTCGACAGCGACCTTGAGATGATCCCCAGAGCAGAATAACGATAAACAGCCGTGCGGCATTCCTGACCGCACGGCTGTTTTTTTACAGCAGCAAAAGCTCATAAAGTTTTTCGGTTTCACCGCAGCCCAGGGATTTGAGTGCAGGCGCGGCATATCTGTCAAAGGCGGTATGATCCACCAGCCTGAAAGCGGCTGAAGTAACATCAATGAAAGGTTCTGCTGCGTATTTGTCTGCCATCCAGCCTATGCCGAGGAATCTCAGGAGTACGTATACGGCGCACAGGGCAATGAATTCATCGTTGAGGCTGACAGGTCTGTCCTGGAAAGGGAAACGCGAGAAGAACATATGGTTCACCAGCAGATTTTCGAATACATTTTCCCAGTTGGGGAAAAGCGAATCGAAGTGGGCGCGGGCAATGGCATAACGGCCGAATGCCGCTTCGCCTTCGCCGAAATAATTCAGCGCTGCGTTGCCGTATTCGCGGATGCTTTCACTGCCTCTGTCGAAAAGCTCGACCATATGAGCTGCAAGCTCAAGCCCCATCTTCAGATGCGACCAATCGGGCAGCCTTTTGATGAATTCGGGCAAAGGCTCCTCTTCTGTAAGCAGGCGATGCAGGCGGGTACTGTCACCGGAATTAAGGGCAGATTCGATATCCAGCAGTGAATGGCGCAGCTGCATTATTCTTATCGGCAGCGGATATTCGCGCCGCTGCAGCATTTTTATGAAATGCAGGCGTATTTCCTGTTCCCGGCCTGCGGTCTCGAAATGAACGCTGCGCTCATCGGCATGGCTGAAATTCAGCTTCATGGTCTGCTTTATGAATGCAATAGGGTTTTCGTGCTGGAAAAGCAGTTCGACTACGCGTTCGCAGCTGTTGGAACATGAGCATTCAAAGCCGTTATCGGTACGGATCCCGCGGGGATAAAGCCTGCACACGCAGGGCAGCGCGTCTTCGCCCAATTCCGCCTGCAAAAGACAGCGCCCGTCTTCCATGCGCAGCTGACAATCGCCGTCATAACGGGGAGTGATCTGTGCATAGTCTTCGGGATGGGGGTTTTGAGATATATGCAGACCTATATCCAGTTTGCGGCGAAGTTCGGGTGAGCATTCCACGCCCAGCAGGTGGAAATAATCGTCCATGGTGATGGATACGGGCCAGCCGACGCAGCAGGCTGAGCGGCATGCACCCATCTTGCATGCGAATTCAGGGTAGTAATCGGGCACAAGATATTCGTGTTCTTCCTTCAAATTCAGCCACCTCTTTTTGATAAAATATATTATATGCGGCCGAATATGTTTTTCGTGCTCATTGATGTGAAGATTTTTTTTATTTTTTGCGTCGCGGCCTCCAGAATAACTTCGATGACCGCTCCGAAAATCAATAAAATACATCTGAAATGCTGTTTGTGCGGTAATTTTGTGATATAATATATGCAATGTATATCATCTGTTTGGGAGATGCATACTATGTTTGAACAGGACAGGGCAAGAAACCTTTCGATGGTGATGGACTTCTATGAGCTCACTATGAGCAACGGTTATTTCCGCGACGGCGTCAAGGACGTGCGCGTGGCTTTCGATGTATTCTACCGCAGGAATCCCGACGGCGGCGGCTTTGCCATCTTCGCCGGTCTTGAGCAGGTAGCGGATTACGTTGAACGCCTGCACTTTACGGACGACGACATCGAATTCCTGCGTGAACAGAAGCTTTTCTGTGAGGAGTTCCTTGAATACCTGCGCAATTTCAAATTCACGGGCAGCATCTATGCTGTGCCGGAGGGTACAATAATGTATCCCAATACGCCTGTGCTTACTGTTGTGGCTCCGCTTATAGAGGCGCAGCTGGTGGAAACGGCAATACTGCTTGAAATAAACCACCAGTCCCTCATAGCCACAAAGGCAAGCCGCATCGTGCGCGCAGCGGAGGGCCGCGTGGTCTCCGATTTCGGTGCACGCCGCGCTCACAATATCGACTCTGCGGTTTACGGCGCACGCGCAGCCTATATAGGCGGCGTAAATTCCACCGCTACCGTGCTTGCGGGCCAGATGTTCGATATTCCCGTTTCCGGCACCATGGCCCATTCCTGGGTAATGTTCTACGGAGACGAAAGACTGGCCTTTGAGAAATACGCTGCCGCCTATCCCGATGCCTGCACTCTGCTGGTGGATACCTATGATGTGCTCGAAAGCGGCGTGAAGAACGCTATCCGCGTGGCGAAGGAAGTGCTGGAGCCCATAGGCAAGCGCCTTAAGGGCGTGCGCATCGACAGCGGCGACCTTGCTTACCTTTCCAAAAAGACCCGCGCCATGCTGGACGAAGCGGGACTTACGGACTGCAAGATAGTCGCTTCCAACAGCCTTGATGAGTTTACCATTACATCGCTGCTGAGCCAGGGCGCCAAGTTCGATGTATTCGGCGTCGGCGAAAGACTCATTACCGCAAGATCCGAGCCTGTATTCGGCGCGGTATACAAGCTTGCCGCAGTTGAGCAGGACGGCAAGTTTGTGCCCCGCATCAAGATTTCCGAAAATATCGAGAAGATCACCAACCCCGGACGCAAGCGCCTGCTGCGCGTGTACGACCAGTCCGGAAAGAGCGTCGGCGATCTGCTGACCCTGTGGGACGAGCCCGTACCTCAGGGTGACCATATCCGCTATGTTGACCCCGTACATCCCTGGAGACAGAAGTTCTTCGAAAACTGCACCTTCAAGGATCTGCTGAAGCCTGTATTCGTGCGCGGCAAGCGCTACAACGAGCATGTTGACGTAAGCCTGATCCGCGATTATGTAAAGCAGCAGCTTGCTACCGAGATATGGGAAGAAGAGCAGCGCTTTGAGAATCCTCATACCCATTATGTGGATATGAGCCCCGCACTGTACGAACTCAAGATGAACCTGCTGCATGAGGAGAGAAGATAATGGGAAAGATCGTTGTTTACGGTGGAGCCTTTAACCCGCTTACTGCCGCCCATGAGTCTGCCATCCGCGCTCTGGCGGAATATGCCGGTGACGGAAAGCTTATCATACTGCCCTCCGGTGCGGAATTCGTCGAGATGTGGAAGCCCGGTCAGGCCGTGCTGCCCGATATTGCCCGCATAGAGATAATTGGCAATTTTATAAAGGAGTCCGGCCTTGCCAATGTTGAGATGGACATGCTGGCTCTGCGCGAGAATCTGTGCACCTTTGACGCATTGGCAAAACTCAGCGCTGCAAGGGATACCGAAGAGGCAGAATTCGTCATCGGCGAAGACAAGCTTGAGGAGCTGCCCCGCTGGGCCCATGCACAGGAACTTGTGAAGAACACCCGCTTCGTGATCGTAAATTACGATAAGGACGGTTCTGCCGAGCTGAACATTGAAGGCCTCGAATCTCCCGTGAAGGTGCAGTATGTGAAGCTGCCCGCCGGCACCGAGGAGATTCACGCTACCGATATCCGCGTGCGCATGCGCAGCCATGATGCCGCCCTTGCGGAAACCGCTGCCGGCAGCTACATGGCTTCCCGCCCGGAGTGCGTGAAGGTGGCGGCCTGTGCGCCCTATGTGCATCTGGGAAATCCCGCAAAGAATGCCGAAGCCATCATGCAGTGCATGGATGAGACCGACGCAGATATACTCGTATTCCCCGAGCTTTCCATCTGCGGTTATACCGTTGGCGATATGCTGCTGGCTCCTGCATTTGTAAGGGCATGCGAAACTGCTGCCGTTTCCGCAGCAAAGCACACCGCAAAGACCGGTCAGCTCGTATACATCGGCTGCCCCGTAATTCAGAATAACAGAGTGTTTGACTGCGCCGTTGCCGCATTCGGCGGTAAGGTGGTTGCAGTTATTCCCAAGACCGCAATTGCCAACTCCGGCGAAGCTTACGAGCGCCGCTGGTTTGCTTCCGCAATGGACGCCACTTCCGATACCGTGATGTTCGGCGGATGCGAAGTACCCTTTGGCACCGATATACTGCTGCAGGCCGCACGCGGCGGCGCAGTTGTGGCTGCCGAAATAGGCGAGGACGCATGGATTCCCGTGCCTCCTTCCATGAACCACGTTATGGCCGGCGCGAATATCATCGTGAACCTTTCCGCCAGCAACGAATTGGTGGCACGCACCGAATACCGCAAGCAGATGCTGGCAATGCTCTCCGCAAGGGGAATCTGCGCATATGCATACGCATCTTCCGGTGCGGGCGAAAGTTCTACCGATGTGACCTATGCCGGCGTAAAGCTCATATATCAGGATGGCAAGCTTGTCTCCGAAGAGATGCAGCCCCTGAGCGGCGTGGGCAAGGCGGCTGTTACTGCCACCGTGGATGTCTCCATGCTTGAAGCCGACAGGCTGAACATGGGCACTTTCGTACAGATGGGCGCAGGCTGCGGCTACCGCAGCGTAAGCTATGACCAGCTTACATTCAATATGCCCGCAAAGGTTGGCAGCACTCCCTTCATGCCCATGGAGGATGAGACCGAAAAGAAGAACCGCTGCCTTGAGATACTTGATCTGCAGCAGCGCGGACTTATACAGCGCGTACGCGCCATCGGCGTGAAGAAGCTGGTGATCGGTATCAGCGGCGGTCTGGATTCCACTCTTGCGCTGATCGTTGCCCATAATGCAGTGCGTGCCATGGGTATGCCCGATGATTCCATCGTTGCCATCACCATGCCCGGCTACGCCACTTCCAGCCGTACACTCAAGAACGCTACCGACCTGTGCATGCAGTTCGGCACCGATTTCCGTACCATCACCATAGGCGATGCCTGCAAGAAGCATGAGTACGATATCGGTCACGATCCCGAGGTGCACGATGTTACCTATGAAAACATCCAGGCCCGCGAGCGTACCCAGATCCTGATGGATGTTGCCAACATGGTAGGAGGCATCGTAGTCGGTACCGGTGACCTTTCCGAGCTGGCGCTGGGCTGGTGCACCTTCAACGGCGACCATATCGCAAACTACGGTGTAAACTGCGGTGTACCCAAGACTCTGGTGCAGCATGTTGTACGCGCCTATGCGGAGCATGTTGCCGCGCCCGATACCCGCGATACGCTCATCTCCATCCTGGAGACCGAGATCACTCCCGAACTGGTGCCCGGCGGCGCCTCCACCGAGGAACGCATCGGCAAGTATTCCGTGCATGATTTCTTCCTGTATTACTTCATGCGCTACGGATTCGATAAGGCGAAACTCAGGCTGCTGGCTGCTTCCGCATTCGGAGCATGGCGCATGCAGGAGATCGATTCCACGCTGGATACCTTCTTCTGGCGCTTCTTCGCAAGTCAGTTCAAGCGCAGCTGCCTGCCCGACGGTGTGAAGGTAGGCACCGTGGCCGCTTCTCCCAGAGGCGACCTGAGGCTGCCTTCCGATATGGCTGCAAACTGGTTCAGCAAGGGCTGATGATACACAAAAAGCCTGCCGTGATTACGGCAGGCTTTTTTGTATGTGATTTACAGCTTCAGGTCGCCGGGCTTTATGAGGCCCATCCTGCGCATGAAGAGGGATATTATCTGGCAGATGACTGCGGGCAGTATGATTGCTATGAGGATAAGACCTATCCAGTCCATTGCGGTGATTGCGGCCTTGGCGCCGGAAGCAATGTCGTTTACCCAGCCGGTATATACACCTATGGGACCTACCATGCCGCAGGTACCCATGCCGGAGGAGATGGCTGCGCCGTTCATCTGGAGCTTGAACACACAGGTGGCGATGGGGCCGGTGATGGCGGAGGTGATTATGGCGGGCAGCCATATAATGGGCTTTTTAACTATGTTGCCCATCTGCAGCATGCTCGTGCCTATTCCCTGAGAGACAAGGCCGCCCCAGCGGTTTTCATAGAAGCTCATTACTGCGAAGCCAACCATCTGTGCGCAGCAGCCGGCAAGGGCTGCACCGCCGGCAAGTCCGGTGAGGGAAAGCGCTGCGCAGATAGCTGCACTGGAGATGGGCAGAGTAAGCGCGATACCGATGATGACGGATACCACGATGCCCATCAGGAACGGGCGAAGGTCGGTTGCCCACATTATGACGTTGCCCAGCGCGGATGCGGCATTGCCAATGGCAGGGGCGCACAGAGAGGCCAGCGCAACGCCGACCAGAATAGTGACGAGTGGAGTCACAAGCAGATCTACTTTGGTCTCGCCGGAAACGGCTTTGCCGAATTCAGCGGCAACTATCGCGATTATAAGAACTGCCAGCGGGCCGCCTGCGCCGCCCAGGCCGTTTGCGGCGCTGCCAACGGCGGTAAGGGAGAACAGTACCAGCGGCGGGCACTTCAGTGCATAGCCTATGGCGATCGCCATGGCCGGGCCGGACATGGCAGATGCATAGCCGCCCATAGTATTGAAGAAGCTGAGCCCGAACTGAGTGCCTATGGTGTTGAGTATGGTGCCGATAAGCAGCGAGCAGAAAAGTCCCTGCGCCATCGCGCCAAGTGCATCCACTCCGTAACGCTTTGCGGAGAAAACAATGTTCTTGCGTTTCAGGAATTCGGTGAACTTTTTCATGACAGCCTCCTGCTGAACTAAATTGTTTATTATTCTACGCAACAGTTCTGATATGTCAATTGGGTTAACTTGGAATGCGGGAGAAATTTTCACTGCGATAACAAACTCGCCGGCTTGCAAAAAACTATGCCGACACAGAAGACTGTCCGGGCATATGGCTTTCGGGCATCATGCCTTCCGACGTGATGATGATCGTTCGGATTTGTTCTGCGGATAAATATGTGTCCTGTATGTGAGGCGCGGATATTCGCTTAATCGTTCGGTTGACTTTATTATACAACAGGACCGGATTGCTGCAAAACTCAAACAATCGCAGGATTGAATAGAGAAAAGAGGAAATATGGGTTGATTTTGATTGTGATTTTATATACAATATAATTGTATGCATATATCCGTTTTGAAGGAGTGCAATATTGGATATGAAAAAATATACAGATTATATCGCACCTGCAGCGCTGGCGCTGGGCGTGATACTGTTGGTGCTGGCGGTCGCCTGTGCGGTCAGCGCAGGTAACGGACTTGGCAGCCTTGAGGATACATATTATTATCTCGGAATGAATCTGCATCATGGCAGGTTTACCGCTTCTGACGCCGGCGAAGTTATCGCCATGCTGAATGATATAGGAATAGCCGATGCGGTTATAAGCGGATTCGCCGTGTTCTCTATATACGCCAGAATACCGCTTGCCATTATCGGACTGATACTTGTTGCTGCAGGCGCCGCAGTCATTCTGCGCAGCGAAAAGCGGTATGCCGAAAAGGCAGCGTGGATTGCGGTATTTGCCTATGACAAGGTAAGGAACGCAGCACTTGCAGCATATGCATGGGTGCGTGCCAGACTTCAGGGACGCAGATGCCCCGTTTGCGGCGAAAGGCTTGTAAAGGGCGCCATGTTCTGCGGAAGCTGCGGCACCGGGCTTTCTGTAGGCGGCAAGTGTCCCGATTGCGGCGCGGCAAATGAACCGGGCGCACATTTCTGCAACTACTGCGGCAGGAATCTGAACAATTGAGCTAATGAGGTGTGCTTCGCCGAAGGACGCCCACAAGCAATAAAGGTCATGTAATAAAAAGGAGATTGTGGTTATGAACGTCAAGAAGATCATAGCACTGGCAATGTTGGGACTCGGACTTGTTTTCATGTTTGTTACTGTTGTTTCTCTGGGATTCTCTGCTGCATTTGTAAATGCTGTTGAGGATGAGACCGACGGCCTGGTAAAGCTCAACGGTGGTGATGTCAAGGAAATTATCGCCTTCTTCCAGATGGCATACGAAGCTGATGACGATAAGGTCAATGTTTTCGATGTAGTTGAATACGATCTCGGTATGTACGACTATGGTTTCCATACCTTCTGCCTGTACGCCCGCGGCTGGTTCTTTGCGATCGGAATTCTGTTTATTGCAGCTTCTGTCGTGCTTATGGCAGTTGCCCATGAACCCGGCCTTATCGGCATGACCGGTAATCTTTTCAAGACCTTCGGAACCTCTCTGGTGGCATCTGTTGCCGCTATTTTCGCAGCAATAAAGAACGCATCTTCTGCACCTAAGGCTCCCAAGGCAAAGAAGGGCGCTACCGGCAGCTGCCCCGCCTGCGGCGCATCCTATACTCTGGGCACCCTGTTCTGCGCTTCCTGCGGCAACAAACTGCCCGATCCTGCGCTTGTCGGCGTATGCTTCAGCTGCGGCGTAAGGAACGATCCCACTGCCCGCTTCTGCGCAAACTGCGGCAAGCCTCTCCAGGAAGAAAAGCCTGCTGTTGAGGCAGCACCCGCAGAGCCTGTGGCTCCCGTGGCAGCAAACGAAGCAGCGGTTGATACCGAAAATACCCAGCAGTAATGATTCAGTGCGGGCAGCAATGGCTGCCCGCACTGAATATATTCGGGATAACGACCGGCAGTCATACGGAAGCGTACCGATGCGGCAGCAGTACATGAAGTGGCCGTGCCTGAGGTGCTGTAAGACGGAATATTCATTATATGATTGGAAGTGAAATGCAGTGAAAAAGATACTGGCGCTGATACTGGCGCTGTTTATGCTGATAACCGGTACCGGCTTTGCTGAGATACTGGTTGACGGCGATTATGCTATAAACGAATACGCCGAGGTGGAATACGGATACGACTATTATACCACCGAGGAAGTAGCGCTCTATATTCATGTGTTCTGGGAACTGCCTCCGAACTATGTCACCAAGGATGAGGCTTACGATCTTGGCTGGAACAGCCAGAAGGGCAATCTTTGGGATGTGGCATATGGTTTTGTGATAGGCGGCGATAAATTCGGCAACCGTGAAGGACTGCTGCCGGATGACGGCATACGCCAGTGGTATGAGTGCGATGTAAACTACGAAGGCGGATACCGCGGCGCTGAGAGACTGCTTTTCTCTTCCGACGGACTGATATATTACACCGGCGATCATTATGAATCCTTTGAACTTATGTACGAAGAGTGGTACGGCAATGATATCGGCTTCGTATACGACGATTCATATTTCGATTATTACGGCTATTGACGGAGGTCCGGATGGAATACAGGATTGATGGCGCAGCAATGATAAGCCCGCGCGAAGCACACGAGGCTATAGCAGCCGCTATGGGTTTTCCGGAATACTACGGAAAGAATCTGGATGCCTTGTGGGATATGCTTACTGCCACCGAAGGAACCGTAAAAATATACAATGTGGCCGCTATGCTGAATGCACTCGGCAGCTACGGATGTAAATTGCTGAAGACTTTTTATGATGCTGCGGAGAAAAACAGCAGATTGAACTTTGCGGCAGAGAACTGAACACGGCGCCGGATATGACGTGAAAAGTTATGTCCGGCGCTGTTTTTTGCGTGTCAGGCAGTCAATTTTGGATGAAGATTGAATCGATTTTAAGCAATATGAAAGAAAGTTCAGAGGTAATTAAATATTGGTAAATGACTATAATTTGATAGAAACGTTCATATATAAAGTGTAGAATAAAATCAATCGCCGTGCTGGTGCGGCAAAAGTGTGGAGATGACGAAATGAAAGCTGTAAACATCAAACTGAGCCTGGCTGAAAATGTGAAGAGCTTCGTGAACATTGCCAGCCGTTATTCCTATGATATCGACCTGCGCGTAGGTCGTCATGTTGTAGACGGAAAGTCTATCCTGGGAATCTTCTCTCTGGATCTTTCCAAGCCCATCACTCTTGAAGTATACGCTGATGACTGCGATGATCTCATGGAAGAGATCAAGCCCTTCATCATCGGCTGATAATAAAAAAACACCGCCGGCAATGGCGGTGTTTTTTTATTGTTTATACAGAAAAATCACCTGCGGTCGGAATGGATCGCAGGTGATTTTATTACTGAGATGCTTCAACGGATCAGACCATAAACATCTTGAAAACGAACTTGTCCAGCAGCAGGAAGGTACCCAGCAGGAAGGTGTACAGAGCAAACCAGTTGAGGCTTATCTTCTTTACAACGACCAGCATGAGCTTTATTGCCAGGAAGCCGAATACCATGGAGGCCAGCACGCCAACCACGATGGAGGTCATGGGTACGGAGCTGGACATGCCGAGCTCGAGAATATCCTTGCCTTCCAGCACTACGGAACCGAGGATAGCGGGAATGGACATGAGGAAAGCAAAGTCTGCGGCGCGCTTACGGGTCAGACCGCTGGTCAGACCGCCGGCGATGGTGCTGCCGGAGCGGGAAAGACCGGGCAGAATAGCCACTGCCTGCATGATGCCCATTGCTACGGCATCGTACCAGCGGGTATCCTTATGATACTTGCGCTGACGACGGCGCTGATTGCCGATAAAACCGGATGCTACCAGCACGAAAGAGGTAAGATAGAAGGACCAGATGATGAACTTGCCTTCGAATGCGTCATCAAAATTGATCGTAAGTGCTGCAATTACTGCGGGGATGGTAGCTACGACGAGCCACTTAAGTTCGGAACGGAAGGGATGGCGGATCATGTTCCAGATGCGCTTCCAGTAAATTACGCAAACGGAAACGAGAGTACCTACGTGCATCAGGATATTGAAAACCAGCATACCGTCGCCTTCGGCAGAGATGCCGAAAACCTTCTGCAGGATCAGCAGATGGCCGGAGGAGCTGACGGGCAGGAATTCGGTAAGACCCTGTACAACGCCAAGAATAAATGCCTCAAAAGCGTTCATGGTTTCACCTCCATAATATTATATACATCAAAGCAGCGTGAAATGATTATTCCCGGCCGGCAGGCGACCGGCCGGGAACTGTTATTAGCAAACGATATTTACCAGACGGCCGGGAACATAGACCAGCTTCTTGATCTGCTTACCGGAGGTCAGTGCCTGAACGGCTTCCTGAGCCTCGAAGTAAGCCTGAGCATCGTCGCGGGTCAGGGAAGTGGGAACTTCCAGCTTGCCGCGTACCTTGCCGTTGATCTGCAGAGCGATCTCGACAGATTCCTTCACCAGTGCCTTCTCATCGCATACGGGCCATGCCTTGCGGATGAGCTCCTCGCCGAAGCCGCAGATCTGGTTGATCTCCTCGGTAACATGGGGAGCAACGGGGTTCAGCAGCTGGATGAGTACCAGCATCTCGCCGCGGGTGATCTGGCCCTTGGAGTAGAAAGCATTTACCAGAGTCATCAGCTGAGCGATGGCGGTGTTGAACTTCATCTTCTCGTAGTCGTCGGATACCTTCTGGATGGTGAAGTTTACGTCGTAGGCCATGTCCTTGGAGATGCCTTCGCCGTCGTTCATCATTTCCATCAGCTTCCATACGCGGTCCAGGAACCTGCGGCAGCCGCGGGCGCCGTCGGTAGACCACGGAATCGCCTGATCGAATGCACCCATGAACATCTCGTACAGACGGAAGGAGTCGGCGCCGATATCGTCGATGATATCATCGGGATTTACGACGTTGCCGCGGGACTTGGACATCTTCTCGCCGTCGGTGCCCAGGATGAGGCCCTGTGCGGTGCGCTTCTTGTAGGGCTCGGGGCAGGATACTTCGCCCAGGTCATACAGGAACTGATGCCAGAAGCGGGAGTACAGCAGATGGCGGGTAACATGCTCCATGCCGCCGTTGTACCAGTCAACGGGCATCCAGTAATCCAGAGCTTCCTTGGAAGCGTAGGCTTCGCTGTTGTGGGGATCGCAGTAGCGCAGGAAGTACCAGGAAGAACCTGCCCACTGGGGCATGGTATCGGTTTCCCGTTTAGCTGCTGCGCCGCACTTGGGACAGGTGCAGTTGACGTAGGAATCGATCTTGGCCAGCGGGCTTTTGCCGCCTTCGCCGGGGGCAAATTCCTTCACCA
>JAZRPZ010000062.1:0-14713 GCA_045649485.1 Clostridia bacterium
TATGGAGTTCCTCGGAGATTGATTTATGAGCATTTACAGAAATATGTTTTCGCGCGACAGCGAATATCAGCGTTTTGAAACGCTGAAGCGCAACAGGGAAAAGCGCAGCAAGCAGGGATTGTTCTTCCTTGAGGGCGTTCATCCTGTTGAACAGGCGGTGCTGGGCGGTTACGAGTTCTATGCCATCGGCATTAATTCCGAGGCAAGACTTTCCGGCTGGGCCAATGATATGATCTCCAAGGCGCGTCCCGAAGTGATATTCCGTATGAAGCCGGAACTTCATGCCGAACTTTCCGACAGGGACGAAGGCTGCGAACTGCTGTGCCTTGCCCGTCCGAAGCTCGGTCTGCCCTCATTCGATTATGATCCCAACGCACTGTATGTTGTGTTCGACAGGCCTGCAGGTCCCGGCAATCTGGGTACTGTGTTCCGTTCTGCGGACGCTTTCGGAGCAAGATGCGTGATCACTACCGGACATTCTGCGGATTTCTATGATCCGCAGTGTATCCGTGCTTCCATAGGCACCGTATTTGCCAAGCCCCATGTGAATATGGAGAGCAGCGAGAAGGCTATCGAATATCTGCGCTCCCTGCCCGAGAAGCCTCTCATTGTGGGCACCAGTGCACGCGGCGACAGGATGCTGGACGAGGTGGATATGACCGGTCCCGTGGCCATTATAATTGGCAATGAGACTTTCGGCATGTCCAAGGCATGGCGCGAAAACTGTGATGTGCTGGCAAAGATACCGATCTACGGCGGTGCCTCTTCGCTGAATGTAGGCAGCGCGGCTACCGTCTGCTTCTATGAAGCGGCAAGGCAGCGCGGCTACAGGCACTGATAAAAACGACAAACGGACGAACGCATGTTTATTTGTGTTCGTCCGTTTTTGATTTGTGACAACATTTTGCCATTGTCTATTTGTATTGCAATGAAGGCATGATTTTGCTATAATATCGGCATAGTGGTGTCCTATGGAAAAAGGCACCAAAATCAAGGAGGAAAAATCATGAATAAGAAGAAGCTTCTGGCTATCGTCGTAGCGATCCTCGTTATTGCTGCAGTGGTTGTCTACTTCGTAGCTCCCGATCTCTTCACCGGCAAGGAAGACTCCGGCAAGCCCTACATCGGCATTCTGGCCCCCGCAACCACTCACGGTTGGGTAGGCGGCGTTACTTACTACGCACAGCAGGCTGCTGACTCCATGGATATCGAGTACAAGCTGCTGACCTCCTCTGACGCAGACGAAATGTCCGGTCAGATCGATCAGCTGATCCAGCTGGGTGTTGACGCTATCGTTGTATGGCCCCAGTTCACCGGCGTTGAGACCGCTGCCCAGACCGCTCTGGAGCAGGGCATCATCATCTACAACTTTGATATGAAGATCAACGTAGAGCATGACAACATGTACGTCCTGACCGGCGACAACTACGGCATGGGCGTTGCAGGCGCTGAGTACATCGTTTCCAAGATCGGCACCTCCGGCACCGTTCTCATCATGGACGTTCCCGGTTCCGGCAACGTTGCCGCAGACCGTAAGGCCGGCTTCGAAGACAAGATTGCCGAGATCGCTCCCGATATGGAGCTGATCGTTGTTCCCACCGAATTCAACCGTGAAGCAGGTCTGAACGACATGGCTGCAGCTCTGACTGCATATCCCCAGATCGACGCCGTCTTCTCCATGGACGACGAGACCTCCATCGGCGCTCTGCAGGCCATCTCCGAAGCAGGCCGTGACGACGTTAAGGTCATCACCGGCGGCGGCGGATGCCAGGAATACTTCAACATGATGGATGACGAAGCATACGCAGGCATCTGGGTTGCTTCCGCCACCTATCTGCCCAACATGATCGTCAACTGCATCGAGAACGCAGTTGCAGTCCTGAACGGCGAAGAGATCGACAACCTGGTCGTACTGCCCACCACCATCGTGGACCGCGACAACGTTGCCGAGTTCCTGAACGCAGATTCTCCCTACTAATCGGTAATATATCGAGGAGGCCCGCAAGGGCCTCCTTGATGTGAGTTTTCCGACCTCTCGCGGCGCGGGAGTTACAGCGCGCCGATATAACCGCCGGCCGGCGGATTTTTTTAGATTCGGAATATCATTTCATCCTAAGAAAAAGGATGTGTTTTTATGTCTCTGGCAATGCTTGGCATTGAAAAATCCTTTGGCGCCAATAATGTGCTGAAGGGCGTCGATTTTTCCGTGAACGATGGCGAGATACGCGCTCTCATTGGTGAAAACGGCGCAGGAAAGACCACTCTTATGAATATTCTGGGCGGCGTGCTTCAGGCTGATGCGGGTGAGATCCGCATTGATGACAGGCAGGTCCGCTTTGCCATTCCCCGCGATTCTCAGGACGCAGGCGTGGCATTTATACACCAGGAACTGAATCTGGTAAATGATCTGAATGTATACGAAAACCTTTTTCTTGGCCGTGAGCTGAAGAAAGGCTTCGTTCTTGATAAGAAGAAAATGATCGAGCGCTCCCGTGAGGTACTGGCAAGGCTGAATGTGGATGTTGAACCCACCACCATGCTTTCCGAACTGGACGCCTCCTATAAGCAGATAATCGAGATCGCCCGTGCACTGCTGTTCAACGCCCGTACCATAATCATGGACGAACCTACTACCTCTCTTACCGAGGTGGAGATCGAGCGCGTTTTTGAAATGATGCGCAATGTGAAGCAGCAGGGCGTGTCCGTGGTGTTTATTTCCCATAAGCTGGGTGAGATACTTACAATATGCGATACATTTACCGTACTGCGTGACGGCGAGGTGGCGCAGCAGGGCAGTATCGAAGGCGTTACCGAAAAGGATCTTGCACGCTGGATGGTCGGTCACGAGGTACGTACCGAAAAACTGAGCCGTGAAATGAATATCGGTGAAGAGATACTGCGTACCGAAGGGCTTACCCGTGAAAGAGAATTCAATGATATCTCTTTCAGTCTCAAAAAGGGTGAGATACTTGGCTTCACCGGTCTTTTGGGCGATGGACGCAGCGAGCTTTTCCAGACGATATTCGGAGCCTCCGGGGATTATAAGGGCAGCATCTATATGGACGGCAGCCTGTTCAAGCCCCGCACCACCGGTGCAGCCTGTGCGGCAGGCATGGGCTATGTGCCCCGCAACCGCAAGGAAAACGGTATTATCAAAGATATGACCGTTATGGAAAACGGTTCCATCGTAACTTACGATAAGTTCAGCAGATTCGGCGTTATCGACCATAAGGTAATGCGCACGAACATGGATAAGAATGTCAGCGAGCTTTCCGTAAAAGTTGAAAATGTCGATGATCTTATCACCAGCCTTTCCGGCGGAAATCAGCAGAAGGTTGTACTTGCCAAGTGGCTCAGCGCCGAGCCCCGCATATTGATATTCGACAACCCCACTCAGGGCGTTGACGTAGGCGCGAAGGAAGAGATCTACGATATTATACTTCGTCTTGCGGAAAGCGGCGTTGCGATAGTGATACTTTCCAGTGAGGCGCAGGAGATAATCCGTCTGTGCGACCGTGCGCTGGTAATGTACCATGGCGAGATAAGAGGCGAGCTGAGCGATGCACAGCTGAATGAACATGACATTATGCTGCTGGCAACCGGCGGCACGCTGTGATTGGGGGATCTGAACATGAATAATAAAGTTTCAAAAGTACAGATACTGGGCGTTATCGCAGCTATACTGGCTGTAGTAGTGCTGGTTGCGGGTATGTATACCGGCAGCGCCAAAAATGGCGACGGTGCATATGCCGTACTGCTCAGGGAAGCCCGTGAGCAGAAGGTAATGATAGACGATGTAGGCAAGGCGGGCCGAAATGCTGCGTCTGTTGAAAAGCAGGCGGTCACTGCCGTCGATAAGGCTGATGATGCAGTAACTAAGACTGCGGAAGCAAAAGCTGCCGCCGACCTGCTGGATGCTGCCGTTTCTGACGGAAGCGAGACCGGCGATGTGGATGTTGACCTGCTGCTCACCGCCGTGACGCTCATCAACGGCGGCATAGACGAGACTACCGGCGAGGATATCGTTTCCGGTGCAGAGATGCTGAATGAGTTTACCGGTGAAAAGGTGCTCGCTCTGTATCAGGCATGTGTCGATGAGGCTTACGGCGCGGTAAATGCAGCTGAAACTGCCATTGCGGGAGTAAGCGAAGGCGCCCGGAAGGTGCTTGATTATTCCCGTGTGGAGGCAGACGCGCTTCCTGCTGTAACAATCACCGAAAAGCCTGTGTGCGATACCGTTGAAGACTGCCATGCAGCGCTGGATATGCTGAACGCCCGTGCAGCCGAACTGCAGGATTACAAGGATGACCTGCCCGTATGGTCTGAAGCGGCCAATGACGCATATGAAGTGGCTGCCGCACGCAAGCTCACATTTGTGCAGAAGCTGGCTATAAAGCTGGCAGATAACTTCATTGGCATCGTGTTTACTGCGCTTCTGCTTATGGCGGTAGCAATGGTATGCCTGTTCTTCGAAAAGGAATTTGCCGAGCAGTGGGCAAAGAATCACGTTTTCTCCGTATTCATTGCGCTGCTGGTCATGCTGGTGGTCCAGACCTATGCACTGGGCTTTGAATATCCCAGCTTTGCCGCATGGGGCAAGATCTGGTTCGACAACACCTTCAACGTGCTGCGTGATAATTCCACCACCGGTATAGTTGCTCTGGGCATGACCCTTGTAATAATCACCGGCGGCATTGACCTTGCTGTAGGTTCCACTCTGGCCGGTGTAGGCACCGTACTCATGACCATGATCGATACAGGCGAGCATGGCTTCCTTGTGAAGTTCGGTATCACCGGCGTGCCCGCATTCATTATCGGTGTTGCTGTTGCGCTGACTGTCGGCGTGGCTATCGGCGCGCTTATCGGTCTTATGGTCACCAAGGGCCGCATACCTCCCTTTATCGTCACCCTGGGTATGATGAACGTTGTCCGTTCCGTAGCTCAGTATTTCACCAAGAGCTATACGCCCACCGTACCTTCCGCATTCCAGGCGATATCCAATACCGATGTCATCATCGACAGACCGCTGATGGTGCTCTACTGGATAATCATCGCTGTGATTTTCTACTACATCATGAACAACACCGCATTCGGACGCCATGTTTATGCGGTGGGTTCCAATGAACGCACTACCCGCCTTTCCGGTATCAATGCCGACAGGGTAAAGCTGAAGGTGTATATGATATCCGGTCTGGTAGTATCCATTGCTTCCGTCATGTATCTTTCCCGTCTGGGCGGCATGGACGTTGCCAGCGCAGGCAATGGCTATGAGATGGACGCCATCGCGGCAGTTGTTGTAGGCGGCACCGCAATGTCCGGCGGCAAGGGTTCCATTGTGGGTACCGTGCTGGGCATGCTTATTATCGGCATCATGAATAACCTGCTGATACTGCTGGGCGTCGATTCCTTCCTTTCTGCAGCGTTCAAGGGCGCTATCGTTGTCATTGCAGTGCTGATGCAGCGTAAGGAAAAGATCGCCTGATGACGTGAATTTGGATGAAATTGTGACATTTTGTAATTAATAATCGAGGATGTCCATTTAGCCCCATTACTTCACTTTATTTTGCTTGACAGGTGGCCTGCAATATTTTATAATAATCAGGCTGTACTTTAGGGAATTCCGCGAAAAGCGAATCACATATCTATTATTATAAAGGAGTGTTTCATCATGTTCCGTACTTACCAGCCCAAGAAGCGCCAGAGGTCCAAGGTCCATGGTTTCCGTGCTCGCATGAAGACCAAGTCCGGCCGTAACGTGCTGAAGGCCCGTCGTCTGCGCGGCCGCAAGGTCCTGTCTGCCTAAGCAGGATGACTGGGAAGGATATGGCCCCCGCCGGATCTCAGGGATTTCCCCGTAAGGTCCGGCTGGGAGGCAATCGCAATTACCGTTATGTTTACCGTAAGGGTAAGTCGTATCCATCCCGAAACCTGTCTCTTGTTTATTTCAAGGGCAGGGACGTAAGGGTGGGTTTCTCGGTGTCGTCTAAGGTTGGCAATGCCGTGACCCGCAATCACATCAGAAGACTTATGCGCGAGGATGTACGCAAGATCATCCCCACCATGAAGAACGGCCGCTACATATTCGTGGCACGGCCTTCCGCAAATGGTATCGCCCATGAGAAGTTGACGGACGAGATAATGAGCGTTCTCAGACGTGCAGGATTGTTCCGGGAGGCGGAACAATGAGTCTCGCCGCTCGCGCCATGCTGGGCGCGATCAGATTCTACAAACGTCATATATCGCCGGGGCTGCCGCCCGCATGTCGCTTTCTGCCCACCTGCTCTGAATACGCATTTGAGGCAATCAGGAAGTACGGCGCGCTGAAGGGCGGCTGTTTGGCTGTATGGCGTGTACTGCGCTGCAATCCGTTCTGTAAAGGCGGATACGACCCTGTGCCCTGACGGGCGCAACCCAATCATTGATCATTACGGAAAATCGGCGTAAAAACTGAATAACGCCCTTGGGGCGTTTTTTGTAGGCGCCGAACCGCAGGGAGATATCAAAATGACAGGTATTTTTGAAAATATCCTCGAGTGGATATATGGCATTGTCAATAACTACGGTTTGGCAGTCATTATCTTCACGGTGCTTGTGCGTCTGGTTCTGCTGCCTCTGGATTTCAAGAGCCGTAAGGGCATGCGTGCAATGCAGAAGGTCACTCCCAAGGTACAGGCTCTGCAGGCCAAGTACAAGGATGATCCCGAGAAGCTCAACCAGAAGACCATGGAGCTCTACAAGAAGGAAAAGGTCAGCCCCGCATCCGGCTGCCTGCCCCTGCTCCTCCAGATGGTCGTACTGTTCATCATGTTCGGCGCAATGCGCAACATCGCTGCCGAGAAGACCGGCGAGATGCTCTATGGTCTGATGAACCGCCTTGCCGAAAGCGGCAGCATCGACGGTATCGGTCCCATTGCTACCGAAGGTTTCCTGTGGATCAAGAATATCTTCCAGCCCGATAACTTCGGCGCTTGCATTCTGCCCACCTTCGCAGAAGCACAGACCGCTATCGAGAACGCCGGTTATGCAATGCCTGCTTTTGAAGGACTTGAATCCCTGTACAATTCTTACCGCGGCACCGTTTACGGCAGCGGTCAGTTCACCTACATCAGGATCCTGTTCTTCAACATCACCTTCCCCAACAGCATCGATGCACTGCTGAACTATGCCAACGGCTGGTTCATCCTGCCCCTGTTCGCAGGCCTGAGCCAGATCCTGATGACCAAGATCACTTCTGCTCAGCAGAAGGGTATGACTGCTCAGCAGGCACAGCAGGCCAATGCGATGAACAGCGGCTTCATGAAGTGGTTCTTCCCCCTCTTCTCCCTGTACATCTGCGCAGGCTACAATGCCGCATTCGCAGTATACTGGGCAGCAGCCAACATCATCGCCATCGTGCAGCAGTTCGTGCTGAACAAGTACTTCGATTATAAGGATAAGCTTGCAGAAGCTGAGAATCCTGACACCGACGACATTTGATCACAAGGAGGCACAACGCCTTGAATTCAATAGAAAAGAGCGCAAAGACCGTAAAAGAAGCCATCAGGCTTGGCCTGGAAGCGCTGAATTGCGATTCTGCAGACGTTGATATTGAAGTCCTCGAAATGGGCAGCCCCGGAATCTTCGGCATGTTCGGCAAGCCTGCAAAGGTTCGCCTGACCCGCAAGAAGAACGAGCTGGATTTCGAACTGGAAATGCCCACTCTCTCTCTGGACAGCAGCGCCGCAAAGAGCAAGAGCCGTCCCGAGAAGAAGCAGAAGAAGGAAACCAAGGAAGTCAAGGAGACCGCAGAGGTAAAGGAAGCTGCTGAGGAGACTCAGGAAGCTGCCGTTGAGACCGCTGAGGAAAAGCCCGCTTCCAAGAAGCCCGAGCGTAAGTCCAAGCCCCGCGCACGCAAGGAAAAGGCCGAAAAGCCCCAGCAGAGCGAGGAGAAGTCCGCAGCACCCGTCCAGGAGGAGCCCTTCGTTGCAACTCCCGAAGAGCAGCTGACCGAGACCGCCATCAAGGCCCGCAACTTCATCACTGAGCTTACCGAAAAGATGGGCGCCCCCGTTACCATGGAGATCCAGGAGACTCCCGAACAGCTGCGTATCAAGATGAACGGCGAGAATATCAGCATGCTCATCGGCCGCAGGGGCGAGACTCTTGACAGCGTACAGTACCTCACCAGCCTGTGTGTAAACCGTGGCCGCGATGAGTATCTGCGCGTTTCTCTGGATACCGAAAACTATCGCGCAAAGCGCGAAGAGGCACTGCGTAAGCTGGCCAACCGCATGGCAAACCGTGCAAAGAAGTCCGGCAAGCGTGTTGCTCTTGAGCCCATGAATCCCTATGAGCGCCGCATCCTCCATTCCGCTCTGCAGAATGATCCCGATGTGACCACTCATTCCGAAGGTGAAGAGCCCTACCGCAGGGTCATCATCACCCTCAAGTAAATAGAAAAGAGAGAAGCTGAAAAGGCTTCTCTCTTTTTTGTGTTTGACACATACCCCTATGGGGTATATAATAAACGCAAGCAGTACCGGCAGGGGGTATAAACATGGAAAACAATTGCTGCTGCCATAAGAAAAAGGTGCGTTCCGAAGAGGAATATAAGCAGCTCCAGAACAGGCTCAGTCGTATCGAAGGTCAGGTGCGCGGCATCCGCAAGATGGTTGAATCGGATGCATACTGTACGGATATACTTACGCAGGTGAGTGCCGTCCAGGCAGCGCTGAACGCCTTTAACCGTGAACTGCTGGCGAATCATATACGCAGCTGTGTGGCCGATGATATCAGAAGCGGAAAAGACGAGACGGTCGATGAGCTTGTGCAGACGCTGCAGAAGCTGATGAAATAAGCGAGGTGGACTTGTGACGAAGTTCAAAGTAACGGGTATGAGCTGCGCGGCATGCTCCGCTCATGTTGAAAAGAGCGTGCGTGGTGTTGACGGCGTTACCGAAGTAGCGGTCAGCCTGCTGACAAACAGTATGACCGTGGAATTTTCCGGGCCGGCTACTGTTGATGCTATTATAAAAGCAGTGGAAAAGGGTGGTTACGGAGCATCCGTTGAAGGAAGCGATGCGAAGAAAAACGCTGCGCCGGAGAAAAATGCGGGCAGCGTGCTGAAGAGGCTCATAATTTCCGCAGCGCTGCTGGTGCCGCTCATGTATATGATGCTGGGCGGTCCTGTGCCTCAGGCGCTTAGCAAGCCCGTGCTTTCGGGTCTGGTGCAGTTTCTGCTGGCACTGCCGGTAATTTATCTGAACAGAGATTATTATATCGATGGTTATAAGTCACTGTTTCACGGAGTGCCGAATATGTCCAGCCTTATTGCAGTCGGTTCGTCTGCGGGCCTTGTGTACAGCATATGGACTCTGCTGCGCACTGCGTATCTGGTGGAAGCAGGACAGCATGTCATGGCGATGTATCACTTCGAATCATCTGCCATGATACTTACGCTCATTACTCTGGGCAAATATCTTGAAGCCAGGGCAAAGGATCATACTTCCGATGCGATATCGAGGCTTATCGACCTTACACCCAAAAAGGCTGCTGTCATCCGCGACGGAATCGAGACGGAGATAGATGCAACCGACCTGCGTGTGGGCGATATCTGCGCGGTACGTGACGGCGGCGCGGTGCCTGCTGACGGCATAATAGAAGAAGGTCACGGCTCGATCGACATGTCCATGCTGACGGGCGAAAGCCTGCCTGCCGAATTGGGCGTGGGCGATGAGGTCACCGGCGCTACTGTAAACAAGGAAGGATATTTCCGTTTCCGTGTCACCCGAGTGGGTGAAGACACCGCATTTTCCCGTATAATAAAGCTGGTGGAAGCAGCGGCGTCTTCCAAAGCACCTGTATCGAGACTTGTGGATAAGGTAAGCGGTATATTCGTGCCCATCGTAATGAGTCTTGCGCTCATCACATTTGCCGGCTGGATGTTTGCCGGCGGCGGTGTGGAAAGGGCGCTGCAGGCTGCGATATCTGTGCTGGTTGTATCCTGTCCCTGTGCGCTGGGTCTGGCTACGCCTACCGCAATAATGGTCGGCACGGGCCGCGGCGCTGAATTGGGCATCATGATAAAATCCGCAGCATCGCTTGAAATGGCGAGTCATATAACCGTGGCGGCATTTGATAAGACGGGCACCCTTACAGAGGGCGGAATGCGCGTGGTGGGAATGACTGCCGGCGGCAATGCCGAGGATGTGAAGCGGCTTGCAGGCGCTGTGGAGGCCCTTTCCAGCCATCCTATTGCCAAGGCCATTGCCGGATATGCGGGTGCCGTACCGCAGGCTGAAGGTTATGAATCGCTGCCGGGCAAGGGCGTGCGCGGCGTATGTGAAGGTCATGCAGTGGCTGTGGGTTCGGGCAAGTGGCTGAGTGAACTGGGCGCAGATGTGAGCATATTCGAAGAATGGGCGGAGAAGCACCGCAGCGAGGGCGCTACGGCCATGTTTGTTGCCATAGACGGCAAGGCTGCAGGTGCCTTTGCGCTGGCGGATACCCTGCGTGAGGAAGGCGCCCGTGCCGTGAGTGAACTGTCTGCAATGGGCGTGAAGACCGTGATGCTTACCGGCGATAACGAGATGACCGCACGCGCGATCGCGGAGAAGCTGGGACTGGATGATGTGCGCGCAGGACTCTTGCCGGGCGATAAGGAAGCTGCCATTGCCGATATGCAGAAAAACGGCCGTGTTATGATGGTGGGCGACGGCATCAACGATGCACCTGCGCTGACCCGCGCTGATTTGGGCGTTGCGGTTGCGCGAGGCACCGATGTTGCCATAGAATCTGCGGATTGCGTGCTGGTGCGTGATGATCCCGCTCTGGCTGCTGGTGCTGTGGCGCTTGGCAGAGCAACCATGAAGAACATAAAGCAGAATCTGTTCTGGGCATGTTTCTATAACGGACTAATGATACCCATTGCCGCGGGTGCGCTTTCGGGTATCGGCATAGTGATGAACCCCATGATCGCCGCTGCCGCAATGAGCGTAAGTTCTCTGTGCGTGGTGACCAATGCGCTCAGGCTAAGAAAATTTGCATTCGCAGGCACTGAAACGGCAGCATGTGCCGCTGTGTGCGATAATAATAGCGAAAAAACCGTAGAGGTTATTGAAATCAAGGAGGAAAACACAATGAAGAAGACTGTGAAGATCGACGGTATGATGTGCCCCCGCTGTGTAGCTCATGTGAAGAAGGCTCTGGATGCCATCGGCGTGGAAGCCGAGGTCGTTCTGGAAAAGAACTGCGCATTCGTTGATGCCGCAGCAGATGATGCCGCAATCAAGGCAGCTATTACCGACGCCGGCTACGATGTAGTGGGCATCGAATAAGAGCAGTAAAAAAGAGGTTCTCTCATGAGAGCCTCTTTTTTATTTGTGGATTTCGGTTATTCTCCATCTGCTGTCCGCCCCTTTGGCAGCTCTGAAATACATGGGTGTTATCTGTGCGACGCGGTCGTTTATGCGGTTTACAAGACCTATTGCAGGCAGCGGTCCCGGTACGGCGTATTTCATGGAGACGACGGTGTCGATATCACTTACAGTCAGTGATATTACGCCGTTCATGTATTCTCCTGCTTCCGTGTGGAGGCCCAGCAGCAGCGCTTCGATGGCGGCAAGCGCGGCTTCTTCGCCGTTCGAAGGATATCTGCGCCCGGATTCGGCCCAGGTTATTTCGCTTGATGTGAGCTCAAAGCCTGATTCATTTATGGTATATACCGAGTGCTGCGCGTGATTGGCGATGTCGTTGAGTGCAGTGACGGTGTGTATGCTGCCATCGTCAATGCGCAGAGCATCGGCGGTAATCACGCCCGTGGGTGTGCGGTCGGCAGATGAAAATGAGACGACGTATTCGCCGTTTCCAACGCTGCCGCTATACAGATCACTGCCGTTCAGGTTTATATGTGTAATGGGAAGCGAAGCGTTTTCGGGCAGTGCCACAGCATGCGGACCTATTCGCAGCAGGGTCGAATCTCCTCTCAAAAGCGCGGCGGGCATGCCGTCTATTACTGAATATTCGCTTTCCTTCGGTACAGCGGCGAGTGGGATGAGCGATAGCTCAAACACGCCGCCGGGCCATATGAGCGCACGCAGTGTATCGTCAACAGAATCTGCGTCGAGTTCGCCGCCGCGCATATCGAAGCGATACATGCCTGCGCGCCAGCGCCTTCCGAATGGTCTGAAATCTGCATATATCCGGCCTGAGGGCGTGACGGGCAGAATGATGGGGTTTTCGGGCGAGGTCTCCCCCGCGATCCTGCCGTTTATGTATACAAGCCCTTCAGTAGGTGATGATATTACCAGAACAGGCTGCATGGCTCCACCTCCTTTTCCTATGGTATGCGTTTTGGCAGGGTATCAGAATCCGAAATGCGGTCGAATACCTGCAGCAAGGTTGACATACCGGATGCTATGTGGCATAATTTTTCAAAAGAGTATTTTGTGAGGTGCATTATGGCCGATATTATCTGGAAAGACAGAAAGCGCACGTTCCTTGGTCTGCCATGGAGTTTCACCCGCTATTCGCTAACAAATGAAAAACTGATAATAGACACCGGTTTCCTCAGGCGAAATGAGGAAGAGATAAGGCTTTACCGTATACTTGATATCAGCCTCAGACGTACGCTTGGTCAGCGTATATTCGGAATAGGCACGATACATTGCTGCTCGGCCGATAAATCCACTCCCGAATTCGATATAAAGAATATCAAGAATCCTGTGGAGATAAAAAATAGGCTGTCCGACCTCGTTGAGGAAGAGCGCAGCAGGAAACGCGTATCCGGCCGTGAATTCATGGTGGGCGAAGATGAGGGATTCGACGGCGAAAACTGACCGCGGCTGTTTTGATATATAAAGGAGAATTATCAGTGGATTTCTGCAATACTGTTGTTTTGAAAAAAGCGGATTTTTCCGAGATAAGGAATTTCTGTGATACTGTAGGTCTGGTGGTGCTGGGCGCCATGGATATGAGCGACTGCGAGCCCTGCGTCCATGAAGGTGAAATTACGTATATCGCGGAGAATAAGGAAAACGGTGCGCCCGTGGGCTGCTGTCATGTAGACAGATTTTCGGCAGACGGAAACAGCTGCAGGCTGAATTATTACCTGTGCAAGGAATTCGAATATGACGAAGCGCGTTTTGGAGAGATGCTTTTCGGCTCGCTGAAGAAGCTGCTTGAAGAACGCACCGTAAACCGCATTATATGCACGCAGGTGAAGAAGATGTTCGCAAGGCAGCGTTTCTTCCCCGAAAACGGATTCGTGGTAGAGATAATCAATGCCTGCGTCAATCCCAACGGCGAACGCCTTGTTGAAGAAGATTACGTCATATACAGAGAGGAATTCGTGAAGCGCCATGGCAATTGATGAAAGATTCGTTTATCTGGACGAAGCAGTGCCCGGTGTGACCTGGGACGCCAAATATGCCAAGGACGATAACCTGACAGGCGCACCGCTGGACGGATATTTTGCAGACAGAGTGGTGGGAACCCGCGAATTGGGTGAAAAGCTGAAGCTGGCGGCGGAGTATTTCGCAAAGCTGGGCTATGGGCTGCACCTGTGGGACGCTTACCGCCCCGAGCGCGCGGTGCGTACATTCGTGGAATGGGCCGCACGTCCCGAGGACTTTAAAACGAAGGACAGGCACTACCCCCGCCATGAAAAGACGCAGCTGTTTGCGCTGGGTTATATCGCGGAGAAAAGCGGTCACAGCCGCGGCAGCAGCATAGACCTTACTCTTACAAGGGACGGAAAAGAAGTGGATATGGGCGGTATATTCGATCTGATGGACGATATATCCCACCATGGCTATCCTGTTTCCGAGGAGGCTGCCAAAAACAGGCTGATTCTGAAGGAAGGCATGATGAAATGTGGATTCAGGCCTTATTCCGATGAATGGTGGCACTATAACCTTGTGGAAGAACCCTACCCCGATACCTACTTCAACTTTCCTATAGAATGATCATGATAACTACAGAAAGACTTATACTGCGCAATTTCATAACGGACGATTATCTGCAGTTCGTTGAACTTATCAGAGATAAGATGTCCTCCGAATGGGCTGTGTATGATAATCAGTGGCCTGTGGATAACGGAAGACTTATCTACAGCCTTGCGTGGGTTATAAAGCAGCCGCATTGGTTCGCGGTGGAACTCGCAGCGGAGAAAAGGCTTATAGGCTATGTGGTGGCAGGCGTGACCGAAGACGGCACGGAATGCGACGTAGGCTATACGCTGCACAGCGCATACCACAGAAGAGGATATGCCTACGAAGCCTGTGCGGCAATTATGCGGATGCGCGCCGCTGATACGCAACTGAAAAGATTCACCATAGGCACTGCCGATTGCAACTACCCGTCCCGCGGACTTATAGCAAAGCTCGGCCTTGAACGGATAAGCACCGAACAGGTAAGCTTCGCGAAGGATGAAAATGGCGATCCCATAGTATTCTCCGGAAGCACCTATGCCTGCAGTGCCGATAAATACAGAAAAGAAGCCTGTCGATAAAGGACAGGCTTCTTTTTTGTGGCATTGATTGTTCGTGAGGAGATGAATGAAATGATGTGCGCCTGCGACGCATGATGGGATGATGTTTGCCTGCGGGCAAATGATGTGTGCCTGCGGCACGATGAGGAGGCTTTGCTTACGCAAAGCTTTGAACTATGTGGGACCCCTCGAATAATAAACTTTGCCTGTCGGGGATTGGGCCCCGACAGGCAAACGGTATATTTA
>JAZRPZ010000063.1:0-67543 GCA_045649485.1 Clostridia bacterium
AGATCGTCGGCAACGACCTTGGTAATTTTGAGGGTCTGTTCCTTCATGCTGTTGAACATTTCCTGGCTCATAACGCCCAGAGCTTCCAGACCTTCGCTGGTAACCAGGGGATCGCCCTTGGCGTCATCCTTGAAGGTGCACTCTACGTAGCCGCCTTCCAGCTTGGTGCCGTCAGCGATGTAGGCGCCATAACGACGGATGAAGCTGCCGGTAGCAACCAGACGGCAGATAACTTCCAGACCGTGACCGAAAACGGTTGCGGGCAGAACTTCCATGGTGGCGTCTTCCAGGTTGGCGCTTACATAGTGGGTCTTGATGCCGGCCTGCTTCAGCAGTTCGAAATAGTGGATGGAAGACTGGAGATTGGCCTTGCCGATACCTTCGATGGTCAGACCAACAGTGTTCTCGCCGGGATCGAATACGCCGTCCTTGCCGGTGCAGTCGTCCTTGAACTTGAGCATTACATTACCATTTTCAAGAGCGTAAACGTCCTTGGTCTTGCCTTCGTAGAGCTTCTTCATATTAAAAGCGCCTCCTGTTTCTTGAATGGTATTATTTTATCACGCTATTTTTAAGTTGTATAGAATTTTTTCGTTATGATGTGCAAAAAGCAGTAATTTTTCTGATACGGCGCCGGTTTTCCCGAACAATGGTACCGATATTGTATATATAGTTCATATTTCACAAAAACCTCTGCCGTCCGGGGGAATCCCACGGACGGCAGACAACGCAACTATATATAATGGACTATCGTCCCTTTAGCGGGGCCGCAGGAGCATCGCCCCTGCATCTTTTCCCCTGCATCACTTGCTCAGATGTACTCCAGCACCATCACGTCGTAGGGCTTCAGTTCAACCTTGCCCTCGTATACCTTGCCGGTGATGAGATCCTTTGCAGGCTTTTCGATAGTGATCTCGGCGTTCTTGCAGGCGTATTCCACCAGCACGAGGCCCTTGTCATCACGGTTTGCCACCATGATGCGGCCGTGAACATCAAATCTTTCGATGCCGGCATATTCGCATCCTGCGGCGATAATGCGGCGCATTGCGTGACCGGAAGGCAGGGTACCCAGCATGATAACGCGTCCCTTGCCCACCTTGGCTACGGAGCATACAGACTTGCCCATGATGGCGGAATGGCCGTCAACTACATCTACCAGGGATTCACCTGCGGAAGCATCGGTCATTTCATACCAGGTGCCGGACTTGAAAGCGTCGCCGTCGTTCCAGCGTGCCGCAATGCGACCCTCGGTATCGGGTGCAGCATAGCAGAACTTGATACCGGTCAGTTCCTCAAGCATGCCGTAGAAGCGGTCACGATAGCGGGCGCCGTTGATATCGCGCACATCAGTGAGGGGACCTACGACCCAGGTGCCGCCGTTTTTGACCCATTCAGCCATGCGCTTGCCCAGGTCGCCGTCCTCAAGGGACATTACCATGGGCGAGAAAATGAGCTTGTATTCATCAACGGAATGATATGCATCTATAACATCGGGGCGCAGACCCATCTTGGTCATGGGCTTGTAGAACTTATCCTGTACGGTAGGCGCATATTCCCAGCCGCCGACAATAGGCTGAGTCATGTGCATATTCCAGCTGAGAGTGGTAAAATGGATAGCAATATCGGTCTTTACCTTGGTGCCGGCGATGAAATCTGCAGCTTTTTTATAGCCCTCGGCAACATCCATGACCTCGCCCACGGTGTGCATATCGCGTCCGGAGGAATCGATCACCGCGCCGTGAGTCAGTTCATGGCCTGCCCAATGGGTACGCCACAGCCAGTACATATTCGCCTCGCCGCCCAGCGCGATGGGCAGCCAGGAATTCACGCAGCAGAAACCTTCAGGCTTGATGGACTGGGTAATTGCGGTGGAACCGTTCCAGCAGGTTGCGGTCTCGGTATTCCAGAAGGGCACATCCTTCAGCGTGCGCAGATAATCGAACCAGAATGCGCAGCCGTGCAGATTATCAGGAGTATTGTAGTGATTGAACTGGATGATGTCCAGCTTCTCGTTCAGCTTCCTGTAATCCATGCCGTTGATGGGCATGGTATCGGTGCCGACAGGTACCTTTACGTACTTATGCAGGATATCCGCCTGACGATGTACGAATGCGATGTGGGAATCCTGCTGGAATGCCTCCCATTCCATCTTCAGATGGGGATTATGCCATGCATCGCGGGGCGCGGGGATATCGGCGAAATCATCATACCACTGGCTGAACAGATTGAGATTCCAGGCATCGTTCAGCGCGTCGATATTGCCGAACTTCTTATGCAGATATTCGCGGAACTTGGACTGGCAATCGGGGCAGAAGCAGCCGCTGCCATGAGCATAGATCTCATTATCGATCTGCCAGCCGATGATGGCGGGGTCATCCGCAAACTCCTGAGCCATCTTCTCTACGATGCGCATGGAGTACTCGTTATAATGGATGTTATTGGAGCAGCAATGACGGCGGCCGCCGTGGGAAGCCTGACGGCCGTTCATGTTTTCCATCATAACATCGGGATACAGGCGGCTGAGCCAGCGGGGCGGCGTGGCGGTGGGGGTACCCATAACCACGGCAAGACCTGCCTCGGCACACTTGTCAACTACCTTGCGGAAGAAAGAGAAATCAAACTCGCCGGGCTTGGGCTCCATGCGATGCCATGCAAATTCGGCGATGCGCACGGTATTGATGCCTATTTCCTTCATGCGGGCTATATCGCGGTCTATTTCCTCTTCGGGCCAGTCCTCGGGATAATATGCAACTCCGAGATAGGGAGTATTGGGCTTTTCAAACATGTTCATACCGCCTTTCATTTCTTTATTCTGAATCTGTCAAATATCTTCCGGGCAATGGTCTTTTTGGCCACTACGGAAGGTGCGAGTACGATAGGATTATCCATATAATAATTCTGTGCGGTGCGCGGCAATTCGCCTGCGGGAGATATGCGCTGATAGCTGCCGTCGGGAAGCATGCGGCGCGCCTTTGTGTTATCGCTTATGAGCCTGTCGAGATAATCCGCAAGCACAGCCTTTATCTCTTCACTCGCAACAGGGCATGCTATTTCCACGCGGCGGGTCTGATTTCGGGTCATTATATCGGCAGAGGAAAGATACATCTTTCGCTCGCCTCCTGTGCCGAAGCTGTATATACGGGAATGCTCGAGGTACCTGCCCACAATAGATGTAACAGTGATATTCTCCGTCTTTCCGGGCACGCCCGCCACAAGGCAGCAGATACCGCGGATGATCAGATCTATCTTTACTCCCGCGCATGATGCTTCGCAGAGTTTATCTATCAGTTCGCGTTCGGTGACGGAATTCGCCTTTATGATTATTCTGCCGCCGGCGCCCTTTGCTATCTCCTCGTCTATCATCATCATGAGACGGTTCTTCATGGAGTTGGGCGCAACGAGAAGCTTCTCGTATTCGCCCACAAGCGAACCTATGAGCATATTCTGGAAGAACGCAACTGCATCCTGTGCGATGCCGTTATCTGCGGTCATAAGGCAGAAATCGGTATACAGCGCGGAGGTCTTCTCGTTATAGTTGCCTGTGCCGATCTGCGTTATATAGGAATAGCCGTTCTTTTCCCTTCTGGTTATAAGGCATATCTTCGCATGGCACTTACAGTTTTCGGGGCCGTAGATTATTCTGCAGCCTGCTTCCTCAAGTTCGCGCGCCCATTCGATATTGTTCTGTTCATCGAACCTTGCGCGCAGTTCCATAAGCACGGTTACTTCCTTGCCGTTTTCCGCGGCTTCGCAGAGAGACTTGGCTATTGCGGAATTGCGGGCAAGCCTATAGATAGTGATCTTTATGGATACCACATTGGGATCGGATGCGGACTGCTTGAGCAGATCAAGGAACGGCTGTATGGACTGATAGGGATAGAACAGCAGCACATCGCGCTGATTAATCTGTTCGCGGATAGACATATTGCGGTCGATATACGCAGGCCATACGGGAGTATACGGTCTGTTATACATTTCCGGCGCGCATTTATCCAGCGCATAGGCAAAATTCAGTTTCAGCGGGCATGCGCAGGAGAAAATCTGCGCGTTATCCAGTTTCAGGCTGTTTGCAAGCATCTTGGCAAGGCGGGGTGCATTGCCCTGAAGCTCGAGGCGCACGGGACCGAGGCGTTCCCTCTTGCGCAGCAGACGGGACATATACTTCAGGAAATCGGGATTATCCTCATCAAACTTTTCCTCGTCCAGCGAGATATCGGCATTACGGGTGACGGAGATAACAGCCTCCTCTTCCACCACGTATATCTTGAATATCTTTTTAAGGTGACCGGCGATTATGCCTTCCGTGCGCACGAAGCGCATGGGAGCACCGGGCAGTACAAGTATGGGAGGCAGGTCTGCGGGCACATCCACTATGCCTATGAGATTATCCTTGCCCTTTGCGGAAAGCAGCGCAGCGGCATACAGTTCCTTATTTTTCAGATGCGGGAACGGATGGCTGCGGTCGATTATCTGAGGAGAGAGTATCGGGCGGATATTTTCCTTATAATACTCATTTACATATTCCTTCTGATTATCACTGAGGGCATCATAGGCAAGTTCGGAAACGCCCTTTGCCGCCAGTTCACCCATAAGCTCGCGATAGATATGATCGCGGCGCACGATAAGCGGACGCACCGCATCAAACACCTTCGTAAGCTGCTGCGAAGGAGTCATGCCGCTTTTATTTTCCACATCATCGGGAGTGACCGCTTCAAGGTCGTGCAGACTGCCCACGCGCACCATGAAAAACTCGTCAAGATTGCTGGTGAATATGGAAACAAAGCGCAGCCTTTCAATGAGGGGCACAGACTTATCCTCCGCCTCCTCAAGCACGCGTTCATTGAATTTCAGCCAGCTGAGTTCTCTGTTCTGGGTATATGTAAGATCCCAGTGATGGGTCTCGTGCACGAATATTCCTCCCCTGTGCGGACATAATACATACGGATGACATAATAAGGCATCTTACCTATTATTATATCCAAACATCCGATATTTTCAATATAATCCCTTCAAAAGTATAAAAATAGCCTTTCAGACTTGACATTATGACAGGCAGGTATATAATGTAAATTAAAAGTAATGATTCTGTTCGTTATATTAAGGAGGCTTTCTTATGATAAGAATCGGTATGCTCACCAGCGGCGGTGACTGTCAGGCATTGAATACCGCCATGCGCGGCGTTGCCAAGACGCTGTACAATTCCAAAGAGCAGGTTGAAATATACGGTTTTCTGGATGGCTATCAGGGACTTATCTACGGAAAGTTCCGTCTTCTGACATACAGTGATTTTTCCGGCATTCTCACCAAGGGCGGCACATTCCTCGGCAGCAGCCGCACGCCCTTCAAGACCATCCGCGAACCCGATGCCAACGGTCTGGACAAGGTCGCTGCAATGAAGCAGAATTACTACAAGCTGCAGCTGGATTGTCTGGTGATACTCGGCGGCAACGGCACACACAAGACCGCAAACCTGCTGCGTGAAGAAGGTCTGAACGTAGTCACTCTGCCCAAGACCATCGACAACGACCTGTGGGGCACCGACATGACCTTCGGTTTCCAGTCCGCCGTTGATGTTGCCACCGACGCTATCGACTGCATACACACCACCGCCGCTTCCCACGGACGCGTATTTATCGTAGAGGTAATGGGTCACAAGGTCGGCTGGCTTACCCTCAACGCCGGTATCGCCGGCGGCGCAGACATCATCCTGCTGCCCGAGATACCCTACGACATCGACAAGATAGTAAAGAAAATAAAGGAACGCCACGAAAACGGCAGCCGTTTCACCATACTTGCGGTGGCCGAAGGCGCTATATCCAAGGAAGACGCGCAGCTCACCAAGAAGGAATACAAGAAGAAGCTTGCCGAACGCAAGTATCCCTCCGTTTCCTACGAAGTCGCGGCAAAGATTCAGAAGAAGGGCGGCTTCGACGTGCGCGTTACCGTGCCCGGACACACCCAGCGCGGCGGCTCGCCTTCCCCCTATGACCGCGTATTCGCTACCCGTCTCGGCTCTGAAGCCGGCAAGCTCATACTCAAGGGCGAATACGGATTCATGGTCGGCTACAAAAACCGCGAGATAGTCAAAGTACCTCTGCAGGATGTAGCAGGTAAGCTCAAGATGGTAGACCCCGACGCCGCCATCATCAAGGAAGCCAAGGCTATCGGCATCAGCTTCGGCGATTGATGCTGAGGAGACACACGGGGACTCTGTCCCCGTGACCCCTGCTTAAGGGACAATTGTCCCTTAAGAATCCCGTGCTGAGGATATTTACAGATTAATATGTGTACTGTCGCCCGCCCGGAGGCCCAAACCCCGGACGGGCGAGGTTTATTTATTGACTTTCGCTTCAAAACCATTGCATAACCAATGTGACTTTACCGTCTTTCTTCTTTTATGGGTACAATACCCGTCATCTGTTTCAATGTAGTCTTTTCCGATAAATGGAACTTTTATATAGTGTTGAACATAAAATCTGCATAACTCACACCTGTTTTGCGGTATAACCGAACATTTTTGTATATTCATTTTGTCCTCCCAGTATTACGTAATATTTTTACGTAGTTGATATTTTGATTATAACGTACAATATAGTCATAGTCAATATGCAGGAGGAACACATGCCTTTTTGTAAACGGCTTCGCGAATATCGCATAAAGTGCAAATACACGCAGCAGGCTATGGCAGACAAGCTTGGTATAACTCTGCGTGGATATCAGTTTTATGAACAAGGTGTCAGTGAACCATCCATAAGCACGCTTGTCACGATTTCAAATATGCTTGATGTATCATTGGATGTCCTTTTATGCAAAGACGAACATAAATCCGAAAACATCTGAATATAAAAAGAAAACTCCCCCTGAAGCTTTTATCGCTTTTGGGGAGTTTTCTTTTATGCAGTTATCTTCGCTATCAGCGCATCGGCATATTCCTTCGTACCGAGTGTACCGCCGAGGTCGGAGGTGAGCTGCTTACCTTCCTCGATTATGGAACTTACTGCGCTTTCGATCTTTGCGGCGGCTTCTGCTTCACCGATATGGCGGAGCATCATTGCGCCGGAAAGAATGAGTGCGGTGGGGTTAGCGATATTCTGTCCTGCGATCTGCGGGGCGGAGCCATGAACGGCTTCGAATATGGCCTTGCCATGTCCTACGTTTGCACTGGGTGCAAGACCAGGACCGCCCACGAGACCTGCGCACAGGTCGGACACGATATCTCCGTAGAGATTGGGCATTACCATAACATCGAACTTACTGGGATCCTGCACAAGGCGCATGCACAGCGCGTCGATTATCATATCATCGAATTCGATATCCGGATATTCGGGCGCTATCTCACGGGCTATCCTGAGGAACATACCGTCGGTGCACTTCATGATATTGGCCTTATGCACGCAGGTCACTTTCTTGCGGCCGTTCTGCTTTGCGTATTCGAATGCATAGCGGATGATACGCTCGCAGCCTGTCTTGGTGAACACCTTTATGCTTTCGGCAGCCACATCACCAACCATATGCTCGATGCCGGCGTACAGACCCTCGGTGTTTTCGCGCATTACGACCAGATCCACATTTTCGAATCTTGTGGGCACATTGGGATAGGTCTTGGAGGGGCGTACATTTGCGTACAGATCCAGTTCGCGGCGCATTACAACGTTTACGCTGCGGAAACCGGTGCCGATGGGCGTGGTGATGGGTCCCTTATAAGCCACTCCGTACTGACGGATAGCATCTACGACCTGCGGCGGTATGGGCGAGCCGTACTTTTCTATCTGTGCGGCGCCTGCATCCATCTTATGCCATTCGATATCAACACCTGTAGATTCGATCACCTTCACGGCAGCATCCATAATTTCCGGACCGATGCCGTCTCCGGGAATGAGAACTATATCATGCTTCATTTTATTCGCCCTCCCTGGTGAAGTTGAGCAGACCGCCTGCCAGCAGCATCTTTGCCTGACGTTCGGAAGCGCTGAGCTTTACGGTTATGTCCCTGCCGGCTGCATTTACGGTCATGGTGCCGGTCTCGGGCAGCTTTGCCACCTGTGCGCGTGCATCTGCGATCGTGATCTCGTCGCCTTCCTTGATTGCATCGTAATCAGCGGGATCTGCGAATTCGAGGGGCAGAATGCCGTTATTGACAAGGTTCGCAGCGTGGATACGCGCAAAGGACTTTGCCAGAACAGCCTTTACGCCCAGATACAGCGGCGCAAGCGCTGCGTGTTCGCGGCTGGAACCCTGTCCGTAGTTGCTGCCGCCTACGATGAAACCGCCGCCGTTGGCCTTAGCCTTTGCCGGGAATTCGGGATCGCTGGGAGTGAGGCAATACTCGGAGAGATACGGAATATTGGAACGGTAAGGCAGCAGCTTTGCGTTGGAAGGCATGATATGGTCGGTAGTGATATTATCCTCCAGCACGGTAAGCACCTTACCCGTAAGGGTATCGGCAAGGGGCTTTGCTGCGGGGAAGGGCTTGATATTGGGGCCGCGCACTACATCCACATCGGCGGGGTCTGCTGCAGGGGCGATAACCATATTGTCATTGATAGTGAATTTCTCGGGCATTTCAGGCTGTGCCACAGGTGCACAGGCAGAAGGATCGGTAATAACGCCTGCCAGTGCGGAATATGCAGCAGTCTCGGGGCTTACCAGATAGACCTGAGCGGATACGGTTCCGCTTCTGCCGCAGAAATTGCGGTTGAAGGTACGCAGCGAAACTGCGTCTGTGGCAGGTGCCTGACCCATGCCGATGCAGGGGCCGCAGGCTGTCTCAAGCACGCGGGCGCCTGCGGCGATCATCTTTGCAAGAGCGCCGTTGGCAGCCAGCATGGTAAGCACCTGACGGGAACCGGGGGCAATTACCAGCGAGACATGTGCGGGAATAGTCTTGCCGTCCAGAATCTCGGCGACCTTCATCATATCTGCATAAGAAGAATTGGTGCAGGAACCGATGGCGACCTGATCAACCTTGATGCCCGCGACTTCGGATACGGGCACTACATTATCGGGGCTGTGGGGGCAGGCTATCATGGGAATGACGGTGGAAAGATCCAGTTCCACGGTCTCATCGTATTCGCAGCCTTCGTCTGCGGTCAGTTCGGACCAGTCTTCTCCCCTGCCCTGCGCGATGAGGAAAGCCCTCGTAATATCATCGCTGGGGAATACGGAAGTGGTAGCACCCAGTTCTGCGCCCATATTGGTGATGGTCGCGCGCTCGGGTACAGAAAGTGTGGCAACGCCGGGGCCCGCATATTCCATTATCTTGCTCACGCCGCCCTTAACGGAGAGCATCTTCAGCAGGGTAAGGATAACATCCTTGGCGGAGGACATGGGATTAAGCTTACCGGTGAGATATACGCGGCAGATCTTCGGCATCGCGATATGGTATGCGCCGCCGCCCATAGCTACGGCAACATCCAGTCCGCCTGCGCCGATGGCCAGCATGCCCATTGCTCCGCAGGTGGGCGTGTGACTGTCGGAACCAACAAGGGTCTGACCGGGTACAGAGAAGCGTTCCAGCTGCACCTGATGACAGATGCCGTTGCCGGGCTTGGAGAACCAGATGCCGTGCTTTGAGGTTACGGTCTGGATATACTTATGGTCATCGGCATTCTCGAAGCCTGCCTGCAGCATGTTGTGGTCGATATAGGCAACGCTGCGCTTGGTGCGCACCTTGTCGATGCCCATCGCTTCAAACTGCAGATAAGCCATAGTGCCGGTGGAATCCTGAGTAAGGGTCTGATCGATCTTTATTGCAATAGGCGCGCCCGGCTTCATTTCTCCGGATACCAGGTGGCTGGAAATAAGTTTCTGACTTATGTTCATCATTTTCTTTTCCTCCAGTTTATCAGATAATGCCGAGTGCCTTTGCAGCCTCTTCCATCTCGTTATAAGTGATTATGGTAACGCGGCCTGCGGCGTACTGTTCGTCTACCCAGTTCTTGAGCTTTACCACGCGCTCATCGGTTTTGGAGATCTCTTCATCAAGATGTCTTGCCAGCCATACCGCAACGCCTGCGGCGCCGGAAGTGTTGGAAATAGTGACGGAAGGCGGGCTCTTGAGTATGCGGCCGGTATCGAAGATATTGTATATCTCCTCGTCCTTCATCATGCCGTCTGCGTGTATTCCCGCACGGGTCATGTTGAAATCAGCACCGACAAACGGGGTCTTGTCGGGGATAACATAGCCAAGTTCGCGCTCGTAGTAATCTGCGATATCGCGGATAACCGTGGGATCCATTCCGTCGAAGGTGCCGCGCAGCTGTGCGTATTCCATTACCATGGCTTCGAGGGGAGTATTTCCGGTGCGCTCGCCTATACCCAGGAGAGAGCAGTTTACGGAAGAGGCACCATACAGCCATGCGCTGGTGGAATTGGTAACTGCCTTGTAGAAGTCATTGTGACCGTGCCATTCAAGCAGCGAAGACGGGAAGCCGCCGTATACATTCAGGCCGTAGATTATGCCGGGCACGGAACGGGGCATCGAAGCGCCGGGATAAGGCACGCCGTAACCCATGGTATCACAGGCGCGTATCTTGATAGGCACGCCGCTCTCCTGCATCAGAAGGCTCAGCTGTGTGGCAAAGGGAGCAACGAAGCCGTAGAAATCGGCGCGGGTAATATCCTCGAAATGGCATCGGGGCTTGATGCCTGCATCAAGGGCATCCTTTACGATGCCGAGGTAGCTTTCCATTGCCTGCGCGCGGGTCATCTTCAGCTTTTTGAAAATATGATAATCGCTGCAGCTGACCAGAATGCCGCATTCCTTCAGACCCATATCCTTTGCCAGCTGGAAATCTTCCTTCTTTGCGCGGATCCAGCCGGTGATCTCAGGGAATTTATAACCGAGATCCTGACACATGCGCACCGCGCGCTTGTCGATATCGCTGTAGAGGAAGAACTCACTCTGACGGATGATGCCGCGGTAGCCGCCCAGCTTGTGGAGCATTTTATAGAGATCCACTATCTGCTTGGTGGTATAAGGTGCGCGGCTCTGCTGACCATCACGGAACGTGGTATCGGTGATCCATATTTCATCCGGAGGATTCATAGGAGTCAGGCGGTGATTGAACGTGATTTTCGGCACCTCTGTGTAGGGAAACATTTCCCTGTACAGCTGAGGTTCCTTTACATCCTGCAGCGTGTAATGATATTCGCACTCCATAAGGACATTGCGCTTATTGCTGAATTCGATCATTTCTTTTCCCTCCCATGCCGGAGTTAATTGCTATAGATAATAAAACAATCCTGCATCAAAGTCAATAGTTCTGCAATTCTTTTATGTTAATTTATGCAAAATTATTATTTCAATGCATTTTCATCGGAATTTTTGCAAGATTTCTAATTTATTAATTCTGCATTTTGCAATACATAACTGCATTTTCATTCAAAAAGCCTCCATTCCCGCTTACACTCGCAGGAACGGAGGCTTTTGTTTATCTGAGATTATTCAACTGTAACGGTGCCGTCGGCTTCTACGGTAACGGTCATATCGTCCTTTACATAATCAAGGAAGTCATCGCCGAGACAGTCGATTACCGGCATGGTAACATCATCGATCCACACATCGGCAAGCACAGCGCCGGCGGCGGCGAGGGAATCGATATGATTGGCAAACAGCATGCAGGCAGGCTGACGCTTCATGGCGCAGGCGCAGTAGAGCACCATGCCGCCGGTGGTGGAGCCGATGGTCTGGGGCAGGCACAGCGCCCTGCCCGCAAGGGGCTTGCCCAGCAGCTCGGGATTGTTCTGGTCATTGCACTTGGCTTCCTTATCACCAAACTGCAGCGCCTTCTGCAGAGACGCCAGCGTATTGAAACCGGAATGGGTCACCACGGCCTTCGCGGTAACGGTACCGGGAGTAACTACCCTACCCTTGAACTTCTTCATATCCGTTTACCTCCTGCCGGTTATCTGAGAAAGTATCTCTTCGTCGGTGTAATAGCGCGCGGTGGTATAGGTGCGCAGCTTATTGGAGGAAGTGATAACGGGCATCTTGCCGCCCAGGGGATTGTTCATGTACATCAGCGGGCAGATGTAAGAAACGATCACGCCGGTAGCCTCGAGGCGCTTTGCGTAGGGAGTCTTGTTGAATTCCTCGATAACGCCGGGGGCGGCAGTGAATACGGTGGGGATAACTACCTTCTTGTTGCCTGCAGCCTTGAGGGATTCTTCGACCTTTTCGGTCCAGTCCTTCAGCTGTTCAAGGCTCATATGGGGGCATCCCATGAAGCACAGCTTGGGCTTTGCGTTGGGATCCTTCCAGATGACGGGATAATTATTCTTTACGCGCTCAAGCTCGGCGTCGGTGATGACATATTCCTTCGCATCTTCCCTGATAAGGCTCTTGCCCTGCTCTACTGCTTCGGGAGTGAGGTTTTCGATATGGTACAGACCGACAGCGCCGTTGGATGCGGTAGCAGCACCGAAGTCCTTCAGATAGGTGCAGGCAGCATCGGTAAGCTCGGTGCCCAGCCACTTATCAAGACCGACGATATAGGGTACATCTTCCATTACCTTCATACCGATGGCGCTGCCCAGCAGCTGTGCCTCGGGCTTTTTGGTAGTCTCGATGCGTACCACCCAGCTTGCCTTACGGCCTTCGTCGGTAACAAGACCGTAGTAGGGTACCATGCCCATGATGGAGCCCATCAGGTCCATAATGCCGGAATTGCGGTTGCAGCGCGCACCCAGTACAGAGTTTGCGTATACAACGGCGGAAGATTCGGCCCAGGAAAGCACCTCGCCCTTCCGGGGCTTGTTGCCTACTTCGTCCATGTAGCAGGTGCAGGTGAATGCATTCTTATCCATGAGACCCAGCTGCTTCAGCTGTCCCTCATAGAAATCCTGACGGGAATACATGAACTTATTGAAGATGAGCTTCTGCAGGAAATTGGCAGGTACATTGGGGTCGAGGGGACGGGGATCTACGGAGAACTTCTGTCCGGAGATAGCGCCCGCATCGATAAGCTTATTCATCAGGTCATAAACGGGGGTGATCATCTTGAGACCGAAGGAGGTAACCAGATGATTGTATTTGGAAGTGACAGGCACCATCTTCTCGGCGCCGAATGCGTCACCGAACATGACGAGAGTCTTCATGACCTTTGCCATGGTCTCGCCCTTGGAACCGTTCAGTATCGCTTTCTGTTCTTCGGTAAGAAACATAGGAACAGTCCTTTCGTTATATAGCAGGTTGTGGGACATAGTACTGCTGCACAGCATGGATTTTGTCTGACAGCAGATCAGGCACTTCTTCAAAAGAGTCCGGCAGAGGGTTCATAACGCTTTATAGGTTTCAAGCCGCCGTCCTGCGCAGAAACCGGAGTCTGCCTTTCGATTAAACAGAAACGAAGCAAGAGCATATAGTGCCTCCTTCCGGGCACTGTATGCGGCATACCAAGCGCGACAGCAGTTACCTGCAGGCGCTTGCCTGCTTAGAGCTTCATGCAGACATCCCATGCCTGCCAGATGACGGTGCGCAGATTGCCGACCTTGTTTGCATCGCCGATGACGTGCACGTTACGTCCCTTTGGAGCAACCGGTGCAGGCTTGTAGCCCACAGAGAAGATAACGCTGTCTGCCGCGATATCAAATGTCTTGCCGGACTTATCCTTTACGGTAACGCTGTTTTCGCGAATCTCGGTAACGCCAGTCTCAAGATGCACGGGTACCTTGTATGCATTGAAGAAATCGCGCAGATAGCTGGTGTTTGCAAGACAGATCTTGTCGGAAACGATCAGGTCCTGCTGCATCTCCACAATGGTAGGCTTCTTACCCTGCAGATAGAGATCATATGCGATCTCGCAGCCGGTCAGACCGCCGCCGATAACTACGACCTTTTCGCCTACGGGCTTGTTGCCGAGGAGATAATCCACAGCCTGAATGCCCAGCTCATTGCCCTTTACGGGAATGCGGTTTGCCTTTGCGCCGGTGGCAACAACGATCTCGTCAGCATTCAGGGAAGCAATATCCTTCACTTCGGTATTCAGCTTCACCTCAACGGGCCAGCGCTTTATCTCGCGCTGATACCATGCGATAAGGTCGCGGTCCTTCTCCTTGAAGGAAGGCGCTGCGGCTGCGATGAACACGCCGCCCAGCTTATCGGACTTCTCGTACAGGGTTACCTTATGACCGCGCTTGGCGCAGACGATGGCAGCTTCCATGCCGCCGATACCGCCGCCGATAACCGCGATATTCTTTATCTTCTTTGCGGGCTTGATGCCGTACTTATCGGACTGCATTACAGTGGGGTCAAGTGCGCAGCGGCCGATATGGCTTGCATCATAGATGGACTGAGCATTGGCAACGCCCTTGTAATGCGCCATATTGAAGCAGGCGTTGTGGCAGCAGATGCAGGGACGGATATCCTCCATGCGGTCTTCGATCAGCTTGGTTATCCACTGATCATCCGCAAGGAACTGACGGGCAATGCCCATAGCATCGATGCGTCCCTCGGCAATTGCCTGTGCACCCACCTCGGGCTCCATACGGCCGGCGCAGACAACGGGAATATCGACAAACTTCTTGATATGAGCAACGTCCTCAAGATTGCAGTTCAGGGGCATATACATCGGGGGATGTGCCCAGTACCAGGAATCGTAGGTGCCGTTATCGGCATTCAGCATATCGTAGCCGGCATCCTGCAGGTACTTTGCTGCCTTTTCGCTCTCCGCCATATCGCGGCCGATCTCAGTGTATTCCTCGCCGGGCACTGCGCCAACACAGAAATCCTTAACCTTGGATTCTACGGAATAGCGCAGGGAAACGGGATAATCCTTGCCGCAGGATGCCTTTATCGCCTTGACGATATCGGTAGCGAAGCGGTAACGGTTTTCAAAGGAACCGCCGTACTCGTCGGTGCGGTGATTGGTATACTTATGGGTAAACTGATCAAGCAGATAGCCTTCATGTACTGCATGTACCTCAACGCCGTCAACGCCTGCTTCCTTGCAGAGCTTGGCGGTCTTGGCAAATGCATCGACTATCTCGTTTATCTCCTTTACGGTGATTGCGCGGGTAGTCACCTTATCGCTCCAGCGGCTGGGCAGCGGGCTGGGGCTGGCGGACTGATAAGGGATATTGATAATGGGCTTGATGATATCGCGCACAACGGGCATATTGTGCAGCATTACCAAAGGAGTGGGGATCGCCCAGGAGCGGCCCATACCGGCGGTGATCTGAACAAACAGCTTTGCGCCGTACTTATGTATCTCCTTCATGAATTCCTTGAGTTCCACGAACATCTTCTTGTTCTGATAGAGCCACTGATTCATGAAAGTGCTCTTGATGGGGGCGATGCCGGGGATAATGAGACCGACGTTGTTCTTCGCCTTCTCAATGAAGAACTTGGCGGCTTCCTTATCGAAATGATTACCGGTGTGTTCCATCCAGCCGAACAGAGAAGTACCTCCCATGGGGCACATTACAATTCTGTTCTTTATCTCCACATTACCTATCTTCCAGGGTGTAAAAAGCGCTTCGTACTTAGGATCCATATCGATCATCCCTTTTTCGTTCTTGAAAAACGCACAGTATGCGTTCATTATATTTTAGCAAATGCAAACACAGCATGTCAAGACAAATTCGTTGCATAATCAACATCTCAGAATGATATTGAAATCATGCGCAATTACTGCTATACTTAACCCAACCATATATGCATATTATGAGGGAGTGTTTTTATGCTGAACCGCAATGATATAGAGATACTGAAGTCCCTTGCACGCGAATACGCCGAGATAGCATCCCTGCCCATCCAGTCCGAAAAGCGCCGCCTGTGGATAAAGCTGAATTCCATAGAGATGGAACGTCCCATGGTGCTCATCGATCAGATCCCGTGGAACGAGATGGATATCGACGGCTTCCTCGCCCTCAGGATAGAAGACCCCTACTGGCGCAGAGTAGAATGCGATCTGCGTCAGACCATATATAAGTGGAAGTATATGCCTGCCGATATGGTCATCAATCCCTATATCTGTCTCCCCCGCCCCATCAACAACACCGGCTGGGGAATCAACAGCAAGACCGATGGCCACATAATCCAGGAAGAGGGTGCCACCGCATCCAGCCGCCATTATGTAAACCAGTTTGAAGAAGAAGAGGATGTCGAAAAGATAAAGATGCCCGTCATCACTCTGGATGAGGCGCGCGAGGCTGAGATAATCGCCGAAGCAAAATCCATATTTGACGGCATCATCGAATTCCGCATGACCGGCAACACCCTGCATCTGGGCGTATGGGACAGCATCGCACAGTGGATGGGCGTTGAAAACTGCTACATCGAACTCATGGACAGGCCCGAAATGATGCACGCCATAATGGAAAAGCTGACCCTCGGCTGCATCTCCATGACCGAACAGATGAACAAGCTGCAGCTGTTTGACATCAATTCCAACATATGCCATTGCTCTCAGACATATCTGAAGGATATGCCCAAGGAAGGCGACCTCGCCGTTTCCGGCAACGCATGGGCATTCGGTCTGGCGCAGCTGTTCACTTCCGTATCCCCCGCCATCACCGAGGAATTCGAACTGCCCTACATGAAGCGCATATTCCCCTACTTCGGCGCCATCTACTACGGCTGCTGCGACAGGCTGGATGACCGCATGGACATCATCGCAAAGCTGCCCAAGATCCGCAAGCTTTCCTGCAGCCCCTGGAGCAACCGCGAGCCCTTCGCAGAAAAGATGCCCGAATACTGCGTAATGAGCAACAAGCCCAATCCCGCATTCCTGGCAAGCGGCAAGCTGAATGAAGATATTGTCCGCAATGATATCCGCCGCACAATCGCCGCAGCAAAGGAATACGGCCGCAGCCTGGAACTCATCCTCAAGGACATCAGCACCGTAAACCACAACCCCGAATGCCTCTGGCGCTGGCAGGAGATAGCCATGGAAGAGGTAATGAGATAAGACAGTGTATCCGGAGGTCCCTCAGATATGATAGCCAATCTTCTTCAGCCTTACTGGTCGTTTCTGCTTGACAAATTAGGCATCGCAGGTGTGTTCGTAGGTCTTGTCGGTCTGGCACTTGGCGCGGCGATCGCAATAGCACTGGTGCTGCTGGTGCTGTCATCGCCGGTACTTATAAAAAAGCGCATTAAAAGACACAAGAGGAAAAAGCTGCGCAGCAATTGTATTGAAGAACTCAATGCAGCCAAGACGCGCGGTGACAATGCTGCCATTCTGGCAGCTGCCAAAAAGCTTGAGACCGTTGCCGAAAAGAGCGACTATTACGAACTGGGATGCATATTCGTAAAGGCTGCCGATGAAAAATACCGCAGTAAAGGCATCGGCTACCTGCGTACGCTGGCCAAGGAAAACGATTCCGGCGCACAGTACGAAATGGTAAAGCTGTTGCTGGATGGCACAGAAGGCGAAACGCCCACTGAGGGCATCCATTACCTGCGCATACTTGCCAAAGCAAAGTATAAGGACGCCGCAGATATCCTGAACGACATGGTAAGCCGCCAGAATTCTGAGATTGAGATGGCACACAAGGCACTTATGCTGTATCTTTATGACACAGCATTTGAGCGCTATTTACCCCTTGCCAAGTGGGGCAATACCACTGCTCAGATGATTATAGGCCATATGACATCCGACGGCATGGGTACATCCGCAGATGATGAAAAGGCCCTCTTCTGGTACATGCAGGCTGCAAATCAGGGCGACCCGGAAGCCTATAAAAGCATCGCGGAACTGTACGAAAAAAAGCAGATGTATGCAGAAGCACAGCAATGGCTCAAAAAGGGCGCCGACAACAAAAAAAAGCGTACATAACTTAAGCCCGGAATTTATTATTGCTGCGGATACGGCGCAGCCAAAGATCTGTCACCAGCATAATTTTACCTTAAGAAGGCAGCCGATGCCGGTGACACCGGCGCATATCCGTTTCTGAGTGCGATATCTCGCGATATGTATGCAGCCAAACCGTCGGCGAATTACCAAAGGTATGATTCGGCTATAGACTACCTTAATAAAGCCATGCAAAACGCATCGTCCGATGAAAAGCCGGCCATTAAAAACTCACTCGACACTGCCTGCAAACTCAGACTCATGCGTGACAAAAAGTTATGAATCCCCGCAAAAAAGCCGTACCGGTCAAATTGACCGGTACGGCTTTTTATTTTCATACATATACTGCCGTGATATCGGAAGCTGTATCAGCAACTGTTCTTACCACCGCAATAGCTCATCACAGGATACGATCAAATCAACATACCGCAATCATACACGGTTTAGGAACCGGGTATAAACATCATTCAAAATACTGCACGGTAACGCTGACCAGCTTTCCGTTTTCGGAGGCTTCATCGAACATCAGCGTCATCATGCAGCCCTGCTCGGGGTAGCCGTATGCCACGGCATAGCCGTCATACTGCTCGATTTCGCCAAGAGATTCCCAATAAAGCTGCTGCACCTGTGCCCACGTCATACCGGTTAAAAGTTCCCTTGTCACAGGCAGATACCGGTCGCCGTAGAGGTCCGTCACCCTCATGCAGTAAGGGTATGCGCCCGGCTCATCCGGCTGAGTATAATACTCAAAAGTCACATTGCCGCCGGCATAGATACCGTTCAAAAACCATATACCGGGGTAATCCACAGAATCGTACCACGTCATATCCGAAAGCGCGAAATATATCTCCATATATTCCATGCCCATCATGGATATAAGTCCCTCGGACGCTATAATGTTGACGGAAGCGGAAGCTTCCGCATAGCCCAGAAATGCGCCGTCATAGCTCATATCCGCAGCGGGTACGAATGCGGAGGACATAGAACTGTACACAAACAGCGAATTACCCGTGGATATTATGTCTCCAAGCTGCCTTGCATAATCATCGATCAGGAATTCTGCTATCATGCCGTTGGCATCAACGCAGCCGGGCTCATCACTTGAAAGCCACAGATTGCGCAGATACACCTTCTCACCGGTCTCCGTGAGCCTGAATTCGGTGAAATACAGCTTACCGATACCCTGCCACAATTCGTCGCACTCCTCAAGCAGCGCATAGCCGCCGTCCGGCTGAGGGATAAGATACAGGCCGCATATACCGCCGTGGGACATGGGCATGAAATTATCGTATATCACCACAACCTCGCCGTTTGCATTGACCGTAAGCACCGTTGCCGCAACGAAATCACCCGGTATATTCAGGATTATCATCTCGTCAAGTCTGTCTCCGGTTACATCTGCAAGCAGTACAGGTCTGCCGCCCGCCAGATGCGCATCGTAATGGTTCATATAAACAGTCCTGCGGTCATCTCCGGCAGACGTATTTACAGAACCTCCCTCTGCTTCCGCAGAAGCATCTTCCACAAACATGAACCACTCAATGGCGCTGATCGGATATGCATCATATTCGTTCACATGCGCATATACGGTAAGTGTATAGGATCTGTTCTTCTCAAAATCGTCCGCATAAAGTGTGAGCGAATTCGCATCTGTCATTGCAGGTTCGGTGTAGCCCGCCACATCAAAGCCGTGGATATCCTGCACTACATAGGTGTAGCCGTACACATTGCCGTCGGCAAACCATTCGAATGAGGCTTCGCCACGCAGTATGTAGCCGCCTTCAGTTACGTCATAATCGGCTGCAGGCTGTATATAAACATAGCTTGCGTCAAACTCCGCAAAGCAGACGCCTGCACACAGCATGCACAGTGCAAGCAGCATCGAGAAAAGCTTCTTCATACTATCATCCTTCCGTCATGTCATTTCGAGGGTCATCTTAATGTGAGGGATACCGTCCTCCAGAAATTCTTCCGATGTCTGCCGGAACCCCTGCTTCTCATAAAGACTGCGGGCATACACCTGCGCTTCAAGGCTTATACTGTCCGCTCCGAACTTCTCCCGCGCCACGCGTATGCCTTCGCGCAGCAGCTGCGAGGCAAGCCCCGCACGACGCTTTATCGAGACCACGCGCCCTATGGCTGCATCTTCGAAGCTTACTCCCTTGTCCAGCACGCGCAGGCAGGCCTGTATACCCTCGTCATCTTTCAGATAAAGATGATACGCACCCAGGTCCTTTCCGTCAACGTCCTGATAAACACAGTCCTGTTCTACCACAAACACCTGCGAACGTATGCGCAGTATCTCGTGCAGTTCGAATGCAGTCAGTTCATTAAAATGCTTTATTACAAGTTCCATCAGATCACCATTGAAAAAATTATTCATGACCCGGACATCTGCATGACGTCCGGGTCAAATTCATATTCGGTTTATTTCAGGCATTCTACCAGCCTGTCCATTGCCTTTACCAGTTCGCTCTTCGCGGAAGTTATGCACATACGGCGGAAGAGGGTGCCTTCAGGCTGTTCCATGCCGGCGCCGTTCGTAAGACCGATGTGAGCCCTTCCTCCGATGCGCTCGTCAAGCTCCTCGGAAGTGAAGCCGCAATCCGTGAAATCCACCCAGAGTATGTAAGTGCCTTCAGGCTTATGCACCTTTACCTTGGGCAGTTCGTTATGGAAACGGTTTACGACATAATCAATGGACTCGTCGATATAATCGTTCAGCTGCTCAACCCACTCATCGCACTTGGTATATGCGGCGATACATGCGGCGGCACTGAAGGGAGATATCATTTCTCCGTAGTAATTCATCTTCTTGCGCAGCGCTTCATCCTTTATGATGAAGTTGGTAATGGAAAGACCCGCAAGATTGAAGGTCTTGCCCAGACCGGTTATCATTACGATGCCTTCGGGACCGACCACATTGATAAAGGGATGCACGGTATTCTCGCGGCGCTTGAAATCCATATGCACATCGTCACAGATCATCAGCACATCATTGGCGCGGCATATCTCGGCTATTTTCTTTATCTCCTCATCGGTCCAGAGACGGCCGGTAGGATTGTGGGGCTGCTGCAGAATGATCGCAGAATTCTGAGGTTCTTTGCAGATCTTCTCGAATTCGTCCCAATCAATGGTGTAGTAGCCGTTGTCATTCTTCATCTGGAAGCCGGTGTAGTACCTGCCCACGCCGGTAACATCTCCGCGGTAGCCATAGGTGGGCCAGGGAACGATAACGCCCGAGCCGGGCTTGGTCAGCCTTTCGATGGTGGTGCAGATTGCAGCATGAGCGCCGTGACCGGGGATTATCTCCTCGCGCTTTACTTCCATGCCGAATCTGTCGCGCATCCAGCGGATAACTGCATTGTAATATTCTTCGGGAGTTTCGGAATAGCCGAAGATACCGTGATTCGCCACAGTCTTTACGGCATCGGTTATTTCGGGAGCACAGCGGAAATCCATATCCGCCACATAGAAGCACAGCCTGTCCTCAGGCACGGTATCTGCTTTGAACATAGTAGCCATAGAGGAATTTTTTGCCCACTTTGTAGAATAACTGCCGGCTTCGTTGGCGCGGTCTACCACTTCGTCGAAATTGTATTTCATATTCCTGCCTCCTGATATCAAGCATGAATGTTCTTACCAAATAAATGTTACTATTTTCACAGAGCAATGTCAATCACTATATAATCAAAATCCCCCGCCGCAGCAGGGGATTTTTTCTTATGCCGCATCAAGCGGCTTTTTATTGAAATAATATACCGTGTATACCACTGTACTGAGCGTCCACGTTATGGGATATGCCCAGAAAACGCAGCGGATATCGGGAATAAATCGCACGATAATGGTTATGTAGCTTACTCTTATCGCGCACCAGCACACCAGCATGACCAGCATAGGCACCATGCTTCTGCCGCAGCCGCGCATTACCGCGGCCATGCAGTGAGAATACGCCATAAGGCAGTAGAAAAGCGTGGTGGTCCTGGCCATCATAACGCCATAGCGCACTACTTCGCTTTCCGCATTGAACATACCGACAAGACCGGGAGCGAAAAGGTTTATGGTGACGCCTATCAGCTCCGCAATGGTGATGCACAGCAGTATTCCGAAAAGCGCGCCTTTGCGGGCGCGGGCATTTTCCTTCGCGCCCAGATTCTGACTGACGAAGGTGGTTATCGCCATGGTGAAACTGGTCACCGGCAAAAACGCAAAGCCTTCTATTTTGGAATAGGCGCCGCAGCCCGCCATGGCAAGCGCACCGAAGGCATTGATGTTGGACTGCACGACCACATTTGCCAGAGATATGATGGAATTCTGGAGTCCCGAAGGCAGGCCTATCTTCAGTATCTCGCGGATAAGCCTTCCGTCAAATCTGATTTCGGAAGGCACTATCCTGTATACCGTATCACTGCGGATAAGCCGCGCTGTACCCAGCGCCGCGGAAGTAAACTGCGATATGACCGTGGCTATGCCCGCACCGAGGATTCCCCAATCAAACACAGCAACGAAAAGCAGGTCCAGCACCACATTAAGTACCGATGATATGATAAGGTAATAAAGAGGATGACGGCTGTCGCCCACCGCCTGCAGTATGCCGCTGACCGCGTTATAGGTAACCACAGCCAGTGAACCTGCAAAATACACTCTGAAATACGTGACCGAGTTGGGCATTACGGACTCCGGCGTACCCATAAGCCTGAGTATTATCGGGGTAAGGAACATACCGGTCACCGTCATGGCTATTCCAGCCACAACAGCAAAAGCCATCGATGTGTGTACAGCCAGCCTTACGTTTTTATCGTCCCTTGCGCCGAAATATCTGGCGATAACAACACCTGCGCCCATGAATATTCCCATCACGAATCCGTTGAATAGGAATATAAGGCTGCCGGAGGAACTGACCGCAGCCAGCGCGTCTCCGCCTACGAAATTGCCGACGATAAGCGAATCCACAGCATTATACAGCTGCTGGAAAAGATTTCCCAGAAATACGGGAATGGCGAATCTTATGATAGTACCCGGTATGGAACCGGATGTCATTAGCTTTGCTCCGCTTTTCATATGAAATCCTCCATATCAGGCGAAGGGCTCTTTGGTCAGGCGGTGGGATTCCATCTCATCGATAACGGCATTGCTCATGCGCATTTCAAGATAGAAGCCTGCCATATCGGCAATGTCTTCGGGCAGCATCATGCCATCGGAAGTAAGGTCGGGACGGGTAAGCGCCACCATGGGAGTAAACACGCCGCCGGGGCTTATTACATGCACGCGGATGTTTTCCTTGTATACTTCGTTGGCAAGGGACTTTGAAATGCCCAGCAGCGCATGCTTGCTGGCAGCATATGCGCTCTGGAAGGGATATCCCTTGTGAGCGACCACAGAGCAGATATTTATAATGGTCGCGCAATCGGATTTCCTGAGGTCGTCAAGAGACTTCTGACACAGAAAATAGGGAGCGCGCACATTAACTGCCATTATGCTGTCGAAAAGCTCGGGAGTCATCTCCTCAAGAGTGCAGTGATGAGAAAGACCTGCGTTGTTGATAAGCACATCAAAACCGCCGAATTCCTCTCTCGCAGCTTCGATCACGGTATCCGCAAAGCTGAGATCACCGAGGTCGCCGATAACCGTCTTCACCTTTACTCCCATTGCACGAAGTTCCTCGGCAAGAGGTTCAAGCGTAGCTGCCTTGCGGCCGGTAACAACAAGATTCATGCCGTAATCAGCGGCAAGTTTTTTGCATATGGCCTCACCGATGCCGCCTGCGGCGCCGGTGACTATGGCCACCTTATTTTTAAGAAAAGATATATCTCGCATTTATTTCTGCTCCCGGTATCAATGTATCTTTCTTATTATAACACATCGTATGTTAAGGCGCATGCATCGTCCTTATTTCATTGACGCATTCAGAACATGATGATATAATACATGCAAAAAGACGGGAAGTGACATTTATGGGCATACTGCACATGCCGAAATCGGTCACAGATACCATTTGCGAATCCTTCGTTTATCATTCTGACGGCGTCGTAATAGTGATCGACGGCGGTTTTGAATCCGAAGCCGAAGCGCTGCATGAAAAGCTCGTCTCCCTCGGCGGTCGTGTCGACGCATGGTTTTTCACCCACCCCCACGACGACCACTACGGCGCTTTCTGCCGTATGATGACAGACCATGCAGATTCACTTTCCGTAGACAAGCTGTATTTCAATTTCCCTCCGGATGATGATATAATCGCCGGCGAACCTTCCTTTGCCGACGGCACCCGCAAATACCTTGCCTGGATCCGTGAAATCGTATCAAAGAACGATATCACAACTGTGACAATGAAAAAGGGCGATATCTACGCCATAGGCGATGCGAAAATACATGTATTGCGCGAGCCCGACACTGCCATAAAGGAAAATTTCATCAACAACGCTTCCACCGTATTCCGCATGGACGTAAACGGAAAGCGCATCATGTTCCTGGGCGACCTCGGCGTGGAAGGCGGAATGCAGCTTATCGAAACCGTGCCTGCCTCTGAACTGAAAAGCGACTATGTACAGATGGCCCATCACGGACAGAACGGCGTGGAAAAGGCCGTTTACGAAGTCATCGCTGCGGATGTCTGCCTGTGGAACACCCCCACCTGGCTTTGGGACAACATGGGCGAAAACGGCTACGACACCGGCTGCTACAAGACCGTAATCGTGCGCGGCTGGATGAGCGAACTTAAACCGAAAAAGCATTATGTGAATATGAACGGCCCGTATGACATCGAGCTGTAAAAATACTGACGGAGGTTTTGAACATGAAGATATATATTTCTGTGGATCTTGAAGGCATCAGCGGCGTTTCTTCTCCCGAATACGTACTGCGCGACGGTTTTTTCTATCCCACCGCACAGCGCCTGCTTACCGCAGACGTAAATGCAGCCGTACGCGGCGCATTTGACGGCGGCGCGGATGAGGTCATCGTGGCAGACGTACATTCCAATTGGGCAAACCTGCTTGTGGAACAGCTGGATCCCCGCGCACTGCTGCTTACCGGACAGCCCCATCAGCCCCGATTCGCCTTCCTCGACAAGTCCGTGGACGGCATGTTCCTTATGGGCTACCACGCTATGGCCGGCACTCTCTATGCAAACCTTGAGCACACCATGAGCAGCAAATCATGGCACAAGTTCTGCGTAAACGGCAAGCCCTACGGCGAACTGGGCATCGACGCCGAACTCGCCGCTGAAGCAGGCGTACCCGTCGTAATGGTATCCGGTGATGACAAGGTCTGCGAAGAAGGCAAAGCTTGGCTGGGCAACATCGAAACCGCAATGGTAAAGCAGGGTCTCGGCCGTCAGAGCGCGCTGGTCATTCCTCCCGCAAGAGGACAGCAGATCGTCTATGAGCACGCAAAGAAGGCCGTGGAACGCCTCGCCGCAGGTGAAAAATTTGCACTTCCCGAGATCCCCTCTCCCTGCAATGTAGCACTGACCTACAAGATGGTGCCCGATGCAGACGCCGCAAACGTTTACGGCACCAGGCGCATTGACGGCTACACCGTCGAAACCCCCATGAACAAGCTTTCCGAAATGTACGGCGGCATTTGGGCCGATTACGGAATCGAGCAGAAGATACACTGAGGAGGATATGTCATGCGTACAGTTAACGGACATAAAGTAGCCATGCAGGCACATCGCGGAGTATCCACCGATTGTCCCGAAAACACCATGTCAGCATTCCGTGCCGCAGTTGAGCAGGGCTATGACTACATAGAGCTTGACCCCAAGTTCACCAAAGACAACGTGTGTGTAGTACTGCACGACAGAACCCTCGACCGCACCGCACGCACCCCCGCAGGCGAAAAGGCTCCCGAGGGCACGAAAATCGCAGATATCACCTTTGCAGAAGCCTGCAGCTATGAATACGGCAGCTGGTTCTCAGCGGATTTCGCCGGCGAGAAGATACCCACCCTCGAAGAAGCGCTTATCTACGCCCGCGAAAACAATATCCCCGTGAAGATAGACAACGTGATCGAATCCTTCACCGACGAGCAGACCGAGATCCTTTTCGGCATCGTAGAAAAAACCGGCATGCAGCATCTTGCGGGCTTCACCTGCACAAAGATCGAATACCTTGCAAAAGTGACCGATCGTTTTCCCTCCGTCACCATCCATTACGACGGATTTGTGGAAGAGGAAAAGCTGAACGCCGTCTGCGGCGCACTGAAGGAAAATCCCCTCATCGTATGGCTGCCCTACCCCACTTATCTCAACAGCTGGTGCAAGGCTCCCGTTGTATCTGACGAGCGCATCGAAATGGTGCGTGTAAAGGGCGCAAAGGTAGGTCTGTGGATACTCGAAGAAGAAGAGCACCTCACCGACTGCTGCGACCGCTTCAAGCCCGATGTCATTGAGACCACCGGTTCCCTCAAGAGCGACAGATAAAAAGAAACATCCCGCCCGGTAAAAATTCCGGAGCGGGATGTTTTTTTAGTCTTCTTTATTATATATAAGCTTTCCCTGTACAAAAAAGCTTACCACGAAAAGTGCGGAATCGGAGATTACCTTCGACACAGCCAGCGGCACATTAAGCGTTATATTCAGAATATGCATGAAGGCATAGCTGCCCAGCATAATCACCGCCTGCAACAGTCCGAATTGCAGCATGGCATGACCTACAGGCTCGTTGCTGTCGAACACGATGAAATGATTCACATAGAAATTCACCACCGAACTGATTATGCGCGCAGCGCTTACGCTTATTACCAGCGCGGCAACTTCGTGCATTCCGCTCAGCAGATAATTGAGCCCCAGCAGCGTGAAAAGATCTATCAGGAATGAGCTAAGCGACGATGCCGCGAATTTCATAACGCAGGCATACACGGCAATCCACTGCCTGAGATGCTGCCAGTATGTACCCTTGCTTTCAGAAACCGGAGTGAATATAGGCACTTCAATTATCTTAATTCTGCTGCGCGCCGCGTACAGCAGCGTGTTTACCTCATATTCATGAGCGTCGCCGCCAACATGAATGAATCTGTCAAACAGTCTTCTGCCGAAGCCCCTGAGACCGGTCTCAATATCATGCACATTGCGTCCGCTTGCCACGGCAAACAACTGTCTTGCTGTGGCGCTGCGCAGCACGCTGCCCGGCGAAAGTTCATAATTATGGGCTCTTTTTCCCAACACCAGTGTATTTCTGTGCTGCACAAGGAATTTATTCAGATGCATAATGTCGCGGTAACCATACCTGCCGTCTGCCTCGGCACGGATGACAAAGCCGCATCCCGGCATATTATCGCGCACATATTCAAGCGCATATCTTATTGCCGCGCCTTTGCCCGCAGCGCCCTCGGGACGCAGCGTCACGACCCAATCGGGCAGTGCATCGGCATTTTCACGGCATATCACAACGGGGGTTATCTCATCGGTATCCCTGAAATCTCCCAGCAGACCAAGCAGCCTGTCATCCGGTGCTATGGCAGTCAGTATCAGGGCTGTCTTCATGATGATCGCCTCCGTTCGCAAATAATATGTTTTGTAATTATACCATTTCAACGTTAACGCTATGTTGACAGCCGCATGCACCGGTGATATAATCCATGCAAACATAGGCAGTGAGGTTGATTTCAATGATTTGGGACAGGGAACGGTATCTGGCACACTGCAATTTCGAATACACCGGCCGGGAAATGATATGCGAGCTGTTCGGCCCGCTTATGGCGCTTGAAGATGAATGGCGCAGACAGGGCGCTTCCGCAAAAGAAATAGCCATGACCGCATTCGATTGGGATTATGTGCTCACCGCAAATCTGCCCGGAATCTGCGGACCGATAACCGGAATCAAACCGAGGCTTATATCGGATGACCCGGAATGCACGCTTTCCACAGATGAAATGGGGCGTACAGTAAAACTTTTCAAGAAGAGTGCTACTATTCCGCTGCCCCTTGACTATCCGTTAAAGAGCATGGATGACTGGCTGAAGATCAAAAAGTGGTATCAGTTTTCAAAAGAGCGCATCGATACCGAAAAGCTGCTTCAGCAGAAACAGCTGCGTGACAAGGGCTATCTGACCGTGCAGTTTGTGCCCGGCGGCTTTGACGAGCCCCGCCAGCTTATGGGCGAAGAAGCGCTGTGCATCGCCTGTTACGAAGAGCCCGAACTCATTCATGATATGCTGGATACCATAGCCGATACCACCGTAAAAGTGCTCGAGCAGACAGGCGGGATCGTGCCTATAGACTGCGTATCCATACATGAGGACATGGCCGGAAAATCCGGACCGCTTTTCGGACCCAGACAGGTCTCCGAATTCATGAAACCCTATTACAACCGCATATGGGAATGCGCCAAAAACTACGGTGCGCAGATATTCTCGCAGGACAGTGACGGCAACATAAACCCCATAATCGATTCGCTCATAGACTGCGGACTCAACTGCATATATCCCTGCGAGCCCAATGCGGGTATGGATATCGTAGCCATCCGCAAAAAATATGGCAGCAGCCTGATACTCAAGGGCGGAATCGACAAATTCGCCCTGCGCAAGGACAAGGCGTCCATCCTTAAGGAGATCGAATACCGCACAGATCCCGTTTTGCGCGGCGGCGGCACCATATTCTCGCTCGACCACCGCATCCCCAACGGCGTGCCCATTGAAAATTATCGCTATTATGTGAATACGCTGCGCGAAGCATTGGGCATTGAACCCGTCTCCTCGGAAGGCTGGGCAAGAATGGCATTTTAATCCCACGGTTTTTCCGCAAAACACCGTCTGCAAGTACAGCCCAATAACACCCGGAACAAAAAAGACCGCCCGCATATTTCCCTGCGGGCGGTCCTTTTTATTATTTCCAGCCGTAGATCTTTCCGAATTTATTATCGAGATAATCAATAAGGGGCTGTGCGTCAAGTCCCTTAGCGCTGAATTTGTTCAGCAGATCCATCGCAGTGACGCTTCTGCCGTACTGCCAGATGTTCTCGGTAAGCCAGCTGATGATGGGTGCGAAATCTCCCTTACCAACCTTTTCCTCGAAATCCGGGATATCCTTGCGAATGGCATTATAGATCATGCCGTCGTAGATATTTCCCAGCGTATAGCTCTGGAAATAACCGATCCAGCTGCCGGTCCAGTGCATATCCTGCAGGATGCCCTCGGTATCGTTGGCAGGACGTATTCCCAGGTATTCCTCATACTTATCGTTCCATGCATCGCGCATCTGATCTATCGTAAGCCTGCCTGCGAAATAATCACGCTCCAGTTCGAAACGGATGATGACATGCAAATTATACGTGACCTCATCAGCTTCTGTGCGCTTGCAGGTAGGCGCCACGCGGTTGAGCGCGCGATAGAAATCCTCTTCGGAAATAGCGGCATATTCAGGGAAAAGTTCCGCCAGACGGGGATAGATATGTCCGATATATGCGCGGCTGCGTCCGATAAAGTTTTCAATGAACCTTGCCTGTCCCTCATGGAATCCGCCGGAGATTCCGCCGAACAGTCCCGCTTCGGCCACCTTGTCGTTGCTGGAATATCCATACATGGCATGTCCGGATTCATGCAGTATCGTTGTCAGAAGCGAAGGTTTGCCATGCTTGGCTGTGGAAATACGGGCATCGCGGGGACCGATAGTGGAAGAGAAAGCGTGAATGACTTTCTCGTTATATCCGCCCATGGAATCTTTGTAGCCCACCTCGCGTGCAAGCTCCTTGGCAAGTGCCATCATCTTTTCGGGATCCTGTTCGCGGGAGAGGAAGCTGTTGTCGATCTCAAGTCCGCTTTCCTGTATCTTGCGGCGGATGGCTACGATACCCTCTCTCAGTTTGCCGAACTGAGCGCTGATATCTTCGATATCAAGACCCTCGTCGCTCAGATCGACAAGCGTTGCAAACGGATCGTTATCGGGACGCAGCGCCAGCGCGATCTGCTTGCGCAGTTCGAAAACATCCTTCATATAGGGCTTGAATATCTCAAAGTCCTTTGCCTCTCTCGCCTGCTTCCATGCGGTCATGGACTCAACGCGCTTGCGGTTGAATTCATCGGAGAGTTCCTTCGGCACATCGCGATAGAAACTGCGCTGCTTCATGAATCCGCGAATCTGTGCGGTCTCGATCTCATCTTCACCAACAGGATTCTCGCTGTAATATGCTGCCAGTTCTTCGGCTTCAGGGGTGAAATAAAGTTCACGCCTGCGGTCGCCCAGAAATTCATTGACCTTGATTCTATAGGCAACGCCTTCGTCGGGCAGTCCGCCCCACTGATCTATTCCGAGCACGCCGCTGACGGAATTATAATAACCGCTGACGGTATATATGTTCTGCAGTGCTTCTCTTCTTTCCTGTGCGTTCATTGTTTCACCACTCCTTTGATTTATGCGGATCTTACATTTATTATAGCATACATATTCACGATAGAAAAGTTTTGCAGGGACTGTCATTTCAGACAAACCCATGGTACAATTTATATATAAACCCGAAAGGTGTGAGCATATGAAGATAACCGCAATGACTTACAATATCTGCTCCGGCAAGAATATGGCCCGTGACCGCGACCTCAATTACGCCGCTGCCGTAATACGCGAAGTAGCACCCGATTTCGTCACTCTGAATGAAGTCCGCAGCCACACCTCAGATATCGGCGATGTAGCGCAGGCTGACGAATTGGGCAGGCTTACCGGTTATTATCCCGTTTTTGGCAAATCTATCGATATTATGGGCGGAGAATACGGCAATGCTCTGCTCACCCGTCTGCCCATAGCCGAAAGCGAAATAATCCACATTCCGGACCCGGAAAAGACCGATATCGGCTTCTACGAGCACCGCAGCATACTCCGCTGCGTACTGATGGCCGGCGATACTCCCGTCACTGTGCTGTGCACCCATTTCGGCCTCATGCCCTCCGAGCAGCGCAACGCCGTTGATGCTGTGCTGAATGTGCTCTCCACCGAAGAAAACCCCGTAATGCTGATGGGCGACCTGAATATGACCCCAGATGCGGAGATACTGCAGCCAATACTCTATGCAATGACTGACACTGCCGGAAACCGCAATTCTCCCCTCACCTTCCCCTCCGATGAGCCCAAAGACAAGATAGACTACATACTCCATACCGACGGCATTACCACCGAAAAGCTCTACAGCATAGATACTCAGAATTCCGACCACCGCCCGCTTATCGCGGAGCTGTCCATATAACAAAAAGAGCGTACCTTGAACGGTACGCTCCTTTTATTGCAGTCAGTCCATGTTCCAGATGGGGTTGCCTATAGCAATGCGGAAACCTATGGTCTCATCTACTATCTCGACGCGCACAAATCTGCATTCGGGTGCGTCCATAACAATGTAATTCATAGAATCAGCATCAATCTTTTCGCTGCATACGATACCCGCATCGGTAATTATATCCGCGCGATACACATGGTCTGCATGCTTCACGGAAGAGTGGATATCACCGGCAGCCACAGTCAGCTTTTTGCCCGCAAAATTGCACTTGCCGCCCATCAGAGTATCTCCCACAGCCATACGTATGCCCACATTTCCGCAGGTAAAGTCACCCACGCGCAGTTTTTCCACAAAACCACGGCTGGACTTTTCGGAAGCGTATATCGTGGTCAGCGCGCCGTTTTCAGCATCTGCATGCTTATCGCAGCCGGCGCATGCCCACACACGTTTGCCTGCCGCCAAAATGCCTGTCCACAGTTCGTAATTTACGGCGGTGTGCTCGCAATCATAGGAATTGTAGAATACCTCGATGCCCGTCTCATCTCTGAACCAGTATTGAGTGGGATCATCGGACTGCATGAGCTGCTTGGGATGGGGATGCACAAAGAAGCCATCGTGCGCCTTAACTGCGTCGATCAGCCTGCCGAAGCTTTCACGGGTGAATTTGGGGTATATAAAATGTCCCTCGATGCCGCCCTCATACTGATACTCCGGGAATTCGGCAAGCAGCTTTGCCAGCTCATCCCTGTGAGAGAACAGCATATTGTAATGCACCTGCTTTATGACAGCGTCAGCATCGGTTATCTCGGTACCGGGCTCGGTACCTGCAATGAACAGACCGTCCTCCCATTCGGGCTGATACATATGCCTTACCTGACGGTGGTCGAGTATGGCGGCGAAATCCATATCAAGTTCAGCCATGCGTTCAATCCATTCCGCAAGAGTACGCTTGCCGTCGCTGGTACCGCCGGAATCGGAATGGTCGTGCAGTTCGCCCTGATACACCTTCCTGCCGAAGTACATATTTTCAAGCATATCGATATACTCACGTTTGTCCATACATCTCACCCCTGAACATCAATTTATTGCATACATTATGGCACGATGGTATAATTAAGTCAATACAGCAAAGGAGAATAAAAAAATGGAATGGCAGAAATTCACGCCCGCAAACACCTCCCGCATACGCGAGGACATTGAATGGAGCATCCATTACGCCTACAATGCCCTTGATAAAAACTCTCCCCGCGTTTTGCTTATAGGCGATTCCATATGCAACGGCTATCAGACCTTCGTACGCGAAAAACTCGAAGGCAGGATGAACGTATCATTCTGGGCATCCTCCAAATGCGTAACTGATCCGGATTATTTCCGCGAGTTGGAATTCTATCTCGATTATCTTCCCTATACGCATATCTGCTTCAACAACGGGCTGCACAGCCTGACCACCGATCGTACCGAATGGGAAGCCGCCTACAAAAAGGTCATCGGGTTCATTCGTTTCAAATGCCCCGACGCAAAGCTGAGCCTCACTCTCTGCACCCCGCTGAAAGATCCTTCGCTCACAGCCATATCCAAAGAGCTGAATGATTTTGCATTAAAGCAGGATATCCCCGTGACAGATCTTTTCACACCAATGGATAAGCTGGACAGGGATAAATTCTGGACTGACACATATCATTTCACAAATGAAGCAAAGGCAATGCAGGCTGATGTCATCGCCGCACACCTTCTGTAAAACATGCAAATGCCCCCGGTACCAAAGTACCGGAGGCATTCATTATTTTATTCAAATTCGAACCGCAGCGTATAGCCGTTTGTCAGATTGATGTAATTCTCTCCGTTCCACGAACCCGACATCACCGACATCAGCAGCGTAGTCTGCATGACTTCATACACGTCGTTTCCTTCAATCAGTATGCGGCACTCCATCGTATCGAGATCTAAGGCAACAAGTCCGCACTCTGCGCCTTCAACAAACAGCGCATATCTGCCGTCTTCAGTCGCACCTACGGGTATAAGAAAACTGAAGCCTTCGGGAATGATAATTTCGCCTTCATCATCGCGCACTTCGTGCAGCTGATATTTGACCACCTTTTCGCCGTCCCACAAAAGCGCTGCAGCATCGGCACTGCCGCGTCGCACAAGTACGCAGGGCTGAAATATAACCCTGCTATTGTTGTATACGATAGCAGCATCATTTCCACACAATATGGCAGAATCGGGGCCCTGCAGCGTGGGGTACTGACCAATATATGTGATATCGGTCACATTGCCATCTGACATATCATCAATAAAGCCAACGGAATTATCCTGCGGCTTACTCATATCAAAACGGGCATCGCGAACTATAACTACTGCGGAATCATCAGAAATTTTCAAACCCGAGGTATACCAATCGTAACCGGGATCTCCTGTCATCTGTACCTCTGTTACCGTGCCATCCTGCGCGGTCAGAGTGTATGTGTTGTTACCCGGGAACATTTCGATGACAGTGCCGTCTTCAGTTATCTCGCCCCAGCCTGCCGGTCTGATAACAGCGCTTTCGGTATCAATAAGAAATGCACAGGAGCGAAGATTCAGCAGCACATATTCACCTGCAGTATAATGGCGATAATAACCGACGTTCCCCATTGCGCAAACAAAGAATGCATGTGCAAGGCCATCTTTTTCAATTACCGGTGCCAGTGATTCTTCCGTAAATCCGCTCCGGTCGAGTTCGTTCATTATCAGTTCCGTCCAGAGAGCGTCATCTTCGGGCAGTGACTGAAGTTCGGTGATGGCATGGGTTCCGACATCATAAAGCATGGGGACTATATATTCATCATAAGCCGGCAAGAGGATGCATTTGTCATCATCATAGAACACCAGTCTGCCGGCCCCGGGTGCATCGGGCCACGGTTCGACCGTTACATATGCATCCATGTAATCCTGCACAAATATTCTGTTCAGAATTTTTTTATCGATCCGCTCCGCATGTGCAGAAGATGTCACCAGCACAAATATCATAAGTATCATAACAAAGCGTTTCATGCTATCACCTCATTTATAGAATATCATAGTGTATAGCTTCTGTAAACAGATTTTACTCGGCATTTTGCGATTGACAGTTTACATAAGTTGAGATAATAATATAGCTTTAAAAGGTCACATGCGCAGTTCTTTGTTCAGTGATACAGAAGCACCGCGGTTTCTGTGTATCCTTTATACTAAGCAGGCGCTGCTGCACAACGGACAACTATATTATTGGGGGGAGTACGCTGACATCACCGCCTCACACCTTGTGTAAATCACAAAAACACCCGCGGCACACATGCACCGCGGGCGTTTTTTATTTATCGTATTCGAAACGGAGTCTGTAGTTGTAATTCATATTGATATAATTTTCACCGTTCCACGCATCGACACGCACCGTCCTTAGCAACGAATCGTCCATTATCTCGCGAGCTACCCATCCGCTCAGCAGCATATGCCATTCCATTGTATCAAGGTCTACGGCTATAAGACTGTAATTTACCCCCTCAATAAACAGTCCATATCTGCCATCAGCGGAAACACCTACAGGAATGATAGCAGCACAGCCTTCGGGGATATGAAGGTTTCCGTCATCATTGCGCACGTCATCCAGCTGATATTCCGATATCTGTCCGTTGTTCCACATAAATGCAACAGGTGCAGCGTTTCCACGGCGTACAAGCACGGGCGGCACGAACAGCAGGCTGCCGGAATTGTACACGATTGCAGCATCGTTTCCGCATTTGATCACACCATCAAATCCATAGGTCATGGAATACGAACCGAGGTACTTTATATCGGTCACATTTCCGTTTGAGGTATCTTCAACGAAACCTACCGAATAATTCTGACGTCTTTCACTGTCCATATATGTGCCGCGTATTATGACATACGCAGAATCGTCCGAGAATGCTGAGCCTGTAGCGCCCCATTCGTAACCGGGTTCGGCATTTAACTGTACTTCGTTAACCGTGCCGTCCTGCGCAATGAATGTATACGCTGTTGCTCCGACCGGCAGCGATATGACAGTACCGTCTTCCATCACTTCGCCAATTTCCGACGGCCTTATCACACCTTTTTCGGTATCGATAAGAAAAGTGCTCGAATTGCATTGCATAAGAACGTAGTTTCCTGCTACTTCATGCCTATAGCATGTGAATTCTCCAACAACAAAGAAAAACGCACCTGCAGCGCCCAATTTATCAAGAACTGAAGCCAGCTGGTCTTCCGGAAATTTTACCCAGCGGATACTGTCCGTATACAATTCCATCCAGACAGCCTCGTCTTCGGGCAGGGGCTGAAGCTCGGTGAGCATACCGTTTTCAGCATTATAAAGCACCGGGAAAATAATGGAATTATTATATGTAGGAAGGAAGATGCACTTATTATCCGCGTAGAATACAGGCATACTTTCTACAGGCATCTCCGGCAATTCTTCAACCGTTACACTTGCCTTCATGTAATCGATATCCGGTATTCCAAAGAAATTATATCTATTCCACTTTTCGGCATGTGCGGGCGCGACCATAAGCACAAGCGCAATAATGAGAGCAGCAAAACGTTTCATAATATCACCTCGCGTACATTTTATCATACGGTATAGGTTCTGTAAATAGATTGTGCATTGCCATTGACAGCAGGCGCGAAGTGGGATAAAATTATAGGTATAAAAAGGACATAAATGCCGATCTTCGTACAGCATGCGGGGGTGCGGCAGTTTAGTTATGTCCTTTATCCGCGCAATACGTTTGCGCTGTGCGGATAACAACATTCTTTTTGGGAGGATGACTTACATGGTAGATATGAGCAAGTGGATTGAGATCGCCAAGGCGAATATCCACAACCGTCCCGCCACCACCGGCCGTCTCGCCGGCAAGATCGCTATCGTTACCGGTGCTGCTCAGGGCTTCGGCAAGGGCATCGCTGAGGAAATGTACAAGGAAGGCGCAACCATCATCGTTGCTGACCTGAACGAAGAGCTGGCTGCTTCCGTTGCCGCCGAGATGGGCGAGCACGCATGGGCAGTTAAGGTAAACGTAGGCGACGAAGAGTCCGTTGCCGAAATGGTTCAGAAGACCGTTGAGAAGTTCGGCGGCCTGGATATCTTTGTATCCAACGCCGGCGTCGTTCGTTCCGGCCCCATCGATCAGCTGGAGAAGAAGGACTTCGAGTTCGTTACCAACATCAACTACACCGCTTACTTCCTCTGCGCCAAGTACGCCGCCATCATCATGAAGGCTCAGTACGAAGCTGACAACGAGTGGTTCGGCGATATCATCACCGTAAACTCCAAGTCCGGTCTGGAAGGCTCCAACAAGAACTTCGCATACGCAGGTTCCAAGTTCGGCGGCATCGGTCTGACCCAGTCCTTCGCCCTCGAGCTCTGCCCCTACAACATCAAGGTCAACGCAGTTTGCCCCGGCAACTATCTGGAAGGTCCCCTCTGGATGGATCCCGTTCGCGGCCTGTTCGTTCAGTACCTGAACGCCGGCAAGGTTCCCGGTGCCAAGACCGTTGAGGACGTTAAGAAGTTCTACGAGTCCAAGGTTCCCATGAACCGCGGCTGCCTGCCCCTGGACGTTGCCCGCTCCATCTTCTACTGCGTAGAGCAGAAGTACGAGACCGGTCAGGCAATCCCGATCACCGGCGGCCAGATCATGCTCAACTAAGCAGGCACCGGCCTGCAGCGGACTGCTGTCGCGCCGTGCTTTCGAACCCTTCCCCCGTACATTATGGGGGAAGGGTTCTTTCTTTTGGGTTCTATGATCGCTTCACTGAAACCATCCGGTTTCTGCGCCGGGCGGCGGCTTGAAACCTATTGAATGCGACCGGTTACGTACCGATTTTGCGGTTACTCTCCGCACTTATAGCTTTAGTATATGAGCAAAACCGCAAACCGGTCAATTGCATTGACCGTCTGCTCCTTGTGACGGCTTGAAACCAATGGTTCCTTGTGTTATAATGTTCAAAAATCTTTGGGGGTGATCTTGTGGCACGAATTACTGTGGATATGAACAACGTGGTCGGCAATGTCAGACCTCTGCACGGAATAAACAATGCGCCCATTCTCGGCGCAGACGATAAGCTGTTTCATTACCTCGGTGAAGCCGGAATCCCCTCTTCCCGTCTGCACGATACGGGCGGCGCCTTCGGCAAGCACGTATTCGTTGATATCGAGAATATATTCCGCAACTTTGACGCCGACGTGAGCGACCCGGAGTCCTACGATTTCGCCTTTACCGACTGGCTGCTGAATGCTCTGCATGCGCAGGGTGTTGAGCCCTTCTATCGTTTGGGCTGCACCATCGAAAATTATCATTACATCCGTCCGCAGCACATTCTGCCGCCTAAGGACCCGCAGAAATGGGCGGAGATATGCGCGCACATAATCGCCCATTACAACGACGGCTGGGCAGACGGCTTCAAACTGGGCATCCGCTACTGGGAGATATGGAATGAACCCGACAACGCTCCCGACATCAAGGACAATCCCATGTGGAAAGGCACCGCAGCGCAATATTACGAATTGTATGACGCGGCCGCAAAGCTCATCAAATCACGCTGGCCCCATCTCAAGGTCGGCGGCTTTGCAAGCTGCGGTTTCTACGCGATACTCGGAAGCAGCGGCAGCAAAAACGCAAATGTTTCTCCACGCACACAGTATTTCATTGACTTTGCCCGCGATTTCTTCGCCCACATCCGTGAAAGCGGCGCGCCGCTGGACTTCTTCTCGTGGCACAGCTACGGCAGCGCACAGGACAACATTGCCTTTGCGAATTACGCGCGCAGCCTTATGACCGAATTCGGTTACGGCGATGCTGAAAGCATTCTGAACGAATGGAATCCCGGCATCGCAAACCGCGGCACCCTGAAGGATGCTGCGCTGATTTCCGCCATGCTTTGCACCATGCACACGAAGACCGATATAGACATGATGAACTACTACGACGGTCAGGTGCACGGCAACTATCAGGGATTGTTCGACCCGATGAAGTATGTGCCCTTCAAGGCATACTATGTATTCCCCGCCTTCAACACCCTTTACCGCATGGGCACAGCCGTGCACACGGAATATTCCACCTATATGGTGCCCGCAATGGCAGCAAAGGACGAAAACGCTGCAGCAGTGTTTATCGCAAACACCAAAGACCGCGCCGAAAACGTCACGGTATGCGGGCTGCCTGACGGCGAATATACACTGAAGCTTATCGACCGCAAACACGACCTTGACGAATGCGGAAAATACACCTCCGCAAACGGCATCCTCGAGATAAAGCTGGGTGCATACAATGCAGCGCTGCTGATTTCGGCGTGCAAATAAACACACAAAAAAGGAGCCGCATAATACGGCTCCTTTTTCGTGCCCTAAAATCATTCCCGCAGTTCGGAAAATGCCACTCCGTTTTCGCCCGTTATGCCTGCGTACAGCGTTTCGGTATACCGGCCCTCGCGGCAGTAATGGGCTATCACATATTTTGCCGTGAAAGGCATGGCAAGCCCATCAATATCATCTATGTGAAACCACTTCAGAGTGCCTTCGTTCGAATGCACTTCCCTGCCATCCGCTTCCGGAAAATCGGCAAAGAAATAATAATTCTGGCGAATCTCACCGTTGGTATTTCGCAGTGTGATATATCTCAAAGTGAGATTACGAATGTCATTTTCGCAGAGACCTGTCTCTTCCCTCAATTCGCGCAGCACGCATGCCCGCGGGTCGTTGAGCTCAGATTCCTCAAAATGACCGCCGGCAGACCCCGTCCACACATTACTAACAACGCGTCCGCCTTCCTTGAACAAAAGCAGTACCTTCTCTCCTCTGAAGAGATATACCGCGGTCATATTTCGCAAATCACCCATAATCCTTTGTCTCCGAATCAATAATCATTATACAGAATTATACCCCTCATCAAATAAGAAATCAACACGAAACGACACAGCTGTTTAGCATTAAAACTGTGGATTTATATAGCCGGATGTGTTATACTGACAAAAAAGCAAAGGACAGACTTGTATGTATAAAATTCTATTCGTTTGCCACGGCAATATCTGCCGTTCACCTATGGCCGAAATGGTAATGAAGGATATGGTGGCCAAAATGGGCATTGCCGATGAATTTGAGATAGCATCCGCTGCCACCAGCACCGAGGAGATAGGAAATCCCGTATATCCCCCGGCACGCGCGGAGCTTGCCAGGCACAATATCAAGTGCGAAAAGCGCGGCGCCCGTCAGATAATCAAGCGCGATTACACGGATTATGACCTGCTCATCGGCATGGACAGCGCCAATATCCGCAACATGAACCGCATGCTGGGCGGCGACCCTGACAACAAGATACACCTGCTGCTGGAATACGCCGGCATGCACAGAGATATTTCCGACCCTTGGTATTCCGGAAACTTTGACGCCACATATTCCGATGTATGCGCCGGCTGCAAGGGACTTCTGGATTATCTGGGCTATTGATACTCACGACCGCAAAGGAGAATATTCAAATGAAACGCATAGCACTTCTAGCAACCGGCGGCACCATCGCAAGCGTACAGAGTGATGACGGACTTACTCCCGGCATAGGCGGCAATCAGCTGATGCAGCTCATCCCACGCGCGCTGGAATCTGTTGAACTGGTCTGCAGGGACGTTTTCTCCCTCGACTCCAGCAACATCCAGCCCGAGGAATGGCGTATCCTTGCCCGCACCGTTTTTGACATACTGGACGAAGTTGACGGCGTGGTCATAACCCACGGCACCGATACCATGGCATATTCCGCCGCAGCGCTGACTTTCATGCTGCGCAACGTGAATAAGCCCGTAGTGTTCACCGGTTCCCAGCTGCCCATAATGCATCCTCTTTCCGATGCACCCTGCAACCTCACAGAAGCGCTGGCAGTTGCTCAGTCCGCTCCCGCAGGCGTATATGTAGTATTCAACCACAAGATAATCAGCGGCACTCACGCATTCAAGATGCGCACTACCTCCTTCGACGCATTCGAAAGCATCAATGCGCCGCTGGTAGGTTATATCGATGCCGATGGTCCCCATTACACCAATCCCCCCAAATATAAGCCCGATTCTGTCTGCAAGCTTGAGGACAGTCTCGACGAGCGCGTATTCCTGCTGAAACTGATGCCCGGTACCTCCCCTGCCATTTTCGACTGGGTAGTGGAATCCGGCATGAAGGGTCTGGTAGTTGAGGCTTTCGGCATGGGCGGTCTGCACTATATACGCAGAAATCTGGTAGACAAGCTGAAGATGCTGGCCAACCACGGCGTATACACCATCGTAACCACTCAGTGTCTCTACGAAAAGGCTGATTTCTCCATCTACGAAGTCGGCCGCTCCGTACTGGCCCCCGGCAGCGTCTTCTCCGGACGCGATATGACCAGCGAAGCTGCGGTTGCAAAGCTGATGTGGGTGCTTGGCGACCCCGAAGACCGTCTGCCCCTTCTGAGCATAAGCGTACGCGGCGAAATGAAGGAAGACTGACATCGTATTACGCATACATTCGGCGCATAATCTGTCCGAAAGCAATCCGCTAATATTGACCAACACTGACATGGCATGATATAATAAGGCATCTAATTAACCGAAAGGGGAATTTATTATGCCGTATATCGCAGTCAAGATGTGGCCCAAGGATGATGCTACCAAGAAGGTTCTCGCCGAAAAGATCTCTCTTGCCGTACAGGAAGCCATCGGCTGCCCTCCTCAGGCAGTTACCGTATCCCTTGAGGAGATAGCTCAGGAAAAGTGGGTAGAGACCGTTGGTCCCGAACTGGAAGCCAAGAAGGACAAGATGTACATCGTCAAGGGTGAAAAGACCTGGTAAATTGAATATTTCAGGCGCCTTCCTTACGGAAGGCGCCTTTTTTCAATATACAGTTATGCTGATGTCGCCCGTGCTTGTGCTTACTTCACAAATGCCGCCATCAGTCGACACAGGCACATTGATATCTCCTGTGCCGGTATCTGCCGAAAATATCTTCCCGGAAAGCAGATTGCCCGTTATATCCCCCGTGCTTGCGCTGAGATACAGCTCCGCTGCATCACAGTTTTCCAGCCGGATATCGCCTGTGCTGATATCTGCGCATATCTTTTCATCCGCAATAACATCAACGAACGAAACATCACCTGTGCCGCCATCGACATACATTCCTTTGCATGTAACTTCCGTAAGTTCGACTCCGCCGGTAGACAGACCAATGCTGATATCACCGGCACACACAATATGCGAAGCAGTAACATCTCCTGTTGAAACAGAAATATCAATCGTACCTGCAGTTATGCCGTCAATATCCACATCTGCAGCACTTCCTTCTATTACTATAGAAGAGTATTCTCGCTCAGGCAGATATATTGTTATCTGCGGCGAATCAAAATCCAGACCAATATATTCATACCATTTTCCGTCGTCTGCTGCCTCTATCGTAAGCATGCCGTCTTCTGCACCGACCGAATGCATTTCATATTGTGCCTCATAGCAGACAACCTTACATATTCCGTCATCAGCTATCTTCAGAACAACATCGGTGGTATCCGTCATTACCGCAATACCGCTGAATTCTTCGTTAATCTCGTATACAGCGCTCTCATATTTCACAGTGCTCAGCTTTGCAAAATCCCAGCCGTAAACGGTCATAACCGCCGCAAACATCACAATGCCGATCAGCATAAGAGAAACTGCGATACTAAACCTTGCTTTTATCTTCCTGCTCATTATACTTTCCTCCTTTTCGCAAGGCGCTTACCGACAGCGGAAGCTGTTTTTCTTATAATGAACCTGAATCCTCCGGCTGCGGCAATTCCGCCATAGAAGAGAAATACATTGAGACCGGCACATACAAGGCTCACACCGATAACAGCCGTGCCGGCAAGGGGATTGCCGCTGACCATAAGCCATATTCCGCCAATGATTCCCGCAACCGCAACCACAGCTGTCGCAACGATCACTGCCCACAGCGCTGCCAGCACAGAAAAGGCCACTGCAAATGCGCTTATCAGCAGCGAAAGTACAACGGTAAAAGCACTTACCAACAGCGAGAGCCATACCGGCGAACCAAGTATCAGCAGCAGAGTATTCCATACGCTGCGCTTTTTTGCAGGCTCCGGTTTTTCTTCGGATACGTCAACGAATTTCTCTGCGAGTATCTGCATGACATTGCCGTCTACAGAGCCTATAACCGCTACCGCTTCTTCCTCCGAAAGCCCTTCTTCAATACGGTCATCTATCATCTCACTGTAGAACAACAGCCGTTCTTCTTTTTCTTCACGCGGCATATCGGTCAATCGGCTGCCCAGACGTGCCAGAAATTCCTGTTTATTCATTTGTTTCATCCTCCCTGGTCACGAATCGATATATCGCCATGATGTCCTCCCAGTCATACTTGAAATCTTCTATGCGTTTCAGGCCCGCTTCGGTAATATGGTAATATTTGCGCAGTCTTCCGCCATATTCAACCGTCGTCACCGTCAGCATATAGGCTGATTCCAGACGTTTCAGAATGGTATACAGCGTAGATTCGGAAAGTTCGATATACGGTTTCATATCTTTTATTATTTTATAGCCGTATGACTCACCGTTCTTTATCGCTGCCAGCACACACACTTCGAGAAGCCCTCTTTTCAGCTGAACATCCATACAATACCCCCTTACGCGATATACATCATATCACGAAGTATTGTATTTGTCAATCAACCAAAAATAGAGAGACTTCTTTCAAAGTCTCTCTATCATATATTTTTATACGGTCAGTCGTAAAAATCTATTCCGGAAATCATATTGGCACCGTTTGCGTTCTTTTCGACGGGTTTATTGATGCCCGTTATACTATCGGTGATAAGATTTCCTGCGGCAGCAAGCAGCAGTACCGCAGCAATTATCGCAGCCGCCATAAATTTATTTACCTTCGTGTTCTTTGTATATCTTATCCCGCAGCTTCCGTTGCACTTCATATCCGTCACCTCTTTTTATTTATTGATCCTGATTTATAAATAACCGTTTTCCCCATTTTTCTAACGCTGCAAAACCGTATTACACATTTTTTCATAAAAAAATGAGGAGCTTATGCTCCTCATTTTCTTATCAAAACCATCAATTCTCGTGATTATACCAGAATTCGGCAGAATCTACGCTGGTCAGCGCAGGCGTCATAGTCATAACGAACATATCGTCGCTGAAGTCAATCTTGATGATCTTATAACCATCGATACGGATTTCATCGCCGGAGATAACTTCATAATCATATACGGCGATATTCTGGTCGATATAATAGCTGTCGAAATCGTATTCGATCTCTTTGCCGTCAAAATCAAGACGCAGAGTATAATAAGTGTCGCTATCGCCCTGTTCCACGCGGGACCAGTCAATAGTAGTAAGCTTATCGGAAAGCTCATTGATTGCACGCTTTTTGGCAATTGCCATAACGCCGCCAACAATGCCGCCGATGATAGCCAGGGCAACAACGATAGCAACAACGATGATAATAACCTTGCTGCCATTCTTCTTTGCAGGGGCTGCGGAAGCCGCAGGTGCTTCTGCGCTCTGACCGCAGGCAGGGCAGAACTTTACTTCTTCGGGTATCTGAGTCCCGCACTTGGTACAATACATATATATTCCACCTCTCAAAATGCTTTTTATATTATACCATCAATCAAAAACATCAGCAAGCCTGAGGCACATTCAAAATACCGCTTGTTACATATTTTATTATATGGTATCATATAATCAGCAAACTACTCAAAAGGAGCGAATATATATGAATACCTTTCTTGGCATCGAACTGGGCTCCACACGCATAAAGGCTGTGGCCATCAATGAAAAGCATGTTCCCGTTTCTTCCGGCGATTATACCTGGGCTTCCTCTTTTGAAAACGGCATCTGGACCTACGATATATCCGAAGCCTGGACCGGCCTCAAGACCGCGATCCGCGGTGTGGAAAACCGTGAAAGCGTAAAGGCTGCCGGTATCTCCGGAATGATGCACGGCTATCTCGCCTTTGACAAGGACTGGAATCTGCTTGCTCCCTTCCGCACATGGCAGAATACCATCACCGCACAGGCTGCTGCCGAGCTGACCGGTATTTTCGGATTCAATGTGCCCCAGAGATGGTCCATTGCCCATCTGTATCAGGCAGTACTCAACGGCGAAAAGCACGTGAAGGATATCGCCCACATAACCACTCTCGCAGGATATGTGCATTACATGCTCACGGGCGTCAATGCCATCGGCGTCGGTGAAGCATCCGGCATGTTCCCCATCGACAGCGAACTCATGTGCTATGACGGCGTTATGATCAGGAAATTCCGCGAACTGGTAAAGGACCGCGATCTGGGCTGGGATATCATCGATGTGCTGCCCGGCGTTCTGCCCGCAGGCGCAAGCGCAGGCGTTCTCACCGAAGCAGGCGCTGCACTCATCGACAATCTGCTGCCTGCGGGCACTCCTTTTGCGCCTGCAGAGGGTGACGCAGGCACAGGCATGACCGCCACCAACGCTGTAGCTCCCCGCACCGGCAACGTATCCGCCGGTACTTCCATCTTCTCCATGATCGTACTCGAGAAGCCCCTCTCCAAGGTATATGAAGAGATAGACATGGTCACCACCCCCTCCGGCAAGCCCGTAGCCATGGTTCACTGCAACAACTGCACCAATGACACCAATGCATGGGCAAATGTTATCCGCGAGATGACCACCCTCTTCGGCGCCGATGTATCCACCGGCGAATTGTACACCAAGCTTTACGAGATAAGCCTTCAGGGCGATTCTGACTGCGGCGGCGTAATGGTCTGCAACTACATGGCAGGCGAGGGCATTACCCATCTGGATTCCGGCCGTCCCATGGTGCTGCGCCGTCCCGGTGCGAAGTTCACCCTCGCAAACTTCATGCGCGCACAGCTGTATGCTACCATGTCTACCCTCAAGCTGGGCATGGACATCCTGGCCGGCGATAACGTAGCTATCGACTCCCTCACCGGACACGGCGGACTTTTCAAGACCCCCGTTGTCGGCCAGAAATACATGGCTGCCGCCTGCAACGCACCTGTCACCTGCATGGAGACTGCCGGCGAAGGCGGTCCCTACGGCATGGCACTGCTGGCAGCATACATGTTCAACAAGGCAGAAGATGAAACTCTCGAAGATTATCTCAATGCCAATGTATTTGCCGATGCAAAGAGCTCCACTCTCTCCCCCGATAAGGATGACGTTGAGGGCTTCAACCGCTATATTGCCGACTTCACCAAGCTTGTGGATGTCGAACGCGCAGCTGTTGAGCTTATCTGAATCCCATAAAAAAGTACCGCAGAATATCTGCGGTACTTTTTTTGCATGACCATATGAATATTCATACTGAGTTTATAAATATAGGTTATTGTAATACTGCCCGATATTGGGCAGGCTATATCCTGAATTGCTTTAATACAAGTACAGCAAAAGCGACGCGTGCATAACGGTGCAGACGGAAAAGTCACCGGGCGCGATTCTATCATTGATAGAATTAAAGGAAGCTGAGTTGACAACAGAAGTTGCGGGATGTTATCCTTTAATCATCAGGAGGCGCTTATGTTTGGCTATGTGGTAGTAAACCGGGAGACGATCTCTCCCGAAAGCGAAGCACGTTACCGCGCGTATTACTGCGGATTGTGCAAAGCACTCAGAAAACGGCATGGCTTGTCGGGTGCGCTCACATTGAGCAACGACATGACATTCCTCTATATGCTGCTCACCGCGCTTTATGAGCCCGAGGAGACTTACGGCAGTGAGCGCTGCATGATGCATCCCATAAAAAAGCACGACTGGATATACAGCGAAGCCGCAGATTATGCCGCGGATATGAATGTGATGCTGGCCTATCATCTGTGTATGGATTCGTGGCGGGATGAAAAGAAACTTTTCTCGCTTGCGGAAGCCAATCTCATCAAGAAGGCTTACGAAAAAGTGGCCCGGATCTACCCTGAGAAATGCGAATTCGTGGGCGATATGATACGAGCTCTCTCCGATATCGAGTCAAAAGCTCCCAACGGCGATATAGACAGTCCCACAAACCTGACGGGTGAACTTATCGGCGAGATATTCGCCTGGAAGGATGACGAATGGAAAAACCCGCTCACGCGCATGGGCGCTGCTCTGGGCAGGTTCATTTACATCATGGACGCTTATGACGACCTGCCGAAAGACCTGAAAAAGAATTGCTATAATCCACTGAAGCCCATTGCCGATGTGGAAGATTATGAGGACAGGTGCCTCGATATGCTTACGATGCACATTGCCGAATGCACGGAAGAATTCGAGATGCTGCCGATCATACGCGATGCGGGGCTCATCCGCAACGTACTGTATTCCGGCGTATGGAGCAAATACGCCTTCATCCAGAACAGGAAGGACAAGGACAACAAGAAATGAACGATCCCTTCAGCACGCTTGGTGTTACGCCAAACGCCACCGAAGATGAAATAAAATCTGCATACCGCAAACTCGCCAAGAAATATCATCCCGATGTCAACGGCGGTTCAGCCGATTCGGAAGCCAAGATGAAAGAGATCAACGAGGCTTATTCCGAAGCCCTGAAGATAAAGCGCAGCGGCGGCACATATAATCCCGGCGCACGCAATGCCGGCGGCTATCAGCAGGGCGGTTATGGATATTCCCGTCAGCAGGCGGGCTATGACGATCCCTTTGCCGGATTCGGTTTTGGCGATTTTGGCTTTGGCGGTTATCAGCGCACCGGCTATCAGTCCACCGACCCCGAGCTGCGCGCAGTACGCAATTATATAAATGCCGGCCATTATCAGGAGGCAATAAATCTGCTACAGCGCACCAGTTCCCGCTCCGCAGAATGGTTCTATCTCTCCGCCCGCGCCAACATCGGTCTGGGCAATCGGGCCGCCGCGCTCAATTATGCACGTCAGGCTGCACAGATGGATCCCGATAATTACGAATATGCACAGCTGCTGGCACGACTGGAAGGCAATGCCAATGCTTACCGGCACCGCAGCACCACTTACGGAGGCATCCCCCTCACCCAGTGCAATAACCCCTGTATGTGGATATGCTTCATGAATATGCTCTGCAATTTCTGCTGCGGCGGTTTCTACTGCTGCTGATAAAAAAAGACCTCTTAGCCATAAAATGCTAAGAGGTCTTTTTTATGCCTTTACGGGAGAAACCCACGCACGTTTGCCGTTTGCGTCTATTACTTCGCAGCGTATCCAGCGCTCATTATCCCTCAGCGAATATTCCGCATGAGTCAGCCCTTCGCCGTTTACGCAGCGGTTGGGTGCCCAGGGGGCATTCGAGAAGAACACCACGTGGCTTGCGGGAGAACAATCAACGGAATAGATCCTCTTTTCGGGATCATATTCGGCCTTTATGATCTCAGGTCCCTGAGTGCAGTACATATTGCCCTGTTTCATTGCGGCAATAAGGGACTCGGCGGTGCATTCTTCCGCCTGGATCATATTAACACCCATGCCGGGTTCGCCTTCATAATAATGAGTATCGTCACCGGTGAAGAAGGTGATGAACTTGCCATGATTTGCACAGATATCAAGCTGAGTCATGGAATATGCGCGGTCAACGCCATAGGGTATGCCGGAAACTGCGTTGAAGACCTCGGCGCCTGCGATGCCATCAAGCGTCATCATAAATTCCAGAGTATTCATCGACCATGCGGGATGTGCACAGATCGCTGCGCCGCCCACTTCGTTTATGCGGGCGATGCACTTTTTATAATCATCACCGCGTACGATTCCCGGGTCTGCGCCGTCGGGCAGTACCGCTACCACATGCAGCACCTGATCTTCAAAGGTAAAATCATATTCCACGCCGCGAAGCGCCAGCATATTTCCCCTGCGGGTCTCATTGCTCAGGTGCCAATGATCGGATACTACAAGAAAATCGTGACCCATACCTGCATACAAATCGAGGCAGTCATCATATTCCTTGCGTCCATCACTGTAACGGGTATGAACATGAGTATTTCCCTTGAATACTTTTTTGGAAGGATCGATTATCAGCATTTTTCTTTCCTCTTTTCCATCCGTTTTTGTATTTCCACCAGCCTCGGCCGGTTATAGCGCTGAATTATTATAAATATCATATTGCCAAGCGCATATATTGCCGCTGCCAGAAATCCGCCGAAACCGCGCATCGTGCGATAGACCATGGGCGAAACAAAAATTATGAGCAGCCAGTGCACCAATTCGGCAACGCAGGTTTCTCTTATGAGTCTGCCCATCTTCCGGGCATCGCCGGCAAGATGCGCCTTCTTTTTTACCATGCCGGGAATGATGCGGCTCATATCAGGCACAGAATCCTTCCAATGACGTACACCCAGCTTATGATATATTCTGCCGCCGCGCTCCCATTTATAACATCTGTACAGGATCGACTTTGGATCGAACCATTCGCGGGGCAGCATCTGACCAATAACAAAAAACAGCAAACCACCAAGCGCGGCTATTATCACCGCCGAAACGATACCCGACATCGCGCACCGCCTTTCCAAATTCCGTATGATATATTATACACCTTTTTCTTTCATATGCCCATTGCATTTATACACAATCAGCGGTAAAATATAGGCGAAATATATGACCGAAAGGGAGTTTCGCTTATGAAGATTTGTGTTCAGACCGCACCCCTTGTGGATAAATTCGGCATCGACGGTGCTTTTGCCATGATCAGCAAAGCCGGCATCGATGGCGTCGATTTCAATATCGATACCGAACTTCCCGGCAGAAATATCAGAGAAGGCATCCCCTCCGATCTTTTCAGCAAAAGCGATAAAGAAATAATCGAATTTGCACGTCCCTATAAAGAAGCAGGCGAAAAGTACGGAATCTATTTCCATCAGATGCACGCCCCCTTCCCCTCCTATGTCGAGAACGAGACCGGCAATGATCTCGTAATGGACGCTATCAAGAAGTGCATCATGGTATGCGGTTATCTCAACTGCAAGAACATCATCGTTCACCCCATGTTCCTGGGTTATGATGCCAAACTCGACCTCAAGACCGAATGGGATATCAACATTGCCCGCTATTCCGAGCTCATTCCCACTGCAAAGCAGTACGGCGTAACCGTATGCCTCGAGAATATGTTCACCGGCTATAAGGGCAAGCTCTATGCCGCCGTATGTGCCGAAATGAGCGAGGCAAACCGCTACATCGACACCCTCAACGAGATCGCCGGCGAAAAGGTATTCGGCTTCTGTCTGGATATCGGTCATGCGCTGCTGGTTGGCAAGGACATGTACACCACCATCATGGAGATCGCACCCAACCTCACCACCCTGCACATCCATGACAACAACGGCATCAACGACCAGCACCTGTTCCCCTACAGCGGCGTCAATGACTGGAACCGTTTCCTGAAGGGTCTGAAGGATGCCGGCTACAAGGGCGCGCTCAGCTTCGAGACATTCAACGCATTCCAGGTCATCGACGATGAACTGGCTCAGGATGCCCTTTACTGGCAGGCAGCCATTGGCCGCATGTTCGTAAAGCGCATTGAAGGCTGATGTTTCAAAACCAAAAATATCCGTTCTAATAAATACCCTCTTTACCGGTTTTCCGGTAAAGAGGGTATTTAAATGCAGCACAGATATGCAATTTCGGTACTGTTCACTTATTCACATGATTCGTCCGCCAGATTCGATTTTATCCGCCAAATTGCTGCCGCGATGAAAACGCAGAACATTCCGATATATGTGAGAACTTTTCTGCCATCCTCGTACTCGACAGCTGCGATACCGTAGGTTGCGTGCGTTTTTCCCAATGCTATCCTGATTATTTTGACATCAAGCGAATCCTTCAAAACAGTGATCACTTTCACATCATCGTAGCGCAGCGGCATAGGTATCGCCTCAGCATACGCATATGCCTTGCAGAAGCTTTTTTCGGATGAATACAGCTCATTTTCGGTGAAGATATATGCAAACTCATTGATGATGCCCACAGCCGCTATCTCCTCTACCGGACCTTCGTAATTGCAGGCCTTTATCGCGGCTTCAAGCTGTTCGGGCTTCAGCTTTTCGGGAGCCTGGGGATAACAGGAAATCGCCTTCTTGTTTACTTCCCTAAGCATCTTGGGAGTTATTCCAAGCACCGCTTCACGGACTTTTTCAAATCGTGTCATATGTACCACCATTCCATTTATTTTACTTTATTCTGTACTTTTTACGAAGCATGTTTGCTTTATCGACTATTCTGCCGATATTCTCAGCGCGTTCTTTCAATTCCGCATTGAAATAGCCGTAGCTGTTGAAATACCATGCAAGCATGAATGTCAGATATCTGTGGGCGTCAAGCGCATCCGCTTCCACTGCGCGCACCAATCGTATGGCATTGCTCTTCAACTTCTTTTTGCCGAATGCATTGCGGGACACGACCATCATAATAATAAACGCAATAATAGGGACTATGGGAGCCATAATGATATAATCCATGCTCATAACGGTTTCCGGATTTGTATACAATCCCAGATGGACAGCCGAAGCCAGTCCAATTATCAGATAGCCGGGTATTGAGGTGCAAAACATCAATATCGCCACAAGAGCTCCGTATACTATACCCACAACTGTGGCGGTATCTTCAGGAATAACCAGTCTCAGTTGTTCAAATCCGGGAACAAAACCTATAAGCGGGGCTATCAGCGTGACAAACAGCAGCAGATGAAGCAGGAATAATTTCTTTCCCGAATTAAGACCAGCCTTTTCCTTTTCAAATGCTTCATCGGCATTGATTACGTTTTCATAGCTTTCCGTCATGTGATCGCATGACTGATCTCTAAGGTCTGCGTACACATCTCCCGACTCAGAGAGTTTACCGATATATATATTTTCCTTCGGAAATGCATGTATGCCATTTTCAACAGAAGCCCTGTATACTTTTTCCACAAGAAATTTCCACAGATCAGTTCTGTACTTCTTTACGGCAGTTTTTAAGGCATTGCTGCGTCTCTTTTCTGCCTCTTCACGTTCATCGTCCGAATAAGTCAAATATTCTGCCTCTACCCTTGAAAATTTATAACTTGCGAGCGCTTCAGCTATGGCATTATACATAACATCGTTCGAACTATTATCGAATCTACCGCAAGTCTGAAATTCTTCTTTTATTTTCCAATCCTTATCCAGTTCCGGATAATATTCCTGATATGTCAAAAGTTTCGTCTGTTTCATTCTGCAGATACCTCCTATGATTATTATAATCCCACAGAATATCCCAGTCAAATATTTTATACCCATCTTCTCATCCGGATATATCTCTGAAACCAAATTCCGACATTTCGAAATAAATATCTGCGAGGCTGTTGACATTTATTCCCCGACATGCTATAATAATGTTCGCTGGTTTGTGGAGAGATGGCCGAGTGGTTTAAGGCGCTGGTCTTGAAAACCAGTGATGTCGCAAGGCACCGGGGGTTCGAATCCCTCTCTCTCCGCCAACTAAACATCGTGGAGAAGTACCCAAGAGGCCGAAGGGGCTCCCCTGCTAAGGGAGTAGGATGGGATAACTGTCGCGAGGGTTCAAATCCCTCCTTCTCCGCCAGAAAACGACAAGTTTCAACAGAAGCTTGTCGTTTTTATTTATGTCTTCACGCGGAATTCCATATGATAAAATAACTGCCCGTGACACGAATATCTTACTTCGCGTCACGGGCGGTTTCTGTTCATTTATCGGAACAGTCTTATTTCATTATACAAGCTTTTCGATGAGTTCAAGCACCGTTCTGAGTTCTTCGGGCTTCACCTTATCGGCAGGCTTTCCTGCGAGCACGCAATCGGTGAAATAGCGGATCTCTTCCCAATATGCGTTCGTGGTGGGCACATAGCCGTCGCCCGCTTCGGCAACCGCTTCATCAACACCAAGGGTTTCGCCGTTTTTCTTGAAAATGGTCAGCTTGCCGTCTCTGTATTCCAGCACCGCTTCTTCGAAATGGAAGGAATATGCGCTGCGGAAATTGTAGTTGCAATCAAACCAGCCAGCTTCGGCGGAGACGAAGAAACCGGGATACTGATATATCGCCTCAAAATAATCCTGCGTGGCAGTGCCGGCACGGAAACGGGTCATATTGTCGGGATTGCCGAAAGCATATATCATGAAATCCAGGTCATGGATATGCAGGTCGAAGGGCACCATACCGCTGCGCTCGGGGTCGCGCATCCAGTTGTCCCAGCTGTTCTTGGGAGTGCCGCCGAGGCGGGTCATATGTCCGGACAGCAGTCTGCCGTATTTTCCGGTATCATATGCGTCCTTCAGCACCAGATATTCACGCCAGAAACGGAGCACCTGCGCAACCATGAAGCACTTGCCGCTTGCCTTTGCGGCGGAGTATACCCGTTCAACATCCTCTATCTTCAGAGAGATGGGCTTTTCGCAGATTACATTTATTCCGGCATTCAGCGCATCAATGGAATATTCCGCGTGCAGATATGTAGGCAGGCAGATATCGAGTATATCGAACTGCTCGTTTGCCTTCATTTCCTCATAACTGTAATATGCCTTCGCACCCATTTCGGCAGCGCCGGCATCAGCCTTTTCGGGACGGATATCGCAGCAGGCTACGACCTTGGCTTCGGGTATTTCCTTCCATGCGGCACGGTGGCTGGCGCTTATGCCGCCCTGACCCAGCATCGCTACTTTCAGCATAATATTCTTACTCTCCTTTAAAGCCCGGCAATCAGACTGCCGAGGTATTTCTGAGTATCCTTGATATCCACAAGCTGCTGTTCACCGGATATCTCGCGTTCGATAGTCAGGCTGCCGTCGAAGCCATGTTCCTTCAGCCCCTTTAGCAGCGCAGGGAAATCGACCTTACCCGTGCCGACCTTTACTTCCTTACCCAGTTCTTTTCCGTTTGCAGGATACAGCCCGTCCTTTGCATGTACGCCGCGAACATAATCTCCGAACACATCCAGCGCATCAACAGGATTGGCCTTGCCGTACATCACGAGGTTGGCAGGATCGAGATTGACATAAAGATTTCCGGTGTTTATCTCCTCAAACAGGCGCAGCAGCACCACGGGAGTTTCCTGACCGGTTTCAAACAGCAGGTTCTGACCGTTCTTCTTCAATTCCTGAGCGAGGATTTTGACGGCCGCAAGAACACCGGGATAATTCGGGTCGGACATATTTTCGGGAATGAAGCCCATATGCGTGACCACGTCATCCACGCCCAGCTTTTTGGCAAACGCCGCGCCGTCCAGCAGATTCTGCAGGCGCTGCGCGCGATAGGCAACGGGCACTATGCCCAACGTTTCGGGACCTTCGGTAAAATTCCAGCGTTTCGGACCGACCCAGCCGCACCAGAACGCGGTTATCTCTATGCCGAATTCGGCAGTCAGTCCGTTTATCTCCTCGGCTTTTGCATCGGTCCACAGATCGGGATTCCAGCTGTTGAGCTGGCAATGCTTAAAGCCCTGGGCAGCTGCGCCGGCAAACACTTCGCGCATTCCTTCGGCGGAGAGACCGATAATTATACCAACATTCATGCTTCTGAACCCTCCCGTTTATATTCAAATCAGTATGTTCCAAAGTTTCGGATTCACTTTATTTCACGCCATTATAGTAACACCGCGATAACAATATGTAAATAACCCATCTGCATGATTCATAGGAAAATTCCTTTATAGTTCTTGAAATCCATACAATTTTCTGCTATCCTGTTGGTGTATAGAATGATAAAGAGAGAAGGGATCTGAGTGGATCCGATTTATGTAACCGGTCACAGGAATCCGGACACCGACTCCATCGTTTCCGCCATGGCATACGCCGCGCTGCGCAATGCGCTGGGCGACCGTGAATTTGTAGCGGCACGACTGGGTCACATCAGCGACGAAACACAGCTGGTGCTGGAGCGTTTCGGCTTTGAGCCGCCTCTGCGCCTTCGCGACATGCGCACTCAGGTACGCGACCTTGATTTCGACACCCCGCCCATACTTTCCGGCGGTGTTACCGTAAGCCGCGCATGGCATATACTTCAGCAGGACAACAATGTACCTGCGGTACCCATCGCCACCGATGACGGCGGCCTCTTCGGCATGCTGGCACCCAGCGACATTGCCGCCTACGATATGGGTTCCATCGACCATCCCTATGTAGAGGGAGTTCCCGTATTCAATCTGCTGAGCGCCCTTGAGGGACGCATCGTAAACGAGACCGGCTGCATCTGCGATTCCGTCACCGGCGAGCTTGTAATTGCGCTGCCGCAGGACAACAACAGCTACGGTTTCACCGGCGAAAAGAACATCGTACTCTGTGGTCTGCAGGACGATGCTATCCGCTATGCGCTTGATGAAAAAGTCAGCTGCATCATCGTATGTCAGGCCTCCATTTCCGACGAACTGCGCCAGGTCGAGGGCAGTACCTGCATCATATCTACTCCTTACGACCCCTATCGCGCCGCACGTCTGATCTATCAGGCCATACCCATATCCCGTATTTGCCGCACTCACGACCTGACCAGTTTCCATCTTACGGACTACATAGACGATGTCCGCGAGGTCGTGCTGCAGTCCCGTTACCGCAGCTACCCCATTCTGGACGAAAACGACAAGGTCGTCGGCACACTCTCCCGCTTCCATCTGCTGCGTCCCCGCAGGAAGCGTGTAGTACTGGTCGACCACAACGAGGCATCTCAGTCCGTACCCGGCCTTGAGCAGACCGACATCATGGAGATTATCGATCATCATCGCCTTGCGGATATTCAGACTTCCTCGCCCATCTATTTCCGCAACGAGCCCGTGGGCAGTACCGCCACCATCGTAGCCAGCATGTTCCAGGAAAAGGGCATCGTGCCCAACAAAAAGCTGGCAGGACTCATCGCTTCCGCAATCGTTTCGGATACCGTTATGTTCAAATCTCCCACCTGCACCGCGCAGGACAGGCGCATGGCCGAGCGAATGGCGCGCATTGGTGAACTTTCCCTCGACGAACTTGGCGCATGGATATTCTCCTCCTCCACTTCCGGAAAATCCGCGGAGGACATGTTCTACACCGACTTCAAGGAGTTCCACATCGCAGGTCACGACATCGGTATCAGCCAGATAACCTGCATGGATTCCGAGGTACTCAAGGCGCGCAAGGACGAATTCCTCTCCGTTATGGAAAAAGTTGCCGCCGAACGCAATTACGCCATCACCATGCTCATGCTTACCGACGTACTCCGCGAGGGTTCCGAGCTGCTGTTTGTGGGTGACGAAGATGACATCAAGCTTGCCTTCTCCGCCGAGCCCAAGGAAAACAGGGTATTCCTGCCCACTATCGTTTCCCGCAAAAAGCAGATCATCCCCATGCTTTCCATCCTCTGGGGCTAAGCAGGCGCCGGCCTGCAGCGGTCTGCTATCGCGCTGTGTTTCCGTCTCCTGTGCCCGTACAGAATGGGCACAGGAGACTTTCTTTTCGTTTCTTTTGTTTCGCTGCGATAATGAGGCGGTCTCTTCGCTCGGAAGGGGGCTCGAGACCTTGGATTGGATTTTCATATTGCTCTTCTTTGTTAAGTGTAGTATAATTTACCAAACGAAATCGGGGGCGTTTGTATGAATCATGGAAATATCTGCATAAGACCCAAGGAAGATATATTCGGTTATTTTGCATGGCCGTCCATTGCACGCTTGGACAACGGCACTCTGGTCGTCGGTGCGTCCGGTCTCAGGCACAGCCACGTTTGCCCCTGGGGCAAGACCACGCTGTTTTACAGCTATGACAACGGCGAAACATGGACCGAGCCTGTTGTAATTCACGATTCGCCGCTTGATGACCGCGACGTTGGCGTTGTGAATCTTGGCGGAGACGACATTCTTGTAACTTGGTTTACGTCCGACCCGCGCCAGTACGTGGATACTTTCGAAAGAGATTTTGCGCCCGACGTAAAGGAGCGCATGCGCGCACGCATCAGCACTCTGGACGATGACCTGAAGAAGAAGTATGTCGGCAGCTGGACCCGCATCAGTCACGACGGCGGCAAGACCTGGTCCAAGCCCCGCAGCTGCCCCGTCAATTCTCCCCATGGTCCCATCGTGCTGCGGGACGGTACTCTGTTCTATCTCGGCAAGCAGTTCCCCGTATACGGCGTATATCCCAACGGCGACATTCAGGCTGCAATAAGCCGCGATCAGGGCGAGACATGGGAACTTCTCGGCTGCTGTCCGCTGCCCGGTGATTTCACAGTCAAGGATGTGCATGAACCTCATGTTTGCGAGATGCCCGACGGCAGACTGGTCGGTCACATCCGCGTTGAGAACGATGTGAACGGTATCGCCATATGGCAGAGCGAATCCACCGATGGAGGCAAGACCTGGAGCAAACCTTTCCGCGTGCCTGTTGACGGCACTCCGCCGCATCTGCTTCACCATTCAAGCGGCGCGCTCATTTGCGTATACGGCTACCGCATGGATCCCTACGGTCAGCGCGCAGTTATAAGCCTTGATGAAGGACGCACCTGGACCCATCATGTAGTGCTGCGCGACGACGGACCCAACTGGGACCTTGGTTATCCCGCAACGGTTGAACTGGCTGACGGCAGCCTTTTCACCATATACTATCAGGTCGCGAATCCCGGCGACCCCGTTGGAATCATGTACACCCGCTGGAATCTTCCCGAAAACCTGGAATAAACTTTCTTAGCTATGCGTTAGCAGGTCAATACCCTTTCTTTTCAGCGTCTTAGCGGCGTTTTGCATTATACTTTTATCCGGAGGCGCAATCAGGCGCACACCGGAGGAGGGTATTTATGCACAGCGAAGCATATATCGAAGCACGCAAAGAATTCATCAATTGTCTGCTTATGTCCATTATCGGTCTGGGAGTGCCGATATTCATCGCATTCTCCGAATGGTATCCCATCATGCGCAGAGAAAAGCGCAAGGAAAAGCAGCTGACCGGTGACACAGCAGCATAAATTAAGAGAGCCGTATTGATGCGGCTCTCTTTTCTTATACATCCGCGTGTGCTATAATATTCAAAAACATCCGGAGGCACAATATATGTTCAAAAACAAAGTTGCCGTTGTTACCGGCGGCGCAAGAGGCATCGGCAAAGCGATAGCAGAAACCTTTGCCGCGGAAGGCGCCACGGTTTGCATAATAGACAAGCTTGACAACCCCTATTTCACCGGCGACCTTGCCGACGAAAAGACTCTCGAAGCCTTTGCCGAAAAGGTCATTTCCGAATACGGTCACGTTGATTATCTCATCAACAACGCCATGCAGTCCATGGGCGGAATCGACACCTGCTCTTACGAAGATTTCAACTATGCGCTGCGCATCGGTGTGACCGCGCCTTACTATCTCACGAAGCTGTTCATGCCCCATTTTGCTCCCGGCGCGGCTATCGTGAATATCTCCTCCTCCCGCGACCGCATGAGTCAGCCCCATACCGAAAGCTACACCGCCGCAAAGGGCGGCATCGCGGCACTCACCCATGCGCTCGCGGCAAGTCTCGCAGGCAAGGTGCGCGTGAATTCCATATCTCCCGGCTGGATAGACACCGCCTATACTGTGTACGAAGGCCCCGACGCTACTCAGCAGCCCGCCGGACGTGTGGGCAACCCAATGGACATCGCCAACATGGTTATATTCCTCTGCTCCGATAAGGCAGGATTCATAACCGGCGAAAACATCGCAATCGACGGCGGCATGACCAAGCTTATGATTTATCACGGCGACCACGGCTGGACGCTGAACGAATAATCCACACGAAAGGTATCATTAAAATGAAAAAGTTCTACATATCTTCTGATATAGAAGGCACCTGCGGCATCGTCTGCTGGGACGAGACCGAATACGGCAATCCCCGTTACCCCTACTTTGCAAAACAGATGAGCCGCGAAGTTGCCGCCGCCTGTGAAGGTGCGCTGGCTGCCGGCGCAGAGGATGTGCTGGTGCGCGATGCTCACGATTCCGCACGCAATATCGATCCCTCCCTGCTGCCTGAAGCAGCACGCATCTTCCGCAACTGGGAGCGTCATCCATTCGCTATGATGAGCGGCATCGACGAAAGCTTCGCCGGCGTTATATTCACCGGCTATCATTCCGGTGTGGGCATGGAGACCAATCCCCTCTCCCACACCATGAATACCCGCAATGTATCCGTTCTTCTCAACGGCGAGCCATGCCCCGAATTGTACATGAACTGTCTGACCGCCGCATATGTGGGAGTGCCCATTGCCTGCGTTACCGGCGACAAGGGCATCTGCGAATGGATAGAAAAGAAGATCCCCGGAATCACCACCGTGCCCGTTATCGAAGGCATTGGCAACGGCTCTGTCTCCATCCATCCCGACCTTGCGGTTAAGCGCATCCGCGCCGCCGTCGAAAAGACCGCATCTGCTGACCTCTCCGCGAACATGTTCCCCATGCCCAAACACTTCAAGTTCGAAGTGACCTACCGCGAGCATTCCCGTGCCCGCAGCGCCTCCTTCTACCCCGGCTGCGTACAGACCGGTCCCTACACCGCCTGCTACGAATCCGACGACTGGATGGATGTGCTGAAGTTTATCCACTGGGTGCTGTGAATAAGAAACGCGCAGGGGCGCTGCCCCTACCCCCGCCAAAGGGACAATAGTCCCTTTGGAAACCCTTTGCTTAGGGAAGGGAATAAATTTAATACACTGTCTGCATCCTGCCCTTGGAAGGAAGGGCAGGATGGGTCATTTACAAAAAGAAGCCATCCCGTTTTCATTTGGGATGGCTTCTTTTTATTCGGGACTTTCTTCGGTTTTCTGCTTAAGAAGTTCCAGATACTCCTTATCTTTTTTGGTAAGGGGCGCAGTTTCCAGCAGGTCGGGACGATTCTTCAGAGTGATCTCCAGAGATTTTTCACGCTGCCACTTAAGGATATTGGCGTGGTGACCGCTGAGCAGTACCTCGGGCGCCTCCATGCCGCGGAATTCGCGGGGACGGGTATACTGGGGATATTCCAGAAGGCCGGTAGTAAAGCTTTCATCCTCTGCGGATTCGCCGGAACCCAGCACGCCGGGGATGAGGCGGGAAACGGAATCGATGACCACCAGTGCCGCCAGCTCACCGCCGGTGAGCACATAATCGCCGATGGACAGTTCCTCATCGATGCACATATCCAGCGCGCGCTGATCAACGCCTTCATAATGACCGCAAAGGATCATCAGTTCATCGTACTGAGCCAGCTCTTCAACGATCTTCTGATCGAGCCTGCGTCCGCGGGGAGACATATAAATGCGCCTTCCCTTGAAGCCTTCGGAGGTATTTGCCTCGAATGCATCAACGATGGGCTGAGCCAGCATAACCATGCCTGCGCCGCCGCCGAAGGGATAATCATCGGTATTCTTATGCTTATTGGTGGCATATTCACGGATATCGATGAGTTCCACCTCGAGATGACCTGCCTCAATGGCGCGTCCCAGAATACTTTCGGAGACCATAGGTCTGAGCATCTCGGGGAATATGGTGAATACCTTAATCTTCATCGCTGTACACCGCCACCTCGGCCATGCGTTCGGCAACCAGAGTAATGGTGCCGCCGTCCACGTCCACTTCCTTTACTACGCTGATCAGCGCAGGAACCAGCACTTCGCCGCGGGGACCGCCGGTGAAAACATACACATCGTTTCCGCCGGGCTGCAGTACGTCCACAAGCTTGCCGATATAGTTGCCCTGATCATCGCGGCCTTCAAGACCTACGAGGTCTACGATAAGGTTTTCGTCCTCGGTCAGCTCAACGATATTATCGCGGTCGACATACAGGAATTCGCCGCGCAGCTTTTCGGCTTCGTTGCGGTCGGTAATATCGTTCACGATGAGGAAAACGCCTTCGCCATCGGGAGAGACGCGGTTGACCTTCAGCTTCACGGGCACATACTTATCGCCGCGCTTGAAGTATGCTTCTTCCATATCCTCGAAACGCCAGGGATCGCAGGTAATGGGACGCACCTTGACTTCGCCGCGAACGCCCTGAGGCTTCACGATCTCGCCGATCATAATAAATTCTGCTTTCATTTTTTACTCCATATCAAGCTCGATTGCGAGCGGGTAGTGGTCGGAAAGGTAGATTCCGTCGTATTTATCGGTCCATGCTGCCAGTTCACCCTTCTGAACAAAGCCGTTGGACATGATGTAGTCTATCCTCTCATGATGTGCGGTGCCATAGCCGTGCCAGGTGGTGCCCATGCCCTCGGTATGGTCGGTAAGCGCCAGCTTCTTATCCTCAAGGAAGGTACGGATGGGGCCGGAAGTGGGATAATCATTCATATCGCCCATAAGCACCATGGGGAGATTCCACTTATCCTTGCGTTCACCCATTATGCCGCACACAGCCTGCGCGCCCAGTACACGTGCCTTTTCGGATACGTGATCCAGATGGGTATTGAACACATCAAATGGCTTGGCCTTGCCGAATTCACGCAGGGTAACGCGGGTCACGATGCGGGGGCAATCGGACTGTTCATCATAGCGGGAACCGGGAATATAGGGCGTGGGAGAAAGCCACTCGGTCTCCAGACCGATGAGTTCGAACTTATCCTTGCGGAAAGCCACGGGACAATGTTCGTTCTCATAATCTGCGCCGCGGCCGCAGCCGACAACGGTATAATCAGTAAGATACTTACAGAGGAAATCGAATATTGCGGGCTGGACTTCCTGGAAGCCGATGATATCGGGCTTTTCCATGCCTATCTTCCAAAGGATACCGCCTGCCCTGTGATAAAACGAATTTATGCCGTCGCCGGTAAGCGCGCAACGGATATTAAAGGTAACAAATTTCATAGTCTTTGCCTCCCTGTTGTGCATAACATCCGTATATATAATACCACCCTTTGCGCAGCGGTGGCAAGCACAATTTCCAAAAGAAGCAAATAACGATGCCCGCAGCAACGCCTGTCAGACAGTTTTTGGGCAAATAAATTGCCCGGCGGGGCTGGTGCCTCACCGGGCGATTTATATCAGATGATCTCAACGAAAACAGGCTTCTCGCTGTTGGCAGAGGCTGCCTTAACTACGGTGCGGATCGCCTTGGCGATACGACCCTGACGGCCGATCACCTTACCCATATCGTCGGGATCCACGCGCAGTTCGATGTTGATCCTCTCTTCTTCGACCACTTCGCGTACATCTACTGCTTCGGGCTTCTCAACCAGAGAGCAGGCGATGAACTTCACCAGTTCAACCATCTTACAGGATGCCGCCCTTCTTGAGCAGGCCGCGAACGGTGTCGGTGGGCTGAGCGCCGTTGGCGATCCAGTACTTAGCGCGCTCCTCGTCGATCTTCAGCTCAGCGGGCTGGGTCATGGGGTTGTAGTAGCCAACCTCTTCGATTGCACGGCTGTCACGGGCGCTGCGGCTGTCGATAACTACCAGACGATAGAAAGGCATCTTCTTCATACCCATTCTCTTAAGACGAATCTTGACCATTTTGATTTCCTCCCGAATATGTGTTGTAATGTTGGTTATATAATTACGGGTGTTCCCGGAATTACTTGAAATTATCTGCCGAACTTGAAGGGCATGCGCAGCTTGCCGCGCTTACCGCCCATGGCGCCCATCATCTGCTTCATCATGGTACGCGCCTGTTCGAACTGCTTGAGCAGCTGGTTTACTTCCTGAACGGTAGTGCCGCTGCCCGCCGCGATACGACGCTTGCGGCTGGCGTTGAGGATGTCCGGATTGCGGCGCTCCATGCGGGTCATGGAACGGATGATGGCCTGGGTCTTGCCCTGTGCCTTCTTCATCTTATCCTCGTCGATATCCTCTTCCTTGATCTTGCCGGCGAGACCGGGGATCATGTTCAGAATATCCTTTATGGAACCCATCTTGTCCATCTGACCCATCTGCTCCAGATAATCCTCCAGAGTGAAGGTATTGGTGCGCATCTTGCGGGTCAGGTCGATGGCCTGCTGCTCATCGAATGTATCCTGTGCCTTTTCGATGAGGGTCATCACGTCGCCCATGCCCAGTATGCGGCTGGCCATGCGGTCGGGATGGAAGGGCTCGATGTCGGTGAGCTTTTCGCCGATACCGGAGAACTTGATGGGCTTGCCGGTTACGGCACGAACGGAGATCGCAGCACCGCCGCGGGTATCGCCGTCCAGCTTGGTGAGGATTACACCGTCAACGCCGAGGTTGGAATTGAAAGTCTCGGCAACGGTGACTGCGTCCTGACCGGTCATAGCGTCTACGACCAGCAGAATTTCCTGAGGCTTTACTGCAGCCTTTACATCGCGCAGCTCCTGCATCAGTGCTTCGTCAATGTGCAGACGGCCTGCGGTATCGATGATGACCGGATCGCGTCCGTAGTAGCGGGCGTGCTCGATGGCAGCCTTTGCTATCTCAACGGGATCGCCCTGTCCGCGCTCGAATACCTCTACGCCTACCTGTTCGCCTACGACCTGCAGCTGCTTGATTGCAGCGGGGCGGTAAACGTCACAGGCGACCAGAAGGGGCTTCTTGCCGTCCTTCTTTATCATGTTGCCAAGCTTGGCGCACATGGTGGTCTTACCTGCACCCTGCAGACCGCAGAGCATATAGACCGTGGGAGCCTGAGAAGAGTGGGTGAGCCTTGCGTTCACGCCGCCCATCAGACCGGTAAGCTCCTCATTTACGATCTTGATTACCTGCTGCGCGGGAGTGAGGGATTCAAGAATCTCCTGACCCACAGTGCGCTCGGTAACGGTCTTTATGAAATCTTTTACTACCTTATAGTTTACGTCCGCTTCCAGCAGCGCCAGGCGGACCTCTTTCATCGCGGCCTTTACGTCAGCCTCGTTCAGCTTACCGCGGCCGGAGAGTTTTTTAAACGCATTTTGAAGTTTGTCGGTAAGTCCTTCAAACGCCATCGCCTGTCACCTCTCATAGCTCCGTCATTTTTTCGAGTGAGTGCTTTGCCTCTTCAAACCTGCCCGCTTCCAGCGATACGAGGCATTTCCTTGCCTCTTCCGCCATGCGGTCGTATCTGTCTATAAGACCAAGCTTTTCCTCATATTCGCTGAGCTGCTTTTCGGATTTGGTCACCGCGTCGTACACGCCCTGACGGGTCACCGGGTGTCCCCTGTCCGTCATAAGCTGCGCTATCTCCTGCAGGGACATATCCTCTTCGCAGTAGAGCTGCATGATCTCCCTGCGGCGCTCGGTTATCAGCGGCCCGTAGAAATCCATAAGCCTGCCGATCTTTATCCTCCTGCCCAGATCCCGATCATCCATTTTGCAACCGTCCTCCGTGTAAAGCCATTCAGCTTTACTATTATAACCCGATACTGCCATACTGTCAAGTTAAGAAACTTTACAGCATGCCGTTTTACTCCTGTTTCTTTGTTATTTTAAATCGAATCCGCACAATGCGGCCGCCTTTTGCTGCAGCGGCAGCTCCATTTCCGAAAGATTTATCAAGCGTCCATATTGCATAAAAATATTTCAAAAAACTATTGACACTTACAAACATTGGTGATATAATACTTTTTGTCGGTTGACGACTGGGTGTGGCGCAGTTTGGTAGCGTGCTTGAATGGGGTTCAAGAGGCCGGAGGTTCGAATCCTCTCACCCAGACCAATATCAGGAATCGCAAATGCGGTTCCTGATTTTTCTATACCCGGATAACGATCTCGACATTCAAAAGGAGTCAGCAGCCATGAACAACGGATTCATGAAATATACAAATTCCTACAACTGGGGCTGGAAGATACTTTCCATTCTTATTGCAGCACTGCTTGCCTTCGCGCTTGTATGGGGATTATGCGGAAATTACATAGACTATGCGCGTCTTCCCGTATTTGCAATCATTCTGCTGCTTACGCTTATTCCCGCATTGCGCACAGGCAAATTCAGGCGCAGGCTTAAAGAAAGCAACATGACCGAAGAAGCAGAATCTGATTTTAATGATGCAATTGCATTCAGAAACGGCCGCCTGCGCATGGGCAAAAAGTGGATATACATAAAGGGCAAATGCCGCATGGTTGCCTACAGTGACATCAGGCAGGTATATCAGCACATCACCAAGCGTTATTTCATCGAAACCGAACGCGAACTGCGCTATGTAGATACTGACGGCAGGAAGCGCATCATGTGCCGCCTGGAACTGCGCGGACGTTCCGATGAAGAAGTAAAGCAGATAGTCACCTTGATGCTCATAAACAATCCCACCATCAAAGTTGGATATAAATAAACACAAAACCGCCGTATCCCTCACATGATACGGCGGTTTCTTTATTATTCTTTACTCAATGAAATCATTGTCACGGAACTGCAGTGCGTAGAGGCTCTTGTAGGTGCCGTCTGCGGCGATGAGTTCTTCGTGAGTGCCGCGCTCGGTGATGCTGCCGTTCATTACAACAGCGATCTCATCGGCGTTGCGGATGGTGGAAAGACGATGGGCAACTACCAGAGTGGTACGTCCCTTGCACAGCTCATCAAGTGCCTGCTGGATAAGTACTTCGGTAGTGTTGTCCAGAGCAGAGGTAGCCTCGTCGAGGATCAGGATCGCAGGGTCCTTCAGGAATACGCGGGCGATGGACAGACGCTGCTTCTGACCGCCGGAGAGCTTAACGCCGCGCTCGCCGATCTCGGTGTCATAACCCTTTTCGAGGGTCATTACATAGTCGTGGATGTTTGCACGGCGGGCTGCCTCGTAAACTTCCTCATCGGTTGCATCGGGACGACCGTAGAGAATGTTATCGCGGATGGTTCCGACGAAGAGGAATACATCCTGCTGTACGATACCGATATTGCGGCGGATGGACTCGAGGGTCAGCTTGCGGATATCCTGACCGTCGATCATGATGGAGCCTTCGCCCTCATTCAGCTTGTAGAAATTGGGCAGCAGATGGCACAGGGTGGTCTTGCCGCCGCCGGAGGGACCTACGAGAGCCAGCTTGCGGCCCTTCTCGAGGCGCAGGTTGACATCGTGCAGAACTTCCTTGGTCTCGTCGTATGCATAGGTTACGTTCTTGAACTCGATAACGCCTTCGACATTCTTGAGTTCCTTTGCGTCTGCGGCGTCCTCTTCGGGCTTTTCGTCCATGATCTCAACAAAGCGCTTGAAACCGCTGATGCCGTTCTGCAGGGACTCCATGAAGCCGATGAGGGTATTTACGGGGTTGATGAACAGGTTTACAGATACAATGAAGGTGGAATAGTCACCGAAGGAGATGCGTCCTGCGTAGAGGAACAGACCGCCGGCGATAAGGATGAATACGTTGAATACGTCGGTAACGAAAGCGGTGGAAGAATGGAACTGAGCCATTGCGTGATAAGCGGCGCGGGAAGCTTCAACGAACTGCTTGTCACCCACCTGGAACTTCTTTACCTCGCGCTCGGCATTGGTGTAAGCCTTGGTGACACGGATGCCGGTAACGGAGCTTTCAACGGCTGCGTTGATGGTGGCATTGCTCTTGCGGCGGTCATCGAAAGCCTTGCTCATTGCCTTGCGGAAATGCAGGGTTACAATAACGAGGATAGGCACGCAGGCGAAGATGATGAGGGTCAGCAGAGGATCGATCATGCACAGATAGATGAAGGAAAGGATGATCATCACAGAGCTGATGAGCAGGTTTTCGGGACCGTGATGGGCCAGCTCACTCAGTTCGAAAAGGTCGCTGGTGAGGCGGGTCATGATGCGGCCGGTCTCGTGGTTGTCAAAGAAGCTGAAAGGCAGCTTTTCCAGATGCCTGAAAAGATCCAGACGCATCTGAGACTGCATCTTGATGCCGATGAGATGTCCGTAGTACTGCACGAAATAGCGCAGCAGCATGCGGATAACATACAGCGCCAGCACGGCAAGACCGGCGATCACGATGGTGGCATACATCTTTTCGGGGATGTATATGTTCAGCATATTTCGGGTAACGATAGGATATACCATGCCGATTACGGAAATCAGCAGCGATGCCAGCATATCCAGCGCCAGCATCTTCTTGTGGGGCTTGTAGTAATTGATAAATCGTTTCAGCATAACTACTCTTCCTTCGTTCTTTTCTCAGGCGGTACATACGCCTTACATTTGATGTGTTCAGCCTCCTCGCAGCCGTAGAAGGGATCGTCACAGGGTTTGTTTTCCCCGTCCCTCAGCTGCATAAGAGCATTTATAATGCCATTCAGAGCTTCCTTATCAACGGAATAATGGGTATAATAGCCCTTCTTTATTCCGTACACCAGCCCTGCCTCACGCATTATCTTCAGGTGCTGGGAAACTGCCGATTCTGATAAACGGGTGAGCCTTGCCAGCGCGCTTACGCAATAGCCGCGGCGGGACATCAGCTGCAAAAGCAGATATCTTTTCGGATCGCCCAATGCCTTCAGCATCTTGTCATCCAATATGTTTCCCCCTTTCCGCAGTATATTATAAACCACCTAACTATTAACGTCAATAAAATCTGTTTTAAAATTCACTAAATCAGATCACAAAATATCCGAACATTGACTGCCTTTATTTCATATTTCTTCGTTTATATGCGCAACGATATGCCGCTTCTCAAATTCATCATTCAGATTTCACGAATTTTCTATATTATATATATGTGTTATTTTACAGATTTTCAGCCAAAACGGACGCAAAAAGCTGTATAATATATATGGACAGATTTTTATTGAAACTGTATCACATGCAAAGGGGATTTGAAAGATGGGCGGATTTTTCGGCGTAGTCTCTAAAACCGATTGCGTATTTGATCTGTTTTTCGGAACTGACTATCACTCCCACCTGGGTACCAAGCGCGGAGGTATGGCCGTATACGGCGAAAAAGGCTTCGACCGCGCCATCCATAATATAGAAAGCTCTCCCTTCCGCACCAAATTCGACAAAGACGTTGAGGACATGAAGGGCAACATGGGCATCGGCTGTATTTCCGATAATGAGCCCCAGCCCCTCATCGTGCGTTCCCACCTGGGCAATTTTGCCATCACCACCGTGGGCCGCATAAACAACATGGATGATCTTGTAAACAAGGCATTCGGTACCAGCCACGTGCAGTTCCTCGAAATGAGCAACGGCAACCTGAACCCCACCGAGCTGGTAGCTGCCCTTATAAACAGCAAGGATTCCATCATTGCCGGCATCCAGTATGCACAGGAAGTTATCGACGGCTCCATGTCCATGCTGCTGCTCACTCCTTCCGGCATATATGCCGCCCGTGACAGGCTGGGCAGAACTCCCATCATCATCGGCAAAAAGGACGGCGCTCACTGCGCAGCATTCGAATCCTTCTCCTTCCTGAACCTCGGCTACGAGCAGTACAAGGAGCTGGGCCCTGCCGAGATCGATTTCATCACCCCCGAATCCGTTGAAGTCGTAGCCCCCGCCCGCGAGGAAATGAAGATCTGCACCTTCATGTGGGTATACTACGGCTATCCCTCCTCCTGCTATGAGGGCGTAAACGTAGAGCACATGCGCTGCAACTGTGGTGCAAAGCTGGCTTCCCGCGACGATATCAAGGCAGACACCGTTGCCGGTGTTCCGGATTCCGGTATCGCACACGCCATCGGCTATGCGAATGCTTCCGGCATCCCCCTCTCCCCCCCCCCCCTCCCCTAAACCCCCCCCCCCCCCCCCCCCCCCCCCTCCCCCGAGACCAGCCCCCCCA
>JAZRPZ010000064.1:0-3716 GCA_045649485.1 Clostridia bacterium
GGCATTTCTCGAAAAAAGTCTGCAGCTGCAGCGCAGCATCGGACCCGAAACAAAGGGCAGCCTGATAACTCCAAACGGAAAAAACGAAAAGCGTGAATAAACAAAATGAGCGGCGGGAGTCTTTAAAAGAATGCCGCCGCCCCCTTTTTATTGCCCCCGTCACTCATTTTGTTTATTCACGCTTTTCGTTTTTTCCGTTTGGAGTTATCAGGCTGCCCTTTGTTTCGGGTCCGATGCTGCGCTGCAGCTGCAGACTTTTTTCGAGAAATGCCATGCGCTCCGGAGGGATAACAGGCGCGGGGGATATGCCGCAGAAACGCTTCCAGTGGTTTTCCACGGTGCCGCTGAGCGCTGCGAGGATGCCTTCGACCGGTTCGCCTTCGGCATAGCGGCGCATCAGTATTCCTTCGCCGCAGCAAAGCCGCCAGGTCTCGTTGAAGTAATTCTCAAAGAGGAAGTGAGCGTAGCGCACAAGGCGAAGCTGAGCGCCGTAGAAACGTACGTCGGAATTGCTGGCGTAAGGCAATTCGCCCGCAACGCACAGACCGCCGCGGATAGCTTCCAGTATTGCTTCGGTGCTGTTTTCCTTGGAGAAAACTACGCTGAAGAGCCTGCCAAAGCCGCCGGCTTCGAAGTCGTGACTGTGGGAATCGCTGCTGCCTACAATGGGAATGAGGTTGCCCTTCATTATCTGCTCCTGCCACAGTGCGAGGTGCATATTGTTGCTCTTGCTTCCGGTGCCGCCGATGAGCTCGAGTGCGTCGAATATATTCATGTCGAAGAGTATGCGGCAGAATTCGTCAGACACGTTGTAATTGCGGGGCTTCCAGAAAGGATGGGCGAATATGGCGATTCCGCCCGCTTCATGTATGCTGTCGCATGCCCATTTTGCCATTGCAGCCTTGCGGCGGTAATGTTCGGGTATGTGGGTGAGGGTCTTTTCGATGGCGTCCACTTCGGCTTCATAGGAGGCGATATCGTGTATGTACTTTTCGGAGACACTTTTATGGCCGCCGACATGGACTATATGCAGGGCTGAGCCGGGCGTATGCACCTCTTCGCCGGTCATCATATGCATTCCGAGGGGAACATCGGCGAACAGTTCGTTTATCAGTACGGAAGGATATCTCCTGTTGTGGTCGGTCAGAGCGAAGAAATCGAAGCCCTCTTCGCGGTAATCTGCGGGGGTCATGGGTATGCCGTCCTGTCCGTCGGAATACCACGTGTGGGAGTGCAGGTCACCCTTAAGGGGACGCAGCGCGAAGAGGTCTTCTTCCACAGCATAGAGTGGCACGGATATATCGGGATTTATGCCGTCGCGTATGCGGATGGAATACTCATGCTCCAAGGCAAAGGTGTGGGTGAATTTCATAACGCCGTTTTCTACGGTGAAGGGATGGTCGTAAGTCAACGGCTCGTGGTAGCTTATAAAATCTTCGCCGAGTGACATTATACACAGTTCATAATGCCTGCCTTCGCGGAAAACGCGGCTGATATCGCGGGGGAAAACGGTTACCTCGGTTTCCTTTCCAACGCATACAACGGAGGGGAAACACATATAACGAGGATGGGAATTTCGCATGTCGTTGCCTCCCTTGGGATTTTAGTGTACAGATATGCCCTTATGCGTGCATTGTACACCGCCGGAGCAAATGTGTCAACATTTCAAAAAATGATACGGCGGTATTTACGGGCAGTGGATTTCACTGTATAATTGAAATATACTATTGCATAAGGAGATTTTCGCGCCATGAGCCGTTCTGAAGAAAAGAGCAGGAGAAAGCCTATTTCCGTAATCAACTGGATATTGACGATACTTTTCTCCATTATCCCCGGTATCAACATCATCGGCTTTATTGCGACCATCATATTTGCAAAGAGCCGTTCCAAGAAGAACTATGCAATCGCTGCGCTGGTGCTGGTGCTGCTGGCAGCGGTGCTGTTTGTTGCTGCATTCCTGGTATTCGGTGATAAGATCGTTGAATTTGCAAAGAATCTGAATGTGCCCGAGTAATCTGGGATAGACAAGTAAGGCGCTGCTAAACGGCAGCGCCTTTTGTTATACCGGAGGAAGTACTCCGGGGCAATGTTTTTCTATTGTAAGGGCGGCACTCAGAAGTTTCTTTTCGTCTGTGCCGTAGAGTACTATGCCGCGGGGAGTGCCGTCTTCCGCCATGCACAGGGGGAGCGCCACAGAGGGGAAACCGCAGAAGTGGAATATGCAGGTGGAGCCGGTCATGACGCAGGCATCGTAGCCGGAGAGCATTTCCGTCATTTCGGCTGTCAGCTCTTCGCGCAGCTGCATGGATTCAAGATATTCCGCGTCGTCCATATTGCCGCTTGCGTTTTCGAGGGCATCCTCTATGAGAGTTATGCCGTAGGGCATGTACTCGGGATTTGCGCGGTAGAATTCGGCTATCTCATGAAGGGTCTTTACGGATGCGTTCGAATCCTTCAGGTATTCCGCCATATCGTGGCTGAATTCACAGCGCAGTATGGGTCTGTGAGCGCGGTTGGTGGGGTGGGTTACCTCGGTCACTTCCGCACCCGCTGCGCGCAGGGAAGAGTACAGAACTTCGCATCCTGCCAGTTTTTCGTGGTCCATATTCTCGATGCCTGTGGTATTTACCGCAAGGCGCAGTTCTTCTGCAGGCAGAGGAGAGACAGACTCAAAGGGATTATCTCTCATTGCGGAATACATCAGCACAGCGTCTTCGACGGTACGCGTCAGCGGACCTGCGCCGTCAAGGGTGTGGCAGATGGGTATTATACCCTTTGAGGAAAGCGAACCGTGAGCAGGCTTGAAGCCCGCAACGCCGTTGCAGGTTGCGCAGCCAACTACTGAAAACAGTGTGTCGGTACCTACTGCGGCAGCGCAAAGACCGGCAGAGACAGCAACGCCTGAACCGGTGCTGGAGCCGCCGGGGTCCATTGCAGGGGAATATGCATTTATGACCTGACCGCCCAATGAACTGAAACCGTTGGGCATGTTGTCAGTGGTATAGTTGGCAAATTCCGTCATGTTTGTCTTGCCCAGTATCACGGCGCCGTTTCTGCGCAGATTTGCCACTACCGGTGCATCTTCGGCAGCGATATTGTCTTTGAGAACAACGCTGCCTGCGGTGGTGGGAAGTCCTTTGACATCCACATTGTCCTTTATCAGTATGGGCAGACCGAACAGCGGCAGGCTGCGGTCGCCTTCTATATCCAGCTTACGGGCCTGCGCAATTGCGGTGGGGTCGGTTACTGCCACGGCGTTCAGACGGGGATTCAGTTCTTCGATGCGCTTTATGTATTCGCAGGTAAGCTCTTCGCAGCTTATGCTGCCTTCACGAAGCATCTTCAGAAGTTCGGCGGCGGTATGCATGATCGTGCCTCCTTTGTATAAAGAAACTCCACACCGTTCCTTGCGGACGGTATGGAGCATTTTGTTTTATAATTATGCGGTAGGCTGAGAATCGTTCTCGGTCTCGGCATCCTCAACGCTGCGGATGGCCCAGCGAGCGATAACAACGGGGTTCTGCTGGCCGCCCATGGACAGGGTGATGGTGTCGTTCTTGATGGCGGAGATGGTGCCGTAGATGCCGCCGATGGTGCAGATGCGGTCGCCGACCTTCAGAGAATCCAGCATGTTCTTGACAGCCTTGTCCTTCTTGCGCTGGGGACGGATGAGCAGGAAGTAGAATACTACTACCATACCGACCATCAGCAGGATC
>JAZRPZ010000065.1:0-2411 GCA_045649485.1 Clostridia bacterium
CACCTACCCCCGTACGGATTCCCGATATCTCTCCGGCGATATGCCGAAGAAAATCGCCGATACCCTGCAGCGGCTGCCCGAGCCCTACGCTTCCAAAGTCGGATCGTAGCCATGTCGTTCTGTGAGCCAAGGAGTTGACTATAAAGCTTGTCTTCCTAAGACCGCTTGGCCTCCGACTTCACCTACCCCCGTACGGATTCCCGATATCTCTCCGGCGATATGCCGAAGAAAATCGCCGATACCCTGCAGCGGCTGCCCGAGCCCTACGCTTCCATGGTAAAGGCCCCTGAATTCCGCCCGGGTGTGGTGACAAAACGCTATTACGATGATACGAAGGTCAGCGACCATCATGCCATCGTACCCACCGAAAAGCAGGCAAACCTTGCCGCCCTGCCCGTAGAGGAACGCAACATATACGACATGGTGGCCCGCAGGCTCATATCTATCCATTATCCGGATTATGAATACGAATCCGCAAAGATAATCACCCGCGTGGAAGACTGCGATTTCAAAGCCACCGGCTCCACTCCGGTTATCGAGGGCTGGCGCGCGCTGTACCGGGACGAAAAGCAGCCGAAGCAGGAAGCCACTCTGCCGAAGGTCGAAATCGGCGATACCCGCCGCGTAAACCGTGCTGCCGTAAAAGCGCAGAAGACCAAACCGCCGACGCCTCATACGGACGCCAGCCTGCTGGGTCTCATGGAAAACGCCGGTGCAAAGCTTGATGACCCCGAATTGCGCGAGCGCATGAAATCCGCAGGCTTGGGCACTCCCGCCACCCGGGCCGCGATAATCGAACGCCTTATAAAGGCCGGCTATGCAAAGCGCGTTGCCAAGACCATCGTATCAACCGAAAAGGGCAGGCAGCTCATAGCCGTGACTCCGGAGCAGATATCCTCCCCCGCCACCACCGGCAAATGGGAAAAGGCACTGTACGAAATGGCCAACAATGCGGATGACGAAAGCCGTGACGCCAAATCACAGCGATTCATGAGCGGCATACGCAAATTCGCCGTATTCCTCGTTGAAGCGGCGCAATCCGCCGACCGCACCGTGGTATTCGAAAGACCGCCGCAGAAAAAGACTTACAAAAAAGCAGCTCCGAAAAAGGCCGCGCCTAAAAAAACATCATAAAAACGACCGCCTCTTCCAATCGGAAGAGGCGGTCTCATTTATCCTATCATCAGCATTACCAGCGGCAGCGTGACAAGACTCAGTATGGTCGATATAGAAACACCGGTGGATGCGTAGGTTATCTCGCGGTCGTATCTTTCTGCAAACATCTGACAGAAAGCCGCAGCAGGCATCGCGGTGGAAATTACCGCTACGCCCATAGGCAGTTCCGCCATGCCGATAAGCCTGCAGACTATCAGCGTAACTGCGGGCAGGATTATAAGCTTCACTGCACAGGGCACGGCAAGATGCACATTCAAAAGCTGCTTCGGCTTAAGAGTATCCATTCTGGCGCCCAGCAGCAGCAGGGAAAGAGGCGTGTTTATGCCGCCCAGCTGATTTACGGTGCTGAGCAGCGGCGCAGGCAGGCGCACCTGTGCAACATACAAAACAGTACCCACGATGGTGGCTATGAATCCGGGATTCAGCATGCCCTTCAGCGCTTTCAGGCTGAATCCGGTAAACAGCGCGGTGCACACTGTCCAGGAAACGATATTAAAGGCCACTATGTAGGCCGCCACGAACAACGTTCCCTCATCGCCGTAAACCGCCTGTATTACCGGGAGACCCATGTAGCCCGCATTGGGCATAGCCGAAAGCATGGCTACCACCGGCTTGTATCTCGACCTGTCTCCGCGTGAATATACCAGTACCATGATTCCGATGCATATGCTCATTGCGGCAAGTCCCACCAGAATGACCTGCGCAAATCCCCTCATCATATCGGGACGATAGTCCTTCTGGGTGACCATGATTATCATCGCAGGAGTGGCTACGGTCAAAAGAGTCTTGTTGATGCCCTTTATGACCGCATCTGTGAATACGCCGATCTTCCTGAGGAAAAGACCTGCACAGGCGATTATCAGCATCATTATTATCTGGTTCATCATAAGGGAAACGTTGCCCATCAAAACACCTCCGTGAAAGGACACAAAAAACAGACGCCGCCGCGGGGCAGCGCCTGTAATTATCTATCAGCAGACCTCAACGATCTTGCGGAGTACATCTACCATGGTGTCCATATCCTGTACGGCAACGCACTCGGTCAGGCCGTGACCGTTCATGCCGCCGGTGGACAGGTTGGGACAGGGCAGACCCATGAAGGACAGCCTGCAGCCGTCGGTGCCGCCGCGTACGGGCACGGTGTAGGGCTGGATGCCCATGGTACGGTAGGCGTTCTCGGCGCGCTCAACGATCTCCATGTGCTGCTCGATAACTTCGCGCATGTTGTAATAGGA
>JAZRPZ010000066.1:0-5906 GCA_045649485.1 Clostridia bacterium
GGGTTTCCAAAGGGCAGCGCCCTTTGGTCACCACTTTGCGGGATTCTTGCTCTTCAGACCCACCACCTGCTCGTCGCAGGTCATGCCGTAGGTGAAGGTAACGTTGTACTTGGCATCGGCATTGGCGCGGGTCATTCGCAGCACGAGCTTGTTTTCGCCCGCATTCAGCTTCACATCGGGGATATGCACATTCTCTGCGGTCCAGTTGTCGAAGTTGTTGCGCTTTGCGATAAGCTCGCCGTTGAGATACAGGGCGAAGGGCGAACTGTATCCAACATTCAGGAACAGATTGCGGTCCTCATCGCTGACGATTATGCGGGAGAGATATGCCGCACAGGGTCCGCGGAAGCCGAACAGGTCGTTCATGGTGAAACTGTCCTGCGGCTGATTGAACACCATGTCCTCTTCGGGCGGCAGGAACAGGCTGTCGCCGGCAAAATCGGTCTCGGTGTCGGTGGCATAGTTCAGATGGAAATGACGTACCTTGTCGGTCATGTTGCCCTCAATGAGCGAATCCTTCATGGCCGCCTCGTAGGGATGGCTCAGTGCGAAATTATCGAGAACAATTTTGGTGTTGCATACAGGTTCGGTGCGCCAGTAGGGACCGCTTATCTTCCAGGGTGCGGCTCCGGCAATGCCGAAGGTGTCCTTCAGCACCTCTGTTCCGTTTTCATCGACCGCAGTGAAGGTAAGAATGTTCCTGTCGCTTACTGTCTCTGTATCCGCAGGCAGGGAGAAAGTGACCCTCGCATCTGCGCTGCCGTTTGCGGGCACGAACGCGCTGACGGCGGGCATATCGCAGATAATGCCGTTTACGGTCTCGATATTGCAGCTGAGAGAAGCATCCTTGTCCGTATTGTTGATAACGGTCAGTATAACTTCGGTGCTGCCGCCGAGCGCAACAGAAGGCATGGCAGTATAATCCGCCTTCAGTTCAAAATCGGGCTTCCCGGCAAAATCGAAATGCACTTCGGGTGCGCCGGTCAGGGTTATCTCGGGATTCACACCCTTGGCAAACTCAACGCCCAGCTTCGCAATGTCCTCTGCAAGGTCCTTGATAAGATTGCTGCGGCGGAAGCTGGTGACACCAAGGGTATAGGTGGGATCATTCAGGTCGTAAGCTTCAATGAGCACCTTCGCACCCTTGATTATGCCGATGACCGCGCCGGCGGTAGCACAGGTGCAGTCAGTATCAAAGCCGCAATTCAGCGCCATAAGGCTGGTCTTGATAACATCGCAGTCGCCCAGCAGCAGGGACATTATCGTAATTCCCATGTTCTGGTACATATTGGTGCAGTCGGGATGACCGTAGCGCAACAGCAGCTTTTCCAGAACCTTTTTGGGTTCGCCCCAGCGGTCGCACATAGCCACGGTGTATTCTACAAGACCCCTGAATTTGGAGTCCTCGGGCAGTACGCTCATCGCGCCTTCCACAAGCTTGCGCACATCGGATTCGAAGAATGCTTCGCTTTCGAGGGCGGCAAGGAAGCGCTCCGCCTGAATGGATTCGCCGTTGTGGTCCTGCTGACCGTCGCGCACGGCAAAATCCGCAGCAAGTGCGGCGTTGCCCACTGCCATGCATGCCCATACCTCGGAGCGGATGGGGCAGCCCATGCCTTCGGTGTAGTAATCATTGCAGAACTTTCCGGAATAGGGCGGATAGATGCCGCGCTTGTAATTCTTGCGCATTACCGCATACTCACCGGGAGAATAGGGACAGTATTTCACGAAGCGGTCCAGCAGGTCGCGGGAGGTGAAATCCGCACCCTTTTCCTCAACAACATCCAGCCACAGCACCTGCAGGTCAAGGTCATCATTTGGCATGTCGGGATTTATCATCTCGGGCATGAAAGGCAGCTCCATGGGCATCTTCTGACCCTCGTGGGGAGCGCCCATATTGCCGGAGATAGCCTTGCCGACAAAGCAGCCGTAGACCTTATCGAGATATTCGGAATATGTAAGCGTACGCATGAAAATCATCCTCCGCATTTGTTTTTTATTATTTTAACATTGCACAGCGGAAATTGGAAGCCTTTTGTATGCAGTATTTGACAAAACAAACAGCCGAGTATATAGTAAATAGATAAAGGGGGCGTTGGCATGGCAGTATGGCTTTTCACTCTCGTTGTGCCCGTTATAATGATAGTGTTCGGGGCATATTTCAGGAAACATTCACCCAGGGAAATAAATATGCTGTTTGGCTACCGCACCACCCTTTCCATGAAAAACAGGGACACATGGGAATTTGCGCACAGGTGCATCGGCACGTACTGGCTTTGGGCGGGCATCGCACTGCTGCCCATTACCGTTGTGCCGTGGCTTTTATTCACGGAAAGCGAGTCGGCACTTATCGCTGTCATGTATCTGCAGCCTGTAATGCTTATATCCGGCGTTATATTCACCGAAATAAAACTCCGCAAAGCTTTCGACAAAGACGGAAAAAGACGATAAGGAAGTGTACTTTATGCGCGTGCTTGATATAGACATGGATTTCTTTCTCTCCGGCCCTTGCGAATTGGCGGAATTGGGCAAAAGGCCTTCGCCCGCCGAAGCGCAGCCGTGGACAGAGGCCGAAGTGCGCGCATTTTTCGAGATAAACTGCGGACTTTCGAAGGATGCGCCCATTCCCGGCGCCGTTTTTGAGACCCATGACATGGCGCTGGATTACTGGGAAAAGCACTGCACTTTCCCCATGGACGTTACCCACATAGACACCCATTCCGACCTTGGCATCGGCAAGCCCGGTCCCACCTTCGTTTTGGAAAGCGTCATCACGCGAAAGCCCGACAGCCGCGGCAGCACAGCCGAATACTATGAAAAGAAGCAGCTGGATGAAGCAAATTATCTGCTGTTTGCCATTGCATTCAGATGGATAAGCTCTCTGGACAACGTACGCAATCCCCTCTCCCGCCCCGACATCCCCTCTTTCTGCGGAGAAAATTCGCTGCAGCTGGTGTCCTCCACCGGAAGAATACTGCCCATGCTCAATCACAACGAACCGGTGATACCCTTCAACGTATATAACGACTGGCGCACATTCTCTGCACCCGGAAAATACGACTGCGCTACTATGGCGATATCTCCCCGCTATGCCCCGGAGACCGCAGATTTCATAATCGATATATTCAGGGAATACATAATCGAGCAGGAGTGACACCGGAGGGCGCCGCCCTCCGGACCACCCGCTCAAGGGATATTATCCCTTGAGAATCCCTTGCTGATGAGGGATTTTTTCTTTTTATACATCGGCCGTCTGCCGTCAGGGGGCCCATACCCCTGACGACAGAGGATTATACATATCCTCGTCGGTATGGGGTTGGGACAACATACCTTTGACGGCAGAGGATCATTCATAGTCTCGTCGGTATGGGGTTGGGGCCACATATCCCTAACGGCGGAGGATCGTACATATCCTCGTCAGTATGGGGTCGGGGACACATACCCCTAACGGCAGAGGATTATACATATCCTCGTCGGTATGGGGTTGGGACAACATACCTTTGATGGCAGATGTTCGTACATATCCTCGTCAGTATGGGATTGGGGGCACATACCCCTAACGGCGGAGGATCGTACATATCCTCTTCAGTATGGGGTTGGAACCACATACCTTTGACGGCAGAGGATCGTACATAGCCTCGTCAGTATGGGGTTGGGACCACATACCTTTGACGGCAGAGGATCATTCATAGTCTCGTCAGTATGGGGTTGAGGGTACATACCTTTGACGGCAGAGGATCATTCATAGTCTCGTCAGTATGGGGTTGAGGGTACATACCTTTGACGGCAGAGGATCATTCATAGCCTCGTCGGTATGGGGTTGGGCCCACATACCGACGACAGCATACATAATATCATTTAATATCCCCCCAGTACGGGATTCTTAAGGGACATTCGTCCCTTAAGTGGGGTGCAGGGGCAAAGCCCCTGCCTCTCTCACCTTGGTTTGTTAACACTCGGCCTTTTCCCTTGACAATCACTGTTAAGAGAGATTATAATTATTCTTGCTGTGATGGGAACAACGATCCCCCGCGCATATTTTTCAGAGAGCCGCCGGTGGCTGTGAAGGCGGCAATATGCAGGATCCTCTCACCCCGGAGCGTCCCGAAAGGGCGGCGTCCGCCGTTACCGGAATAAAGCGGGCTTCTGTATGAAGTCAATTAGAGTGGTACCGCGAAAGGCATGCCTTCCGTCTCTGTGTGAGCGGAAGCTTTATTTTTTTCAAAGGAGTATGGCAATGAAGAACATTCCCATCTATAATCCTGCAGAGATCGAGCCTAAATGGCAGAAATACTGGGATGATAACCAGTCCTTTGCAGCTTCCGACGATTATTCCAAGCCTAAGTTCTATGGTCTGATCGAGTTCCCCTATCCCTCCGGCGCAGGTCTGCACGTCGGACATCCCCGTTCCAACACCGCAATGGACATCATCGCACGTAAGCGCCGCATGGAAGGCTGCAACGTGCTGTTCCCCATCGGCTGGGACGCATTCGGTCTGCCCACCGAGAACTTCGCAATCAAGAATAAGATCCATCCCGCCATTGTTACCAAGCAGAACGTGGATCATTTCCGCGCACAGCTGAAGCGCCTCGGCTTCTCCTTCGATTACAGCCGCGAAGTTGACACCACCGATCCCGAGTACTACAAGTGGACCCAGTGGATCTTCCTGAAGCTGTTCGAAAATGGCATGGTATTCCGTGACAAGACCCTGGTCAACTACTGCCCCTCCTGTAAGGTAGTTCTCTCCAACGAGGACAGCCAGGGCGGCAAGTGCGACGTCTGCCACGGCGATGTTGTGCAGCTTTCCAAGGACGTTTGGTATCTGCGCATCACCAAGTATGCCGACAAGCTGCTGGAAGGCCTGAAGGATGTTGACTATCCCGAAAACATCGCTCAGCAGCAGGTCAACTGGATCGGCAAGTCCAACGGCGCCTACGTACGTTTCCCCGTAAAGGGCACCGACGAGAAGCTTGAGATCTACACCACCCGTCCCGATACCCTCTTCGGCGTCACCTTCATGGTAATGGCTCCCGAGCATCCCATGCTGGACAAGTATGCCGATAAGATCGCCAATATGGACGCCATCATCGCTTACCGCGAAGAGTGCGCCAAGAAGACCGAGTTCGAGCGTACCCAGCTGGTCAAGGATAAGACCGGTCTGCGCATCGAAGGCATCAGCGGCATCAACCCCCTCACCGGTAAGGAAGTACCCATCTTCATTTCCGACTATGTAATGATGGGCTACGGCACCGGCGCCATCATGGCCGTTCCCGCTCACGACCAGCGCGACTGGGAATTCGCCAAGAAGTTCGGCGTTGACATCATCGAAGTCATCAAGGGCGGCGATATCGAAAAAGAAGCCTACACCGGCGACGGCGAAATGGTCAATTCCGATTTCCTGAACGGTTACACCAACAAGAAGGACTCCATCGCACGCGTTCTCGAGGAGATCGAGAAGCAGGGCTACGGCGAAGCAGCCGTACAGTACAAGATGAAGGACTGGGCCTTCAACCGCCAGCGTTACTGGGGCGAGCCCATCCCGCTCATCCACTGCCCCCCCTGCGGCGTAGTTGCCGTTCCCTATGAGGAGCTGCCCCTGCAGCTGCCCGATGTGGACCACTTCCAGCCCGGCAGCGACGGCAAGAGCCCCCTGGCTCACATCGATTCCTTCGTAAACTGCACCTGCCCCAAGTGCGGCGCAGCTGCACAGCGTGAAACCGACACCATGCCCCAGTGGGCAGGCTCCTCCTGGTACTTCCTCCGCTACTGCGACGCCCACAATAAGGACGCATTCGCCAGCAAGGAAGCTCTGGATTACTGGATGCCCGTTGACTGGTTCAACGGCGGCATGGAGCATGTTACCCGCCATCTGCTGTACTCCCGCTTCTGGCATCAGTTCCTGTATG
>JAZRPZ010000067.1:0-22363 GCA_045649485.1 Clostridia bacterium
ACCTAACCCGCGGCCGTGCCCAGCCATGCAGAGCATGCCCGCCTCTTCATAAGGAGGAATGTACAATGAAAGGCTACAGAAAATACTTCCGTAAGAAATTAATCTGGTTCGCAATAACGCTGGTCGTTGCCGTAATACTGAATTTTATACTTCCCCGCCTTATGCCCGCCGATCCTGTTGCTGCCATCACCGGTAAAATGGCACAGGGCATGACCGACGCCAGCGCCGTGCAGGAAATATACAAGCGCTATGAGGAAGAATTCGGCACCAACAAGCCCATGTACGAACAGTTCTTCATATTCGTAAAAAATCTGTTCCGCGGTGAACTGGGTACTTCTTTCAGTCAGTATCCCCGTTCTGTCAAAGATATTATTTCCAGCTCCATTATGTGGACGATAGCTCTGCAGCTGCCTGCCATCATCGTGGGCTGGATTTTGGGCAATCTGCTGGGCGCTCTTGCCGCATACATCCGCAAGGGCTTCGACAAGGTGCTCATGCCCCTTTCCCTGTTCATAAGCAATATTCCCGCATTCGGCATGGCTGTAATACTGCTGGTGCTTTTCGCCGTAAAGCTTGAAATAGCTCCCATCGGCGGCGGATACAACTTTGACATGATCCCCAACTTCAGCTGGAGCTTTGTCAAATCCGTTATCCAGCATTATCAGCTTCCCTTCTGGTCCATCGTACTGGTATCTATCGGCGGACAGGCTGTCGGCATGCGTTCCATGTCCATATATGAACTGAACGCAGACTATGTAAAGTACGCCCGCTTCCTTGGCATCAAGGACCGCAAGATAGTCGCCTACGTATTCCGCAACGCAATGCTGCCCCAGGTAACCGGTCTGGCGCTTTCCATCGGCACCATGATCGGCGGCGCGCTGGTAGCGGAGATCATCTTCTCCTACCCCGGCCTCGGTTCTACCATGTATGCTGCCGTTACCGCAGCCGACTATCCGCTGATATCCGCAACCACCCTCATAATCACCTTCATGGTGCTTATCGTAACCCTGCTGCTGGATATCATATACGGTTTCATCGATCCGCGTGTCAAAGCCGCGCAGTTTGACTGAGAGGAGGATTGTCCATGAAAAATACATTTAGGCAGATCTTCCATTCACCCAAATTCGTGGCAGGCTTTGTGATCTTCGTGTTTGTACTTCTCACGCTTTTCATCTATCCTCTCATCAATCCGGGCGACCCGCTGGAAATGATAGGCGTAGGTACATTCGCAAAACCCGGCACATACATTTCGCTTTATGACGCAACCGGTACCGAAACCGAAACACTCAAGCTTGCCGATGCCGATCAGAATCGTCTTGAGCAGCGCCTTACCTACGAAGACCGCGTCAGCATGCTCGAGTGGTTCAACATAATGGAAATAGACGTTTCAGGCCTCGATATCAACGATACCGAAGCGCTGCTTGAATTGTGGCACACTCATTACGATCCGTCCATCAAGCCGAAGGGCATGACTCAGGCAAGGCGCAATTACTTCAAGCGTCTGAACAATGCCCTTAACGAGCTCAATGCCGGCGATACCATCTACCTCGCGGAATACGATGAAGAGACCGCCGCACTCGTAGAATCGGGCACCATCACAAAGACCGACTACGTGAACGTGGGCGAGATCGCCAATGTCAAGCTGCTGCCCCTCGGTACCGATAACTTCGGCCGTGACGTGCTCAAGGAACTGGTATCCGCCACCGGCACTTCCATTCTCATCGGCCTTATAGCAGGTCTGGTTGCGACTCTCATCGGTCTCACCCTCGGTCTGCTGGCAGGCTATCTGGGCGGATTCTTCGATGATCTTATCATGTTCATCACCAACGTATTCACCGTCATTCCCGGCTTCGTGCTGCTTATCCTCATCTCCTACTCCATCGGTCAGGAGCAACGCGGTGCGAGCATCGTTGCGCTGGTAATCGGTCTTACGAGCTGGACCTGGACCTGCCGTTCCGTACGTTCTCAGGTCATAAGCCTCAGAAACCGCGACCACGTTAACCTTTCCAAGCTTTCCGGACACAGCCTGTTCAGAATAATTCTCACCGACATACTGCCCTACATCGCCAGCTATGTTGTAATGGCCTTTATTCTGCAGGTATCCAGCGGCATACTTTCCGAAGCTCAGCTTTCTCTGCTGGGTCTCGGTCCCAAGACTACCGAAGTTCCCACTCTCGGTCTTATGATGAACTGGGCAATGCTGTATTCCGCACATACCAACGGTTCCTGGTGGGCATACTTCCCCGTTATACTCACCATCACATCCATATCCTTCTCTCTGAATCTCATGAATACGGGTCTTGACCAGGTATTCAATCCTACTATGCGCGATTAAGGAGGAAGACACGAATGGCAAAAACCATGCTGGAAGTCAAAGAACTGACTACCAAATATATCACACGCTTCCGTGAAGACGTGTATGCCGTCGATCATGTCTCCCTCAAGATCGAGGAAGGCAAAAGCCTCGGTATCGCCGGCGAGAGCGGCTGCGGCAAATCTACGCTTGCACTGAGCCTTATGGGTTATTACTTTGCGCCACTGCACTACATGAGCGGCGAAATCATCATTGACGGAAATAACATTTCCGGCATGGATCCCGATACCGTACGCAAAAATGTACTCGGCACAGAGATAGCTTATATACCTCAGGCGGCAATGAACGCGCTGAACCCCACCATCAGGATAATACGCTTTATTGAAGATGTTATACGTGCTCATGACCCCAAGATGAGCAAAAAAGACATCCGCGATATGGCAACCGCACGTTTCCGTGAACTCGGTCTGCCCGTAGAAGCCCTTGACCGCCATGCCGTTGAACTTTCCGGCGGCATGAAGCAGCGCGTAGTAATCGCCATATCAACCATCCTCTCCCCGAAAGTACTGATAGCCGACGAGCCCTCTTCCGCGCTCGACGTTACCAGCCAGAAGATGGTAATCAAGATGCTGCGCGACATGATGGACAAGGGATACATCAAGTCCATGATATTCATCACTCATGAGCTTCCCCTGCTGTACAATGTTACCGACGATATCATGGTAATGTATGCCGGACAGATCGTAGAACGCGGTTCCGCCAAGGAAATGGTGTTCGATCCCATCCATCCCTATTCCCGCGGACTGATGAAGTCCATTCTCGTTCCCGAGGAAGGTACCCGCAAGGCGAAACTTACCGCCATACCCGGAACTCCTCCGAACCTCAAGAGACCGCCTGCCGGCTGTCGCTTTGCAGACCGCTGCAAGTACGCAAGCCCGCAGTGCCGCGTATATTCCCAGCCCATGACAGAATTCGGCGAAGGTCGCCTGTACCGCTGCGGGCTCTCCGTGGACGAATTGAGGGAGGTGTACGGACGTGAAGACGGATAACTTCAAGGACAGACCCCTGTGCCTTTCCGGCAAGGGCGTTACCAAGGTATTCGGCTACGGTGCCAAGGCCAACACTGCCGTAGACCATGTTGATTTCGACTTCCACGAAGGCGAGCTCGTCAGTATAGTAGGTGAAAGCGGTTCGGGCAAGACCACCCTTTCGAAAATGCTGCTGGGCCTTTTGAGCATTACGGAAGGCGAGATCTTCTTCCAGGGCAAGCCCCGCGATATCTCCAGCCGCAAAAAGAAGAAGGAATACTGGAACGGAATCCAGGCAATATTCCAGGACCCCTTCTCCTCGTTCAATACCTTCAATAAGATCGATACCGTGCTGCTGGACTGCATTAACATGCGCGGCGGAAAAAACCTGCCCAAGGAAAAGAAAATCGAAATGATGACCGAAGCCTGTGCATTCGTAAACCTGAAATTCGCAGAGCTTACCAACAAGTACCCCTTCGAACTTTCCGGCGGACAGATGCAGCGTCTCATGATTGCCCGCATTTTCCTGCTTAAGCCCAAGATCCTTCTGGCAGACGAACCCACATCCATGATCGACGCCTGCTCCCGTGCCACCATTCTTGACATGCTGCTGCAGCTGCGCGACGAGATCGGCATGACCATAATTTTCATCACCCATGATATCGGCCTTGCCTATTACATCTCCGACAGCGTCTACATTATGGAACACGGCAAGTTTGTAGAATCCGGCACCGCAGACGAAGTTATACTCAACCCCAAGGCGCCCTACACCAAGCGCCTGCTCAGCGACGTGCCCAAGATCCACGAACCCTGGGATCTTTCCACCGTCGGCTGATAAAAAATACTCAGCACCCCGGAATCATTACGATCCCGGGGTGCGTTATTTGTGTATGCTTTATCTTCCGCGATACTCGCTGTACAGCACCTCTGCCATTTCCTCGGGAGTTTCCTTGCAGCCGCCTGCGAGCCACATCTTTATAATTGCATTCAGGCCATTTCTGAAAAACTCGATATGATACTTTATGTTGCTGTCGATATGTTCCTTTTCGGCGCGTGCTTCATCGTATATTGAAATAAGGTGTTTGTCATCGTAACACAGCTTAAAATACGTCTTGTAAAACAATTGATTTTCGCGTATGTGGGTAAACATCTTCAATGCACCGCTGCGCTCAGTAAAATAATCATAATCCGAAAACAGATTGCCGAATTCGCTTTCCAACGAATTTCTCACCCTGTCGGCAAGGTCGTATATATCAATATAATTCGCATAAAACGTGCTGCGATTCAAGCCTGTCATCTTTACGATGTCCGAAACGATTATCTCCTTTATTTCCCTTTCCTGCAGCAATTCAACAAAAGCCTTTTCTATCCTATCCTGCGAATCCTTGCGTCTGCGATTGTTCTTTATGTTCATGTAAGCACCCCATTATTCCAACACACGTCGCAAATTTGATGATTGTTTTGTCCAAGCGATAATATTACACTATGCTTGCAACAAAACAACAAGTGTTTGATTAATGAAGGAGGAAATAAAATGAAGAAGAGCAGCTTTGTTGCATTGATACTCGGAACCATCGGAGGTTTCATGTTCGCATTGGGAATGTGCATGGCATTGCTCCCAGAATGGAATGCTTTCACTGAGGGCGTCATATTCAGCGCTGCCGGTCTGGTTATCGGTCTTGCCACATTGTTTATATGGTGCAGGATGGAGGGCAAAAAACTGCCTGCTATTAATGCAAAAAACGCACTCCGCGCACTGTACATCATCGCTGCACTGCTGATACTCGGTTTCAGAATGTGCATGTGCCTTGTATGGCAGAATTTCATTTGGGGCACTCTGGTCGGTATCGTCGGCATCATCATGCTCATCTGCCTGATACCCATGATCAAGGGACTCGAATGAACACCCTTACTCAACTCAGAAATCCTTATCTTAAACTGTCACTCAACCTTTTGATGGCGGTAGGCAACAGCGCGTTGGGGCTTTTTACCCATTCATGGTGGTTTGTCACCGTAGGCATATACTACGCCGTTTTATCCACAGCACATTTCTGCATTCTGAGGATTTCGGAAAGACCGGAAACAGATTCCGTGACAGATTCATTTGTAAGAAAAGTCACTGGATATTTGCTGATAGCCTTGTCCTTTTCTCTGATAGGCATCAACATTCTGTCGGCAATAAAAGAGCGCGGCACTCAGTACCATGAAATAGTAATGATCGCCATTGCCGCATGTTCATTTACAAAGATCACGCTGGCAATAATCGGCATGTTCAAGGCTCGCCGCAACCCATCTCAGATAACAAAGACTCTACGCAGCATCGCTTTCGCAGATTCGTTTGTGTCTATCTATTCACTTCAGCGTTCAATGCTGGTTTCTTTCCCCGGCATGCAGCCGGCTGAAGTTCAGTTGTTCAACATTCTAACCGGAACAGCCGTATGGATGATCGTGCTGCTTCTGGGCATCAATCTTATTGGAGGTAAATACGTAGATATGGCAAAGTCACGCATCGCGGAAACCAACCGCAAAATAGCAGAGGCCGTTACCGAGAGTTACAAGAAGATAGAACAGGGCGTAGTTGACGGCTACAAGAAGATCGAGCAGGGTGTTGTCGAAGGCTACACAAAGATAGAAGACAAATTCATCGATGCATACCTTGCCCGCGAAGGCGAAACCGTGGAAGAAGCAAGGGCACGCCTGCGCAAAGAAACCAAGTGAAGAGAAGTGTCACTCTCCCGTACACCCTTGTCCGTCACAGCAAAAAGTGGTATACTATTCACAAAATTTCTCCCATGAGGTGAAAATCAGTGAAGACATACCTCTTCGATTTCGACGGCACTCTGGTGGATTCCATGCCCACTTACACAGAAAATATACTGCATATGTTTGATATCGCAGGCATGGAAGCCCCGGATGATATCATAAAGACCGCAACTCCCCTCGGTCTTATCGGTGTTACGAAGTATTTCACGGAAGAATTGGGCATGCCCATCCCCGCAGATGAGATGCTTGCCGAATTCCATCGTTTTGCCATCGCAGCCTACGAAAACACCATACCCGCAAAGGCCAATGTGATCGAGGTCATAAAGCAGCTGAAGGCCCGCGGCGATGACCTTAACGTGCTGACCGCAAGCCCTCACTCCATGCTGGACCCCTGCCTGAAAAGACTCGGAATATACGATCTGTTCACAAACGTATGGTCCTGCGAGGATTTCAACACCACCAAATCCGACCCGAATATATACCGCATGGCAGCAGAACGCATGGGCAGAAAGGTTGACGAGGTGCTTTTCCTCGATGACAACTACAATGCCGACCTTGTGGCACACTCTGCCGGCATGAAGGTATGCGGCGTATATGACGATACCTCCGCCGAGTACACCGAAGAAATAAAATCCGTATCCGATTTCTACATCAGCGATTTTTCCGAACTGCCCGACCTGTGGTAATAAAAAGCCCCCGCATCTTTTTTGATGCGGGAGCTTTTTTATGTTCAGCTGTCAACTCTTGCTTTCAGCTTTATATCAGGTGTTTTTGTCGTCACCGAAGCTGTAATCCTTGCCGGGCAGGATAGCGTTCATGATGATACCGACGATTGCGCCAACTGCCAGACCGGACAGGGAGATGGTGATATCTTCGCTGATAACAAACTTCAGAGCGCCGTTGATGCTGTTCATGGTGTCGCAGCCCAGAGCGCTGGAGAAGTGGATGCCCAGAGTCAGACCCATGATGAGGGCAGCTACGATAACATTGCGGTTCTTGGTGAAATCAACCTTATTCTCAACAATGTTGCGTACGCCTACAGCAGAGATCATGCCGTACAGGATCAGGGAAACACCGCCGACGGTTGCGGCAGGCATTGCAGTTACCAGTGCGGCAAACTTGGGGCTGAAGGAGAACAGGATAGCGATAACGGCAGCGATACGGACTACCAGGGGATCAAATACCTTGGTCAGAGCCAGAACGCCGGTGTTTTCGCCGTAAGTGGTGTTTGCGGGAGCGCCGAACATAGCTGCCATAGCGGTTGCAAGACCGTCGCCCATCAGAGTGCGATGCAGACCGGGCTCTTCAACATAGTTCTCACCTACAGTGGAGGAGATGGCGCAGATATCGCCGATGTGCTCGACCATAGTAGCCAGAGCAATGGGAGCGATAGTCAGGATAGCGCTGACGATAGCGCCGCCGTTGCCGTCCTTGAACAGGGCGAAAACGGTTTCGCCGCCCTTGATGGGGAAGCCGATCCATGCAGCATCCTTGACTGCAGTGAAATCAACCTGACCGCAGATGGCTGCAACAGCATAGGAACCGACAACACCCAGCAGGATGGGGATGATCTTGATCATGCCCTTGCCCCAGATATTGCATACTACAACGATAGCGATTGCCAGCAGGGCGATCCACCAGTTGGAAGCGCAGTTATTGATAGCGGAATTTGCCAGAGTCAGACCGATGCAGACGATGACGGGGCCGGTAACGATGGGCGGGAAGAAACGCATAACAGCCTTTGCGCCGAATGCCTTTACCAGTGCCGCCAGCACCAGATACAGCAGGCCTGCGCACATAACGCCGATGCCGGCATAGGGAATGAAGCTTGCGATATCTTCATAAGTGCCGCACATTGCATTGACTGCGGCATAGCCGCCGATAAAAGCAAAGGAGGAGCCCAGGAATGCAGGAACCTTGCCCTTGGTCAGGAAATGGAACAGCAGAGTGCCGAGGCCTGCAAACAGCAGAGTAACGGAAACGCTGAGTCCGGTCAGTGCGGGAACCAGTACGGTCGCGCCGAACATTGCGAACATATGCTGGAAGCCCAGCAGCAGCATCTTGGGGATACCCAGAGTCTTTGCGTCACGGATACCATTCTGAGACATTGTGATACTTCTCCTTTCGGTGATCAGCCTTTGTCTTCCCTGTCAAACAGCCAGACATTGTTCTCGCCATCGACAGTCTCTATGTTCACCCGCACGAATTCCCGCTGTGAGGTAGGAATATTCTTCCCTACGAAATCCGCCCTGATGGGCAGTTCCCGATGTCCTCTGTCGACGAGCACCGCCAGCTGAATGCACTTTGCACGGCCCATATCCATAAGCGCCTCAATTGCTGCGCGCACGGTACGGCCGGTATAAAGCACATCATCCACCAGCACGACGGTCTTGCCCTCGATCTCAAACGGAATATCCGTACGATTGAGCATGGGTTCATTGCAGGCGTGGCTCAGGTCATCTCTGTAAAATGTAATATCCAGAGAACCGACGGGCACATCCACACCCTCTACACGCCTGATCGCTTCTGCGATCATTTCGGAGATAGGCTTGCCGCGGGTACGTATACCTACAAGGCATACATCATTGCAGCCGTGATTGCGTTCGATTATCTCATGGGCAATTCGCGTAACGGAACGAGCCACCTGCTTATCGTCCAGCATCTGAGTCTTCGCTCGCATACAGCATACCTCCTTCATATAAAAAATCCTCCGCCGACAAGGCGAAGGTATACCACAATTTCCAGCGCCTTATCGATCTCCCGGATCGACTTAAAGGAATCCGCTGATATTATATTACCACTATGCAAATTTTACAAGTTAAATCTAACCCTAACGCCGCAAATATTAATCACTGCATCTGTCGCCGGAAAACGCGTTGCTTGATTCCCATGTACCTCCCCCGGACATTGAACAAAAAAATCCCGGAAGCAATTGCCTCCGGGAATCGCAATCAATCATATGTTCTGAGTTCTATTTCAAAAACATGTTCCTCGTATTCATCAAGCTTATCGCCCTTTGCATCGTAATAACGATAAACCTTTATCTTAACTGTATCGCCGGCGGCATGATTGTCGATCTCGGAAGTGAGTTCATTATATCCGCCGATACGCACGCCGTCGATCTCGGTTATCACATCGAACACCTTAAGTCCCTGTTCCTCTGCGGAAGAACCGGGCGTTACCTGCACAACAATAACACCCTTGGGAGGATTCTTTCCGGTCGGATTATCGGGACCCTCAAAATCCTGCACACCTATTCCAAGCATAGGACGTGATACCTTGCCGGTAGTGATTATCTGATCGATAAAGCCCTTCACCGAATTTATAGGCACGCAGAATCCCAATCCCTCATACACCGAGGAATAAGAATACGAGAACTTCAGCGTAGGTATGCCGACAAGTTCACCCTTTGCATTCAGAAGCGCACCTCCGGAATTTCCGGAGTTTATGGCGGCATCGGTCTGTATGACAGATACGGAACGCGTAAAATTGCCTGCAGAGATCTCCTCGCGTTCAAGACCTGAAATTATTCCCGCAGTAACGGTGCCGAAAAGCACGCTGTCACCCGCTCCGGGATTGCCTATCACGATGGCAAGCTCACCGATCTGCAATTCATCCGAATCGCCCATAACCACCGGTTTTGCACTGACGGGCGCGGGTTCGTCGAAGCGCAGCACGGCAATATCCGTGCCGGTATCCGTTCCCACAAGCTGCGCATCCATGACCGTACCGTCAAGCCACACTATGCGATAGCTTGTGCCGCCCTCCACAACATGATTGTTCGTAAGCACATAGCCGCCCACACCGTTTTCCATCTCACGGATATATGTGCCGGATCCAGAACCCATATCCTGCTCTTCGCCCGATATCCAGCGCGTGCCGCCGGTTATTACCTGCACCACACCGGGACGCACATTGGCTGCGATCTCCGGAATCGGGTTCTGAGACGAATAGACCACATCATAGCCTACCTTGCCGTCCGCTTCTGCACGGGCTTTGCCCGCAAACATCAGCGAACCTGCCGCGCCGCCTGCCATGGACATAACAAACACAGCAAGCAGCAGCACCGCCCACAGCCTTTTATCTTTTTTCATCAGCTACGACCTCTTTCTGCACACAAGGCGCAGTATGGTTTATGCGCGATTTTTGACTGCTTCCAGCCAGAATGCAAACTCGGTTCCATTTTCATCGGAATGGGCAACGATGCGTTCTCCATGCTGATCAAGTATAGATTTGGCAATAGCAAGACCCAGACCGGTGCCGTTTCCCGATGTATGCGCTTTATCCGCCTTATAAAACCTGTCGAATACATGCGGCAGATCTTCCGCGCTTATTCCGCCGCCGTTATCCGCAATACCTATGCGCACCTTGGCGCCCAAAGGCTTCACTTCCAGCCGCAGTACGCCGCTGCTTTCCGGCATGAACTTCAACGCATTATCAATAAGGTTGAATATGACCTGACTGATACGGTCGCTGTCCGCATTTACCATCATCTGATTATCCGGCATATCCACTTGTACATCGTCACAGCGCTCGTCAAGCCGCTGCTCGAAACCGATAAGAATACGCCTTAACTGCTCGCAGACATCATAGGGCTGCTTGTTCATGGGGAACTTGCCGGATTCTATGCGCGAAAGATTCAGCAGATCATTTACGAGCACCTTCAGCCTTCGGGTCTCGTCATTTACTACAGCGAGATATCTCCCGTGGTCCTCCGGCGGAATGGTTCCATCCAGCATACCCTGTACATAGCCATGCATGCTTGTAAGCGGCGAACGCAATTCATGGGATACATTCGCAACAAAGCTGCGGCGTGATTCCTCGATCTCACTCAATGCCTGAGCCATATCGTTTATGGAATCGCCAAGCTCCTGCAATTCTCCGCCACATTCAAGTACAACGCGGCTGGAAAGATCGCCGGCGGCAAAGCGCCCCACAGCGCGGCTTATCTGCCTTACAGGCTTTGCCTGACTGCGGGCGAGGATATACGAAAGCACCATGCCCACAACGAGCGAAATAGAACTTATCGGCAGAAGCTTGATAAGCAGCGCCCAATAGGATACCTGAAGGGATTCCACCGAAATATGCAGAAGCACCGCGCCGACAACATGTCCGTCAGAATAATACCACGGCACGCCTATCGTGACTATCTCTTCGCCCAGGTCGGGAAACAGACCCTGCACACGGATCTCCTGTCCCGATTGTATGATCGCCAGCTGCTCAATAACCGCAGGACTTGCGATATCTTCCGAGGTATTCCATTCTCCGTCAAGATACTGCACTATGCCGGAGGAATAGTTGGCTATCCATATCTCTGCGCCGTAATCATCCTTAATGGTGCCTATCTTGCTGCGGATAATATACTGCATTGTAGTATTATCCCGCACGAAGCTTATCGTATTCAGATGCGCCATATATCTGGCCACTTCGTAAGCCTGCTGACGCACCTCATTTTCATATGTGCTTTGGCGTTCTGCCTGCAGATATGCCGCCATAACCGCGGTACTAAGACCGACAGTCAACAGCGTCAGTACCATAAAGGCCGCAAATGTACGCCAGAAAAGCGAAAGACGCACGGTCATCCCCTCATTTTCCCGATGTTATTTCACATCGAACTTATAACCTACGCCCCACACCGTCTTGATAAGCCAGCCCATGCTCTCACCGCCGGAAAGCTTTTCACGCAGACGCTTTACGTGTACATCCACTGTGCGCGAATCTCCGAAATAATCGTATCCCCACACGTTCTCAAGCAGCTGTTCGCGGGTAAATACCATTCCGGGATGGCTGGCGAGATAATAGAGCAATTCTATCTCCTTGGGAGGCATATCCAGTTCGTTGCCCATATAATTGACCACATACTTGCTTATATTCACAGTAAGTCCCGGGAACAGAAGTTCCTTTTCCGGACTTTCCGCAGTCTGATAACGGCGTATGACTGCCTTTATGCGGGCCACAAGCTCCTTGGTGTCAAACGGCTTCACCACATAATCATCCGCACCAAGCTCAAGACCCAGCACCTTATCGAAGGTATCATCCTTTGCCGTGAGCATGATTATCGGTATATTGGAAATCTTCCGCACCTCACGGCATACCTGCCAGCCGTCCATACCGGGCAGCATAATATCCAGCAGCATCAGATTCGGGGGAGATATTCTGAACATTCTGAGGGCTTCATCACCGCGGTCGACGTCCGTAACATCGAAGCCTTCTTTTTCGAGATACAATCTTACCAGCTGACGTATATTCGGATCATCATCAACCAGCAGAATTCTGGTATTCAGCACAGCATACACCTCCTGTGATATCATTATAACCTTCCAAAATGAACCGGATATGAACAAAATATGTACGTATCAAACATGCCGCCGTGTTCAATCAAAGAACCCGGCGGCTTTTCTGCTGCTTATTTGAGAGTGACCACGGTAACGCCGTCTTCACCCTCACCGTAACGTCCTAGGCGGAATTCCTGTACTCCGGGATGCGCCCTCAGATGCTTCTGTATACCTGCGCGCAGTATGCCGGTGCCCTTGCCGTGAATGACCTGCACCTCATTGAGCTTATTCAGCATAGCGCCGTCAAGGAACATATCAACAGCCAGAATGGCTTCCTCAACATTCATTCCGCGCACATCGCATTCGCGTTCAACGGCCCTTACAGAGATATTGGAAGCTCCGCCGCCCTTCTTTTTGGTATTGTTCTTGGGCTTATCGGGCTTGGACATGCGCATATTCTTCAGATTCGCCTTCAGCTTCAGCGCACCTGCCTGCACGGTGCATTCACCCTTCGCATCGGGCAGAGTAAGTATCTCGGCCTTTACTCCCAGGTTTACAAGCTCGACTGTATCGCCGATATTCACCTTGTCGGGAGCCTTGCCCTCATTGTTCACCGCGATAGTCTCACTGTTGGCGTCTACGCCGCTCTGCAGCTTGCCGCGCAGTTCATGCAGCTCATGCTCCTTCACATTGGCATTTGCACGTACCTTCTTAAGGTCTGCGATGATCGCTTCCGCATCGCGCTGTGCCTTTACCATTATCTTGCGGGCTTCTGCCTTGGCCTTGCGTATCTCATCCTCACGACGGGAAGCAAGCTCCTTCTGCAGCTTTTCGGCCTCGTCACGCAGTCTGGTAGTCTCGATATGCGCCTGCTCCGCAAGCTTGCGCTCCTTCTCAGCCACCTGACGGTGATATTCGGCATTTGCGATTACGTCTTCAAACTGAACCTGGTCCTTGGTGAGCCTTTCACCGGCATCGGCAATGAGGAAATCCGGCAGACCAAGCTTACGGGATATCTCAAAAGCGTTGGATTTTCCGGGAACGCCGATGGACAGCCTGTAAGTGGGACGCAGGGTCTCCACGTTGAATTCAACGGAAGCATTCTCCACGCCGCGGGTGGTGAGCGCGAATACCTTCAGTTCGGAATAATGGGTGGTCGCCATGGTGGTGACCTTCTGCTTCAGCAGATGTTCCAGTATGGACATTGCAAGCGCCGCGCCTTCGGTGGGGTCGGTACCTGCACCGAGCTCATCGAACAGCGCAAGGGACTTATCCGTGACCGCATCCAGAATATTGACGATGTTGGTCATATGGCTGGAGAAGGTGGAAAGCGACTGCTCGATGGACTGCTCATCACCGATATCGGCAAACACTTCGTCAAATATTGCCATTTCGCTGCCGTATGCGGCGGGAATCTGCATGCCGGACTGGGTCATCAGCGCCAGAAGACCTACCGTCTTAAGCGTAACGGTCTTGCCGCCGGTGTTGGGACCGGTGATTATCAGCGTGGTAAAATCGCCGCCCAGCCACAGATTGGAAGGCACGACCTTTTCGGGATCAATAAGAGGATGCCTTGCACGGATGAGATTTATACGTCCCTCGGTATTGAGTTTCGGGGGCACGGCCTTCATCTCGCGGCCCAGCATTGCCTTGGCAAATATCATGTCGATATTGCTGAGTATATTCAGATTGCTGGCAATAAGGGGCGCATCGGGTGCGACTCTGGCGGAGAATTCCAGAAGGATCCTTTCTATCTCCTGCTTTTCCTTGGCTATCCACTGCTTAAGCTCATTGCCCGCTTCAACGACGGACATGGGCTCGATAAACAGCGTGGAACCGCTGCCGGACTGGTCATGCACAAGACCGGGCACAAACTGGCGGCACTCGGCCTTTACCGGCACCACGTAGCGGTCATTGCGCATGGTAATAATAGAGTCCTGCAGATACTTCTGCATATTGGCAGAACGGATTATGGAATTGAGCTTCTCGCGCACCTTGTCGTTTATCTGACGCATATGGCGGCGGATATTGTAGAGGTCGGTGCTGGCATGGTCGCTTATCTCGTCCTCGGAAAGTATGGCGGAGAAAATCTCCTCCTCGAGAGGACGGTTGGTAGCCAGACGTGAACCCAGTTCGGTAAGCAGCGGAGTATCCTCGCGATCGGTCACGAGGGCATTGCGCACCACGCGGGCGGCTTTCAGCGCCTCGGCAATATCCAGAAGCGCCTTGGGCGAAAGGGTTGCACCCACCGCTGCCAGCTTCAGATATTCGCGCACATCCTTGAAATATGCCATGGGATTTGCGCCGTTGTATGCGAGGACGGTGTTTGCCTCCTCGGTCTGTGCCTGCATTGCGAATATCTCCTCCGCGTTGCTGGAAGGTTCGAGATTCATGCAGGCTTCGCGGCCCATATCGGTAACGACATGAACTGCAAGCATTTCAAGTATCTTATAGTATTCAAGTACACGCAGATTTCGTTTCTGCATTTATTCCACTCCCCGAAAATAATGTCCTGTGGTGGACTTCATATTGTCGAATGCGGACCACTGGCTGAGTGCACGGAAATCCTGCCCGTCCAGCGCGGCGCGGTGCAGCTTTGCGGCAGCGGCAGCGTCTTCCTTCGTCACCAGCATACGCCAGGCAGATGCTTTGGGCAGCCTGTCGATTCGGCGCAGCAGCATAAGCGGCACGGAATTCAAAAGCTGTATAACACAGCCCGAATCGTAAGCCATTCTCCTGAGTGAGAAAGAGGTGCCCGTGCGGTCGGTAATGTCGGAAAGAGGCTTTGCTCCGGCGGCATCGCATATGCGGCAATCCCTGTGCCTGCCGGGTATGTCATGGGCTGCCCTATTGGGACAATGGCGCAGCTGCATGAGCGGCAGCCTGCCGTAGACAATTATGTCCTTCTTTCCGCCGAGAGCATCCGTCTGCCTTGCGGTAAGCTCCACGCTGGGAGTTATCATATCCACATCCAGCTGTGTCAGCGTTATATTGTTGGCGATATTCATTCCATGGTCGGCAATGCGCACGCCGGGCCACTCGAGACCCAGATGGCTCACATTGGAAAGATACACGCCTGCTATCCTGTCTTTATTTGCATTGGCCCAGTTGTTTATCTTCTCAAGTTCTTCGCTTCGCATGACCTGCGGCAGCGCCAGATAGAATTTATCAAGCACCAGCGCAGCATCCAGCCTGCGCATATCCTCGGGTGCAAAAACAACTTCATCGGCACCGTTTGCGAGAGCTTCGATAAGCGCCTGCACATCTCCGCTCTGCGCGCGCAGCACGCACTTATCCTGAGCACACTTTTCGGCGGATGTATCCCCCATCCTGCCGGGTTTTCTTGCAAAACCCACTATGCGCGCGGTAAGCGCATCAAGGGCTTCGCGGCGCAGACGGTTCAGTTCGGATACTGGAATGAACGCAGTATCATCCGCATCCAGCTGAACATCCGCAAATTCATAGGAAGTACCGCCTGTCTTTTTCAGCTGCGTGATAACACGCTCTCTGTCCAGCGGCTTGCCGCGGGCGGGCTCCACAATGCCGCCGACAGCTTCGGCGGACTCACCGCCACACTCCACGCGCAGGCTCGCAGGGGCGCCCACTCGCAGGGTCATATATGCAATCGCAGTCTTCGCGCGGTTTTCTCCGGAATAGCTTTCGCGGGCAAGCCTCAGCTGCGCATCGGAGACAAAGCGCACAAGCCTGTCACCCTGCTGTGCCTGATCGCAGGATATCACGCTGCCCTTATCGCCCGCAAGCTTGACGGCGCGGTCTCCCGCTTTGCCCTGAAGTTCAAGCATATCCGCCTGTTCGACGTTTCTCTCCAGACGTATTCTGCCCTTTTTGTCGCATCTTCCCACAACAACGCCGGCGTTATTCGGGCGCACGCGGTACATAAGGGTCTTCTCTTCCGCACCGGGACCGTATCCATGAGTGAATCCGCCGCGGTTGAATATCTGACGCACATCGTCGATATCCTCGGGCGTGACTTTCTCACCGTCAAGCGCACTGCGGTACGCCTTTGTGATGACCGCAACATACTCGGGGCGCTTCAGTCTGCCCTCAAGCTTCAGGCTGCTTACTCCTGCCGCGCGGTACATATCCAGCCTGTCAAGAGACATCAGGTCACGGGTAGAAAGCAGATAGCCTTCCACGCCGTCCATCTCATAAGGAAGCCTGCAGGGCTGCGCGCACATGCCGCGGTTGCCGCTGCGTCCGCCTATGATAGAGGACATGAGGCACTGACCGGAGCAGGACACGCACAGCGCACCGTGACCGAACACCTCAAGCTCAACACCCACCTCGGAGCAATCCTTTATCTCTTCAAATTCCATTTCACGTGCCAGCACCACGCGGGTAAAACCGCGGTTTGCCAGATATTCCACGCCCTGACGGTTATGCACCGCCATCTGGGTGCTCGCATGCAGTGCGATATCGGGCGCAATGCGGCGCACAGCCTCGGCAACGCCCATGTCCTGCACTATCACAGCATCGGCGCCGCTCATATATATATAATTTATAGTCTTTTCCAGTTCGGGCAGTTCATCCTGACGCACCATGGTGTTGAGCGTAACATACACATGTACGCCACGCTCATGGCAATAGGCAACAGCCTCATTGAGCGCATCGCCGTCAAAATTATCCGCACCCTTGCGTGCATTGAACGCACCGGCGCCAAGATATACAGCGTCGGCGCCGTTCTGTACGGCAGCAATGAGCGCTTCCCTGCCGCCCGCAGGTGCAAGCAGTTCCATCAAAGGGCATCCACCTTTCGGCGCAGTTCTTCGTTTTCGTCGCGCAGCTTTGCCAGCTCCATGCGCAGCCTTCTTGCTTCATCCTGCGCCTTGAGCATATCGTCGGTGACGTTCATTGCGGTAAGCACCGCCAGCTGCGCAGAAGGCAGCCTGGTAGCCATGTTCAGTTCTTCCATACGGCGGTCAACATAAGCCGCTACGCGCTGTACATGGGATTCGTCATCATAGCTGGAAATAGTATATTCTTTACCCGCGATCTTCACGGTCGTACGATTCTTCTGCATAAAGCTCACCTCGAAGCATAATTCTCCGTTTATATTTTATCACATAAACATGCCCGATACAAGCAAAAGCCCTTTCATCAGGCATGCTTTCGTAAATGCAAAGCCCGACCTTTGTTTAGAACAAAGGTCGGGCCGGACGAAACTTTGTGATCAATACTTTCTGCAATGCAGTTTCATGCCTTTGAATATCATGCTTCCTTACGGGCAGCGGGACGCATCATTGTCATTGCATAGTATACTGCAAGCAGCACAGTTGCGCTGATATAACCCACAGGCCAAGCAAACCATATCTCAGCGCGGGTCATCAGCTTTGCAAATACGAATGCCGCAGCTGTCTTCATGCCGAGTTCAACAAAGCTTGCCGCAGTGGGCACGGCGACTCTGCCGGTGCCGCGCAGGGTGTTGGTGAAAATATACATCACGCATCCGATGAAGTAGAAGGGACTTACGCGGCGCAGGAATTCCACAGCAACATCGATGGCTTCCTTTACGCCGGCCTCTTCCGCATCCATAAACATCTGCACCATGAACGGGCCTGCAAACCATATAATAAGAGAGAATACGATACTCAGCACTATACCCAGCTTTATGCCGGATTTCACGCCCATCCTGACACGCTCGGGTTTGCCCGCACCGGTATTCTGGCCGGCATATACGCTGAGAGATTCGCCGAGAGTTGCAACACCCTGCAGCGCAAGGTCGTTCAGCTTGGTTGCCGCGGTATAGCCCGCGACCGCAACCGCGCCCAGACCGTTTACTATACTCTGCACAAACATGCTGCCGAATGATGTAAACAGGCTCTGGATAGCCATGGGTATGCCGATCCTGCACACACGGCTGAATATATGCTTGTGGAAACGGACATTCTCCTTCTTCACCCAATAATCGGGCATACGCCTGCGGATGACCGCAATGCAGTATATCGCGGATATAAACTGAGAGATACCGGTTGCCAGCGCAACACCCGCAACGCCCATATCGAATACCAGCACGAACACAAGGTCCAGCACGATGTTCATTATGCTGGAAATTATCAACGCAATAAGAGGATTGCGGCTGTCGCCGGATGCACGGATTATCTGAGAAAACAGATTATAGCCGATAGGTCCGATGGAACTGGCAAAATTTATAATAAGATAGGTGCGTGCGTCGCCGAATATCTCATCAGGGGTATTCAGAAGGCGCAGTATGGGCCCCGCAAAAATGCCGCCCAGCACCATAAGGGTAACTGATATGAACATGGAAAGAAACAGCGCCATGCCCACAGCGTCGCGCACCTTCGCATTATCCTTTGCGCCGACAAACTGAGAAGTGGTAACCGCCATACCTACTGTGAAGCCGATGATCACGGCTATCATCATATAAAGCACCGAACCGGTGGCGCCGACTGCGGCAAAAGCGTCGCGGGAGACGAACTTGCCGACTATGATGGAGTCCACCATGGAATACAGCTGCTGGAAAATGCTGCCCACCAGCATTGGCAGGGCAAACATTGCAAGAAGCTTTGTGGGATTGCCCTGTGTCATATCTCTGTTCTGCATATATATCCCTCCGAAAATCTATCCCGCCGCATTAAAAAAACCGATAGTTCTCCCATATGCATGCGGAGTCCTACCGGCATTGATCGCTCAACCCTATTCAGACTTAATATATATACCACACATATACACACTCTGTCAATCGCAACATCGCTGTTGGCCGTTAATAATCAAATACCATCGAATTTGAATATCTGCCATTGTTAAACATTCATTTTCAGTTGAAATCGCGAACAAATTGTTTTATAATTGACTCAATACAGCGCGGTAAAATCCGCAGCAAAGGAGAACAGTAAATGAACGGTATTTATTCCGCCCTGCTGGGCTGCTTCGACCAGGATGGTTTTGTAAATGAAGAAGGCGTTCGCGCTCTTGTAAGGCACAATATCGACAAGATGGGCGTAGACGGTCTGTACGTCAACGGCACCACCGGCGAAACTTTCCTCATGAGCATGGATATGCGCAAGCAGGTGCTGCGCGCCGTTTCCAACGAAGCCAAGGATCAGATCAAGCTTATCGCCCATGTCGGCGGCATCTGCCTTGATGATGTTTACGAGCTTTCCAGCTATGCAGCAGATCTGGGCTACGACGCGATCTCCGCAGTTACCCCCTTCTACTACAAGTTCACTCCCGACGAGCTGCGTCTTTACTACACCAGCATCGCCGAAAAGAGCGCACTGCCCCTCATCGCTTACTACATCCCCGATCTGTCCGGCGTCACCATGAATACCGACACTCTGTGCGCCATCATGGATACCCCCAATGTAAGCGGCCTGAAGTTCACCAGCAACGATTTCTTCACTCTGGAGCGTCTGCGCAGCGCACGCCCCGACAAGCTCATCTTCTCCGGCTATGACGAGATGCTGCTGCCCATGGCTGTTCTGGGCACCAACGGTTCCATCGGACCCACCTACAACATCATCGGCAACTGGGCAAAGAAGCTGTACGAGCTGGTCACCTCCGGCGATATCGAATCCGCCCGCAGCATCCAGAAGCACATGAACTATGTCGTTTCCGAAGTAAACGATTACGGCGTATACGGCACCATGAAGGCCACCCTGCAGCTGTTCGGTCTGCCCGCAGGCAACACCAAGGCTCCCATGGCACCCATCAGCTTCCGTCAGAAGGAAGCCGCCCGCCGCATCAGGGATTACATCCAGAAGGTTCAGCTCTGACAGTAACAAAAATCCCGCGCACCATATCGGTACGCGGGATTTTTTCGTTATTTCGTTGCCTTAAGGCAGTATGTGTTTGCCCATTTGCCGAGCAGCTCCACCTTTGAAAAACCTGCCTCAATGAGTGCTTCGGTCTCATGGGCAACGGTAAGCGGAGTATCGTAATGATAGAATTCATCATCGGCGATGCCCTGCTCACGCTTCATTTCCTCAAGATTACTCCGAAGCTGCCTCTCTTCCTCATCCGAAGAAGCAAAGTAATCCGTCAGTATGAAATACCCTTTGTCCTTCAGCGCTGCCCACAGTTTTGCGTAGAGCGGCGTTTTTTCTTTTTGGGTAAAATGGTGCAGCGATTCCACAGAAACAGCCGCATCAAAAACATGCTCTCCGAACGGTTCATCGAAATAGGAAGCCTGTACCAGCGTTATCTCCTTATCCGGGAACTTTTCCCTGAGCGCAGCAAGCATACCTTCGGAAAGATCTATTCCGGTAACAGAAGCGGTCTTATTCAGTTTGAAGTATTCTTCCAGTTCAAGCCCTGTGCCGCAGCCAAGGTCAAGCACGCTGCAGCCGGCTTCCTTCGGCAGCTTATCTGCCGTAAATTGATAAAATTCCCTTGCGGATTCGATGCAGTTCAGCATATGCTCATCATAATCACTGAGCCTGTTTTCGAAGAATTCATCCATCTTTTCGAGCTTTTCGTTCATAAAATCACCTGTTTATGTAATCGGTTACCTGCCCTCGTCCATCCATCTGCATATTCTTTCGGCAACATCATATGCGGAACGTCCGCTTTCGTGGGTACCGAAGAAATCAAGCACATCCTTTGCATTCTGCTCGCCTTCGGAAAGTACTCTGCCGAACAGCGCATGGAGTTCTTCTTCCGTATGGGCGATCATGAACGGAGATTTCTCCACATCAAAATACAGTCCGCGTTCGTATTTTTCAGGAGAATGGAAGAGGATAACAGGCCTGCCGAGCAGCGGGAAATCGCCCGCGCAGGAGGAGTAATCAGTTATGAGCAGGTCACTGGCCTGCATGAGCACGGACATTTCGGGAAAATCCGTCATGTCGATCACCGCTCCCGCAATGCCCGTATTCTGGTCATGGGCACGGGATACGAATATCCACTTTTCGCCGGTCTGCCCTTCAAGGGCAGCATGGGCAGCCTGCACGTCAAAATCCGGCTTGAATTCTCCGCCTGCCTTGGAATCGCGGAAAGTAGGGGCGTAAAGCACCACCCTGCCCTCCTCGGAAAGTCCGCACTGTCGGCGCGCTTCGGCGATATCCTTCTTTACCAGAAGGCAGTCGTTACGCGGCAGACCGGTCTTCAGCACTTCGCCCGTATGGCGGAATGCAGTGCGGTACATTCCTTCGCAGAAATCCGAACCTGCAACGCACAGGTCAAGGTCCTTATAATCGGGATAGCCGCCGTTGGGGTCCATATCGTACATTACCTTTTTGAACCCACGGTCGCCATGCCATGTCTGCACATATTTCTGACCGGGCAGCTTGCGCTGGAAAAAAGGTTTGTTGAAATTATCAACAGTGACCTTCGCAGTAGCCAGTTCTCTGAGCCACGAAAGCGAACCGGGTGCTGCACGGCGTACCCATTCCGGGGCATCGGCATCAGCACGAAGCTGAAATACTATATCCGCTTCCGGACGAATATCATGCAGCGCTGCCGCAATGGCCAGCGGGCTGTCGGAGCAGGACGCGCCCTTGAAGCTGGAAAACACGACCTTGTTATTGTCAATACCGTGCATCCTGTACTGCAGATGCATATATGCACCCAGCACGATACGGCGCGCCGATGAAAGCACGCCGTACAGAGGCTTTATTTTTTTTATAAGCTGTTTCTTGTTCATGGTTATTGTTCGCTCAGTGTTTCGGTCAACAGTCCGGAATCGTTTATCTCAACAGGCCTGATCACGGCGGATACGCCCCAAATAACGCAGCCTATTATTGCCATCAGCACAACTACCGTCACAAACGCCGCTGCCTTTGAAGCAAACCGGCTCACATGACTGTAGCCTTCCGAAGCTTCCGCTTCAAAGTTGCGGTAAAGCGCGCCAATATCAGGCATATCGCTGCCTCGTTCCGCAAGCTGCTGACTGCATACCTCGGCAAGGCGGATCTCAAGCTTGCCCCTATCATCCGCATCCAATGACCTTTTGGTCTTGCGCTGGAATTTGGCGATCAGCTGATTCACCTGACTTTTGGTCATAT
>JAZRPZ010000068.1:0-34719 GCA_045649485.1 Clostridia bacterium
CCCATTGTGCAATATTCCCCACTGCTGCCTCCCGTAGGAGTTTGGACCGTGTCTCAGTTCCAATGTGGCCGATCACCCTCTCAGGTCGGCTACTGATCGTCGCCTTGGTAAGCCATTACCTTACCAACTAGCTAATCAGACGCGGGTCCATCCTATACCGCCGGAGCTTGGAATGGCTTTTGGAGAATTATCCTGATGATCAGAAACTGTTTTATTTGTTCGGTAGGCTCAGGTCGGCTACCGATCGTCGCCTTGGTGGGCCGTTACCTCACCAACTAGCTAATCGGACGCGAACTCACCCCAAACCGGATTGCTCCTTTTACCTCATCCCGATGCCGGGTCGTGGTCTTATGCGGTATTAGCACCTGTTTCCAAGTGTTATCCCCCTGTCTGGGACAGATTGTTCACGCGTTACTCACCCGTCCGCCGCTAGAATATCAACCGAAGTCAATATCCCCGCTCGACTTGCATGTGTTAAGCACGCCGCCAGCGTTCGTCCTGAGCCAGGATCAAACTCTGATGTTCAATCCTTATCCTCAACTCTCGCTTCACCCGAGCGACTCGCCAAAGCCACTCGCCTCCGCTTCGTCAAGGCGTTTTACTCATTCGAAATCTGACTGTTTATTTCTTGTCTTCTATCTTCGTCTCTGTATCGTTTTCAAGTTTCAACCGCTTTGCTTGAGCGTTTCGCGCTCTCGCTCAGCGACAGGTGTTATTATAGCAAAGCCCACACCATTTGTCAACCCCTTTTTTCAACTTTTTTTGAAGAAAATTGAATTTATTTTCCCTCCATGCATATATAGTATTTCACTGCCAAATATTACCACATTTACCACCATATATTGTGGTAGAGGTGAATTATGAAAAGTATATTTTTATTCGTTCTCGCTTGTATCTGCGTAATTTCCGGAATTTATTCCACATCTTTTCTCCCGGCAGAAACCTCCCAATTAATAGATAATAAATACGAGTCATGGTCAGGCGTAATACGTATATGGGCAGCAGAAGGCACCGGATGTACAGGATGGCTGAACCTGGCTGCATCTGATACAGAGAAGCAGCACAACGGAGTCTATATACATATACAGGAAGTATCCCTCACAGCCATCTCGGAATATCTCACCACAGGCATCAATCCCCCCGATATGATCGTATATCCATATTCAATCACTCCCGACACTTCCGGCCTTGTGCCCGTTACATCTGTATATCCGCTGCGCAGCAGCATTACACACTCCCCTTATGCAATACCAATACTTCTTCAGGCGAAATTCTGGATATACAACCCTTCCGTTATCACAACACTCCCGTCTGATATGTATGACACACCGGCTGCCTGCCGTGAAGATGACCTCAACAGCCTCATTGCACTCTCTACCGGCCTGAGACCTTCGGAAGGCATTACACAGCAGACGCCGGGAGCCGATCTTGGACTTGACGGAGAAACCAACACCCCTGTACTTCCATCAGGGAATATTTCATGCCGCGCAAGCAGTGATCTCATCATATGTGATTCACCGCGTGCGAAATTCGTGGAAGGTACCGTACCGGTATTCATAGGCGGCATACGCGACATACTCAGGCTGTCAGACCATCAAGATGCAGCCGCTGCAGTCACCGGCGAATACGTATATACCACCGAAGCTCTCATGATATCTATAGTAGATAAACATGACCCCCGCACAAACATCTGTCTTCAATATATAGATGAACTTATGACGGATGGTCAGGTATCTGCAGCACGCGCACAGGCATTTCCTGCCGTTACAGGAGTTTCCGCATGGACACACAACGCAATACTCGCTCCCGCAGAAGCTTCACTGGAAGGGCGCACATGGCTTCTCGCAGCTGACGGCAGCAGTGATGCTTCACAGCAATATATAGAAGGAAAACTCACGGCAGATGCCGCCATGGAACGCATCATCAATGAATCATCTCACTAAGGCAGTGTTACTTAATCACATTATAACACCTCTGTGCCCTGCATAGTGTATAATATTGGCATATCCGAAAGAGGTGTTATAATGAGCAAATGCATTATTCTTGACGCAGGCGGAGTTATCTGCTATCCCCGTCCCGGTGACTGGCTCACTCCCGTGCGTTTCGAAGAAATAATCGGCGAAAACAGACTTGGCGCAGTTTCTCCCGAGCAGCTGAAAGCCGCAAAGGAAGCCTCCGCAAAAATATATCTTGACGAATCGCTGCTGCTGCCCGATGAGACCTGGGAATTTGCCGCCCGCAGGAATTATTTCCTCGATATGGCAAAGCGTCTTTCCTGGACTCTCACCGACCGTGAAGCAGATGTACTTGCCCGCGATATGACCGAGAACGACGCCCGCTATGATTTCTACGATGAAGCCCGCGGTGCATTGATGCAGCTGCGCGATATGGGCGCAATGGGGCTGCTTTCCGATGCAATGCCCTCCATCAAGCGCGTTTTCAGCAATGCGGGTCTGCTGGAGCTTTTCGACGAAGTAGTCATCTCCTGCGATGTGGGTGCCACCAAGCCCGACGAGAAAATGTACAGAGAAATCACCGAAAGGCTGGAAGTCAGCCCCGAAGATTGCATCTTCTGCGATGATAAAATAGAAAATATAGCAGGCGCAGAAAAATTCGGCATGCGCGGAGTACATATGTGCCGTGAAGGCGAAAGCACATGGCACGGTGATGTGGTGCGCGATCTCACCGAACTCATCAGACTGCTGCGTCAATAATACAGAGGAACAACATGACTGCTCTCAATCCCGCTTTTATCGAAAACATGCGCGCCCTGCTCGGCAACGAGCTGGGCGATTTTCTGTGCGCATTGGACGGCGATTATTCCGCCGCACTCAGAATAAATCCGCTCCGTGAAAATTCCGATAAGGCCGCGCAGCCCTTTATCGCAGAAAACGTGCCGTGGGCGAAATACGGCCATTACATCCGTGAAAACACCCGTCCCGGTGCAGGGCTTTCCCATTTCGCGGGAGCTTTCTATATTCAGGAAGCCAGTGCAATGCTGCCTGCCGCCATACTGGATGCCCGGCCCGGTGAAAAGGTACTTGATCTCTGCGCCGCACCCGGCGGAAAATCTTCCCAGATAGCCGCCGCACTCATGGGAGAAGGACTTCTTGTTTCCAATGAACCCGATACCAAGCGCGCAAAGATGCTGGCCGGCAACCTCGAACGTCTCGGCATAAGCAATGCTGTAGTGGTAAACGAATATCCCCCCAAGCTGGCCGAAAAATGGCCCTGCTTCTTCGATGCGATACTTGTAGACGCACCCTGCTCCGGCGAAGGCATGTTCCGCCGCGAGCCCGAATCCCGCGCTCAGTGGAATCCCGCTTCCCCCGAAGGCTGTGCCAAGCGTCAGGCCGGCATACTTGATTGTGCCGCAGAAATGCTCATTCCCGGCGGCAGGCTGGTATACTCCACCTGCACCTACAATTCGGAAGAAAATGAAAAAGCCGTAGCGGCCTTCCTTGAAAGGCATCCCGAGTTTTCCGTGCGCGAATTCACCGTGGAAGGTCTTCCTCCCTCCGAAGGCGGCATGATGAAGATATTCCCCCATCGCGTAAACGGCGACGGACAGTTTGCGGCGCTGCTCGTAAAATCCGAATCCGCCCCTATGAAGACCATCCCTACGCAGAAAGCATCCGGCAAGCCCAAGGGTAAAAAGCAGGACCCCGCAGCCGAAGCCTTTTCCGCGTTCATGAAGATGTTCCCTGATGCGGATACGGGAAATACCGTCCCCGCCATGTGGGGAGAAAATCTCGTAGCTGTGCCCGCTGAAGCCCCGCCCACCGAAGGCATAAAGGTCGTAATGCCCGGCCTTGAACTTGCAAAGGTAATAAACAAGCGCCTCGAGCCCGCACATCATCTCGCAATGTCAACCTCTTCCCTGCCCCGTACAGAGCTTTCCACCGAGCACGCCCTTGCATATTGCCGCGGTGAAGCAGTGCCCTGTGAAGGCGCAGGATGGCTCGTAGCCACATGGAACGGCATGCCTCTCGGCTGGGGCAAAGCATCCGGCGGCATGCTGAAAAACCACCTGCCCAAGGGATTGCGCCGCAGCATGGAGGGTGCATGAGGCTATATATCACCGGCTGCGTCGGCAGCGGAAAAAGTACCCTTGCCCGCCGTCTCGGCGCAGCTTCGGGTGTTCCTTACACCCATCTTGATGAGATAATGTACAGACCCGACCCCTCTTCCCCACTCGGCAATACAAAGCGTGACCCGGCAGCCAGAGATTCCATGTTCAAAAGCATAATATCTCAGAAAAACTGGATAATCGAGGATGCGGGACGCGAATGCTTCAAGGAAGGCATCTCATCCTCAGACAAATTGATACTGCTGAAACTTCCCCGCCGCACGCTGTATCGCAGAGTGATATTCCGCTGGGTAAAACAGCGGCTCGGCATCGAAAAAAGCATCTACAAACCCACCTTCGTGATGCTGCGCAGTATGTTGCAGTGGGTCCGCGAATACGATATCACCCACCTGCTCCCATATGCCCGCAAGATCGTCATTTTAAAAAGCGTCCGCGAAATAGATTTCTTCATAAAAGAAAACAGCTCACCGTCATAAATAACGGTGAGCATTTTTTATTTACTTATTCTTCTTCGGTACATATCCGAATGCAACGGGCGCGATATTCAAGCGCTCCTTTTTTCCGTAGATTTCCTTTGCTGCTTTATGGATACCGATTTTCATATTTTATATCCTCCCTATAGTAATATTTATTTTCTTCAGACGCTCAGCGGTATACACAGCGCCTTTCTCCGGAAGTGCGCACGCCACAGATACGGGTGCTTCCCGCGGCGCGGCGGATACCCGCGCGCTTCGAAGCGCTTGCAAGCGAAATAGGGTCTGTTACTATCGCTGCGCTCCTCCCCCTCACATTCCTTACAGACCCCTGCATAGGCATCGAGCCCACCGGCATCCTTCCATAAGGAACATTGTTTATCATATCGTACATGTCGCATACCTCCTTTTCGCAGGCTGACTTTACAGCCCGCAGGATATCTCCGCAGCAAGGCATCGCATTTTCAGCAATTTGCCTGCCGCTGCCCGACATCGCCATTATATTCCGGCGTTCATTGCCGTTTTATATATCCGGTGTTCTGTCGGAGTAAAAATTTTATGTATTTTGATGGATAATATCTTCGGCGCTTTATCATTGCCTGTAAATAAAAACCACCTTCGGGATATATATACCCCGAAGGCGGTTAGTTGAATCAAACTTTAGAAATTCTTACCGTAGAGAGGTCCGAAGTTTGCGCAGGCACGGAAGTCAGCGCCCTCGCGGTCTGCGGTGCCGAATGCATTCCATGCGGAGGGACGGAAGATGTCCTTATCGGCAACGTTGTGCATGCATACGGGGATGCGCAGCATGGAGCACAGGGTGATGAGGTCTGCGCCGATGTGGCCGTAGATGAATGCGCCGTGGTTTGCACCCCAGTTGTTCATTACGGAGTAAACATCGGTGAATGCGCCGGTGCCGGTCAGGCGGGGCACGAACCAGGTGGTGGGCCAGGTGGGATCGGTGCGCTTGTCGAGAGTATCGTGTACGTTCTCGGGCAGCTCGCAGCTCCAGCCTTCAGCCAGCTGCAGTACCGGGCCCAGACCGTCGACCAGATTCAGACGGATCATGGTCAGAGGCATGCCGCCCTTGGTCTTCAGGTGGCAGGAATATCCGCCGCCGCGGAAGTAGCCCAGGTCAGCATAGCACCACTGGGTGGCGTCTGCCATCTTGGCGGCCTCTTCGGAGGTGATCTCATACCAGGGCTTCATTACGGGGTTGCCCTCTGCGTCGGTGCATTCGCCGGAAGCATCCAGACAAACTGCGCCGGAGTTGATCAGATGGATAAAGCCGTTCTCTGCCAGACCCTCGGGCTTCCAGCCGGTAACGCGCTCAACAGCCTCGGGGCTCCAGTAGGTACGTACATCTGCGAAACCGGGGGCGATGCCCTGGGTCAGCAGCTTTGCAAACAGCATGGAGAAGCCGTTCAGGTGGTCATTCTCGGTAGCCATTACGAGGGGCTCACGGATTCCGGTCCAGTCAAAGCTGGAGGAATGCAGGGACTCCATGAAGTCGCCGTTGGGGAAATGGTCGTTCCACTGGCGCTGGCCCTGGAAGCCGGAAAGGATGGCGTTGTGACCAACGGATTCTTCGATGTGGCCCAGCTCAGCCAGACGGGGATTGCCTACCATCATATCCTTTGCGATGATAGCCATCTTCACGTTGGTCTCAAGGCACCACTTCTTGTATTCGGGAGTGTGCTGCATTTCTTCGGGGTTCTTGTCCCAACCCATGGTCAGGTTCTCGTTTGCCCATGCGATTGCCTTCTCGAACTCTTCGGGATCATAGATGCCCTCTTCCCAGCGGCGTACGAATTCTTCTGCGCCGACTGCCTCGGAACGCATGCCGAAGAACTTCTCCATGAAGCCGGGGTTTACAACGGAGCCGGCGATACCCATGGAGGTGCCGCCCATGGACAGGTAGCTCTTGCCGCGCATGGTGGCAACTGCCAGACCTGCCTTTGCAAAGCGCAGCAGCTTTTCCTTTACGTCAGCGGGGATCTCGGTGTCGGACATATCCTGTACGTCGTGGCCGTAGATGCCGAATGCGGGAACGCCCTTCTGTGCATGTGCTGCCAGAACGGCTGCCAGATATACTGCGCCGGGACGCTCGGTGCCGTTGAAGCCCCAAACTGCCTTGGGAGTCAGGGGATCCATATCCATGGTCTCGGAACCGTAGCACCAGCAGGGAGTAACGGTGATGGATACGCCGACGCCTTCGCGGCGGAACTTCTCGGCGCAGGCTGCAGCTTCGGCAACGCGGCCGATGGTGGTATCTGCGATAACGCATTCTACGGGCAGACCGCAGGAATGCTTCAGGTTTGCTTCAAGGAATGCCTTGGTGGCCTTTGCCATGTTCATGGTCTGATCTTCCAGACTCTCACGGACCTTCATTGCACCGCGGCGGCCGTCGATGCAGGGACGGATACCGATCTTGGGCAGGTCGCCAACCAGACGGTTCTTAGGCTCATTCATAGGGAAAGCTTTGGGATTTGCGCTCATTTTGTTCTTCCTCCTGTTCACAGTTCAATATCTGTTTGCAGTAAAAAAATACCATTCACACAGGCCATTGTTAAGATAGCCCACATTCTGTTAATTATATTATAAATCCGGCATGACCACTTTTTCAAGTAGTCACGCCGGATTTATTTTTATTTGCCGCAATTTACAGCGTCTATATAAAACTTTTCCATCTCTCGGGACATCTTGACTATATCATATCCCTTTGCGCGCACCTGCATAATGGCATTTGCGCCTGTCATTACGCGGTCTGCATCGCGCTGCATATCACGCAGCATATCCACCCAGGAAGCCGTTCCTCTGTCTATGGGCAGATAAGTCACCAATCCAGTAAGATCGGCGTCACGGGTCACTGTATCGCTTACAACAGCGCGCAGACCGGCACACTGCCATTCTACCAGCACACGGGGAAACCCTTCGAACACAGAAGGCAGCAGCATAACATCAAAAGCCTGCAGCAGCTGCGGCACATCCGTACGGGTGCCAAGCATCACCACATCATTTTCTATTCCCAGCTGCCTGATCTGTTCTTTTATCTTTCCCTTAAGCGCGCCGTCGCCGACCAGCACCAGTTTCACATCACTGCGTACCTTTCTGAGTTCCGCAAACGCATCGATCATAAAGGCATGGTTCTTCTGACTGTTCATATTTGCCACAGAACCCAGCACCAGTTCGTTTCTGAGCCCGAGTTTCGTACGCACAGCCTTGCGCACACCGGGATCAAAAGAATACTTTCTGGAATCTATGGCATTGCGTATGACCTTGAATGGCTTTTTCCGGAAAAGCCACTTTCCCGCTTCTTCGCCGCATGCAAACGCATGAGTATACAGCATATCAAAAGGCAGTCTCAACAGCTTATGAGCCTTCATGAATTTGCAGTAGGTATTATGGGAATGGGCGATGCGCACCTTTGCTCCGCCGAGCAGTGCCGCCAGCATTTCTATTGCCAGCGTGCAGGAATTGCCGTGAGCGTGTACCTCGTTATAGCCGCCCTTGCGTACCAGCTTCATAAGTCTGAACAGGTATCCCGCAGGATCCTTCAGCCTTTCGCCCAGCATATACACGCTGCAGCCCATCTTTTCTATCTCTCGTCTGAGACTTTCATTGATACTGCCCGTGGCAGCAAAATCGACATGCACCCTTGTACGATCTATATTTCTGACAAAGCCCAATGCGGTCATCGTCATGCCCTCGTACGCCATAGGCACAGTCAGCACATAAAGCACTCTTGCAGCGGTCATGCATCTGCCTCCGATTCCTCGGGAACCATGCTGACCTGCATGTCTCCCAGACGTGTCTCTCCCCAGTCGTTCTCTATCCAGAAAAATCCCTGATTCTTGGCAGGATCGTCTCTTATCACCATGCGTCCCGCGTCAAGGATGGTGTCATAATAAGTAGCCCTGCCGTCGTTTCGCGAACCGATGAGCTGTATCTTGATGCTGTACTCACCGGGAGCAACGGGCGCAATGGGCACATCAAATCTGCGGGTGAAAACTTCGCCCTTCTTTACTTCGAATGCCGGGCACTGAGAAGTTGCCACAGGCGCAGAATTATGAGAGAACAGTATGAACCTTATCCGGCAGTTGGGTTCGTCGATATTGGTTCTGGCAGTAAGCTTAAACGACACCACGGAATCCTGTTCGTATTCCATGGTGGTATTGTCCAGCACCACCATCTTCAGCATGCGCATGATATCGCCGCGGTTCCTGGGACGCGGAATGGAATCCAGATCCCTTACCACACTGCGCAGGCCGGAACCTGCATACATATCCATGGCACGTGCTATCTCTCCGTCATAGAGGAGCTTACCCTGTTCAAGGTATATGCCCCTGTTGCACAGATCGGCAACGGTGCGCATATTGTGGCTTACATAAAGTACTGCGCGGCCTCCGCGGGCAACATCGCCCATCTTGGCAAGGCACTTCTTCTGGAAAGCAACATCTCCAACCGCCAGCACCTCATCACAGATGAGTATATCCGGATCAAGATGCGCAGCAACGGCAAATGCCAGTTTCACATACATACCCGAAGAATACCTCTTTACAGGGGTATCGATGAACTGGCTTATCTCCGAAAATTCAACTATCTCATCCAGCTTCGACGCAGTCTCAGCCTTACTCATTCCGAGTATCGCACCGTTCAGGAATATATTATCCCTGCCGGTCAGTTCCTGATGGAATCCGGTACCTATTTCAAGCAGACTGGCAACACGGCCTTTTATGCGTATCTCACCGGCAGTAGGCGCAGTAATACGGCTTATGAGCTTGAGCAGCGTACTCTTGCCGGCGCCGTTTCTGCCAAGTACGCCAAGTGCATCTCCCTTATTAACCGCAAAGGAGACATCCTGAAGCGCCATAAAGAACTCTTCGCCGGTGCGCTCTGCTGCGCCTATCTTGCGGTTCGGGTCTTCCTTGCCGCGCTTACGGGCTATCCAGGACTGCAGATCGCGCTTCAGCGTGCCGCTGCCGTACATTCCAAGGCGATATTCCTTAGATACGGAATCTATCTCAAGTAATCTGTCGGACATAATACTCCTCCGTCACACCGTGTCCACGAAAGTGCGCTCGATACGTGTGAACAGCACTATGCCGATCACCAGCACCACGGCTGTGGTTATCCAGGAAATTCCCCAGTAACCCATGCCGGTCATCTCAACGCCCAGATAGGCGCTGCGGAAAAGTTCGATAACTGGGGTCATGGGATTGAGCATATACACGCCTGCAAGGGAAGGTATTTTATCGTATATAAGCGAAGTGGAATAAGTCACCGGGGTGGCATACATCCACAGCTGTACGCCGAAGGACACCAGCATCGCAAGGTCGCGATACTTTGTAGTCAGCGCGGAAACGATAATTCCGAAGCCCAAACCCAGCGCCGCCAGCTGCAAAAGCACCACGGGCGTAAGCAGTATCAGCCGCCAATCGGGCTGCACCACAGCATCCGGACGGAATGCGAAAAATGCCAGGAACACCAGGAACATGGCAAACTGCACGCCGAAATTGATCAGCTGGGTGAACACCGTGGAAATAGGCATTATCAATCTCGGAAAATAGACCTTGCCGAATATCTGCCTGTTCTGAATGAACGTATTGGATGTCTGGGTAAGACACATGGAAAAATAATGCCATGCAATATTACCCGCCATGTAGAACAGGAATGACGGCATGCCGTCGGTAGGCAGGCCTGCAATATTGCCGAATATCACAGTGAAAACCACCGTGGTAAGCAGCGGCTGCAGCACTACCCACGCCGGACCAAGTATAGTCTGCTTGTAGAACACCTTGAAATTACGCATCACCAGCAGCCATATGAGATCCCTGTATTTATAGATCTCCTTCAGGTTCAGATCGAACCATCCGCGGCTGGGTCTGATCGTCGTGTCCCATTTAACGGATCTGTCCCACATGAAAATTATTCCTCAACAAAAGCGTTGTAGATAGCGGCGGTGGCCTTTTCGAAATCCGCATTGCCTACGCCGACAATGATGTTCAGCTCACTGGAGCCCTGATCGATCATACGCACGTTCACGCCCGCATTGTAGAGGGCAGTGAATATCTTCGCCGCGTTGCCGGGAGTGGATACCATGCCTCGGCCTACGGTGGCGATGAGAGACAGTCCCTGGAATATCTCAATGGAATCGGGCTGGCACAGTTCGCTGATGCGGTTTATCAGCTGATTGAGCTTCTTATCCAGCTCGCTGGAAGCAATGGTGATGCACATGGTATCGATGCCGGTGGGCAGATGCTCGAAGGAGATGCCCAGTTCCTCGGCAGCCTGCAGTACGCGCCTGCCGAAGCCCAGCTCCGCATTCATCATATCCTTTACGATGCTGATAAGGGTGAAATCCCTCTTGCCCGCAACGCCGGTGATAGGATACTTGGAGGGGAATCCCTTTGCATCGGAAACGATCATTGTTCCGGGATGAGAAGGATCATATGTATTGCGGATATTGGTGGGAATGCCTGCGCGGTGTACAGGGAAGATGGCGTCCTCCTGCAGTACGGTAGCGCCCATGTAGGAAAGCTCGCGCAGTTCGCGGTAGGTCAGCACATCGATGCCCTTGGGATTATCAACGATGCGGGGATCTGCCATCAGGAAGCCGGAAACATCGGTCCAGTTCTCATATACATCAGCGCCTGCCGCGCGTGCCACAACAGCGCCGGTAATATCGCTGCCGCCGCGGGGGAAGGTGCGCACCTCGCCGTTGGGGAAAGAACCGTAGAAGCCGGGAATTACCGCGCGCTCATGGTTCAAAAGTTCCTCGGCAAGAGTCTCGTTGGTCCATTCGGAAGCAAAGGTGCCATGGCGGTCAAACTTTATGAAACCTGCGGGATCGATGAAATCCCAGCCCAGATAGGCCGCCAGCAGCCTGCCGTTCATGTACTCGCCGCGGGATGCAAAATAATCGGGAGTCACGTTCTCCAGCATCAGGTCGTGAGTCTCGATAAGCATGCCCTCGAGATCGTAATCCATGCCCAGTTCATTCTTTATCTCGGTGTAGCGGGCGCGGATCTTATCAAAGGGCTCCTCCATACTCATGGAACGTGAAACGGCGTTATAGCACTGATACAGAAGGTCGGTTACCTTCTCATCTGCCTTGAAGCGCTTGCCGGGCGCGGAAGGAACCACAAACTTTCTGTCGGGATCGGATTCCACTATGCTCTTTACCGTTCTGAATCTTTCGGCGTCCGCAAGGGAAGAACCACCGAACTTAACTACCTTTATGCCCATAATGACATTTCTCCTTTGTTACATCAGCTTCTGACCGTTTATGCGGAGCACGAATTTCAGCCCCAGCTTTTCAGCTGCCTTACGGCAGAGTATCATACGGTCGATGAATATTTCAAAATAATCCGTCACGGAGCACAGCGAGGTGTCGATCTCCAGCCTCAGCGCGATCTCCGTCTTTTCGTCGTTTATTTTTACGGAAGAGCGGCCTACGGCGTAATTTACTCTGTCGTGAATGTCGAATCTCTGCTGGTCCTTTACCCTTACACGGGTGCGGCGCACGTCGGTCTTGTCGGCCAGTATCAGCGCTGCGGCCACGGGGTTTACGGGGAAGGCGGTGGACTCGTCGTGATTTCCTATTGCTGTGATGATAGTGCTTACCTCATCGGCATCAAAGCCCATCTCGTCCAGTATGCGGAAAGCCATTACCGCGCCGGACTGAGCGTGCTCAACGCGATTGATCACATTGCCGATATCATGCAGATAGCCCGCGATCTCCGCAAGCTCGCATTCCCTCTGAGGATATCCCATTACTTCCAGTATCTCCTTTGCCTTTACCGCGACCAGAGTCACGTGGGCAAAGCTGTGCTCGGTAAATCCCAGCGCGCTCAGGGATTCGTCCGCGCGCTCGATATATGTCTTAACTTTATGGTTATGCTTTACTTCTTCAATAGATATTCTCATAGATCATATCCTCCCATGTTCATTATAACAGGGGCACGTTAAGCAATAAAGAAACTCCGCAGATACTTGAAAACATATTCACACAATGGTATATTAACCTCATAAGAAAGGAGTACGAAAATGGATAAACTATATGATGCATGCATCCGGTTACCATTTGACATCAATAGAATCCGGACTATATTAGAAAACAAACGGTATTCTCCGCAAACACTCTCTATGGTCATGCTCAGATTTACTGAAAAAGCCTGCGAAGATTTTGATGCCCTTATTTGCAACACCACTCACTATCCTGAAAAACATGAGGTACTATGGGGATATATATACGAGCTTACAGAGCTTTTTCTTGAATACGGCCTCGACCCCAGCATCCTCGCAGATGGTAAATCCTTCGTAGATATGCTTCACTTCTGCGATTTTAAGTATACAGGTGCAGACACTTTATGCCTGTTACTTGAAAATGGCATGGATCCCAACATACAATATGACAGCGGCTCCAGTTTCTTTATAGAGCTTGACAGCGACATCATCCTTGACATTTCACTCGGTCTTATCGAAGATGATGACACTGACAATCTGCACCACGGGATGTGGCAGATATATGATATAAATTTCCATATGTGGCTTGCATTTATCGGATACGGCGCAAAAACCCTCAGTAGAAACCCACCCGTGCATCTTACCGAAGGATACACCACTGATATATTTAAAAAGCACGAACACTTTGATTTCCGTATAGAATATACCACTACAGACTCAGACGGCTTCATCCTTCATATCTTCGAAAGGGATACCGGAAATGAGGTTGCATTCTTATAAACAATCAACGTTAACTCCAGAAACAAGCATCCCCGCAGCATATTCTGCGGGGATGTATCATTACATTCAGTTCCTGTACGCCTCACGGGCAAGTCCTGCTTCCGCAAGTGCTATGAATGCGCCGATCATCCAGCGCAGCACAAAGCCCAGCAGGAACACTATAAGTCCGGTCATGACCGGCGGCAGGCCTTTTGATACAGAAAGCCATACAGCTATGCCGATTATAGCAGCCATCCACCAGTAGAGATATACCTTCATGCCTATGATACTTACGATGTTCTTCCATGCAAGCCTTATGCCCTTCACATAAGTCTTCACGGGGCATTCCTGTTCCTCCATCTCGGTCATGTAAGCGCCCCAGAAGGCCATAAGCTGCAGCATGATACATATTACGCCCGATATCAGTGCAGCATACCACACGCCGCTGAGCACGCCGTAGCGCAGCACCACAAGCATCGCCGCATATGTTGCCGCCGGCAGCGCGCCTCTTTTCAGGGCTTCCAGTGATTTATAGCAGGAAAACAGTTCGGGAAAATCGCCCTTCTTGTGCCGCCACATATCCATGCCCACCTTCGCATAGCCAGAGCAGGCAATAAGTCCGGTGGCAGAGCCCAGTATCAGCGCGATAACGATATCAAGCGCCATTATTCCCGTAACATCCGCAAACAGCAGCGTCGCTGCGCCTATGGCATATGCCACAGCGGAAAGCACGGGGAAATTTTTGTCCTTTACCTTCGCGAGCGCCTTCACCCGCAGTTCGGCATTATCCATTCCCCTGCCTCCTCAGATATCCTCGGCGGTGAATTCGAAGCCGAGTTCGATGCTCTCGCCGGGCTCAAGGAACCTGAGTGTGCCGTTTGCACGGGCGCTGGCGCGTCCGTCGGGGTCGTTGGTGCCGGGCTCAAGACCCATTACGTAATCCCTCACGCCCATCATCTTCCACTGTGTAAGCTGCTTCAGAGTGCCGATATCAAAGGCAACGCCCGCTTTGATGCCCAGCTTCCTGTTCTCGATGGCTGCGGTGGCGCGCTTCTCGTCAAAGAAGTGGAAATAGCACTGCTCCTCGAAATTCTTCTGCGGCGGGATGACCTTATCCCATGTATCGATATCCTTTGCCGCGTGCTCGCTGCGGGGCTCGACGCGGGAAGAATTGACGACCACCTTCGCATCCTCGGAAAGTAGCGGATAGCCGAAATTCACGTGATACAGCACCATCACGGGAGAAGTGGTATCGCCGAAGTTTACCACCCTGTCCTTCAGAGTGAAGCTCTTGCCGCCCACGGGAATGCGTATCTCGCGGTCGAGGCGCAGTTTTGTGCCGAACTGTATCGCCTGATACACGCTGCCGCGGATGACTATCTCATCGCCATCAACATATGCGGCGGTATTGTCAGCAGGGGTACCGTTTATGGGGCCGTGCAGACCCAGTTCCTCGCCCTCATCAACGCCCGCGGAACCGAAATGGGTAAGACCGCAGGTGGTAAGGAAGCCGCCGGTGAAGGAATCAAGGAAACCGGTGCCGTTCTTGTCGTAATACGCAGGGGCAACGTAGCCGGAGCAGGAGAAGTAGCTCAGGTTCACACCCCTGTAGCTGATTCGGGAAATATCGAGACAGCGGTCGGGCTCCACAGTCATGGTCAGTCCGCCGCCGGTGGTGACTTCGTATAAGCGCATTCCGTCGCCGCGTCCGCCCACAAGGCGATGTTCCTCAACGCCGAAAAGCTGTGCATCTCTGCCGATATAGGGATTATACATCTCTTTTTCCTCCCTTTTGTTTATATGATGATAGTATGGCATATAAACGCAAATGTCAATAAAAAAATCCGCAGTTCGTTATGAACTGCGGATCTGCGTCATTACTTGGTGGTCTTGTTGAGTACCAGAATAACGATGAAAATAACGATCATTACCGCGAAGATGCCTGCCATGCCAAGCACGGTGATCTTGCCGGTCTCGAGGAACCTCTGAGCAATGCTCATCTTTTCGGCTTCTTCGGTCTCTTCAGCAGCGGCTTCTTCAGTGGTCTCCTCAGCGGCTTCCTCGGTGATCTCCTCGGCAGTCTCTTCGGTAGTCTCAACGGTGGTCTCTTCGGTGGTCTCCTCAGCCAGCACGCAGGCGGGCATCATGACCAGCATAACAGCTGCCAGCAGCAGCATGATGATTCTCTTGATATTCTCCATGATTGACCCTCTCTTCCAAAGTCGTTTATCAGTGTGCGATCAGGGACAGGATCATGCCGCCTGCGATAACGGAGGCGATCTGACCGGCAACGTTTGCGCCGGCAGCGTGCATGAGCAGGAAGTTCTGGGGATCTTCCTGCAGACCCATCTTATGTACAACGCGGGAAGACATGGGGAATGCGGAGATACCGGCAGCGCCGATCATGGGGTTGACCTTGTTCTTCAGGAACAGGTTCAGGAACTTGGCGAACAGCACGCCGCCGATGGTATCGAAGATGAAAGCAACCAGGCCCAGACCGATGATCATCAGGGTCTCAAGCTGCAGGAAATCGGTGTGCTGCATGCGGGTGGCAACGGTGATGCCCAGGAACAGGGTGACCAGGTTTGCCAGCACCTTCTGAGCGGTCTCAGACAGGGAATTCAGCACGCCGCACTCGCGGATCAGGTTGCCGAACATCAGGAAGCCGACCAGTGCAGCAGACATGGGAGCGGCGATACCTGCGATAACGGTAACGATGATGGGGAACAGGATGCGGGTGGTCTTGGTTACGTTCTGGGGATTATAGGGCATGCGGATGAGGCGTTCCTTCTTGGTGGTAACCAGCTTGATGCAGGGGGGCTGCACAACGGGAACCAGAGCCATGTAGGAATAAGCCGCAACGGTGATGGCGCCAAGATACTTGGTGCCGAATGCCTGTGCTACCAGAATGGAGGTGGGACCGTCGGCAGCGCCGATGATGGCGATGGCGCCGGCATCGGTCAGGGCGAAGGTATCACCGAAGATGCAGCGTGCCAGAACCAGAGTCATGAAGATACCGAACTGGGCAGCAGCGCCGAACAGCAGCAGACGGGGATTGGACAGCAGGGGACCGAAATCGATCATAGCGCCGATACCGATGAACAGCAGCAGCGGGAACAGCTCGGTGTCGATACCTGCATCAAACAGGATATTGAGAACGTGACCTACGCCGGTAGAATCAAATGCCATGGGCAGATTGCACAGAATCGCGCCGAAGCCCATGGGCAGCAGCAGGGTGGGTTCCATGTCCTTGGCGATGGCCAGATAGATCAGCAGACCGCCGATGGCCCACATGACCAGCATCTGCCATTCGATTGCCTGAAGACCTTGCAGCAAACCTTCCATAAGAAAAATACCTCCTGTGTGTTGAGGAGCATAAAAAAGCCCCTTGCGCAGTATGTCTATGCGCAAAGGTCTTGCGAGATTAAAGCCCATGCGGACGGAATTACCGTCGTTCTGACGCACAGGGCCGCGGAACCTTACGCACCGCACGCTACTCCCCTTTATACCCGAAATTATATCACAATGGAAAAAAGCGGTCAATGTGCAAAAAACGCTAAGAAACCGTCAAGAAACCGTTATGCATAAAAACGGCGGGCATAAGCCCGCCGCTCCGAATATTTACGCCTTGCCAAGCATATTCTTCTGAAGATTGTAGATGACGTCTGCCATTTCTTCGGCAGTACGCATATCATCGCAGGTCAGCCATTCCTTTATTACCTGTGCGGTGCCCGCAAAAACAAAGGTATGCAGATATGCCGCCTTACCTTCGGAAAGCTCCATATCGCTCTGATGATTCTCTGTGAAATATTTCCTCGACATCTCCAGCAGTTTGTTGGTGATATCAGGATTTCCGTTTTCACTGAAAAGCACCTTACATGCACTGCGGTTGAGTTCAAGAATATTCATTATCTTCTTGTGCTGAACCGACATATCGGCCTCATCCTTGAGCGCATCGGCTATCTCGTCAAGAAGATCTCTTTCTATCTGATGCATAACATCTTCAGGCTGACGGTAATGGGAATAAAAAGTGCCTCGGTTTACGCCTGCGGCAGCGCAAAGTTCGGTAACGCTGATACGCGAAACATGCTTTTCTTCCATCAGCTTCAAAAGGGCCGCGCGCAAGATACGCTTAGTGTATATTACTCTACGGTCGGTATCGTGCATAATTTTCTCTCCTGCCAAACTCAAAGTTTCATTGTCTGCACAACATTATTATACTACACTTGTCAATATTCGTTTTTTATCAAACGCTGTTTACAAAAGACAAAAATGGTATATAATAAGATTATCAAAATCGAAAAAGCGGAGGTATTTATTATGGAACTCAAGGGAAGCAGAACCGAAGCCAACCTGATGGCTGCTTATGCCGGCGAAAGCCAGGCCCGCGTCAAGTACGAATATTATGCATCCAAGGCCAAGAAGGACGGCTTCGTGCAGATCGGCGATCTGTTCATGGAGACCTCCAATAACGAAAAAGAGCACGCCAAACTGTGGTTCAAGCTGCTGCACGGCGGCATGCCCGAAACCGCAGCAAACCTTGCCGATGCAGCTGCCGGCGAGAACTATGAGTGGACCGACATGTATGCCGAGTTCGCCAAGGTAGCCCGCGAAGAAGGCTTCGACTACATCGCAAAGATGTTCGAAGGCGTCGCAGCCATCGAAAAGGCTCACGAGGAGCGCTATCGCAAGCTGCTCAGCAACATCGAAGGCGGTCTGGTATTCTCCCGCGAAGGCGATATGATCTGGGAATGCGGCAACTGCGGCCATCTGCATGTAGGCAAGGCAGCGCCCGAAGTATGCCCCGTTTGCGCACATCCCCAGTCCTACTTCAAGATCCACGCCGAGAATTTCTGATATGAAGACGATCGCAAGTTTTACTATAGACCACATCAAGCTGCTGACCGGTCTGTACGTATCCCGCATAGATAAAGTCGGTTCCGAGGCCGTAACCACCTTCGATATCCGCATGACCCGTCCCAATACCGAACCGGCCATGGATACCGCCGCTGCCCACGCCTTCGAACACCTTGGCGCCACCTACCTGCGCAGCGACGCCGAATGGGGCAGCAGGATAGTTTACTTCGGACCCATGGGCTGCCGCACCGGCTTCTATCTCATCCTCGCCGGTGAGCTGACTTCCGAAGATGCTCTCCCCCTCATCACCCGCATGATGGAATTCATCGCAAATTACGAGGGCGAGATCCCCGGTGCATCCGCAGTACAGTGCGGCAATTACCTCGATCTGAATCTCCCCATGGCAAAATACCATGCGAAGAAGTACATTTCCGAAGTAACCTCCGCTCCCACCCCCGAACGTCTCAACTATCCCGTATAAAAATCGATCCCGTATCCGCTTTAATAACGGATACGGGATTTTTTCATATGTTCTTTATCCTGTAGCAGTCGCGGCCCGCAGCCTTTGCCTCGTAAAGGGCTTCGTCGGCTTTGTGCATCAGGTCGGCGTAATGCAAGCCTGCGGTGTTCTTTACATGCACAGCGCCCACACTTGAGCTGACGGTGATCTTCCTGTCGCCAATGACATAATCATGTCTGAGCGCTTCGTTTATCTTCTTAAGGCAATTCTCGAGGGGCATCTCGGGAATGTTCAGCAGCAGTATGCAGTATTCATCGCCGCCGAACCGGCTTATCAGGTCGTTCTTTCTGAATATCTCCCTCAGGGAGTTTGCCGCATCCACAATGGCAATATCGCCCTGCGAATGACCGAAGGTATCGTTTACTGCCTTCAGGTGGTCAAGGTCGACAAATATGAAAGCCACGCCCGAGTGAGGTATTGCTGAATACGCACGCAGCAGATTTTCGGATGCCTCCGCAAAAGCCTTCTTGGTCAGAAGCCCCGTAAGTTCCTCGGTGCGGTTTGCGAGTTCAAGCTCGCTGCGGATTATCTTCTCCTCTGAAAGCGAATCCTTGTACACCTGGGACTGGAAGAACATGTAGTAGAAAATGGTTATCAGCACGATGGATGTTCTTCCGAGAGTACGTATGCCGTACAGCGCCTCCACCAGCATATAGAATACAATAAGGAACGATATGGCGAAGATTATCATCGTTTCCAGCTTGGAACGTCCCTTATAGTTGGTGATAACAACGATTATCAGCAGCAGCAGGTAAAGCAGCGCCACTATATGTGTGAAATATCCCAGCGGACCGCGCACGAACTGATTGTCGGCAGTGTAGGAATACACAACATCGGTGAAGAACACCGAGAAAGACGTGAGCACATTCACCGCCGCCGGCAGATACAACAGCTGCGGATACTTCACGCTGCGGGCGTTTCGCGCGGCAAGCAGCACGATAAGGCAGAGTATGAAAGGTCTTACGGAATATCCTATCGCCGAAAGCCACAATCGCATGGGGCTGAGGTGTTCAAACGTGGTGGTCCACAATTCAAGGCTGTAGGTAATGATCTCCACCCACTCAATGGATATGAGCAGGTAGAAGATTCGCTTTATCCTCGCAGCAAGCGTTGCATTTGCGTGCAGGAAAATAAGCAGGAACACAATGCCGGCGACCGCGGCGTAATTTATCGTCAGATAGTCGTAGCGCATTCGCTTCCTCCCCGAAAAAATATTGGAATAATAATACATTATTGAAGGCGCTTCGTCAATCCGTTTTTGTGCTTATTATAAAAAAATGCCGCCGGGAAGATATTTCCCGACGACATTTTTTATTTGATTTTTGAGATGTTATCTCAGCGGCTTACGCCCAGAGTGGCCTTTTCGCCGTTGATGTTCCATTCGCGGACCAGCTCGCCTTCTGCGCCGGGAGTGAGTTCCACAGCCAGAACAGCCTTCTTGATCTCCTCGGCACCGGCTTCGATAACTGCGGTCAGCTTCTCGGAAGCGGTGTAGGTTACCTTGATGCGGTCAACTACTTCGAAACCTGCATCCTTGCGCATGTTCTGCAGCTTGGAGATGATTTCGCGGACATAACCTTCTGCGATGAGCTCCTCAGTGAGGTTGGTATCGATAACAACGGTCATCTCGCCCTCAGACTCGGCTACGAAGCCTTCCTTCTGCATGGGCTTGGTGAGTACGTCATCCTTGTTCAGCACGACTTCAGTGCCCTCGATATCGAAGGAAACGGTCTCGCCGCGGTCGAATGCGTCAACAACATCGTTGCCGTCCATGGTCTTGAGATGTGCACCGATCTTGCCCAGGATCTTGCCGTAACGGGGACCCAGGGTACGCATCTGGGGCTTCAGCTCATAGGTGGTGAACTCGCGTGCATCGGATACGAACTTCACAGCCTTTACGTTCAGCTCGTTTGCGATCAGCTCGGTAACTGCCTCAGGCAGCTCGGCGCCCTTTACATACAAGGTGGCGATGGGCTGACGGACCTTGATGTTTGCGGTGTTGCGGCATGCGCGGCCCAGGGATACGGCCTGAATTACTTCGTCCATATCTGCCTCGAGCTGAGCATCGATCAGAGCTTCGTTGCAGCAGGGGAAGTCGGTCAGGTGTACGGATTCCTTGGCGTCGGGCATGTTGCCAACTACCAGATTCTGATACATGGATTCTGCCATGAATGGGATGTAGGGAGCGCACAGGCCGGCCAGAGTGGTCAGCACGGTGTACAGAGTCTCGAAAGCGGCCAGCTTGTCGCCTTCCAGGCCCTTGCCCCAGAAACGCTCGCGGCAGCAGCGTACATACCAGTTGGACAGCTCATCAGTGAAAGCGGCGATGGCGCGTGCGGTCTCGGTGATCTTGTAATCCTCCAGACCCTCGTCAACGAACTTCACCAGAGTGTTCAGCTTGGACAGTACCCACTTATCCATCAGAGAGAAGTCCTCTGCCTTTGCCTTCTGCTCGGCGGGCTTGTAATCGTCGATGGAGGCATACAGAGTGAAGAATGCATAGGTGTTCCACAGAGTGCCCATGAAACGGCGCTGCATCTCGCTTACCAGATCGCCGGAGAAGCGGGTGGGCAGCCAGGGTGCTGCGGAAGCGTAGAAATACCAGCGCACGGCGTCTGCGCCCTGCTTGTCCAGTACTTCCCAGGGATCGACGACGTTGCCCAGATGCTTGGACATCTTACGGCCTTCGGAATCCTGAACGTGACCCATGACAACGCAGTTCTCAAAGGGTGCGCGGCCGAACAGCAGGGTGCTGATGGCGATCAGGGTGTAGAACCAGCCGCGGGTCTGGTCGATAGCTTCGGAAATGAAAGCTGCGGGGAACATCTTCTCGAACAGATCCTTGTTCTCGAAGGGATAGTGCAGCTGTGCAAAGGGCATGGAACCGGAGTCGAACCAGCAGTCGATAACCTCGGGGGTACGGCGCATCTCTTCACCGCACTTTTCGCACTTCAGCACGACGCGGTCGATGTAGGGACGATGCAGCTCGATATCTGCGGGTACTTCGGAGCCATCCTCCATCTTGCCCAGTTCGCGCAGCTCGGCGATGGAACCTACGGTGTGGATGTGACCGCAGCCGCAGACCCATACGGGCAGGGGAGTGCCCCAGTAACGCTCGCGGGAGAGACCCCAGTCGATGACGTTATCAAGGAAATTGCCCATACGGCCGTCCTTGATGTTGTCGGGCATCCAGTTGATAGCCTGGTTGGAAGCCATCAGCTCGTCATGCACTTCGGTCATCTTGATGAACCAGGTGGAGCGTGCGTAGTAGATAAGGGGAGTATCGCAGCGCCAGCAGAAGGGATAGTCATGCTCGAAAGCGGGAGCAGCTACCAGCTGACCGGCGTTATCCAGTTCTTCCAGAATTACGGGGTCGGCCTTCTTGATGAAGGTGCCTGCCCAGGGAGTCTCGGGGCTCATTTCGCCCTTGGTGGTTACCAGCTGCAGGAAGGGCAGGTCGTTGTCACGGCCAACGCGGGCGTCGTCCTCACCGAATGCGGGAGCGATGTGAACGATACCGGTACCGTCGGTCATGGTGACGTAGCCGTCTGCGCATACGCGCCATGCGGGCTTGTCGACCAGTTCCTTGGTGAAGCTGAACAGAGGCTCGTACTCGATGCCTACCAGTTCAGAACCGGGCATGGTGACCTTGTTTTCGATAACTGCATCCTCGCCCATGATGGAGGGGATCAGCACGTCTGCCATGATGACAGTGCGGCCGTCGCAGTCAAACTTTGCATAGGTGTCTTCGGGGTTTACGCACAGTGCTACGTTGCTGGGCAGGGTCCAGGGGGTGGTGGTCCAGGCGTACAGCCAGGTGTTCTCCTCGCCCTTTACCTTGAAGCGAACGACAGCGGAGCGCTCCTTGACCTGCTTGTAGCCCTGAGAGACCTCATGAGAGGACAGCGCAGTGCCGCAGCGGGGGCAGTAAGGAACGATCTTGTGGCCCTTGTACAGCAGGCCCTTGTCAGCGATGGTCTTCAGTGCCCACCACTCGGACTCGATGTAGGGGTTCTCGTAGGTGATGTAGGGGTTCTCCATGTCCGCCCAGTAACCTACGCGGTCGGACATCTTCTCCCACAGTCCCTTATAGGTCCATACGGACTCCTTGCACTTCTTGATGAAGGGCTCGATGCCGTATGCTTCGATCTGCTCCTTGCCGTCCAGACCCAGGATCTTTTCGACTTCCAGCTCTACGGGCAGACCGTGGGTATCCCAGCCGGCCTTGCGGGGCACGAACTTGCGCTTCATGGTCTGATAACGCGGGATCAGATCCTTGATGGCGCGGGTCTCGATATGACCGATGTGGGGCTTGCCGTTGGCAGTAGGCGGTCCATCATAGAACATGAACACTTCGCCTTCCTTGCGCTGGTCAACGGACTTCTGGAATATGTTGTTCTCTCGCCAGAACTTCTCGATCTCTACTTCGCGCGCGGCAAAGTTCAGATCGGTTGAGACCTTCTCAAACATTCCCTGTTCCTCCTAAAATAAAAAAATCCGCCCCGTACATCGGGACGAACAGAATCGCGGTACCACCCTGCTTCCCCTCCGAAAGGAAGGGCACTTATCGGCATGCATAACAACACGCCTGCGCTGTAACGGGCGCTCCCGACCGGGCTTACTTGCATTCTGCGTTCGGCTGGCAGCTCAGGGGTGATCGCTTATCCGCGCTTTCATACCGGGCTCACACCATTCCCCGGCTCGCTGAATGCGCATGCGGACAGACTGTCCCCGTCGCAGCTTTGCTTATGCTTTAATTATATGCAAACCCCGCCCAAAGTAAAGCCTTTGAAGGTTAAATATCACGCCCCTTGGAAAGACAAGAAAAAAGCGGCGCATGCTGCGCCGCTTTCACAGCCGTAATCAGCCGTTTTCTCCGTCGGTTTCTGCAGGGAGGTCCTCTCCCCTGTCTATGGCATCCTTCTCTGCATTGTCTTCCGTCACAAATCGGCAGAAGCTGCGGCTCAGCCTGATAAACACGATATATGCAAATATCTGCGCGCCCATATCATATACGGTAGCGGCTATGCTTCCGTATTCAAGGCCCATATCCGGAAGGTCAACGATACTCAGCCCCAGCTGACCGAACATTCTGCCGACCAGTATCATCGCGACCACGATAAGCACGGCAACAATGCCGACAATGACGATAGCCGCAACGCTCCAGTTATCCAGCGTCACGAGAAATCCGTGGGATCTGCCTCCGGACATCCTGTACATTATATCCTTCATCATCCCGGATATATTGCGGGCAATGAATATCTCCGTCACCGTGGCGGCTATACCCACAAGCACCAGCAAATATATTATAACCGTCAGTGCATTCAATTCGGGATAATCCGTCCATTCCGTACTTCCCAGAGAAGCGATGAGCGACAATACCGCACCCGCCAGACCGATCCAGCCTATGCACTGCTTTATTATATTACATACACGCACCATGCGCGCTCCCGTATAAGATGCCTTTAATGCAATGAGCCATGCGCCGATACACATCACTGCATTCAGCGCGATTCCAAGCACGCCTCCCGTCAATTCGGCTATATTCCCGACATCAACTATCGAAACCAGATTTATGGGTATGTACATAATCGTAAGCGCCAGCGCAAACAGCACCATTATTCCCGAGGTCACAAACTGCTTTACCTTGCTCATGTATCCGTCCTCCCCTCAGGCACATGCCTTCATTTATGGCATATATTATACACAAATACCAAACAAATAAAAAGCCTGATGAACAAAAACAGCCCGATTGACACAAACGCGGCAGGCACATAAAATATATCATGACAGAAAGGAGGATGCGCATGACTCACGAGCAGCGTCTCACAGCACTGTGGGACTTCTACAAAAACGATATATTCCTCAAAAAATACGCCCTTGAAAGATACGCCTGCGATCCTTTTGCGCCCGTCGTCCGCCTCGAGGAAGGCGTGTTCTGTCTCCCCCATCTTTCTCCCGACCGCATCGTCGCTTCAAATGTGTATCTCGTCTGCGGCACGGAAAGAGCACTTCTCATAGACACCGCCTACGGAATAGGCGATCTTAAGGCGCTGTGCGGTGCGCTCACTCACCTGCCCGTGACTCTTGTAAACACTCATTTCCATCCCGATCACACCGGCGGCAACACCCGCTTCGGAAGCTGTTTCATGCACAGTCTCGATGCCGAAAAACCTGAGCTGCTCAGAAAGCCCCAGCAGATAACCATCGCGGAAAAAGACCCCGATGCATTTCATACCCTTGACGACACCGCAGCCCCCGGACGCGGCAGCGTGACCTCCATAACGGACGGACACACCTTCGATCTGGGCGGAGGCTTCGTTATAGAGGCCATTCATCTTCCCGGGCATACCTCGGGCAGCATCGCCCTTTTCGACAGGAAGCGCGGCATACTCTTCACCGGCGACGCAATAATGACCCAGCCCTGTTCCGCCATGATCGTCAGTTTCGCAGGTACATCCGGCGATCCAAACGCTACCGTTGAAGCATTCAGCGCTGCACTTGAACGCCTGCAGCCGCGCATCAGTCATATCAGATATCTCTGCCCAGGTCACTGTGCACCTCAGGCATCGCCTTCGCTCATTAACGACGCGCTGGAATGCTGCCGCGCCGTACTGAAAGATCCTTCGATCGGCGGTGAAGCCCGATTCCGCGCAGGCGCTAAGCTGCACATTCACGGAGATTTCAGTCTTACATATTCCCCAAGTCATATATATAAATAAAAGCAGGCATGAGCCTGCTTTTATTTATTTCAGAGTGGCGCCTGCCGCCTTCCTGATCTTTTCCTGATGGTCGGCGTCCTTCTTGTTGGTGCCGTGAGTACGGCTATTGGTGAAGTGGATGCAATGATGTCCGGCAAAATTATTGTCGGTAATGCTTCCGCTGCCATGAGGCATGCCGTTTATAGACGCAGCATAATTGTTCCCGTCAATGGTAACAAATACTGCGCGGCGGCTCCACGACCATGTACCGCCATATACTTTCTTCATCGCTGCGGTATCAGCGGCGGTAAGAGGCTGAACGTCGGCATGATTGGTGCCGCCGGAGCGCTTTACCTGCCAGGCGATACCGGTATCAACATCGGTGATCGTCACTACTTTGCCTACGGGGAATATGGTTCTGATCTCACTGTCCCACCAGTCCATTTCCTTCGCCCTGCCCGTGGCAGGCATTACGGTGGATCCGTTGTCCGGCACAGTGTTTATCTTCTCACGGCTGAGGTCGCTCATCTTCATGTACATGGAAGCGCCGTCATATTTGACCTTGGCCCACTTGCTGTTGTAGACCTGTACAGTGACCTTATCGTTTACCTTAAAGGTCTTCACGGTATTTCCGCTGCCATCCCATGCATCATAGGCCTTTATTCCGTCTTCCCTGACATAGGCGGTAAAGCTGTCATTTATTATCTTGTCATTCACTTCAGTACTGAGGTCGGCAGTTTTGATATACATGGTCTCGCCGCCATACTTTACGCTTGCCCAGGTACTGTTGTATGCCTGAACGGTGACCTTATCATCCATACTGAAGGTCTTCACTGTATTTCCGCTGCCGTCCCATGCATCATAAGCCTTTACGCCGTCCTGCTTCACATAGGCAGTGAAAGTCTTTTTGACTATAACATCCACCTTTTCGGCAGACAGGTCCGATTTCTTCATGTAGCCGTAAGCGCCGTTTTTTTCAACCTTCGCCCAGCTGCCGCTTACCGAGACCACATTCACGTTATCGTTCAAATTCAATCTGCACAGAACCTTGGCAGAAGAAGAGGCGGATTTATATGCTTTGGCACCATCGACCGCAACATAAGCTTTCACGGAATTACTGCCGGCAGTTTCTTTATCCGTATCTGTCTTTCCCGCAGGCTTCTCAGTGGTCAGATCTTCTTTTTTCACAAGGCCGTACTTGCCTTTTGCCTTTATGTAAGCCCATTCTCCGGCAGTTGCATAAAGCTGGACCGCAGTGCCGTTATCAAGACTCATTATAAGCGAAGACGCATCGAAATTCTTAAGCATCGCAGCGCTGCCGTCAACATAAACGGTTTCGCCGTTGTAGTTCTTCTGAACGCCTACATTTTCGAGCCTTACATATCCAACGCTCTTGCCGGACTTCAGTTTTGCCCAGCCATTGCTGCTGTCTACCATCTCGTATTTCTGACCGGCCTTGAGCGTACCGTATTTTTTAGAATCTGTATCCGGCTTTGAATATACCGCAGAATCTTCAAGTATGTATACCGTCGCTGCAGAAGCGGTGCATGCAAACACCAGAATCAAAGCTGCGGTAAGAATCAGTATCCTGCGGAACTTATGTAAATGCATCTGCATATACCTCCGTGGCGAAAATTGCTTTACAGACGCTATTATATTACAAAATTATGACCATTTCAAGTTTTATCGTAATCTTTTAACCCGCTTCACCATCATTTTAGACACACTTTTATTTTTTTGTTTAATATTTCCCCATTGTGACGCCTTTGATCCCCCTGAAAACATACAAAAAAGAACCGCCTGCGAACAGGCGGTTCTTTCTGCAATCCAACAGATCAGGATCACATATCCTTTATGAAATGACGGTTCTTATAGATGTAATCCGCGCCGGACCATACGGTCATGAAGGTCATTACATACATCATGACGTTGGCTATGACCTGACCGAGATCGCCGAACCAGCCGAGCATTGCGTCGATCTGATTCGTGGTGGGCACGAAGAGGATCAGCGCAACAGCAGCGATCATCTGAGTGACGGTCTTGATCTTGCCGAGTATGCCTGCGGAGATGACCTTACCGCCGCCGGCAGCAACGAGACGGAAGCCGGAAACGGCGAACTCGCGGCCAAGGAATATGATGCAGACCCAGGCGGGCATGCGTCCCTGAGCTACCAGCATGATGAAAGCGCTCATAACCAGCATCTTATCGGCGATGGGATCGGCAAACTTGCCGAAATTGGTTACGATATTATTCTTACGGGCAATGAAGCCATCGAGATAATCGGTGACGGATGCGCTGATGAATACCAGTGCGGCTGCAACCTGACACCAGAAAGACTTCTCAAAGAACATCAGCAGCACAAAAATGGGGATCATTGCAATGCGCAGCAGAGTGAGCTTATTGGGCAGATTAATCTTCATAATCAGATCTCCTCTCCGTACAGATCATATGCTTCAGCACCGACGATCTTTACCATTACGTATTCGCCGGGCATGATTTCCCTCTGAGCAGTGAATCGGATAGCGCCGTCGCTCTCGGGAGCCTCCTTACGGCTTCTGCCGTAGTAGAGGCCGTCCTCGAAGCCTTCGCACAGCACTTCGCATTCCTCACCGACGCGCTCCTCATTCAGTTCCATGGAGATTCCCTGCTGCATCATCATAAGCTGATCCAGACGACGGATCTTCACATCTTCGTCGATCTGCTCCTCCATCTCGGCAGCGGGGGTATCATCTTCCGCGGAATAGGCGAAAGCGCCAAGCCTGTCGAACCTTGCTTCGCGCACGAAGTCCATCAGTTCACAGAATTCCTCCTCGGTCTCACCGGGGAAGCCCAGTATCATGGTGGTGCGCAGGGTGATGCCCAGCTGCTTGCACTTTTCGATACGTGACTTTATCCATTCGGAAGAACCGCGGCGGTTCATATTCTTCAGCATCCTGTCGTTGATATGCTGCAGCGGCAGGTCCAGATATGCGCACACCTTGGGCTCGTTTGCCAGAGTCTCCAGCAGTTCGTCATCCGTAGAATCGGGATAGCAGTACAGCACGCGCACCCAGTGCACGCCCTCTATCTGTGCCACCCTCTTCAGCAGCTCGCTCATACGGGTCTTTCCGTAGAGCTGAGAGCCGTAGCGGGAAGTATCCTGCGCGATGAGAGTTATCTCGGTCACACCGTCCGCCGCCAGAGTTTCGCATTCCTTCACGATATCCTCAAAGGGCCTGTCGCCGTACTTGCCGCGGATAAGGGGAATCGCGCAGTAAGTGCAGCGGTTGTCGCAGCCGTCGGATATCTTCACATATGCGGAATAGGGCGCGGTGGTCACCACGCGTCCGCACTCTGGGAAGCGCTCGTCGCCGTCAACATGACATTCGCGTGCTTCGGCTTCCAGAAGCTCCAGCGCCTTATCATAGTCGGACACGCCAAGCATTCCGTCAACCTCGGCGAATTCCTCCATCAGCGCCTCATGATACCTCTGTACAAGGCAGCCGGTAACGAAAAGCTTCGCGCCTTCCTTGCGGGCTTCCGCCATTTCAAATATGGTATCGATGGATTCCTGCTTGGCGGATTCTATAAATCCGCAGGTATTTACGAATATAGCGTCCGCCTGTGAAGGGTCGTCCACAAATTCGTGACCTGCCTTACTGAGCCTGCCCAGCAAATTCTCCGTATCGACACGGTTCTTTGCGCAGCCCAGCGACACTATGCCTATTTTCAAATTTTTTTCCTCCGGTCATTTTCCTACACAGAAGTCTTTGAATACCCTGTCTATTACGGATTCACGGGCGTTTTCGCCGGTTATCTCCGAAAGCGCGTCCATGGCATTTGCCACATCCACGGCGCATACATCCATAGGGAAGCCGCCTTCTATGGCATTCATAGCGTTCTCAAGCGCATCCTTTGCCCTTGAAGCCGCTTCGATATGCCTTTCAGCTACCAGCGCAGGCTCAGCGGGAGATATTCTCTCTGCGATGACCTTCTTCAGTTCATCCATTCCCGCGCCCGTATTGGCGGAAGTATTCAATGCAGGTACATTATATTCTCTGGATATTAAGTCAGCATCAATTTCCATGTTTTTATCACATTTATTTACGCATACCAGACAGCGCCCGTCGGCATTTTCCAGCATTTCTCTGTCGGAATCATCAATGCCCGCATCTCCGTCCAGCACTATGATAACCATATCCGCCTGCTTTGCAGCCTGCTCGGCGCGCCTGACACCTATCTGCTCCACGGTATCCTCGGTCTCGCGTATGCCGGCAGTATCGGTTATCTCAACGGATACGCCGTTTATCGATACCTGCGCAGTAAGCACATCACGGGTAGTGCCGGGTATATCCGTTACGATAGCCCTTTCGGTGCCAAGCAGATAATTCATGATAGAACTCTTGCCTACATTGGGCCTGCCTGCCAGCACGACAGAAGAGCCTCCCGTAATTATGCGCGCAGCGCGCCTGTCTATGAGGGCATCCAGCTGCTCTATAACAGGCGCCATGCGCTGCCTGAGTTCATCCGAGCCTGCCTCTTCATCTATCTCATCCGGGAAGTCATCGGAAGCTTCTATCAGCGCCATCAGGCCGGTCAGTTCATCCATTATGGGTCTTACCTTAGCGGATACGCCGCCGGTCAGCTGCCTGACGGAAGCTCTTGCAGCCGCCTCGCTGCGGGCAGATATAAGCTGCATTACCGCCTCTGCCTGAGAAAGGTCTATTCTGCCGTTTATGAAAGCCCTGCGGGTGAATTCGCCGGGTTCCGCTGCGCGGCAGCCGGCTGCCAAAACGATATCCAAAACCCTTTTGGCGGACACATCACCGCCATGGCACTGGATCTCACATACATCCTCCGCAGTATAGGAGCGGGGCGCAGCCATATATACCGCCATTGCCTCATCGGCACGGCTGCCGTTTTCATCCAGCACATAGCCGTGATACATACGATGGGATTCATATCTGCCACGGCAGGAGAATACATTTTTCAATACATCCAGCGCCTTATCGCCGCTTATCCTGACAACGGCGATGCCGCCCTCGCCTCTTGCGGTGGCGACGGCGGCGATGGTATCGCCCGTCATTATCAGGCGCGCTCCCTTACGGGCAGCACGAGATGCAGATAATCGCGGTTGTCTACGGGAGTGATGACGCAGGGAGTTACATGAGTATTCATGTTCAGCTCGATGCGGTCGGATTCAATTATGCGCATTACATCCTGCATGTACTTTACATTGAAAGTAATGGTAATGTCGGCGCCTTCCTGCTCAACATCCATCTCTTCATGTACATCGCCGATCTCGGAATTGGATTCGATATTCATCCTGCCATCCTCGATAACGAAACGCACGCGGTTGTTGCTGCTTTCGCGGGCAATAAGCGCGGCGCGCTCAACTGCACGGCGCATGGGCTCCAGCTCGGCAACCACGCGGGTGGCAAACTGAGTGGGCAGAATCCTGCGGTAATCGATATATTCGCCCTCAATGAGCACTACATAGATATCAGTACCCATGAGATTGATATGCAGACGGTTCTTTTCGAAGGAAAGCACGCAGAAATCATCCTCGCCATCCTTCAGCAGCTTGCCGATATCGCCCACGGCGCGGCCGGGAATAATGGCGGACATGGAGCTGGTCACGTCGGCGCAGGCGTTCTTTATCATAGCCAGGCGGAAACCGTCCAGTGCAACCATGATCGCATCGCCGCCGCGTACTTCAAGCAGACAGCCGGTGAGCACTTCGCGCATATCGTCCTGTGCGATGGCGAATTCGGTCTTGCCGATCATATCCTTCAGCATGGACTGGGGCAGAGTGATCTCCAGATCTCCGGTAACGATGCCGGGCAGCGGGAACAGATCGGAATCCTGGCCGGCAAGGTTCATGCGGGAAGAAGCGCAGCTGATGCGGAACTGGAAGGATTCGTTCATAGAGATGCTCATATCACCTTCGGGCATACGGCGCACCATCTCGGTGAACAGCTTTCCGGGAACGACGCCTCGGCCTTCATCCTGAACATCGGCTTCAACGCGGGTAATTATAGTGATGCGCTCATCAGAGCAGGTGAGCTGTACGTACTTTTTGGTAGCCTCCAAAAGAATGCCGTCCAAAATGGGATTGGTAGTCCTGGAGGAAAGGGCACGGGTGACGGTAGCAAGCGCGTCCCTCAGCTTAGTGGTGGAAACGGAAAATTTCATGGCATGCGCCCTCCTTAATCTTTATTATTATATATATAAAGAATAGTAACCGTAATAAGCCTGTGGATATTGTGGATAAGTGCCCAAAAGCCTTGAGACATAAGGAATTTTGGGCTCACAATACCATGTGGATAAGTTTTGGGAAGTGGTATTGTTATCCACATGGCTCCCAAAATCAACCTCTGGAGATGGCTTCCTTCAGCTCGTCAAGGCTTCTTCTGAAGGTCGCATCGGAATTGAGAACCTCGTTTATCTTGTCGCAGCCGTGCATTACGGTGGTATGATCGCGGTCGCCCAGTTCCTTACCGATTGCGGTGGTCGAAAGGTTGGTCATTTCGCGTATGAGGTACATGGCTATCTGCCTGGGAAGCGCATATTCCTTGGAACGCTTCTTGGACTGCAGATCCTGTACCGTTACATTATAATATTCTGCAACTGCACTTATTATCATAGGTGCATTCACCTGACGTGCGGCTGCATCGGGAAGTATCGCCTCGAGAGTATCTGCGGCGAAAGCCAGGTCGATAACTCCGCCCATCAGCTGGTGCTTTGCCTTCAGACGGTTGAGCGCGCCTTCCAGTTCGCGGATATTGCTGTTTACCCTGCCTGCGATGAATTCCAGTACTTCGTCATTGCATGCGATGTTTTCATCGATACACTTCTGACGCAGGATCGCTACGCGGGTCTCGAGATCGGGCTTCCTTATATCAACGGTAAGACCCCATTCGAAACGGGAACGCAGACGTTCTTCGATGGTGGGGATCTCCTTGGGCGGACGGTCGGAAGACAGGATTATCTGCTTTCCGGAATCGCGCAGGTGATTGAATGTATGGAAGAATTCCTCCTGAGTGGCGACTGTCTTGGAGAAGAACTGGATATCGTCAACCATCAGCACGTCTACACTGCGCAGCTTTTCGCGCAGCTCGGCAGTGCCGGTTTTTGAACCCAGAGACGTGATAAAGTCGTTGGTAAAGGTCTCGGAGGAGATAAAAAGCACTTTTTTCGAGGGATCCTGAGTCATTATGTAGTTGCCGATTGCGTTCATGAGGTGGGTCTTGCCCAGACCTACGCCGCCGTAGATAAACAGCGGGTTGTAAGCTTCGTTGGGGCCTTCGGCAACGGCAAGAGACGCAGCATATGCGAAGCGGTTGGAATCACCAACAATGAAATTATCGAAGGAATACTTCGAATTCAGCATAGTGTTGGTTATCTGATTCAGCTGCTTTTCGATATCTGCGGTCAATGCGGGAGAAACGAAGTAATCATGCCCGAAGGATACACGGATAGCTGCCTCGAGCATAGACTTATAGCGCCCGTTAAGCTGAGAGAGCACCAGCGGATCCGGTACCTCAACGAGCATGGTATCCTTATTTACAGCGCGCAGCTTAAGCGGCTTAATCCATGTGGTAAAGCTGGGCATGGAAAGCTCGGATGCCAGCATCTGACATGCTTTATCCCAGTTTTCCTGCATTGCGGGCGTAATGGCCAAAATAATCCCTCCGGTATACATACAAATCCATCTTCATTATAGCAAAAACGTTTGCCGACTTCAAGAACGTAACAATGATTTATCCACAGGTAATTGTGGATAAAGTGTATAAATCCCCTCTTTTGGGTGTTGATAACCTGAGCATTTCCTGTTGGCAGGTTGTGGAAGCTTCGCATATGATGAAACGGACCTTCATCAAAAGGGGGAGCTTCTCAATGAGTAATTATTGTAATTCCTGTAACGGAAATTGCACATATAATAGTAGAAACTGCGGTTCAAAATGCTATGGTGCACTGGGCTATCTCAGAAACGGTCGTCAAAACGGCAGCTGCACAAATAATTGCGGCTGCCTGAACAACGGCTGCGGAAATAACGGCTGTGGAAACAATGGCTGCGGCGCATGGGGCACATGGGCAGATTGCCGCGAATGCAGCGGCTGTTCCGGAAGCAGTATCTTTTATAGCGGCAGCTGCGGCTGCGTAAATGACAACTTCAGCGGAAGTCGTAATGGAAACTGCAGCGGAAATTGCAACGGACACTGTAATGGCTGCTGCGGAAATTGCGCGAACTGCAGAGAACGCAGCGGCTGCGGTTCCTGCGGCTGTGAAGCAGCCCGGCAATGCGGATGCTACGCGGCAGCGGAATTTGTAGCTTATGCGCCTCAGAATCCTGCCTCGGAAAGATCGGTGGTATTCAGCAGTGACGGAGACAGCGGCAGCAGTTTCAGCGCCGATCATTGCGGCATCCACATCAATCAGCCCGGAAGATATGTCGCCATGTACACTTTTGCTGCATCTGCCTGCGAGAATGCCGCCACCATGCTGAGCATGTCGCTGAACGGCAGGGAGATGTATGCATCACGCTCATATGTTTCGCCGTCGGTGCATGTCGGATCACGTACTGCCATGGGCCAGGCGGTATTCTGCGCACAGGCAGGCGATGTGCTGAATCTCGATACAAGTGTAGCGCTGAATATACCACAAACAGGTGCCTCTTGTCCATTGGCGACGATAGTGATTTGGAAAATTAACTGAGCAATAATGCCTGGCAGCTGCGGTTTATCCGCAGTTGCTTTTTATATTATAAATTTGTGGTTCGGAATTGTTGCACCCGTTGACATAAATATTGCCAAATGTTACAATTATTATGTATTGCTATACATATAAGAGATAAAGGGGAATTGGCTGATGAACAGATTCTTGCGTATACTGTCCGCGCTGATGTGCCTTGTTCTGATAACCGGATCTGTACCCGTGTTTGCAGATACCAATGATGAAGGAATTACCGCTGTCCCTGAAGATATTTCAGGTTACAGTCTGGAAGATGAAGAAAACGGTGATGATACCGAAGGCGGCAATACCGAAGGCGGAAATACCGAAGGCGGCAGCACCGAAGGCGGCAGCACCGAAGGCGGCAGCACCGAAGGCGGCAGCACCGAAGGCGGCAGCACCGAAGGCGGCAGCACCGAAGGCGGCAATACCGAAGGCGGTAACACCGAAGGCGGTAACACCGAAGGCGGTAACACCGAAGGCGGAAACACTGAAGGCGGAAATACCGAAGGCGGTAACACCGAAGGCGGAAATACCGAAGGCGGTAACACCGAAGGCGGCAATACCGAAGGCGGCAATACCGAAGGCGGTAACACCGGAGGCGGTAACAAGTCGGATCGTAGCCATGTCGTTCTGTGT
>JAZRPZ010000069.1:0-47152 GCA_045649485.1 Clostridia bacterium
ATATCGTAAAATATGAATCCCCCCAGCCGGGGTTTCCAAAGGGATTCAATCCCTTTGGCAGGGGTTCACAGGGGACAGAGTCCCCTGTGTGCGTATTCCTCCATAGCACTTTTCTCACTTACATGGAAATGCCTTTCAAGGAAGTATAGCTGACAGGGGTCTTTGGCTATGGTGATGGGACTTCCGTCGGGCTTCTGATTGAGGCTGAGAAGCTTTTTGCCGGAGGCGAGGATACGGGTGAGTACTTCTGTCCAGTCCTGCTGTTCCGGTGCACCTGCGCCGGGCACCCACTGGATTCCTTTTACAGAGTCCATGGCAAGCAGCTGGTCGAGATGTGGCAGTTCACCCGGACCGTCGAGATGATATACAGCGTTGCTGATGCGTGCGGCGCTGGAGGAAAGCTCGGGCGCCACGAATTTTCTGAACATCTCGGGGCCGATCATATAGGAGAAATCGCTCTGCAGTATGTAGTTGGGTTTCTCGTCGTAGATGTTGTACCAGTGGGAATGTCCCATTACATCGGAACCCATGACATCGTTGAAGATGTTGAAATATTTAAACCAAAGCTCCTGCAGTTCGTTCACGCAGCGCAGCACCTCGTCGGGCGCGTCGTAAAGATCCATAAGCAGATTCTCGGCGCCGCGGAAGCTGGACAGCACGTCCATTATGCCGCCGAGGTCAACCATGCTGAGCACAACGCTGCCGCGCCATTTTTCCATGGCGGCATCGTATGTATTCAGAACGCGGCGGAAATTCGGGTTGTTTTCGTCGAACTCAAAGTGCAGTTCTTCAATGGGTATGTCGGGACGCGGCGGCATGAACCATACCGTGTCCTCGCGGCCTATAGGCGTGCAGCCGAGGAACGCTGCCATTGCACCCGGGCCGAATGGAGTGACCGCAAAATAGGGAAACGCATCGCCGTGGAAACGCATGTGGGAAAGCTGCTCGTCGCGGGCGTCCACAAGCTGTGCGGGAGAAACGGAGGTATCCCATGCATTCCCGAAACACATCGGCCTGCATGATGCCGTGCCGCGCTTTGATTCGTGCCCCACAGTAACGATAGGCACGATAGGCCGGCCAAGTTCGCCGCTCCACCATTTCCTGTAGTTTTCGCGCAATCTCAAATAATCTTCCTCAGTGAAGTGAACGGAAGCCGCAAATCCATCCTGCATAAACACACCTCCAATATAGCCTCGCCCGTCCGGGGTTTAGGCCCCCGGGCGGGCGACGATGTTTCTATAAAAGAATTAATCCTTTAGCATAGGGATTCTCAAGGGCAAGGGTTTGGTTGCCTGCAGGCAACCAAAGTCGCTACGCGACTGCCTTTGATAAATTGAAAATTGGCAAAGGCACCTCCAGCATCCCTTGAGCATGGGGCCACGGGGGACAGAGTCCCCCGTGCGTCCTCCTATCAGTATACCATGAAGCTTACGATCTCGTAGGGCTTCACGTCGAACTCGACTACGTTGCCGTTGAAGGGTACGTCGATCTCGTTGTCTTCCATGAGACCGATGGCCTTGACTGCCTTGGGAGTCTCGCCGAGGGTCATGGTGACGTGAGCGCGTTCGCCGTAGCATTCGTAGGCACGGATGACGGTGCCTTCACCGCGCAGGGAGTGCTTGACGGACTCGATCATCACGTTCTCGCAATCGACCTGAGCGAAGGACTTCAGCTTGCCCTTGCCATCGCTGCCGGCAACTGCGGTAACGGGGATGTTGAGCATGTAAGCCATTTCGGGAGTGGCAGCAACGCGCCAGTCGCCGGAATGGGGCATGATGGAGTAGGTGAAGTGATGGATCTCCTGGTCGGCGACTTCGTTGGGCTCGGTGGAGCTCTTCAGCAGGGTGAGTGCTACAGAGTTCTCGTCCACGCTGTGGCCGTACTTGCAGTCGTTCATCAGGGAGAAGCCGTAATTGCCTTCGGAAACATCCATCCACTTGTGGGCGCATACTTCGAAGCGGGCGATATCCCAGGTGGTGTTCCTGTGGGTGGCGCGCTCGGTGTTGCCGTACTGGATGTCGAAGGTGGCCTTGTTGTAGAATACGTCTACGGGGAAGTGTGCCTTCAGCAGGTAGTGAGCCTCCTGCCAGTCGACGGTGGTCTCGAAATCGATGCGGTCGATGGCGGTGTAGAGGATCATGTCCTGAGTGATGGTGGAGTTGTTGAACTTCCAGGTGTTGCGCAGCTTGGTGAGTACGGGACCTTCGGAAACGATCTCGGTGGATACCAGCTCGTCAACCTCCCAGGAACGCTCATCGTAATAGATGTTTACATCCCATGCATCGTAGTTGTGGGGACGGTTCTCGTAGCAGACGATGCGGTTGAACTTCTCGCCTTCCTTGACCAGCTCGCGGTCGCAGCGGGTGTCGACGAGAGAGGTGATACGCATTGCTTCGTCGAAGGCGCCCTTGAAGAAGGGAGTTTCGAAACCGGCGGCGGTGACGGCCATCTTGTCGGCACAGGCTTCGCCCTTTACGAACCATACGGGAGTGGCGGTCATGGGAGCCAGATTCTCAACGAATGCGCAGGCCTTGCCTTCAACATGCTGTACGGGATATACGTTGCCGGCAGCATCCTTTACGGCGGTGACGTCTGCGTCTGCGTCGAACCAGACAACGTCGTCACGGGCAGAAGCCAGGGAGTTGAACAGCAGTACATCGCCGGCCAGCTTGCCGCCCAGATTTGCGAAGGCTTCGTCCTTCAGCACCTTCAGGCGTGCGAACAGATTCTCGTACATTGCTGCGGAATCGTCGTATACCTTCTTGATGGAGGAACCGGGCAGAATGTCGTGGAACTGCAGGGTCAGCACATCGCGCCAGATGGAGCGCAGCTCGTCGTTGGGATATGCAAGGCCGCACTTCTTCCATGCGTACTCGCGCCACAGCTCGACTTCACGCAGTTCGATCTCGATCTTGCGGTTGGAACGCTTGTTGCGTGCCATTGCGGTGTAAGTACCGCGGTGATACTCAAGGTACAGCTCGCCGCTCCACTTGGGCAGACGCTTGTTGTCGCCTACGCGCTCCTCAAGCTTCTCGAAGAAGTCGCGGGCAAACTCCTGACGTACTGCGGGCATGCCGGCCACGGGGCCCTGCATACGGCGTGCGTTTTCGATCATCCAGTCGCAGGAACCGCCGCCGCCGTCGCCGTAGCCGTAGCTGATCAGCACGTGGTTGTCGATGCCCTTCTGCTGGAATCTCTGCCATGCGCCCTTTACCTGGGTGGGGGTGATCATGGCGTTATAGGTGGTGAAGAATGCCAGGTCGGAATGGCTTTCGTAATTGTTTGCGCCGGAGTAGTTGCGGGTGGGGGTGAAGTGGGTGAGAACTTCGCTGCCGTCGATGCCCTTCCAGTTGAAGGTGTCATAGGGAGAGCAGTTGAACTCGCTCCAGGAAAGCTTGGAAGTGAAGAAGTAATCGATGCCGGACTTCTTCAGGATCTGGGGCAGTGCTGCGGAATAGCCGAATACGTCGGGCAGCCACAGGATCTTGGAACGCTTGCCGAATTCGTCCTCGAAGAACTCGTTGCCGTACAGGAACTGACGGACCAGAGATTCGCCGCCGGACAGATTGCAGTCGGCTTCTACCCACATGCCGCCTTCAGCTTCCCAGCGGCCGTCCTTAACGGCCTGACGGATGCGCTCGAACAGCTCGGGCTGGTCTTCCTTTACATACTGATACAGCTGTGCCTGAGAGGACATGAACTTGAACTCGGGGTACTGCTCCATCAGCTTCAGCATGGTGGCGAAGGTACGAACTGCCTTGTGGCGGGTCTGATACAGATCCCACAGCCATGCTACGTCGATATGGGTGTGACCGATGATGTCGGCGAATGCTTCGGGCTCCATGTTTGCGATGGGCTCGTAGTATTCCTTGGCCATGAATTCGCGGCAGGCAGCAACGGATGCGTGGAATTCGGCGCTGTAGGGATTGCGCAGGTCAAGCAGGTTCAGAGCATCGGAGATGGTGAAAAGTGCCTTTTCCTTGTCGCGGCAGCCGTCCTGCTCCAGCTCAAGAGCCTGATAGGGAACGTCCAGATCGTAGCACAGCTGGACGACATCTTCGCATACGTCGTCAACATAGGCTGCCAGACGGGTCTGGATGGGGCTCTTTGCGGTGTGGCGGGGAGTTTCTGCATTGGCGTAGCCCTGCAGGAAGATCTCGTAGGTCTTGCCGGGAACAGCTGCATCGTCAAGAGTCAGGGTGGTGTGACGGGTGTCAAAGGCCTGCTCGATGCGGCCGTTTACCCATACTACGAACTGGGGGTTGGTTGCCTCCCACAGACCTTCGCGGCCGGTGGCGATGGAAAGAACGACCTTGCCCTTGTAATCGGCAGGGGTGGTCACGGTGAACTTGAAGTCCATCCAGTCATGATCGTGATCCTGTCCCCAATGATCGCCGTTATTGAAAGGTACGAAGTCATTGGAATCGCGGTGAGCGATCATCATGCCCTCGACGGGCGTGGAGACGCGTACCTGCAGTTCCTTCAGAGTCTGAAGCATACGGCGCAGACGTGCGTCAAGCTGATGCATATTCATGAGAATTTAGTCACCCTTTCATAAGGATTTAGGCTTGTGCCTATGTTACCACAAAACCAAATAAAATGGAAGAAGAATTATAGCCCGCCGATTGCTTTTGAACAAAAACGACATAGAAGGTGCGTTATGCTGAAAGGTGTATACAAACCATGCATTTTAGTTATGGATTCAAAAAATGGCTGAAATTACAGGCTTTTCATGGGATTTGCGTTATGTGGGGCAAATATATGTTGGTTTAAAAGCGAACGATTTTACATTTTCCGATATTGTTTTGTTATATAAAAGGTTATGCGATTGACAGTATAAAAAGCGGATGATATGATTATACCATGGTAATTAATCAAGTGGAGGTAACTTGATCATGAAGAAACTGACTGCCCTTTTCGTAGCAGCCCTGATGCTGCTCACGAGCGTCAGCGCATTCGCTGAGGATGCCATGGAGTATACCCAGGCCCCCATGTTCGATGCGCTGGTAGAATCCGGCGAGCTGCCCCCCGTTGAGGAGCGCCTGCCCGAGAATCCCAAGGTTGCTGACGACCGTTCCGCTGAGTATCTCGAGTACGGCGAGTTCGAAATCGGCACCTACGGCGGCACCATCCGTTCCGGTTCCGTAACCCCCGATTACAACGGTGATATCTTCATTATGATCACCGAGAACCTGCTGACCATGGTCGACACCTATTCCGGCGAAGTTACTCCCAACCTGGTTGAGAGCTACACCGTGAATGAGGACAACACCGTTTTCACCTTCACCATCCGCAAGGGTCTGAAGTGGTCTGACGGCGTTGAAGTTACTATGGAAGACTATCGCTTCGCTTTCGAAGATTACATCTTCAATGAGGAGCTGACTCCCGTTATCGATGCTTACCTGCGTGCAGGCGGCAAGTCCACCGGCAATCCCCTGACCTTCGAAGTGCTGGATGATTACACCTTCCAGATCACCTTCGATGAGCCCTTCGGCGGATTCCTGGTTCACCTGTCCGTTGGCGGCTGGAAGGGCTACGGCTCTTACCTGAAGCCCGCTCACTACATGAAGCCCTTCCACAAGGACTATGCAGTTGAGATCCACGGCTCTCTGGAAGCTTACTATGAGTTCCTGCAGCCCTACGGCGATTGCCTGGGTTACTACGATGTAACCGAGGAAGGCGTTTGGGTCAACATCATGAACCAGATCGACGCCATCAACTCCGGCGAGCTCACCTCTGCCGCAGTTATGCTCACCTCCAAGACCTTCGAAGGCGCTGGTCTGACCCAGAATATCCCCGTTCTGCATCCCTGGATCATGATCTCCAACGAGAACAACATCATCACCTGGGAGCGCAACCCCTACTACTTCAAGGTCGATGCCGCAGGCCAGCAGCTGCCCTACTGCGACTACATCACCAACACTCTGGTAGAGGATCAGGAAATGCTGCAGATGAAGGTCATCACCGGTGACTTCGACTATCTGCGTGAGTCCGCAACCATCAACAACGTTACCCTGTACCTGGAGAACGAAGAGAACGCCAACATTAAGGTTCACTTCTACGGCCTGAACAACACTCCCACCGACGTTATGGTAAACTTCAACTACGGTCTGAACGCTGACGGCACCGTTAAGGAAGACGAGCAGTCTCAGGCATGGCAGGAAGTTATCAACGACAAGCGTTTCATGGACGCTTTGGCAATGGCTATCGACGTAGACGAGATCATCGAGACCGTTTACACCGGCTTTGCTGAGCCCGATGCATACTTCACCGCTCTGTACGCCTATGATCCCGAAGCTGCAAACGAGCTGCTGGACGAAATGGGCATGCACGATATCGACGGCGACGGCTACCGTGAGACTCCCTCCGGCAAGAAGCTGCAGTGGATGATCTTCAACGCTCAGGATGCTTCCGACATCGTTCCCGTTTGCGAACTGCTGGTTGAGTACTGGAACGTTGAGCTGGGCCTGAACGTTACCGCTACCACCGTTGAGTCTTCTCTGCTGTCCACCTCCGTTTCCGCCAATGAGATTCCCATGCGCGTCATGTGGGCTCCCATCGACGTAACCTGGTTCAACCTGGGCTGGGGTCAGGAGACCTTCGGACCTCTGTGGAACACCTGGTATAAGCAGGGCGGTCTGAACGCTGCAAATGCCAAGGATGCAAACGGTCTGGTACCTCCGACCTCCATCATCACCTTCTACACCCTGCTTGAGGATGTAATGAAGGGCAGCCCCGAAGAGGCCGTTAACGTAGTTCTGCCCGAGCTGCATCAGCTGGTTGCTGACTATCTGTGGATCATCATTCCTCTGCAGAACGTACAGCAGTCCGTTATCGCAAATGCTGACCTGCACAACATTCCTGTTGGCGGCATCGGCATTGCCGGTAACTTCGTAGCAGAGCTGTTCTTCTACGGCGAATAATTCTCATAAGTTTTCCGCCCGGACGTAAGTCCCGGCGGTTTTTTGTTGACTTGGATAGATGGGCAGGTTATAATCAGCAAAAAGACGTAGGGGATATGCTGAATGAAGAATATCATACTTGATACCGATATAGGTCCCGATTGCGATGATGCGGGTGCGCTGGCGCTTCTGAATATATACGCCGATAAGGGACTGTGCCGCATTCTTGGTGTGGGACACTGTACATCCAATCCATATGGTGCGGGTGCGATAGATGCCATATGCCGTCATTACGGCAGAGATGACGTTGTTATAGGCACATGGAAAGGCAGAGACTTTCTTAATGAGGAGATATGCCGCCGCTACAACCGTCCCATAACGGAGAAACTGCCAAACAGATATAAGGATTCGCAGCCCGAAGAGGTGGTGCGTGCTTATCGCAGAATACTTGTCTCGCAGCCTGACGGCAGCGTGGAGTTTATTGCTGTAGGGCCGCTGGATGCCCTCAGCGCTTTGCTGGATTCGGAGGGTGACGACATATCGCCCCTGAGCGGAAAGGCGCTTGTAGCGGCTAAGACAGCGAAACTCACCATGATGGCGGGAATATTCCGCCCATCCGATGAGGCGCGGGCAGAGGAAGCGCAGCGCCTGTGCGGCAGGCAAATAGAGGAATATGCCGAGTACAACGTGGTGTGTGACGCCGCAGCGTCGAAGAATATCGCGGATAACTGGCCGACAGCAAAGTCATATCTTGGCTGGGAAGCGGGACTTATGGAGACAGGCTGCTGCCTTGAAAAAGCTCCTGCAGACCACCCCGTGCGCATGGCATATGAACTGTGGAATGAAGGCAGGCAGATAAAGCGCTGCAGCTGGGATCCAATGACAGTGATGTATGCCATCGAGGGTGATAACGGACTTGTGCGTAATTCCGTACCCGGTACGGTGCGTTTTACAGATGAAGGATATACAGAATTCGTTGCCGCTGAAGACGGAAAAGACCACTTTGCCGAGCTCTGCGCGGATGACAAGGATATTGTTGGATACATAAACGGTCTTCTGTCCGCGGAACGGGAATAACGAAAAAAGACTGCCGTGAAGGCAGTCTTTTTATGTTCAGATAGGCATTTCGGTATTCAGCCATGCCTGCAAATCGGGCAGGAAGCTGAGCTTCTCGGTGAGTGCCTTTCCGTATTCGGCGCCAACGATAGCATCGCGGATCTTGTCGGAAAGGTTTTCGTCCATGGAATCGGTGTAGATAACGGCGTTGTCAACTCTGCCGTTTTTGAGATTCAGCATAAGCTCGACGCCGCCCCATGCAAAGCGGTTCTCCATGCTGACGTCAAAGGTGGGAGTCTCGCCGTAATTCCATCCCCAGGAGGAATAGATGGGATATATTTCGGAGATATCCAGATCTTCGCTCTTTATGATGTCACAGCCGCCGACCTTTGCTCTGAACACGGTCTCAAGCAGCTGCTTGAGGCTGGCTATGGTCAGGTCGGGAGCGTATTCCGTAAGGGAGCAGACGCGGGAACGCACGCTGTCAACACCCTTGGCCTTGAGCTTGCTCTCGGAAGGACGGAGATAGCGGGAAAGGCGCTCCATATCCACGTTTACCATCAGCGTGCCGTGCTGCAGAGAGCAGTTTTTGGAATGCTTGAAGGCATTGCCGGAGAACTTGCGGCCATCGATGGTGATATCGTTGCGGCCGGTGAATTCCGCGCGGATGCCTGCAGAAGCCAGTGCATCCAGTATAACGCCCAGATTCCAGTTGAGATCATATCTCTCGGGAGATGCGGCAAAGGTGAAGTTCAGATTGCCCAGGTCATGATAAACTGCGCCGCCGCCGGAGGGCCTGCGGGCGAGAGTACCGCCCTCTTCCTTCAGTAGTTCGCAGCGGCATTCCTTCCATGCGTTCTGGTTGCGGCCGATTACTACGGTGTGCTTGTTCTGCCAGAGATAAAGGCACATATCGCCCTCGGAGATGCGGTTCATGAGAGCGGTTTCCATAGCAAGATTCTTGTGGGGATCAAAACCATCGGAATACATTATGAAATTGTTCATCTTGTTGTGCGGCGCGACCATGCTGCGCCGAAAGCAGGTACGTTGATGTTCTTTACCTTCATGTTTTCTCCGGTACGGTTAACAGTGAGGGTAATGGTCTGAGTGTCCAGTTTGCGTATTATGCGGATCACGTCTTCACCAATTGCTTCAAGCTGTACGGAACCATCTTTCAGCGCGGGATTGGCGTGACGATACATAATTGCTTCGCGGAATGCGGATACCAGTTCGTGGTCCTCACGGCCCCAGGGATATGCGGCGCGGCAGAAGGGGTCGGACATGCCGTAGAGACCGGCTTCATCACCGTAGTAAACACAGGGCATACCCGGCAGTGCGCAGACCATGCGCCAAGCGGCGATGAGGCGCTGCTTGCCCAGTTCGTACTGCTCTGAGGTGAGGGTGATGGGGCAGCGGTACTTTCTGTCCGGCTCCATATTGCCGATGTCAGCCAGTATGCTCAGCACGCGGGGCTTATCGTGGCTGCCCAGCAGATTCATTGTGCTGCGGTAGAACTGCACAGGCATGTTTTCGTACATGCTGTTGAATACGCGCACACAGGCTTCTGCATTTATCCTGCCGAGGAAGAAATCCAGTATGGCATCACGCAGGGGGTAATTCATGGTGGAATCCAGAGTATCACCCTCGCAATAGCAGCGCAGCTTGCCGTAGGATACCTTGCGGCTGGGGTCTTCCCAAACTTCGCCGATGAGTGCGGAATCCGGGTTCTCGGCCTTCATTCTTTCGCGGAATCCGGCGATGAAATCCATAGGCAGCTCATCCGCTACATCCAGCCTCCAGCCGGAGATGCCGGCGCGGATCCAGTGCGCGCACACGGAATCCTCGGAACGATAGATGAAATCGCGGAAGTCCTCGGAATTCTTGTCCACGGTGGGCAGAGTGTCGAAATCCCACCAGCTCTTGTAATCGTGAGGCCAGTTGTGGAAAGTGAACCATGTATAATAAGGCGACTTTTTGGTGTTGTAGGCGCCGTTATTACCGAAATTGCCTTCGCGGTTGAAGTAAAGGCTGTCGGATCCGGTATGAGAGAAAACACCATCGAGAATGATGTGCATTCCCATTTCCTTTGCTTTGGTGCAGAGTGCAGTCAGATCCTCTTCGGTGCCGAATGCGGGGTCAACCTGCATATAGTCCGAAGTGTTGTACTTGTGGTTGGAGGGTGAGAGAAAAATAGGATTGAGATACAGCACGGTAATACCGAGGGATTTCAGATAATCCAGCTTGCCCATGATTCCCTTCAGGTCTCCGCCGTAGAAATCATCGGCGCAGTTATCACCGTTGGTCATTATGTCGAGGCTGGGCTGTTCGTACCAATCCCTGTGCAGCCTGCCGCGGCAGGGGTTGCTGCCACCCTTTGCAAATCGGTCGGGCAGTATCTGCATCATAACGCCGTCACCCATCCATGCGGGAGTGGTGAAGGCGGGATCATATACGGTTATCTGGAAAGACGGGGGCTCGGATGCGTATTCCTCGCCTATGCCGCCCAGATTATCCTGGGCATTGCCGTAGTATTTGTCGCCGCAAATGAAGTAATACCATACCAGGCCGGGATTTTCGGGAAGAGTGACGGTGTAGGTGAAGCCGCCTTTGACGGGCTTCATTGCGTAGTGATAAGCTTTATCGTTCATCCAGAAGCGCACGATAGCTTCGGGTGCGTCTGTTTCAAGGAAAAGTCTGATCTGCGTATTGCAGGGCTGCGCGCCCATAGGAGAGCGATATTTGGCGCAGCGAGAATCGTGGATCATTTTCATTTTATACTGCCTTTTATATTATATTTGAGCGGCGGTACATACCTTGCCGCAGGTGATTTCGTATCAGTAAAATAATATCAGAAACCGAATGTATTTTCAACTGCCTCGGGGAAGAGAGAGTACAGATTTTTTCCTATGCGACCTTCGAAATATTCGAATATTGCGGTTGTGGAGTTCAGCTTTTTCTGCGTAAGCGGAGTAACACCGTGACGGCGGATGACGTCCACCATCCGTTTTTCCATAAGGCACACGCCGCTGCCCCATGAAAGCGCATCGCACAGCTGGATAAGCTTGTCGTAATCGTCCATGGGAGTAGCAAGCACAGCATTCAAAAGAGCGATGTCTTTTTCGGAAACATCGTGTGCGCCGAGGTACGCATCGATATCGGGATAAGGGAAAGAATGGGTGAGGCATATGCGGGCGATCTCAGGTTCGCCTTTTTCGAGCATAAGTTCATAGCCTGCGAATATATGGCGCATGGCAGTGACACCTTCGTATCTGCCGATATCGTGCATTGCGCCCATTACCCATGCCTTTTCAGGATCCATGCCGCTTTCGCGGGCGATGTATTCGGCGGCGCGGGCAACGCCCAGCGAGTGTTCCACCCATGGTCCGGGATTTTGCGGATATGCCCAATCAAGCAGGCTGAGTGCGGTGTTTCTTTCCATAATATACTCCTGTATACCACTATGGCCCGGGACTATAAGCCCCGGGCCTTGCGGTCTGCATCACAGATCCAGACGGTTGAGATGCCAGATATTCTGATTGTATTCAGAGATGGTACGGTCGGTGGAGAAGATGCCGGACTTGGCGGTGTTCATGATCGCCATGTGCAGCCACTTGTCCTGATCGGTATAGTCATTGAGCAGCATGCGATGGGTGTTCACATAGCTGGTCAGATCCTTCAGTACGAAGTAAGGATCGGCCATTCCGCCGCCATCGCCGAACAGCAGTGCGTGATACAGTTCGGAGAAGATACGGGGGCTGCCGGGCTCGAGAGTGCCGTCGATAAGCTGTTCCATCGCCCTGCGGATAGCGGGGTTGGTCTCATATACCGCACCTGCGCTGTAGGAGCTGTAGCTGGCTTCGACTTCCTCTGCGGAGAGACCGAAGATGTACATGTTGTCTGCGCCGACTTCGTCGAAGATCTCGCAGTTTGCGCCGTCCATGGTGCCCAGGGTTACAGCGCCGTTCATCATGAACTTCATGTTGCCGGTGCCGCTGGCTTCCTTACCGGCAGTGGAGATCTGCTCGGAAACGTCGGTGGCGGGGATCAGATACTCGGCAGCGGATACGCAGTAGTTCTCAAGGAACACTACGTTCATGTACTTGGATGCACGGGGATGCTTGCGTACCAGATCGCCGATGGCGTTGATCAGCTTGATGATCAGCTTTGCGCGATGGTAGCCGGGAGCAGCCTTTGCACCGAACAGGAAGGTAACGGGAGGACGGTCGTAGTTGGGATCGTCCACAATGTGATTGTACAGCATGAGCATGCGCAGAGCGTTCATCAGCTGGCGCTTATACTCGTGCAGACGCTTGGCCTGAGTATCGAAAATGCTGGAAGGATCGATGATTGCGCCCTGAGTCCTGTTCAGGCGGTTGGCAAGCAGTACCTTGTTGTCTGCCTTTACCTTGGCGAACTGTTCCCTGAATGCGGGATCGTCTGCGAAGGGAACCAGATCGGAGAGCAGAGCGGTATCCTTGCGCCAGCTGTTGCCGATGGCTTCGTCGATGAGGTTTGCCAGACCGGGATTGGATTGGATCAGCCAGCGACGATGGGTGATACCATTGGTAACAGACAGGAACTTGTTGGGCTGCATCACATAGTAATCCCTGAAGGTCTGCTTCTTGAGGATATCGCTGTGGATCTTGGATACGCCGTTTACATTGTGAGAATAGGCGATGGACAGGTTGGCCATGTGTACCTGACCATAGGCGATGATAGCCATGTGACCAATGCGCTCCCACTGGCCGGGATATGCATCCCACAGCTTGGCGCACAGGCGCTTGTTCATCTCGGTAAGGATCATGTGGATGCGGGGCAGGGTATTCTTTACCAGGTCCTCGGGCCACTTTTCCAGAGCCTCTGCCAGTACGGTGTGGTTGGTATAGGCAAAGGTGTTCATGCAGATATATTCTGCCTTTTCCCAGGTGAGCTCGTGCTCATCCATCAGGATGCGCATCAGCTCGGGGATGGCGATTGCGGGATGGGTATCGTTGATATGGATGGCAACCTTATCGGGGAAGATATCCCAGTTGGTGCCATGAACCTTGATGAAGTCCTTGACTGCATAGCGAACGGATGCGGCAGAGAAGAAATACTGCTGCTTCAGGCGCAGTTCGCGGCCTTCATAGGAAGTGTCATTGGGATACAGAACCTTGGAGATGACCTCGGCCAGCTCGCGCTCTGCCATAGCCCTTACATACTGACCGGAGTTGAAGCTCTCCATGTCGATTCGCTTGGGGGAACGGGCAGACCATACGCGCAGCATGTTTACCATGGTGCTGTCATAGCCGACTGCGGGCATGTCATAAGGAACGGCTTCGACAACAGTAGAATCGATAAGACGGAACTTCATGGTGCCGTTCTCGGTATAGTACTGTTCCAGACGTCCGCCGAATTCGATCCTCTCGATCTCGTGGGGACGGCAGATCTCCCAAAGGTTGCCGTCTTCCAGCCAATAGTCGGGTACTTCTACCTGATAGCCGTCAACGATGCGCTGGCGGAACAGACCGTACTCGTAGCGGATGGTGCAGCCCATTGCGGGCAGCTCCAGAGTAGTCAGAGAATCCAGGAAGCAGGCAGCAAGACGGCCCAGACCGCCGTTGCCCAGACCGGGCTCGGGCTCGATCTCGAAGATGGCGTCACGGTCGATGCCAAGTTCCTTGAGTGCACGGGAATAGTTATCCTCGTTTACGAGGTTGACCATGTTGTTGTGCAGGGAGCGGCCTACCAGGAATTCGGCACTGAGGTAGTATACCTTTTTGGAGCCCTGACGTTTACGGGCGCCGCGGGAAGCGGCACGACGCTGCATGATCTCGTCACGCACGGTCTCTGCAAGGGCCTTGTACTGCTGCTGAGGGGTTGCGTCGGAAAGATCGCAGCCGTTGTTGCGCAGCTTTGTGAGGATAGAATTCTTTATCTGCTCACTTGAAAAGCGTTCAAAATTCATTGAAATGATTCCCTCCGAATAGGATAATAAAAGTATTATATCATATTGCGAAAGCTTGTGTAAAGCGGGCCATGGTTAACGATGTTTAATTAAGGTTAAGGGGCTGTGGCAAAAATAATACCGCCGCGGCAATTTTTGGTGCCGTGGCGGTATATATACGTTGAATCAGGCGCGATCTGTGTGCTTGCGTCCCTCAAGCAGCTGAGCGACGACCCAGGGACGGGTGGCGAAGGGATCGGAATAATCCTTCAGCTGATAGTAGAGAGCCTTGCGCATTTCGGCGATGGTCTCTGCGTGGGATGCATCGCAGATAAGGTTTACCTTTTCGCCGGGATCGGACTCAAGATCGTAGAATTCGTCTATGTCGGTAAGATTCCAGATGTACTTATACCTGTCGCCGCGGATCATGCGGTTGGTGTACAGACCGAACTGCTGACCGTTGGAGGTGGAGGTTATGTACTTGCGGGGGTCGGTATCTTCGGCGGCGCACAGGGGCAGGCGCTTGCCGTGGAGCACTTCGGGCTTTTCCAGACCCATCAGGTCGTGCAGGGTGCAGGTGATGTCGAGGCAGCCCGCGATAAAGGAGTCGGTTTCATAATGGGTGTAACCGGGCGCCTTTATGCACATGGGAATGCGGGTATTATCCTCAAACAGCACATAGTGCTTGTCCAGCATCTGATGGCTGCCGCACATATCGCCGTGGTCGGAGGTGAAGATAACGATGGTGTTATCCCACTGACCGGATTCCTTCAGGGTATTGATAAGCTTTCCGAAGGCGTCATCCAGCTGGGAGATCATGCCGTAATAGCGGGCGACCATGGGTGCGTAATCGTCCCAGGTAACGTTTTCCTGACCCCAGTTGATCATCTGCTGCTTCTGGCAGTAGGGCTTGAAGTTGAATTCGTCGCCAAAACCTGCCCAGGGCTCAATGTCCTTGGGGTCGTACATGGAAGCGAAGGGTTCGGAAGGCTGGCAGGGCAGGTGAGGAATGCCCAGGTCAAGCCACATATGCCAGCTGTCGCCGGATGCGGCATATTCCTTCAGCAGATCGCAGGCACGGTCCGCCATATGGTGAGTAAGGCTGTCCTCCAGCGGGATGGGGCTGGTGCAGCCGTACCAGCCGCCGGTGAATTTGGCGTCCGGATACTTCTCATTTTGGAATTTCTTGTAATCGCCCATGTCGATAACATCGGTGTAGCCAAAGTCCTTGGGACCGTACTTGGGCGAGATGTGCCATTTGCCGATGTAGCCGCCGCGATAGCCCATGCCCTTCAGCTGCTCGGCCCAGGTCAGACCGGTGGGTTCGGCAGTGGGGGTCATGAAGAAATCGTAGTTCCACTGCGCGCCAAAGCTTACGGGATGACGGCCGTTCATCAGAGACTGACGCACGGGGGCGCATACGGGCAGGGGAGTAAAGGCGCGCTCAAAAACCGCACTTTCAGCGGCGAGAGCATCGATATTGGGCGTGGATACGGGACGGATACCCCTGTATCCTACGCAGTCATGGCGGAACTGGTCAGCCAACAGTATAAGCAGATTGGGTCGCGGCATATTTACCGCCTCCTGTACAGAATATATATTTAAATTATATATCAGACACAATAAATAGTCAACGCAATAAACAATATAGGTTCCAGGCCGCAACAAGGCGCAGCCGGTCAATGCAATTGACAGGTCTGCGGTTTTTGCTAAGCGAAAACTAAGTTTGGCGAATTGGCAATTCGACAAACTTACCTCCGGCGCAGGAACCGGATCATTTGCAATTCAATGTCCTTAGAAACGAAAAGAAGCATCCTGTGCCACCTTCCGGGCACAGGATGCGGACATTTGTGGGCGATAGCAGCCGGGTGCGGGCACTGCCCGCCCAAAAGAAGAACCCTGTGCCCATTCTGTATGGGCACAGGGTTCGAACCGTTTAGCGCGACAGCAGTTGGCTGCCGACACTGTCGGCTTAGAAGATAACGGTGGGGTCGCCGTGGATAGCGGGCAGCTTCTTGGGTACTACCAGGGCGCCGCCGTTCTCGTAAGACTCGATGGCTGCGAAGGTGTACTCGAGGGTTGCCAGGGCGTCACGACCGGATGCACGGATGTGCTCGGGATGTACCTTGTTGGTCAGGTCTTCCAGCCATGCGTTGATACGTACGGGGAAGGTGGCGTTGAAGGACTTGATGCCGGTGTCGAAGATTTCGGGCTCGAGAGTGGCCTGGGACATGGTGGAACGGCCGGAGGCGTCCTTCTTCTTGGGATCCCAGTACAGCAGCTTCTCGGTGCAGTTCTCAATGGCGAAGGTGCCCTTGGTGCCTGCGTGCTCGTAGCTCCACCATCCGCCGTAGCCCCATGCGGAGTCACCGCGCTGGCTGATCAGGTGGCCGAAGCCGCCGTTGGCGAACTTAACGTGGATGGAGTTCAGGGTCAGCATGGGATCTTCAGCGGATGCACGTACGCCGGGCTTGTCCAGGAAAGCCTGAACGCCAACGATGTCGCCGCAGAAGTAGCGCATTACGGAGAAGGGATGTGCGCAGTATGCCTTCAGGTGAGAATAGGGAGTCATCCAGCGAGAGGACATCTTGCCCTTGTAATCGCCTTCCCAGCCATTGAAGCCGGACTTGCAGATGCAGTACTGCAGCTGGCCGATGAGGCCGTCGTCCATCATCTTCTTTGCCCTTGCAGCGGTCTCGGTGAAGTAGTGGTTCAGGTCGTTGCCCAGGTACAGCTTCTTGGAAGCAGCGAAGCGGACCAGCTCACGAGCGTCGTCGATGTCGGCGCAGATGGGCTTTTCAACCAGAACGTGCTTGCCTGCATCGAGGCACTCCATGGAGGGCTCGAAATGCATGCCGCCGTTTTCCAGACCGGAAGTGGTAACGGAAACTGCTTCGATCTCGGGGCACTGCTCCAGCATATCCTTGATGGAGTAGAAAGCCTTTACGCCGAACTTCTCAGCAGCGGCGTCTGCCTTTGCCTTGTTCAGGTCGCAAACTGCAACGAGCTCAGACAGGGGATTGTCAACGTAGCACTGAGCGTGGGTATTGCCGATGCCGCCCATACCGATGACTGCAACTTTGATTGCCATGTGGTTATTCCTCCTCATTATTGAAAAGTTGTTGTTCCGCATATTGCTTGCGGTACTGAGAGGGCGTTACGCCCAATTGGTTCTTGAATTCTCGGGAAAAATGACACAGGTTTCGGAAACCTACCTGATGGGATACATCGGTGACCGACATTCCGCCTGCCAGAAGTTCCATTGCGCGCGCGAAGCGGTAACGGCGCAGATATTCTACCGGAGCGATACCGGTGACCTGCTTGAACTGGCGGGAGAAATAGTCGTTGGATACGCCGATATGCTCGGCAATATCGTGAATGGTAAGTTCTTCCTGATAATGTGCGTCGATATACTGCAGCGCCTGAGTCACATAACCCATGTAGGAACGTTTTTCCTGCAGGTCTGTAATATGATGCTGGAATATACGGGCGCAATGCACCAGAAGGGATGTGCCGCAGGATGTCATGAGAACATCCCAGCCCGGCTGACGCCTGGAACCTTCGGACCACATATCTTCAAGAAGCTGAGTGATCGCGGAGCGTTCCTGCAGTTCGAGGTGTGCATGCATGAAGCCTTCAAAAGAGGGATTCAGCAGCGCGTTTACCGAGGCTACTTCGGAAAGCTTTCCGAAAAGTTCGCCGAATGCTTCGGTGGTGAACATGCAGTTGTACAGCTTGATGTCGCGGTTGCACATATAGCGGTGCGTTTTTCCCGGAGGTATTATGAACAGATCGCCTGCCATGAGCAGGGTCATTCTGCCTGCCATGCCGTGGAGGCAGTAGCCGTCGGAAATATATACCAGCTCATAGAAATCATGATCATGATTGGTGATGGACTGCTGCGCCTGCTTGCGGACGATGATCTTGGGATCGTCGCCGTTTACATATCTGGCAAGTTTGATTGTCATGGCAGCTGTCACCTCTTTCTTTCATGCGCTGCGACTGTTCGGGAGATTTATTACTTTGCGTCTTCGGGGAACATCTCGTCCATGTAAACGATCTTGCCGGTGTCCAGAGAACGGATCATGGCATGGATGACCTTCTGGCACTCCAGACCGTCGCGGCCGGTGCCGTCGATATCGCAGGGCTTTACGCCGGCGATGATCTCGTCAACGAAGTGGTTGATGCGATCCTTGAAGGTATCCTCAAATACGTTGTAACGGTCGGGACCGTCGAATACGGGGTTGTTGTACTGCTCGATCACGTTGTTGCCGGCGGGATAGAGAGTAGAACGACGCCACATATCCTCGAAGATGATGCGGCCCTTCAGACCGGCAACTTCGCACCTCTCCATGGGATGTCCGCGCTTGATATCGTAGCTGGAGGTCAGGTGACCGACAGTGCCGTTGCGGAACTTCATGTTGGTGGACTCAGTGGACCAGATGGTGCGGCCGGGGGCCTTCATTGCAAAGGTCTGAACTGCCTCGATATCGCCCATGAAGTAGCGCATGATATCGATGGAGTGGGGGTTCAGAGCCTTCAGGTGATAGTAGGGAGAGGGATAGTCCTCGGGCTTGCCGATCCACAGCGCCATGTTGCAGAACAGCAGGTCGCCCAGACGGCCGTCTTCCTGCCACTTCTTGGACTGACGGCCTGCGTCAGTGAAGCGGTGGTTGAAGTCCAGTGCGAAGCACAGGTTCTTCTTCTCGGCCAGAGCAACCATCTCACGACCGCGCTCGATGGTGTCAGCAATGGGCTTTTCGCACATTACATGGCAGCCTGCGGTCAGAGCCTGCATGGTGGGCTCGTAATGATCGGAGCAGTATTCGTAGCCGCCGGTGCAGACGCTTACCAGATCGGGCTTGAGCTCGTCCAGCATGGTCTGGGCGTCCAGATAGTAGGGAACGCCGTAGGTCTCGCCGCCGACCTTTGCGCGGTCGATCAGCTTGTCGCAAACTGCGACCAGCTCTACCTTGGGATTGGCGGTATAGATGCGGCTGTGCCTGTGGCCGATATGGCCCATGCCGATAACAGCAACTCTAAGCATTTTAGATTATCTCCTTATTTATGCTTCTTTCAGATACGCGCGCCGGGGAAAATCCCTCGGCGCGCGCGCTTTAAGCTATTACTTCTTCTGCTGGAGGGATACAGCCTGTGCAACGGAACCGATGTACAGAGCGTCGTATGCCTGCTGGCTGGACTCGTAGGGACCGGACCAGTTGGGATTGCCGTGCCAGTCGGGATTGGTGAACATCGGGTTCTGGCGGCCGGTCTCGGCTTCGCGCTTTGCGATGTAAGCATCCATCTTGGCGGTCAGGATCTCAACGATCTCAGGACGCTCTTCTGCCAGGTTCTTGAGCTCCTTGGGGTCGTCTACCAGGTTGTACAGCTCGATAGCCGGCTTCCAGTGGAGGTCGGGCTCCAGAGCGCGGATGAGCTTCCACTCGGGGGTACGCCAGCCGTGCTTGCGCATCCAGGTGCACTCGGTGATGTAGAACTCGTCCTCGGCTACGATGGTCTCGCCGTTCATCAGGGGAGCCAGGGAGCGGCCGTTGAAGTTGAACTCTTCCTTGTCGATGCCGATGATATCAAGGATGGTGGGAGTTACGTCCTTCAGCTGGCAGATGTTGTCGTAGCGCTGGCCGGGCTCGATGTGTCCCTTCCAAACCAGAGCGAAGGGAACGACCAGAGTGGGCTCATACAGACCGTGATGATCGTAGTAGCAGTCATGCTCGTTCAGAGTCTCGCCGTGGTCGGATACGAATACAACGAGGGTCTCTTCTTCGATGCCCATAGCCTTCATCTTAACGATGACCTGGTTGATGGCGGTATCCAGATATGCGACTGCGGCGTCGTACTGAGCGTCTACGTAGTCGGAATTGGTGCAGCCTTCGGGGATCCAGGAGCAGATGTAATCACGGAAGGGCTTGAAGTTGAACAGGCCTTCAAGGGACTTGTCCTCGGGATCGTCATAGACGCCCTGGAAGAACATGTCTTTGAAGGGTGCGGGTGCGAGGTAGGGAGAATGGGGATCCATGTAGCGCATGAACAGGAACCAGGGCTTGCCGGTTGCCTCAAGGCGCTCCATCTCGGGGATAACTACGTCGTTGCAGTTCTGAGCCTTGTGAGCGCGGCCGTCATCGTGATCGGCGCCCCAGCCGGCGAACTCGAGGTAGTTGTCATAGCCGCGGCCGCCGGCGTTGCCCTTGAAGCCAACGCAAGTGGTCTCGTAGCCGTTCTCCTTCAGGATCTCGCTCAGCATCTTAACGCCGGGTGCAACCTGGTTGTTGTGGGCCTTATGGCGCAGAGCAACAACGTCGGTGCCGAAGCAGTCCTGACCGGTCAGCATGCAGCTGTAGCCGGGGGTGGTGGGGATGGAAGCGGAGAACATCTGGGTGTAGGAAACACCGTTCTTGATGTAATTGGACATGTGGGGAGTGGTCAGCCTCTCGTAGCCATACTCGCTCATGCGGGTGCGGCGCAGGGAGTCAATACCAAAGAACAGAATATTAGGAAGCTTCTTTGCCATTGTTGTAACCTCCATTATTTAGTATGAACTGACTATATGTCCGGGGGAGGGGGGGAACGCCCTCCCTCGGTAAGATTCGGTTTAGCGGGCGCCCATACCCTTCAGCAGGGCGTTCATGTAACCGTAGGACTCGCTGGCGATGGCGCAAGCTGCATCGTAGGTCTGGTCGGGACCGATAACCTCGAGGCAAACGGGACCTTCGTAGTTAACATCTACCAGAGCCTTGAAGTAGCCGGCCAGGTCGATGTCGCCGCGGCCGCAGGCCTGCATGGCGGGAGGTCCGGGAGGGATAACGCCCTTGGGGGCGGGACGGCCGTCGGGCATTACCGGGGGCTCTGCATCGGGATCGGGCATCTTGCAGTCACGGATGTGGCAGTGCTTTACGCGATATGCGATGCTGGGCAGTGCTTCGGCGGGATTCTCGCCGGCGCGGATGATGTGAGAGGGGTCCATGTCAACGCCGAAGTTGTCGTTCTTAACGCCTTCCATCAGCTCGAGGGTGGTGGGGGTGTTGTAAACGGAAGCGCCAACGTGAGCCTTCATGCACAGGGTGATGCCGTATGCCTTGGCAATGGCTGCGGAATTCTTAACGGTCTCGGTGCAGAATGCAACGCCGCCTTCTTCGCCGGTCTTGCCGTTGGGGCCTACGTTGATGATCGGGATGCCCAGCTCAACTGCGGCGGCGCATGCCTTGCGCAGCAGTGCGGGATCCTGGGATGCCAGCTCCATGGAGAGCAGCTCGAGACCGGTCTCGGCCTGAGCAGCCTTGATGTCCTTGATAGACTGAGCGGTTGCTTCGGGATCGCTCAGCTTGAGGTGCGGATTCATGCCCTGGATTGCGGAGATCTCAACTCCGTCGTAACCAGCCTGCTTGATTCCCTTGAGTGCCTCCATAACGGTGAAGGGCTTGAAAAGTACGGAATTAACGCCAAGCTTCATTATAGAATCCTCCTTGATCTTTTTCACAGAGGTGCCTTTTGCACCAGTTGACTACATTATACAATATCGCAACATACTTTACAATACCCCTTTTTAAGGTTTCTCAATTTGAAGTGCGGAAAAAGTAAAAAACTATTTCTGACAGAATATCGTTTAACATATACGTTCACAGAAAAACGGTCAAATATGCCCGATTAACAGCGGGAATGTGCCGGGTTTGTCAAATTTATAAAAAATAGATTAGTTACAAATGTCACAATGCTACATGACGGATGCGGCAAACCGATGATGCAGACGCTTGACAAGTATCATGAGGCACTTTACAATATCATTAAAGGAGGCGATGTGTGGCTATGCGTAAACTGCTTACGCCCGCCCAGATGCGGGATACCGAGATGTGGTACATGAACGAAACGGGTATGTCATCTGCTGCGCTTATGGAAAGGGCGGCGGGAGAATTGTGCGATGTACTCATTTCTCTTTACGGCACAGACCGCACTGTCTATTTTGCATGCGGTCCCGGCGGCAACGGAGGAGACGGTTATGCCTGTGCACGTATGTATGCGGAAGCGGGCGGAATTGCCTGCTGTGTGGAATTGGCTCCTGCGACGAGGGGCGATTCGAAGCTGATGCGTGACATCGCAGAGGCAAAGGGCGTTACCGTAACGGAAGACTGGCGTGCGCTGCCCGAACCGGATATATGGGTGGATGCGCTTTACGGTACCGGGCTTTCAAGGGAAGTCACGGGCGAAGCCGCCGCGCTTATCCACCGGATGAACGTGGATTCCTGTGATGTGATAAGCGTGGATATTCCATCCGGTCTTGACGGACTTTCCGGCAGGATTATGGGCGAATGTGTGTGCGCCGATATTACCGTTACATTCCAGCGGGCAAAGACCGGTCATTATCTGAATGACGGACTGGACATGTGCGGCGATATAATAGTAAAGGATATCGGCATTCCGGATTCCTTCCTCAGTGCAGATGCGGCCATGCTGCTGGATTACGGCGATATAAAGCCCCGTCCCAGAAGAAGAAACACCTACAAGGGTGACTACGGTCATGTGCTGGTGGTCGCAGGCTCCGTCGGAATGGCGGGCGCCGCTGCTATGTGTGCTATGGCTGCCATGCGTACCGGCGCGGGACTTACTACGGTTGCCTGTCCGGAATCGGTAGTGCCGGTGATACAAATGCTGGCGCCGTGCGCGATGTGCATACCTCTTAAAGAGGAGAACGGTGCAATATCCGAAGAAGCGCTGCCTCAGCTCAGGGAAGCTCTGCGCGGTAAGAATTGCGTGGTAACCGGCTGTGGGCTCAGCAGACGCTGCGATCCTGTTATAATAGAAGAGATCCTCAACTGCGGGCTTCCTGCGGTATTTGACGCAGATGCGCTGAACATCATTTCCGAAAACGATCACCTTAAAAAGCTGTTGAGATCCAACCATATAATAACGCCTCATCCGGGCGAGGCAAGGCGATTGCTGGGAAGGGAGCTGACCGAACCCATCTCCGATGCACGGGCACTTTTCGCTATGGGAGCAAATGCGGTCCTTAAGGGCGCTGCTTCAGTTGTATGTGCAGGAGGAAAACTGTATATCAGCGCTTCCGGCTGCGCAGGAATGGCAAAGGGCGGCAGCGGTGATGCGCTTACGGGCATTCTGGGCGGATTGCTTGCCCAGAAACTGCCTGCCGAAATCGCTGCTTTCGTCGGCCCGCAGATACACGGGCTTGCGGGCGAGGTGGCGCAGGAGGAATTCGGCGAGCGCGGAATGCTGGCTACCGATCTTATTGAGATGATCACTGAGGTGATTATCTGATGGACATACGTGCAGCGGTGGCTGCCTGTCTGCCGGATGAAGCTTTTCTCCGCAGGGACAGAGGCAGCGGCCTTTATGTGACAAATGCGCCGGCAAAGGGCTGGGCAGGAGAGATACCGGGGTTTTCTGTAGAAGTATCGGGGGCTATAGCACACATATCGGTGCTTCCCGAAACGATGGAGACATGCGGTTATGAGCCCGACAGACTTGCGCTGGAACTGGAACGATTCAGAGGGGCATCGGAGGAGGCGCTGGAAATTTTCACCGAATGTGTGAAGTGTATAGAAGCGCCCGACGATGTACAATGGATGAAATGTGACCGCAGAGTAAGGCAGGCTGCCGCTAAGGCGCTGCGCTGCGGCGGCGGTGAAGGACTTTATTATTGTGCGCTGGCGCTGGCGGAAGCCGGACGCCGGTTGAATGAACCCGAGGGAGGAAATACGATATGAAGATCAAATGGTATGGACACGCCTGCTTCAAACTGAGCTATTCCGAAAATCTGAATGTGGTGACCGACCCCTTTGACGACCATGTGGGCTATCCTCTGTGCGAGACAGAGGCGGATATCGTTACCACCAGCCACGGTCACGGCGACCATAATTATACGGAGTCCATAAAGGGTAAGCCCGCCGTGCTCAACAGGGCAGGTATGTTTGCGTTTGATGATCTGACTGTGCGTACCGTGAAGACTTTCCACGATGGTGAAAACGGCGAGCGCAGGGGAAAGAATCTCATATTCATATTCGAAGCCGAGGGCCTGAAGATCGCCCATCTGGGTGACCTGGGTCATGAGCCCGACGAAGATCAGTATGCTGCGCTGGCAGGTATCGATGTTATGATGATACCCATCGGCGGATATTACACCATCAATACCGGCATCGCGCTCAAGATAGTCGAGAACGTAAAGCCGAAGCTTGTGATCCCCATGCACTTCAATACCGAAGTGATGAATTTCCCCATTACCGATGAGGAACAGTTTGCCAAGGAGACCGGCGCAAAGTACTGGGACAGCACCGAGATAGAGGTAACTTACGAAAATATCGATTCGCTGCCCAATGCCGTCGTGCTGAAATATAAGGACTGATAAATAAAAGAGAACTTCTGCCCGCGGATATCACGGCAGAAGTTCTCTTTTTTGATTATGCGGTTATACCTTCTTGGCGTTCTTCCAGCGGCCGGTAAGGTGGAAGCCGATGGAAACCACCATGCCCAGTACCCAGCCTACCCCGACGGAGATGGCGATGACATTGCGGTCGAACACGGAAACGAATGCATATGCGAATGCAACGCGCACGCCCAGGTCGGTAAGGGTGGATATGGTGAAGGCGGGCATGTAGCCTGCGCCGCGGGCTACGCCGTTAAGGCAGTTGAATACGCTGAAGGCGAACAGAGATATTACGATGACCCTCAGGTAGTATACGCCGGCCTGCATTGCCTCGATACTGGTGTCCTCGGAGAAGAGACCGACCAGATCGCCGCCGAAAATGTAGGTGATCACGGTGAGTACTGCGGTCATGGAGAACATGAAGGTCAGTGCGGCCTTTATGCCGGAACTTACGCGGTCCTGACGGCCTGCGCCGATGTTCTGTGCGGTGTAGGTGGATATTGCAGAACCCATGGTGTTTACGGTGGTGGACATGAAGTGATGGATCCTGCTGGCGGAACCGTAGCCTGCCATGAAGGCGGGACCGAAGCCGTTTACCAGCGCCTGCACCAGCAGGGAACCGACGGAAACGATGGACATCTGGATCATGCTGGGTACGCCGATGCGCAGCATGGACTTCAGCTTCTGACCGTTGAACAGGCTGATATGAGCGTCACCGGTGTCGATCCTGCGGGTCTTTACGAGCAGGGTGATGAGGGACAGCATGCAGGCGGTACCCTGAGCGATGAAGGTTGCCCATGCAACGCCCTTTACTGCCCAGCCAAGCTTTGCTACGAATACGTAGTCAAGCACCACATTGAATATGGTTGAGAATATGAGGAAATACAGGGGCTTTTTGGAATCGCCCATTGCGTTGAAGATCGCATTGCACACATTGTAGATGAACAGGAAGGGCAGACCGAACATGTAAATGCGCAGATAGTCAACGGCGGGCTGGAATATCTCTTCGGGAGTATTCATGATGGAGGTGAGGGGAGCGGCTACGAAGGAGCCGATTACCATCATGGCTATGGCCATTATGCCGAAGAATATGAGAGAGGTATAAAGGGTGGTCTTAAGTTCGGCATAGCGCTTGCCGCCGAACAGCTGGGATATAACGACGCCGCAGCCCATGGAGCCGCCGTTGCCCAGCATGATGAACAGCATGGTGATGGTGCTGGATGCGCTTACTGCGGCAAGTGCGTCTTCACCGGTGATAACGCCGCTTGCGCCGGCGAAGTTGCCTACGATGATGGAGTCGGCAATGTTATAGAACTGCTGGATGAGACCGCTGAGGATGAGCGGAATGGCAAACGTCATGAGAACTTTCCAGGGTTTGCCGTGGGTCATGTCTTTCAAGGTTCGCGCCTCCCGATTGATTAATAAAAAGAGGATATCAGTTTTGTGTAAATTGCGCAATCTATGGACGGTGGAATGGATTAGTGATATACTTGATTTATCCTGAAATAGGAGTGATTTAACAATGAATAAATTCGCAGAACGTACGCTTATGACACTGGATGGCAGCTGGGATATGTACTACGCACCCGAAAAGGGCGGCAAAAATCAGGACTATGTACCCGGCATGGAAGCCGGCTGGGAAAAGGCGGAGGCAGAGGTGCCCTGCAATTCCGAACTGGTGCTTCAGAAGGCCGGTGTGATCGAAGAACCGTTTTATGATCTGAATTCGCTTGAACTGGCGAAGTATGAATATTATCAGTGGCTGTATGTGAAGCGTTTCTCTGCGGAGAAGCCCTGCGCCGGCGAACGAGTTGTGCTGGTGTTTGACGGCATCGATACCATTGCGGATGTATACCTGAACGGCGAGCATATCCTCCGCGCCGAGGATATGTTTATCGCCCATGAGGCGGACGTGACCGATGTGCTGCGCGAAGAGAATGAACTGAAGGTGCATATACATTCGGCAATGAATTTCGCGCGCATGCAGAAATACACCATCGGTATGCGCGGCACGGTACACCGCAATGAGATATGCTGCATACGCAAGCCGGGCCATATGTTCGGCTGGGATATCGCGCCCCGTATCGTTTCCAGCGGCATATGGAAGGGCGTGAAGCTTGTATCCCGCAGACCTGCGCGCTTTACCCAGACCTATTATGCAACTCCCGTTATCGATAAGGTCAGGAATACTGCCATTCTGGAATATGCCTACAGGTTCGATACGGATTCCGATACGCTGGAAGGCTACTCCGTGCGCGTAAGCGGCAGATGCGGCGAGCATACTTTCTTTGATGAACAGCCCGCGTGGTTTGTCAGCGGAAATATGGAATGCACCGTAAACGATCCGGTGCTGTGGTGGCCTCAGGGCTACGGCGAAAGCGCGCTTTATGATGTAAAAATGGAACTGCTGCGCTTCGGCGAGGTGCTGGATGTGAAGGAAGAACGCATCGGTATCCGTACCGTGCGCCTTGAACGCAGCTTCGAGCCGGGAAATCAGAAATTCTGTTTCTATGTGAATGAAGTGCCGATAATGGTGCGCGGCACAAACTGGGTGCCGCTGGATGCATTCCACAGCAGAGATGTCGAACGTACCGATGCCGCCGTGCAGCTGGTAAAGGACTGCGGCTGCAACATGATGCGCTGCTGGGGCGGCGGAGTTTATGAATCCGACAGATTCTTTGATCTGTGCGATGAATACGGCATAATGGTATGGCAGGATTTCTGCATGGGCAATACCAATTATCCGCAGGGTGCGGATTTTGCCGGGGTGATCGAGCGCGAAGCCGAGGCGGTCATCTGCCGCATACGCAATCATCCTTCGCTCGTCATCTGGTCCGGTGATAACGAAGTAGACCATAAGAACATGGGCTTCAATTATCCTCACTATGACGCCCGCTTTAACCGCGTGACCCACGAAACGCTGGTAAGGGCGCTGCAGGCGCACGACCCGTACAGGTTCTTCGTGCGTTCCTCTCCGGAGATACCTGCCGGATTCGGACTGAACGATGTGCCGGAGCAGCATACTTGGGGCCCGAGGGCATATTACAAGGACGATTTCTACAAGCATTCCACTGCTTCTTTCATAGGTGAGGCCGGCTATCACGGCTGTCCTGCACCTTCCTCCATACGCAGATATGTGAAGCCGGAAAAACTGCAGCCCTGGGATAATCCCGCGCTTTCGCATCACAGCACCGAGGATATCAGAATCGAAACGAGCCTTGGCGCCCGCAATATACTCATGGCGAATCAGGTAAAGCTGCTTTGCGCCGATGAACCCTGTGACCTTGATGAATTCGCGACGATCTCGCAGATATCCCAGGCAGAAGCGCTGAAGTTCTTCATAGAGCGCACCCGCTGCCTGAAGTGGCAGCGCACCGGCATAATCTGGTGGAATATGCTGGACTGCTGGCCGCAGATATCCGATGCTGTGGTGGATTATTACTTCGCCAAAAAGCTGGCGTGGCATTACTGCCGCCGCTCCCAGAAACCGCGCATTGCGATGATGGCGGAGTTGAAATCCTGGACTCACGATGTGATACTGGCAAACGACACTCTGCAGGATGCGGATTTCAGCTGGAGAGTGGAAGACGGCGATACCGGAGAGGTGATGCTTTCCGGAAAGACCCATGTGCCTGCGGGCGAAAATGCGAATGCAGGCACGCTGAAAGTAGACCCCTCCGCGCAGAAGCTGCTTATCGTGCGCTACAGTGTGGACGGAGTCGAAGAAGCAAACCACTTCATAAGCGGTTACCCGAAATACAAAAAGGCAGACCTTTTCAGATGGCTGGAAGTCATCCGCAGGCTGCCCGGAGAATTTGATATTACCCTGTAAATATGGCCGCGCCGTGCTTCCGTAAGGAAGCACGGCGCGGTTTTTGCGGATGAGGCATAAGGGGGAGGTATGCCGTCCGCGGTTTTGGTTTTGTCACGCCGCCATATGACGGTCATGGAAGGGGTCAGTTGATGGTTATCTCACGCTTTGCGGGCTGCTCTTCCGCAATGCGGGGGAGTACGATTTTCAGTACGCCGTCGGCATATTCGGCGGTTATGGCTTCCTCGCGGATACCTTCGAGGCTGAAGGAACGCTGCATGCTGCCGAAGCGGCGCTCGCGGTAGATGTAGTTTTCGCGTTTTTCCTCTGTGTCACCGCCGTTGTTTGCGGAAACGGTAAGTACGCCCTTTTCTACGGTGATTTTAAGATCTTCCTTTTTTATTCCCGGAAGCTCGGCTTCCATGAGGAATCTGTCGCCTTCGTCGCGCAAGTCTATCCTGAAACCGGTGGACGGCGCATTTCCGAAGAAGGAGCGGAAGAACTCATCGGAGAAGGGGCTCATAAAGCTGCGGTCGTTTCTGCGGGTGATGTTTGCGGTATAGGGGATAAGTCCGAACATTATATGCGCCTCCTTGTTTGGCTGTGTTTATGTTTTGTACCTCTTTCTCTGGTACGTGTTTATTATATAACGAAAGTCAAAGAAAGTCAATAGGTCAAACAAGGTAAAATAAAAAATATCCGATACGGAATATTCCGTACCGGATAAATGGGTTATTATTTTCCGTCGTAGCCTGCGCCCAGTTTGGGGTGAGCGAAGTGCTGCTGATGATAGAGGCTTATCTCACCGGAGAGCATGTAGGAAACACCGATGGATACAGCCATCAGGGGCAGATATTCCGCGCCGAAGAGCTCGATGGAGAGCAGAATGGATGCGATTGGTGCGTTGGTAACGCCGCAGAATACGCTTGCCAGACCAAGACCTGCGCCCAGTGCGGGGTCGAGACCCAGGAGCACCGCTACAGTGCAGCCGAAGGTGGAGCCGATGAAGAAGGAAGGTACAATTTCGCCGCCCTTGAAGCCGGAGGAAAGGGTGATGGCGGTGAAGAGCATCTTCATCAGAAAGGCTTCGGGACGGGCGTTGCCTGCAAGGGCTTCCACGATGGTGTGAGCGCCGCCGCCGTTGTAATCGCGCATGCCGATGAGGAGAGTGATGCCGATGATGGCGATACCGCCGATAACCACGCGCAGGAGATCATTTTTGAAAGCCTTGCGCAGCAGGTGACCGGAGACGTGCATCACGTGGCAGAACATTATGGCTACCAGTGCGCAGAGTATGCCCATGCCGCCGGCACGCAGAAGATTCAGTGCGGAAGCATCGCCCAGACCGGCTGCCAGCGGGAAAAGCTCCTCGGGCGCGCCGATTATGGGAGCGATGAGCGCAGCGGTAAGCGCGGAGATAAGGCAGGGCAGCAGTGCGCGGTAATTGAATTCGCCTACGTCTACCACTTCCACGACGAATATGGCTGCGGTGAGGGGAGTGCCGAACAGGGCGGAGAAGAGGGCCGCCATGCCGCACAGCTCGTAGATGCGTCGGTCGTCATCATGGGGCTTGTGGGGATGGGCAAGATCGCCTATCTTTGCGGCGATGCTGCCGCCAAGCTGCAGCGCAGCGCCTTCACGGCCTGCGGAGCCGCCCAGCAGATGAGTCACAAAGGTGGAGATAAAAATGGCGGGAGCCATGAGGATCGGTACTTTTTCCTGAGTGCGTACGGATTTGAGTATGGCGTCGGTGCCAACGGATATGGGCAGCTTGAAAGCTTTGTACATCAGTACGATGATAAGACCGCCCACGGGCAGCAGATATATGAGCCAGGGATGCAGTTCGCGGAAATGAGTTGCATAGTGCACTGCGATGGCAAACAGAGCGCCAACAGCGCCGCAGACGATGCCGATGAGCACTGCGGCTATAGCCCAGTAAACGAAAGCCAGCGCGTAATGCTCGCCGAGGATAAGATTTTTCTTGAACATTATTCCATCTCCATTGGTAAATAATTTTCAACAACGTGTATTATAGAAATATTTGTGTATCATATCAACGAATCGCCTGTAAAAGTCATGTTGTTTTGGTATAGCGTTGTTGCGCTGGGGATGAAGTCATGGTATACTTGCCGATGGTGTCAAATTACGAAAAGGACAGATGAAAAAGATGAACAACGAACGCAAGGGTATGATAGCCGCAACCATAGCATACTGCATATTCGGTCTGAGCTATCTGTTTTCCAATCAGGCTCTGGATGTCGTGGGAGACCCGATCATCCTGCTCAGCGTACGCTTTACTTTCACCTTTGTTGCGCTGAACATACTGGTATTCACCCGTGTGCTGAAGCTTGAACTCAAGGGAAAGAATCTTATTCCGCCCATTCTGCTGGGCGTGCTGCAGCCCGTCCTCTATTTTGTGATGGAAAACTACGGACTTATGTATACCTCCACCGCTTTTACCGGAATGGTATCTTCCATAAGCCCCATATTCACCACGGTGCTGGGCGCGGTCATACTGAAGGAATTGCCCACGAAAAAGCAGTGGGTGTTCGTTGTGCTTACCATTATCGGCGTTATGATGGTATCTCTCGGTGCAAATGAGGGAGAGAATACCGTATTTGGCTGTATGATGCTGATGGGTGCGTATCTTTCCGGCGCATTCTATACCATACTGGTACGCAAGCTTTCCCGTACCTTCAGCGCGTTTGAACTTACCTATATAATGTTCACCGTAGGCTTCCTGTTCTTCGGCGGTTTCGTGTTCGTCAAATACGGCGGCGAGACAGTTTCTGTCATTACCGACGCGGTTACCAATGTCAAGTTCATCACTTCCGCAGTATTCCTCGGTCTGCTGGCTTCCGTATGCGCTTACATGCTGGTGAATTATTCCCTTAAGCAGCTGCCCGTTACCCGCTCTGCCATATTCACTTCCGTGAGCACTGTAGTATCCGTCAGCTCCGGCGTACTTATCCGCGGCGATGCGTTTTCCGTGTTCAGCGGCGTGGCTTTCGTGCTGATGCTGGTGGGCGTATGGGGAGTAAACCGATTCGCCCGCAACGCGGAATAATGTATATTGACTGAATTATGAGAACTCGTTAAAAGTTCTGATTTGGTGTTGTACGAGGCGGGAAATTATGTTATAATACGCCTTGTGATATCGGACGGTCCTCTGTCGTTTAGTCGACTATGAACGTCCTTGAGAGGAAGGAGGCCCATAACTATGAATGAGATCATCCGTTCCATCGAGAGCGCCCAGCTCCGTACCGACCTGCCCAAGTTCAACGTCGGTGACACCATCCGCGTATTCGTGAAGGTTGTTGAAGGAACCCGCGAGCGTCTGCAGGCTTTCGAAGGCACCGTAATCGCCCGTCGTAACGGCTCTGTCCGCGAGACTTTCACCGTTCGTCGTACTTCCTACGGCGTAGGTGTTGAGCGTACTTTCCCCCTGCATAGCCCCCGCGTAGACCATATCGTGGTCGTACGTCGTGGTAAGGTACGTCGCGCAAAGCTGTACTATCTGCGCAACCTGAGCGGCAAGGCAGCCAAGGTAAAAGAGGCGTAAGTTTTTTGGCGGTGGGCATGTCCTGCCGCCATTTCTTTTTTGCAAGCTAACCGCCCGTCGGGATGATTTCCCGCGGGCGATATTGATATGGAGGTTCCAATGGCTGACAGAATCAACTGGTATCCGGGTCATATGGCGAAAACCCGCCGCCTTTTGCAGGATCAGCTGCGTGCGGTGGACGCCGTTGTCGAACTGTGCGACGCCCGTGCGCCCATGGCTACCCGTAATACTGACCTGAGCAACCTGACCAAGGGAAAGGTAAGGCTGCTTATACTCAATAAGGCTGACCTTGCGGATGACGCCGCTACCGCTGCGTGGCTGAAGCACTTCCGCGCGCAGGGTCTTGAAGCTGTGCGCTTCAATTCCAACGGTGCACGTGCCAAGGAGATAATGGGCCGCATCGAGGAAGCCGTAAAGCCCGCCATGGCAAAGGCTGCTGCCCGCGGCATCAAGAAGACCGCGCGTCTGATGGTCATCGGCATCCCCAATGTAGGCAAGTCCACCTTTATCAACCGTATCCACGGTTCGCCCATTGCCCATGCGGCAGACCGCCCCGGCGTTACCCGTTCCAATCAGTGGGTAAAAATATCCCCCTATCTGGAACTGCTGGATACTCCCGGTATGCTGCCTCCCCGCCTGGACGATCAGGACAGCGCAAAGAAGCTGGCCTATCTGGGCTCCGTGCGCGATCAGATACTGGATACCGAAGAGCTTTCCATGGGTCTGCTGAGCCTGCTTATGGAGGTCGCTCCCGCAGCGGCAAAGGCAAGGTTCAAGCTGGCACAGGACAGCTATGATTCTCCCGAAGAGCTGATGGAAGCTGCCTGCAAGGGCCGCGGCTGGCTGCTCTCCGGCGGCAGGTTCGATACCGACCGTGCTTCCGCGCTCATCCTGGATGAATTCCGTGCAGGCAAGGCCGGAAAGATCACCCTTGAACTGCCCGGGAAGGTATAATTATGGCTGTGCGCGAAACGAAAGAGCAGAAGCTTGAAAGGCTTACCCAGCTTGAAAATGCGCTTTGGGCAAACGGACGCGTTATTGCCGGCATAGACGAGGTGGGCCGCGGACCTTTGGCCGGACCCGTTGTGACCGCATGCGTATCTGTCCCGAAGGATAAGCTGGTTTACGGCGTGGACGATTCCAAAAAGCTTTCCGAGAAGAAGCGCGAGACTCTTTTTGAACAGCTTAAGGAAGCGGCGGATTACTGCGAAGTGGCTTTCGTCTATCAGGATAAGATAGACGAGATGAACATACTCAATGCCACCAAGTGGGCAATGGAGAAATGCGCCGAGGGATTTACCGTAGAAAACGGCATAATACTCATAGACGCAGTAAAGGGTCTGAAGCTGCCCTGCGAATCCCGCGACCTTGTGCACGGCGACGCGCTTTCCTATATGATAGGCGCCGCATCCATTATCGCAAAGGTCACCCGTGACAGGTATATGATAGAGCTGGATGCCAAGTATCCCGAGTACGGCTTCGCCCGCAACAAGGGCTACGGCACCGCTGAGCATATCGCTGCTATCAAAAAATACGGTCCCTGCCCTGAGCACCGGCTGACTTTCATAAAGAATTTCATATAAAAAATTGCCCGACTGAGAATGTCGGGCAGTTTTTTATATTTCGGGGTAGGGAATCACCGGCTGCTGCGCGGAAGTGCCTTCGCCGATTATCTTTTCCATCCATATCATGTTGTACCATCTGCCGAATTTGAATCCGCAGCGGTGGAATTCGCCTGTCTTCACGAAGCCGAGGTGAGCGTGGAAGCCCTCGCTGGCTTTGGTGAGATATTCGTCTTCAACTTCGGGATATGCGATGCAGGCGTAGAGATTGAGTATACCCATTTTGCGCAGCGCATCCTCGAGGGCGGCATAGAGTTTTCTGCCGATACCTTTTCCCTGTGCTTCGGGTGCGAGATATATGCTGAGCTCAACCGACCAATCGTAAGCGGCGCGGGCTTTGAACGGGCCTGCGTATGCATAGCCCAGAATTCTGCCGTCGGCTTGGGCGGCGAGATAGGGATATTTTCTGAGAGTATTTTCTATCCTCGCGCGGAATTCGTCAACGGTGGGCACATCGTATTCGAAAGTGATGGCGGTATTGCGCACATAGGGTGCATATATGGCGAGTATTGCTTCCGCATCGGCTGCGCAGACGGTGCGTATGGATATGTTTTCCATGTGGTTGTCTCCTGACGGGTGTATCAGAAAATTTTAGAAGGTTCGGTGGTGATGACCTGTCTGGTGTCTGCCTTTCCGAAACGCTTTTCGGGATTGTAGCACATGTTGAAATTCTTGCCGTCTGCGCGTCCGAAGCCCTTTTCGGAAACCTTTTCCGCGTAGATAACGGGATTGCCGAAAAGACCGGGGCGCACATCCTTTGCATCGGTATCCGCAAGTACCTTTGCGCAGGTCTCGATGGCTTCATCTATAGTGCAGACAGGCAGTATCTGATGTCCGCAGTACATTATGTCGAACATGCCGACAAAGGAGCGCAGGTGCAGCAGATTGTGCAGATATTCTTCGATGGGCAGTGCATTGCCGAATGCCAGAAGGGTATTGCCGTTGCAGGCATCGCCGGCGAAGCAGATGCGCAGCACGGGGTCAATGAATACAACGCTGCCGGGGGAATGTCCGCCTACGTCAACAGTCAGTATTTCCCTGTCGCCCAGGTCGAATACGTCGCCGTCGTAAATGGGGTATACCTTCATGTCGCGCTCGGTACTCATATCGGCAGCTTCGATGAGGTCCTTATATTCATCAAATGCTTCTGCCTTTGCGCGTTCGGCTGCCTTTTCGGGGGCTGCCAGACGGAAATCGTAGAAATACTTTATGTCCCTGTGGTGCATATAGCAGGCGTCGAAATCGAAATTGCCGCCTACGTGATCCAGATGGAAATGGGTGTTTGCCAGGATAAGAGGCTTGTCGGTAAGGGTCTCGCAGAATGTGCGGAGGTTGCCGAAGCCGTTCATGGTGTCGATTACGAGGGCGTAATCCTTTCCTTCGATGAGATAGCAGCGTACGTGTTCCTTATCGGTGAAAGCATACATTATCATCCATGCGCGTTCGCCGATGAGTTCGGCCTTGAAATAGGGTACGGTGGACATACGGTCAGCCTCCTTGCCGGAAATATTTGATGTGTATATTATATCACTGTCCTGAACAGTGTGTAAATAACTGGATTTGTCGCCGCAGATTTTCGGTATCTTCCACGAAGTACACAAAAAGACCGTGGGCTGCGAAAGATCACAGTCTACGGTCTTTTTATTATATTGCTGTCCGTGTGTGCTCAAGCTTTTTTACCCTGTAGAAATAGGATATTGCCAGCAGCACTGCCGCGCCAACCCATGCGGAGGATTCGGCAAAGTAGATGCCGTTGGGGCCTACAAGACGGGTGAGCATCCATGCCGCACTGACGCGCATGACGCCTTCCACGAGACCAGACACCATGGGCATTACCGTATCGCCCATGCCCTGCAGTGCGCTGCGGTATACATAGAGGAAATACAGCGCGGAGAGCGTTGCTGCCATGGTGCGCAGATAGCGCAGCGCGACGGTCATGACAGACGGGTCGGCAGAGGATTCGATAAACAGCGAAAGCATCAGCCTGCCGCCAGCGAAGATGAGCGCGGTAAGGATAAGAGAAGTTGCAAAGCCGATGAGTGCCGCTTTGCGCATACCGCTCTTTATGCGGTCGTATCTGCCGGCGCCAAGATTCTGACCGGTGTAAGTGGTGATGGCATAACCGAAGGATATCGCCGCCGCTTCCATAACGCCGTAAAGCTTGTTTGTGGCGGTGAAGCCGGTTACGAATGCAAAGCCGAGAGAGTTTATGACGGTCTGCACTGCCATGCCGCCGGCGCAGATGAGTATATTCTGGAACGCCATGGGCGAAGCGAGGTTGATAAGCGTGCGTGCGTCCGATTTGTCAAAGGCGAATTCGCCCTTTGCGAATTTCAGAATATCCAGCTTGCGTATTGCTATGGCACATACGATTATGGCTGCGATTTCCGCGATAACGGTAGCTACTGCGGCGCCGATGACTCCCCACTTGAATACCACCACGAATACGAGGTCGAGAGTGATATTGGTAACGGAAGATACTACCATGGCGATAAGGGGCGCGCGGCCGTTGCCAAGAGCGCGGAGGATTGAGGCCAGCAGGTTATAACCCGCAGTGAAGATAATGCCGCCGTACAGCACGTAGAGATAACCGGCTGCCTGCGAGAAAAGTTCCTCGCGAGTGCCCATCAGTCTCAGAAGAGGTGCCGTCATGCCAAGACCCGTGGCGGTGAAGAAGATGACGACGAGTCCTGCCAGCACGATGCTGGTGGAAACGCTGCGGCGCATGCCCTTGTAATCTCCTGCTCCGAAACGCTGGGCGATCAGTATGGAGAAGCCCTGCATGAAGCCGGAGATAACGCCGAATACCAGCCAGCACAGCCAGTCGGCCGAGCCTATTGCGCCGAGCGCCTCCGCGCCGGCAAACTGACCGACTATCGCCGCATCCGTCATGGTGTACATCTGCTGGAATATGTTGCCCAGCATGAGAGGAAGTGCGAATTTTATCAGCAGCTTTGTGGGGCTGCCGTGAGTCATATCACTTACTGCTTTTTTCATTTGCCCTCCGGAGGAAATTCTTTCACAAGCTGCCTGAGTGCGCGGTGTTTTTCGACGCCCGAGAAGTGCAGGCTGCGGGCGCGGGCTACCAGTTTGCCCATATTGGGGCCGGGTTTGTATCCGGCGGCTATGAGGTCCGCGCCGGTGACCATAGGTCGGGCGATACACTTGCGGTAGTCGTCCAGTCTTTCCTGCAGATAATACCAGTTTGCCATGTTGTAGGGCGCATCTTCCTTGCCGGTAGCGTCTGCGCGGGAAATGAGAATGAGATCCTCGGGACAAAGGCTCAGGTCATACATCTCGCGGGACTTCTTGCGCTTGGAATCAGCGCAGGCCAGCATGTTGGGGCGCATGTGCAGGGAGACCATGTTTTTCACATAAGCTATGGTGCGTGCGTTGGAGGTAAGTCTGGTGAGCTGCTTTTCCGCAAGGGGTACGCCTGTCATGGGGTGCATATAGCTGGTTATCTTGCCGTCGGGCTGCACTTCGGTGGAATCTGCCTTGCCGAGGTCGTGCATCAGAGCTGCCAGCATGAAGTTGAGGGGTTCCTTTGCCATGTGACGCAGCTTTGCGGCGGCATCTATTACCAGCATGGTATGCTCGAATACATCGCCTTCGGGGTGATATTTGGGATTCTGCTCTACGCCGATGAGCGCCTCGATTTCGGGGAAGAATTCAGAAAGCTTGTTCATGCGCAAAAGCTGGCGGAAAAATACGGAAGGTGTATCTGCCTTCAGCAGCGCTTTGGTGAGTTCGTCATAAACGCGTTCGCGGGAAAGCTCGGTCACGTTCATGCCGCGGGATATTTCCACTGTGTCTTCGCAAATCTCTGCATTCAGTCTTGCTGCAAACTGGGCGGCGCGGAAAACACGCAGCGCATCGTCTGCGTAGGTTTCGCTGCTGACATGGCGGATTATCCGCTTTTCCAGGTCTTCCTTGCCGCCCCAGCAGTCCACCACTTCGCCGGTAAGAGGATCCAGCATCATTGCGTTTATGGTGAAGTCGCGGCGGCGGCTGGCATCTTCATAGCTGAGGAATGGGTCGACGGAAATGTCGAAATCCGTGTGCTTCGTGCCGCGCAGGGATTCCTTGCGGGGCATGGCTATATCGATATCAGAATGCCTTATGCCCAGTACGCCGAATGCCGCGCCTTTATCAAACACTTCGCCAAGCACGGAAAGCTCTTCGCGAAGCCTTGCGGGTTCGATGCCGTATACTTCTATATCTATATCCTTGCAGTCAAGCCCCAGCAGCATATCGCGCACATATCCGCCGACAAAAAATGCGCGTCCACCCGCGCGCTTTACCGTTTCTGCGACTTTGAGGGCGAGGTCCTTGTCATTTCTCATTCATATCACCTGATCCGGGTGCGGTATGGTTTTCGTGCACCCGGTATTGATTATATCATCTTATGTGTTAAGAGACAAACAAAAAAGGAGCCGACTGAGCGGCTCCCGTTTGATGAATTATGCCTTTGCGGCCTTTATGGTCACTACGGAGCATGCGGGGATATTTACGTTGAATTCGGTGCCGTTTGCAGCAAACTCGCCTTCGGCGATGGTCATGCATGCGGGCTTGACGGTTTCGGGAGCGTCGAAGTCGTTGTATGCCTGAATTTCGCCGGTGAGCACGCGGGCGGAAACGATGCTGTACTTGCCGCCGTCGATGCGCAGGGAGATATCCTGAGCGTTATCCGGGTCGATGTTGGTAAGGGTGATGATGACCTCGCCATCTTCGGTGACGGAAGCGGATTCGTTTACCCACTTGGTCTCGATGCCGAAGCGCTCGTAGCTGGGGGAGGAGATGGCGGATTCGACGAGGGTCGCGCCCTGATGCTCCTTGTACATCTCGAATACGTGGTAGGTGGGGGTGAGCAGCATCTTCGCGCCGTCGGTGAGTATCACGGCCTGCAGCACGTTTACCATCTGTGCGATATTGCCCATCTTCACGCGGTCGGAATGCTTGTTGAAGATATTGAGAGTCTCGGCGGCGACGATCGCATCGCGCATGCTGTTCTGCTGATAGAGGAAACCGGGGTTGGTGCCGGGCTCTACATTATACCAGGTGCCCCATTCGTCAACGAGGAGACCAACGCGCTTTTCGGGGTCGTAGAGATCCATGATGGCGCCGTGATTTTTTACGAGAGTATCCATGAAACTTGCGCGGGCGGCGGTGCAGAGATACTGCTCCTTGTCAAAGTCGGTGGCGCTGCCCTTGTCGTTCCAGTTGCTGTTGCGGGTAGTGTAGTAGTGCAGGCTCAGTCCGTCCATGTGACGTCCGGCGCGCTCCATCAGCACACGGGTCCATTCGTAGCCGGGGTCTTCGGGGTTGGTGCCGGGGCCGCAGGCGATCTTATAGATCTTGTCGGCGCCGTAATTGCGCACATAGGTCTGATAACGGCGGTATTCATCGGCATAGTATTCGGGGCGCATGCTGCCGCCGCAGCCCCAGTTTTCGTTGCCTACGCCGAAGTACTTGAGGTGCCAGGGCTCATCCTGTCCGTTTTCACGGCGCAGATTTGCCATGGGGGAGATGGCGGGGCTGGTCATGTATTCCACCCATTCCTGCATCTCCTGCACAGTGCCGCTGCCGAGATTGCCGTTTACATAGGGCTCGCAGCCTATCTGGCGGCAGAGTTCGAAAAATTCGTGAGTGCCGAAGGAATTATCCTCAACAACGCCGCCCCAGTGGGAATTGTACATCTTTTTGCGGTTTTCCTTGGGGCCGATGCCGTCCTTCCAATGGTATTCATCGGCAAAGCATCCGCCGGGCCAGCGAAGTACGGGCAGGCGCATCTTCTTCAGGGCTTCAACAACGTCGGTGCGCATACCGTTTACATTGGGAATATCGGAATCCTTGCCCACATACAGACCGCCATATATGCAGCGGCCCAGATGCTCGGCGAAATTGCCGTAGATCTCGGGAGATATGCGGGATTTCTTCATTTCGGGACATACGATGTATCTCATGTTTATTCCTCCGTTTATATATGATATAATTGTATTCGAAAGGTGGTAGGGAAAATGGGTGTGTACAAACCGGCAAAGGTGCTGTGCCGCAAATGTCTGGAAGAGGATGTTTCCGCGGAAGAGCTTGCCGAATATCTGGACGGATACGTGGCTTCGATTCCTGAGGATATCCGTACTTCGCCGGATGTTTATGAAGCGCGGCTGACTGTCTGCAGCGAATGCGAAAAACGCATTGCGCTTACATGTACCCTTTGCGGTTGTTACATACAGGCCCGCGCTGCCAAAAAGAAGCTGGAATGCCCGTATGACACCGGCGGTCCCAAATGGACGGCGGAAGTATAATATGTACAAAAAGCCAACCGGTTAAGGTTGGCTTTTTGCATATCAATTGTAGCCCCTGATGGTCAGGAACTTCTGTACAAGGCCGGTCCACTGCTTTACGTCTTCGAAATCGGGTGCGAGACCCAGGCCGTGACGGCCGTAGGGGAAGATGTGCAGCTCGAAGGGTACACCCTTGGCAGACATGGCGGCGGCCAGATTCAGGCTGTTTTCTACGGGTACGGCCTGGTCTTCGGCGGTGTGCCAGATGAATGCTTCGGGAGTATCGGCGGTGACATTCAGCTCGTTGGAGAAACGCTTTATCTCGGCTACGTTGAAGCGCTCTTCGCCCAGCAGATTCTGCACGGTGCCGTTATGGGTAAACTGCGCGAAGGATGCTACGGGGTAGCAGGGAATGAACTGGTCGGGACGGGAGGACAGGCGCTCGATGGGGTCATCGGAAGCGGGGTCGCCCGTGTCATACATGGTGGCTGCGGTGCAGGTGAGATGGCCGCCTGCGGAGAAGCCGAGTATTGCGACCTTTTCATAGCCCATGCTGCGCACGAGCTTGATGGCGCGCTTTGCGTCGGAAAGGGGAGCAAGCTTGTTGCAGGGATGTACGCGGTAGTCCAGTACATATGCGGAGATGCCGGCTTCGTTCAGCATTTCGGCAATGGGTCCGCCTTCATGCTCTGCCTTCATGGCGTAACCGCCGCCGGGCACGACTACGACTGCGCCCTTGGAGCCCTTCACGGAATAATCGGTGATGGAGGGCTGCTCCTGCAGGGGAGATTCATCGGAATAGGGAGCCTTGGTGTTCCACAGCATTATCTTTTCACGCATGGTAGTTTGCTCCTTTCGATAATTACAGCAGGTCGATCATGTCGGCCAGTCTGCCGAACTTGAGGTCGGGCTTGGTCTCGGATTTTTCCAGCATTTCTTCGGTGGTCTCGCCGCTCATTACCAGAATGGACAGCATGCCGCTGCGCAGACCGGTTTCGATATCGGTATAGAGACGGTCGCCTACCATTGCCAGTTCACTGGTCTTAAGACCGGTGCGCTTGAGGGCAGCTTCAACAATGCCGGTGTTGGGCTTGCCTACGATGATATCGGGGCGGCGGAAAGCGGATGCCTCGATGAAGGCGATGATGGCGCCCAGGTCAGGAGCAAAGCCGGTCTCGGTGGGGCAGTTATAATCGGGATGGGTTGCGATATAGGGCAGACCTGCGCGGACAAGGTCGCATACGCGGGTCATCTTCTTGTAATCCAGAGTGGTGTCATAGCCGGCAACAACGATCTCAGGGTTTTCCTGATCAACGATAACGCCGTTTTCGGTGAGCTCATCGATGAGATACTGGTTGCCCAGAACGAATGCGCGCTTGCCGGGATACAGCTCGTTGAGCTTGTATGCGGTGGCTTCACCGGAGGTGAGTATCTGGCTCTTGGGTACATCAAGACCCATGCCGTGCAGGCGCTTTACGTAGAAATCTGCATTATGGGAGGAGTTGTTGGTCAGGAACATGAAGTCACGGCCGCTCTCCTGTACCTTTTTGATGAAGTCGAGGGAACCTTCGATGATATTTCCGCCCAGATAGAAGGTGCCGTCCATATCAAGCAGGAAGCACTTTACGTCATTAAGAGTCATTTTTTATTCCTCCACGAATTCGATGAGGTCGGCAGCCATATGGCTTACGGGAGCGAGTGCGTCAACGCGATAGCCGGCTTCGCGCAGCTTCTGCATGCCGGGCTGGAAAGCCTTTGCTATGACGGCGCCGATGCCGGCAACTTTGCCGCCAGCTTCTTCGACAAGACGGATCGCGCCGAAGGCAGCTTCACCGTTTGCGAGGAAGTCATCGATGATGAGTACATTGTCGTCTTTTTTGATATACTGGGATTTTACGGTGAGATTATAAGAGGTGTTCTTGGTGAAGGAGAATACCTCGGTCTGCAGTATGCCTTCCTTGAGGATGCTGGACATCTGCTTCTTCATGATTACCATGGGTACGCCCAGCTTCTGTGCGCACATTACGGCAGGTGCGATGCCGGAGGATTCGATGGTGGCAACGCGGGTGATGCCTGCATCGGCATAGAGTGCGGCGAATTCTTCGCCTACCTTGCACATGAGCTCGGGGTCTACCTGATGATTAAGAAAGGAATCCACCAGCAGTACGCTTTCGCTGAGCGCCTTGCCGTCGGAGAGAATTCTGTCCTTGAGGAGTTTCATTCCAAACACAGCCTTTCGTATTGGAAAATATAATTATCACTATTTTACCGCATCTGTCCCTGCTTTTCAACAGTGAAACATATTAAATAAGCTGCCGGACGTATAATTTGTCCGACAGCTTAAGTATTGTGTATCAGAATTCGATCACCTTGTTGCCTGCTGCGAAGGAGCTTATCTCGGCGCGGGCATTTTTGAGGTAATATACCTCGGTATTGCCGTCGCCTGCGGCATAGCGGTTTTTCAGCATGGGGTTCTGATCGAGCATATGCTGCTGAGCTTCAATGCGCTCGTCAAGCACGGCTTCTGCGGCAATACGGATCCATGCGCCGCTTTTTGCATCGAAGGCGCAGATCTCGACCTTGGGATTGTCCTTCAGCTGATGTGCAACGGGCTTGATCTTTCCGGTCTGGAAATAGATCCTGCCTTCAAATACATCCAGCGCGCCGAAGGGACGCACGCGGGGCTGATCTCCCTCAACGGTGGCGAGGTAATACACGCCGCAGTTTTTGAGGAACTCATAAGCTTCGTTCATTTCTGCCGCCTCCTTGATGACGTGGGTTTATTTTGCCGCTTCGCGACCGAGGGCAAATGCCTTCTTGTTCATCTCGATGAACTTTGCGGGCACGGTCTTTTCGATGGCGTCGACCCACTCGTTCTCGGGAATGTCGGAAAGACGGGAGAGCACGCCCAGCAGAACGATATTTACTGCCTTTGCGCTGCCTGCTTCGGTAGCCAGCTTGAGGGCGTCGATGGAGATGATGTTTGCCTTTTCGGCAACCTTGTCCAGTACGTTTTCGGGATACTTTGCGGCGCCGGTGATAACGGGCATGGGCCAGATCTCGGCGTTATTGGTGATGAGGGTGCCGCCCTTCTTCAGGTATGCGACCCAGCGGGCTGCTTCCAGTGCCTCGAAAGAGAGGATGAAGTCGGCTTCGCCCAGGTCGATGATGGGGGAATATACCTTCTCGCCGTACTTTACGTAGGTAACTACGCTGCCGCCGCGCTGGGACATGCCGTGTACTTCGGAAAGCTTTACGTCATAGCCGCGCTCCATGAGCACGCGACCCATAATCTTGCTGGCAAGCAGGGTGCCCTGTCCGCCGACGCCTACGATCATAATGGATTTAGTCATTTCAGTTGCCTCCTTCGATGGCGCCGAATGCGCAAGCCTGAGCGCAAACGCCGCAGCCTACGCACTGATTTGCGTCGATGCGTGCCTTGCCGTCAAATACGATGGCGGGGCAGCCCAGCTTCATGCAGGCCTTGCAGCTCTTGCACTTATCGGCGTCTACCTTCAGTGCGGGAGCATGCTTGACGTACTTGAGCAGAGCGCAGGGACGGCGGGAGATGATGACGGAGGGACCGTCCTTCTCCAGCTCTTCCTTCAGCACCTTTTCGGTGGTCTTCATGTCGTAGGGATCGACCACGCGGATGGACTCGATGCCCAGGCCCTTGCAGGCTTCCTCGAGGGAGATTGCCTTGGTGGGCTGGTTCATCAGGGTAAGGCCGGTGGTGGGATTCTGCTGATGGCCGGTCATGCCGGTGATGGAGTTGTCAACGATTATGATCTTTGCAGAGCCCAGGTTGTAAACTGCATTTGCAACGCCGGTGAGACCGGAGTGCATGAAGGTGGAGTCGCCGATGACGGCAACGGTCTTCTTTGCCATTTCGGGGCGGACCTTGGTGAAGCCGTGAGCCATGCCGATGGAAGCGCCCATGCATACGGTGGCGTCCATTGCGAACAGGGGCATCATGGAACCGAGGGTATAGCAGCCGATATCGCCGGTGACGGTGAGCTTCAGCTTATTGAGCACGGTGAACAGTCCGCGATGGGGGCAGCCTGCGCACATTACGGGAGGACGTCCGGGCAGCTTTTCTTCGAGTGCGGAGGATTCGTTCGCCTCGATACCCATTGCCTTCATGAGCTTTGCCTGAGAAAGCTCGCCCAGCATGCCGGTCAGATTCTTGCCGCCTGCGGGAACAATGCCCATTGCGCGCACGTGATTTTCGATTACGGGATCAAGCTCTTCGATGATGTAGAGCTTTTCGACCTTGGAAGCGAATTCCTTGATCAGTTCGGTGGGCATGGGCCATGCCATACCGAGCTTAAGAACGCTTGCCTCGGGGAAAACTTCCTTTATATACTGATAGCAGGTGCCGGCGCAGATGAAGCCGGTAGAGGAACCGTACTCTGCGCGGTTGATGCCGCTCTTCTCTGCGTATTCGATGAGAGCCTTGGTGCGCTCCTCGACCACTACGTGACGGCCGATGGCATTGCCGGGGCTCATTACATACTTTGCGATATTCTTGGAATAATCCTTGAGCGGGACTTCGACGCGGTCGGTCAGCTCAACGACGCTCTGGGAATGAGCAACGCGGGTGCAGGTGCGGATGATTACGGGAGTATCATACTTTTCGGAAATTTCGTATGCCAGCTTGGTGAATTCCAGGCATTCGCGGGAATCGGAGGGCTCCAGCATGGGAATTTTGGAAGCCTCGGCATAATGGCGGGAATCCTGCTCATTCTGAGAGGAGTGCATTCCGGGGTCATCTGCTACGGCGATTACAAGACCGCCGTTGACGCCGGTATAGGCAACGGTGAAGAGGGGGTCGGCGGCAACATTCAGACCAACATGCTTCATGGCGCAGAAGCTGCGGGCGCCGGCCATGGAAGCACCGATGGCGGTCTCCATAGCAACCTTCTCATTGGGAGCCCATTCGGAGTACATTTCGGTGTACTTTGCGGTTTCTTCGGTTATTTCAGTGGAAGGGGTGCCGGGATATGAAGAAATAAGACGGCAGCCGGCCTCGTAGAGACCACGTGCTATCGCGGCATTGCCCAGCATAAGCTGTTTCATGATAAAGATCTCCTTTGTGGAAGTTTCATAGGTGTAATTTTAGCACATAAGAATATAAGTTGCAAGAGTATCGCATAACAGGCAAATGATTTGCAATTTGTGCGGCAGCATGTTATAATCTGAAGATAATAAGCATTGAATTTCAAGGAGAACAGAAAATGGGCAGAGAAAGAAGACAGCAGCAGGAGCGCCAGGCCGCTCAGTCAAAGCAGGAAGCTGCAAAATTCAACTTTGGTAAAAAGTATGAAGGTGAACAGGCGGAGAAGAAATTCCGTCTTGGCGTATACTATAAACTCACAGGTGTTTTTACTATTATAGTGGGCCTTCTGTATGCAGCAATGCGTATCGTTCAGAATAAGGGATATGTACTGATGAATACCGGTCTGCAGTACTGGATCTGGTATGCACTGGTAATCGGTGTGGTACTGGTGCTGGGCAGATATATTTCCGATATGCCCAAAAATGCAGGCACCCGCAAGATAGTAAAGGTAATCGTCGCTATTGTTACGATCTGCCTGCTGCTGATGACTTATGTGCAGTGCATTCAGCTTATCGACACGGGATACAATAAGTATTCGGTGATCGATTCTCCCGACGGACAGTATAAGGTAGTCATCATGCGTCAGAATCTGAGCAATGCCGCTGTTTCCGAAGAAGAGATCGCAGCCGAGGAAACCGTGGATTACACTTTCTATAAGGCATATCCCGTGATCAACAAGTATCTCTGCGATACCCGCGGCGATGAGGACTTCAATATGATCGCGCTGAAGAGCGCTCCCGATGCAAAGATATTCCCTGAGTGGAATGAGGAAGAGGGCATACTTACTCTCACCACCGATGCTGCCCCCGAATGTGTGCTTACCTTCGGTGAAGGTGAGGGCGAGGGCGACGTGCTGAAGCTTGATACCATTACCGTGGATTACAAATAATATGAAACACCGGGTGCTTTCCGAAAAGGTCAGTGCCCGGTGCTTTTTTGAAAGCGGAATTGAGCTAAATTGCGACATGCGGGTTATGATTTCTATAGTGTGCGTAATTGGACTATATAATATGAAGAAATGGGTGCGAAAACACGGCTTGCAATAGTGAATGCAGAAGACATAATGAGATTCTGTAAGCCTTTGTATCCCGTGAAAAATGCATAATGAAGAATCATACACCTCCGGACAGGCGGCATATCCTGCTCTGGAGGTGTTTTTATTGGTTCAATATATAAAGATATTTCTGGCGCTGCTTTATGCCGCTGCGCTTGTGGCATATCCCGAGTACGCTCTTGCGGGTGCAAAGGCAGGAATGCATTCGTGGGCAGTGAGTGTTGCGCCTGCACTGCTGCCTTTTGCGGCGGTGATTCCGTATCTTACATGCGACGCGGCGCGTCATATATATGAAAGAATATTCGGCAGTGCGGTCAAGGTCCTTTTCGGATTGCCGGGAGGTATTGCTTCTGCTGTTGTGACGGGGCTGATGGCCGGGTCGCCTGCGGGTGCGCTGGCAGTTGAGTGGGTGGCGGGTGCGGAAGGACTTACGAAGGGACAGGCATCCCGTCTTGCGGGCATAGCCTGCGGAGTAAGTCCGGTATATGCCCTTTCTGTCATGGGAGTTACGCTTGCGGGTTCTCGCAGAGTGGGGTGGATGCTTGTAATATCGCAGCTGATTGCGCAGATACTGACAGGAATGTGCTTCAGGGGATATTCGGGAGATGATGATGCAGTGTCTGTTTCGGCAAACAGGATTTCGGGAGAAAATGGGGTATCGGTTGCGGTCACGGCGGTAATGCGTGTGTGCGGATATATGACAGTATTTTCTGCGGGTCTGTACATGGCAGATATGATTATCGGAAGCAGTGCGGCATATCTGGCTCCTGTGGTGGATCTTCCTACGGGTGCGTCGATACTTGCGGTCAATTCCATGCCTTTGTGGATGTCTGCGGCAGCACTGGGGTTCGGTGGTTTGTGTATTGGATTTCAGAATATGGGTGTTCTTGGACGTATTGGAGTAAAACCATTGATATACTTTTCGATGAAAACGGTGTCGGGTATTGTGTGTGCAGGCGTGTTTTTGCTGCTTTACAGACTTGCCGGAGCGGAAGCTGTGTTTAAGTATGGTAAATCAACAGATGTTTACGCAGCAAGTATGCCTGTTTTTGTGCTTGTTATGCTGCCTGTGACGATATATATGGTGAGAAATTGCTTCAAAAAACATGTTTCTTAACATTTGAGGTAGTGTGGATATGTGGTGTAAATATGGTCAAAAACCACAATATATGGTATAATTATAATGGTGATATATACAGTATCTTGTGATAAAAATATATTCAAAAAAAGTGTTGACAAAGAGGGTCATTCCTGCTATAATAATCAACGTTGTCGCGAGCGAACGACGCAAGCGACGAGCGAAACTTGAAAACGATACAGAGACGAAGATAGAAGACAAGAAATAAACAGTCAGATTTCGAATGAGTAAAACGCCTTGACGAAGCGGAAGGCGAGTGGCTTTGGCGAGTCGCTCGGATGAAGC
>JAZRPZ010000070.1:0-6912 GCA_045649485.1 Clostridia bacterium
GGTATGCTGCTTATCGCCCTTTCTGCAATGAATGCGGGCGGCGGTTCCAGGAAGGCTATCGCAGCTCTTGCCGATAAGCTGGGTCTGGAATATGACGGCGCATCTCTGGGCATCAAGATCGCCGATGAAGAGTCCGGCGCACTGACCTGCAATCTGGGTCTTCTGCGTTTCGACGGCAGGTATGTATCCGCCACCCTTGATATCCGCTATCCCATCAGCGCCGATGAGGAGAAGATGTGCGGTCAGGCTGCAATGGCTATCTCCGGCACCGGTCTTATGCTGCAGCGCCGCGGCGGTCATGCACCCCACCATGTACCCAAGGATCACAAGGTAGTAAAGGGTCTGGTAAAGGTATATTCCGAAGTTACCGGTACTCCCGGCTATGCATTCGCTATCGGCGGCGGCACCTATTCCCGCTGCATGCCCAACACCGTAGCTTTCGGCTTCAACTTCCCCGGCGATGTGGATACCTGCCACATGCCCGATGAGTATGTTGATATCGAAAAGCTCATCCTCAGCGTGAAGATCTTTGCCCATGCCATCGTTGAACTGGCAGGCGCGGAGGGCTGATAAATGAAGAATTTTGCTATTGCCATCGATGGTCCTGCAGGCGCCGGAAAATCATCCGTTGCCAAGCAAGTGGCAAAGGCCATGAACGCAAATTATCTTGATACCGGCGCAATGTACCGCGCTTTCGGTCTCTATATGCTGCGCTGTGCCGTGGATATCAATGACATGGAAGTTGTTGCAGCACGTGCCTGCGAGCCCGATGTGCGCGTGAAGTATGAAGACGGCAAACAGATCACCTGTCTGGGCGAAGAGGATGTTTCCAAGGAGATCCGTGAGGAGATGTGTTCCAGGGCGGCTTCCGCAATTTCCCGCGTACCCGAGGTGCGCGAACGCCTCGTAAAGCTGCAGCAGATAATCGCTGAGAATACCGACCTTGTGATGGACGGACGCGATATCGGCACCCATGTGCTGCCGGGCGCCGCAGTGAAGATCTTCCTCACCGCTTCTGCCGAGGTGCGCGCAAAGCGCCGCTTTGACGAGCTTATGGCTAAGGGTCAGGAAGCGGATTACGAAAAGGTGCTGGCAGATATCGTTGCCCGCGATTATCAGGATACCCATCGTGCTGCATCTCCGCTCAGGAAGGCCGATGACGCTGTTGAGGTGGATACATCTTACATGACTATTGATGAAGTCATCGCAAGGATTACCGAGATAGCGAGGGCCGCTGTATGAATATCTATGCCATTCTGGTAGAGATAGCGATATTTGTATTACGTATTTTCTGTGCGATAGTGCATCCCGTCAGGGTAACGGGCAAGGAAAACCTGCCTGCCGAGGGCGGATTTATGCTCTGCGTAAATCATATATCCTTCCTTGACCCAATTGTCACCATACTCTACGTAAAGCGTCACATCCGCTTCATGGCCAAGAAGGAGATTTTCAAGAATAAATTCCTCACAAAGCTTTTCTGTGAGGCGGGCGCATTCCCCGTAGACCGCGGCAATGCGGATCTTTCCGCTGTGCGTGAGGCTATCAAGACCCTCACCTCCGGTCAGTGCCTCGGCATTTTCCCGCAGGGCACCCGTGTGGCTGAAAATGAGCGCACTCAGATGCACAACGGTGCTGCGCTTATCGTGCAGCGCGCAGGCACTCCCATTGTTCCCATGTACATCGACGGTCCCTACAAATATTTCCGCAAGACCGATGTCCGCATAGGTAAGTGCATTGATATCAGCGAATTCGGAAAGAAGACCGATGCCCAGACCATAGCTCAGATAACCGAAAAGATAGATTCCGCTATCTGGGGTCTTAGGGAAAAATAAGCAACAGGCGCAGCCGCTAAGGCTGCGCTTTTTGCTTTTCTAATGGTACTGCAATATATAAATTATGCTTTGTTAATAGTATGAAAAATCACATTAAGACAGAAGGATTTTGAAGGGCCATGGCGAAATGTAGTAATTGGCTTATCATAGATTTTTGAAACGAAGGGACTGAGGACTACGCCTGAGATAAAGCTGGCATCCCATGCGGGTTTTTGTTTTGGCGTGCGTCGTGCGGTGGAGCGGGCAGAAGCCTTTGCTCCCGCGATTACTCTCGGCCCCATAATCAACAATGCTCAGGCCGTAGAGATGCTCGGTGAAAAGGGCGTCCGCGCGGCAGAATCTCTTTCCGATATTGCTCCCGGTTCACGGGTGGTGATACGTTCTCACGGAGTGGGACGGAAAGAAACTGAGGCGCTTGCTGCCATGGGCTGCGAAGTGCAGGACGCCACGTGTCCGTTCGTTACGCGCATACATGATATGGCGCGCACGGCGGCGACAGAAGGGCGAAGGCTGATCGTGATAGGCGAAGGCGAGCATCCCGAGGTGCAGGGGATACTCGGTTGGGCCATGGAAGGCTCAAAGGCGGTTATGACTCCCGCCGATGTGGATGCGCTGGATACAGCGGCGTTTTCGGACGCGCTGGTGGTCGCGCAGACGACTCTTACACGCAGCACCTTTGATGAGATAACCGGCAGGATAGCCGAAAGGCTCCCCGGAGCTCAGACAAAGTGCACGATATGCACCGCTACCGCCGACCGTCAGGCAGAAGCCATGGCGCTGGCGGATCAATGTGACGTCATGATTGTGATTGGTGGAAGGGACAGTGCAAACAGCCGCAGGTTGTTTGAGCTTGCCCGGACGGTATGCGAAAGATCGTATTTCGTCGAGACATATCGCGATCTTGATATAGTAGCCCTGAAACCGGGCGATATAATAGGGATTACAGCCGGCGCTTCCACACCGGATTGTATAATTAAGGAGGTTGTAACAACAATGAACGACATCGAGAAGAAGGTCCCCCAGTCCGCAGAACTGCTTGAGCAGAACGACGAGATCACCACTGAAGCCGATTTCATGGCAGACGTTGAGAAGACTCTGGTTCAGCTCCGCCCCGGACAGACTATCATCGGCACCGTAGTGCAGATCACCGAAGACGAAGTCTGTGTTAACGTCGGTTACAAGGCAGACGGATTGGTTAAGAAGGCCGACCTTTCCTCAACCGATGTCAAGATCGGCGACGAGATTGAAGTCGAAGTAGTCAAGGTCAACGACGGCGAAGGCAATGTTCTGCTTTCCCAGCGCAACATCGTAAACCGCAAGGCTTGGGACGAGATCGTAGCAAAGGCTGAGGCCGACGAGTTCGTAACCGGCACCGGCAAGGAAGCTGTTAAGGGCGGCCTGCTGGCTGACGTTAACGGCGTCCGCACCTTCATCCCCGCTTCCCAGCTGTCCATGCGCTATGTTGAGAAGATCGCCGAGTTCGTTGGTCAGGAAATGACCCTGAAGATCATCGAAGTTGACAAGGCCAAGAAGCGCATCGTTGCTTCCCGCAAGGCTGTTCTGATCGCTGAAGAAGCCGAGAAGAAGCAGACCGTTTGGGCCACCCTCAAGGACAAGGAAGGCGAAGTCGTCAAGGGCGTCGTTCGTCGTCTGGCTGATTTCGGCGCTTTCGTTGATATCGGCGGTATCGATGGTCTGGTTCATGTGACCGATCTGAGCTGGGGCCGCGTGCATCATCCCTCCGAGGTAGTTTCCGTTGGCGAAGAGATCGACGTGAAGGTCCTCAAGGTTGAAGCAGATCGCGAGCGCGTTTCCCTTTCCTACAAGCAGACCCGTCCCCGTCCCTGGACCGTTGCCGGCGAGAAGTATCCCGCAGGCACCGTTGTTGAGGGCAAGGTAGTCCGCATCACCACCTTCGGCGCATTCGTAGAGCTGGGGCCCGGCCTCGACGGTCTGGTACATATCTCCCAGTGCGCTCTGACCCGCATCGCCAAGGTTGAGGATGCAGTCAACGTAGGTGACGTGGTTCGCGTAAAGGTTCTGGACGTGAACACCGAAGCAAAGCGTATCTCCCTCTCCATCCGTGAGGTTCTGGAGGACGAAGCTCTGGTAGACGTTCCCGTTGAGGACGAGTATGCCATCGCTGATGAGACTCTCATCGAGGAATAATTGATTAAAAATGGGGCGCAGGTATAATACCTGCGCCCTGTTTTTATATATTACAGGAGGTGAGATAATGCCGCTTGAATCCTATTTCGTTTCGGACCACGACGGGCTTAAAATATCATTTGCCCATCAGCATGCCGATAACGCGCGGGCGGTGCTGGTGATCGCTCACGGTATGGCGGAACATAAGGTGCGCTATTATCCGTTCATGAAATACCTTGCCGAAAACGGCGTGGCTTCCGTCATAGAAGACCATCGCGGCCACGGCAAAAGCGTGAACAGCGCCGATGAACTTGGCTATTTCGGTGAAAACGGCGCAGACGGAATCATCTGCGATATGCGTAAGCTTACAGAATACGCAAGGCTCAAATATCCCGATTTGCCTGTATTTATGCTGGGGCACAGCATGGGCGCATTGGTCGTGCGCACATTCGTTCAGAAATATGCGGATATGATAGACGGACTGATGATATCGGGTAATCCCGGGGCAAATTCCGCGGCAGCTATGGCGCTGAAGATTGCGCAGAAGGCACAGATGAAAAGGGGTAAATTCGCCCGCAGCAGATTCCTCACCATTGCAACGCTCATGCCCTTCAGACTGCTTTCGGGGAAACCACTTTCCCCAAATGGCTGGGTGTGCTCGGACGAAGAGGTGGTCGCGGCCTACGATGCAGACCCGCTGTGTGGCTTTGAATTCTATGCAAATGGCTACGAGGCGCTGCTGACGCTTATGATGCGGGCCAACGATAAGCATGTCCCTGTGCCCGACGAAAAGCTCCCTGTACGTTTTTTCTCCGGCGAGAATGACGCTTGCATGGGCGGAATGAAAGCACTTGAGAGCGCCGCAGAGCTGCTCAGAGAGGCCGGCTACGAATCAGTTGAGATAAAGACCTACCCCGGTATGGCGCACGAGATACTGAACGAAAAGGATAAACAGAAGGTCTATTCGGATATGCTGGAAACCATGACGAAACTTATATAAAAAATACCCGGATGCAATCGCATCCGGGTTCGGCTTTTATCTTAGCCCTGCGCCATCGATTATATCCTGGTAATCGTCCCAGCAGTCGGAGCACCAGGAATGAGTGGCGTCTGCCCAGTCCTTTTTGGTGATAAGGCGATTCACATTGTCGCCGCAGCTGGGGCAGATTTTGCCGCCGTCGCCGCTTACACCTTTGAACAGGCAGACAGCGAATATCACAATAATAGCGAGAACTACGAAGCTGGGATTCATTCCGAATAAGCGGCTGGCAGATGCGGCGCAGCCGTAGCACTTGCCGTTCTTGTCGAAATTCAGCATCACCCAGAAGAACCAGCCGTTCCAGACGCGGCGGTAGCCGGGGCCGATGTCCGTAAATTTGTATTCAATAGTGCGCGACGCCGGACCGAGCACTGCTTCTACCTGATCAAGAGTCACAAGCTTAAGATTGCCCAGCGAATCGATCTTCTTCTTGAGGTTGGTTACCATAACGACACCTCCCCAAATAAGTAAATGAAAATTTCGCCCGTCCGGGGTTTGGGCCCCCGGGCGGGCGATTTGCTATGCATTAATAATTCCCATCTCCCAATTTGGGATTCTCAAGGGGCAATGTCCCTTGAGCGGGATTCCAAAGGGCAGAGCCCTTTGGTTACACGGGCATTGCGTTGTTGTCCTTGTCGAACACGGAGTTGTCCAGCTGCAGCTGCTGTGCCTGACGGTACTGGAAGAACTTCTCAGCAACCTGGGGGAACAGAGCGTAGGACAGAACGTCTTCATCCTGCATGATGTACTGACCGATCTCCTTGCGGAACTCTTCCAGGGTCTTTACGCCGTAGGAGGGATCCTCAACGGGGCGGCAGGTGATGACCTTGCGGTCGCCGATGACCTTCTTGCGAACTTCCTCGTTCACGGGAGCGGGCAGACGGCCGTACTCACCGGCCATGAGTCCCTGAGACTCCTTGGGGTTCATCTTGTAGCGCTCGCCGGTGATGACGTTCATAACAGCCTGGGTGCCGACGATCTGGCTGGTGGGGGTTACGAGGGGAGGATAGCCGAAGTCCTTACGGACGCGCGGTACCTCTGCCAGAACCTCATACAGCTTGTCGGACTTGCCGGCCTGCTTGAGCTGGTTCATCAGGTTGGACAGCATGCCGCCGGGAACCTGATACTTCAGGGTGTTTACGTCAACGCGCAGAACCTTGGGATCCAGGATGCCCTGCTCGGTCAGCTTCTGCGCAACGCCGCGGAAGTGATCGGTGGCCTTGGTCAGCAGGTTCATGTCGATGCCGGTGTCGAACTCGGTGCCGGCCAGGGTGGCTACGAGAGCCTCGGTGGCGGGCTGAGCAGTACCGTTGCCCAGGGGGGACAGAGCGGTGTCGACGATGTCAACGCCGGCCTGGATGGCCATCAGGTTGACCATGTCACCGGTACCGGTGGTGTTGTGGGTGTGCAGGTGAACGAGAGTCTCGCTCTTCAGGGCCTGCTTCAGCTTCTTAACCAGGGAGTATGCCTGGAAGGGCAGCAGCAGGTTTGCCATGTCCTTGATGCAGATGTTGTCGGCGCCCATCTTCTCCAGCTGGATAGCCAGGTCAACGAAGTAGTCCTCGGTGTGGACGGGGCTCTCGGTGTAGCTCAGAGCTACTTCGCAGATGCCGTTGTACTTCTTGGTGGCCTTGATGGCGGTCTCCAGGTTGCGGGTGTCGTTCAGTGCGTCGAAGATACGGATTACGTCGATGCCGTTCTTGATGGACAGACGGACGAACTCGTCAACAACGTCGTCGGAATAGTGGCGATAGCCCAGGATGTTCTGGCCGCGGAACAGCATCTGCAGCTTGGTCTTGGGCAGAGCTTCCTTCAGCTTGCGCAGGCGGACCCAGGGATCCTCGTTCAGGAAGCGCAGGCAGCTGTCAAAAGTAGCGCCCCCCCAGCATTCCA
>JAZRPZ010000071.1:0-27344 GCA_045649485.1 Clostridia bacterium
CATGAAGGACAGCCTGCAGCCGTCGGTGCCGCCGCGTACGGGCACGGTGTAGGGCTGGATGCCCATGGTACGGTAGGCGTTCTCGGCGCGCTCAACGATCTCCATGTGCTGCTCGATAACTTCGCGCATGTTGTAATAGGAATCGGTGACCTTGGCTTCGATGGTGCCTGCTCCGTACTTGGCGTTCAGGAAATCGGCGATCTTCACGAAGAAATCCTTGCGCTTGTTGAAGGTCTCCATGGAATGGTCGCGGATAATGTAGGAAAGCTTTGCCTCGGTCTCGTCACCGCTCATGCCGGTGAGATGATAGAAGCCCTCGTAGCCCTCGGTGCATGCGGGGATCTCTGCGGGAGGCAGCATGGAATTGAACTCCATTGCGATGAGTGCGGCGTTCTTCATGCGGTTCTTTGCGGAACCGGGATGGATGTTCACGCCGTTTACCTTTACAACGCCGGATGCGGCATTGAAGGTCTCGTAATCGATGCCGCCTACGGAACCGCCGTCAACGGTATATCCGAAATCTGCGCCGAAGCCCTTTACGTCGAACAGGTCTGCGCCGCGGCCGATCTCCTCGTCGGGAGTGAAGCCGATGCATACCTTGCCGTGCTTGATGGTAGGATCATTCATCAGCACTTCTGCCAGTGCCATGATCTCGGCAATGCCGGCCTTGTCGTCAGCGCCCAGTACGGTGTGACCGTCGGTAACGATCAGATCCTTGCCTGCGCAGCCCTTAAGTGCGGGGAATACCTTGGGATCCAGCACAGCGCCGCTTTCCAGAGTGTAGCAGCCGCCGTCGTAGTTCTTCACGATCTTTGCATTGATGGGCATGGAGGGACCTACGGTGTCCATGTGGGCGATAAGACCGATGGCGGGCTGACCTTCCACATTTGCCTCGATGGTGCCGTATACATAGCCGTGCTCGTCCATGCGTGCATCGGCAATGCCCAGTGCCTTCATCTCCTCAACGATGTATGCGCCCAAAACCTTCTGACCGGGAGAAGAAGGACAATCGGGGCACTCGGGATTGGAGAAGGTATCAAACTTCACATATTCCATAAAACGCTCATAAGCGCGCATCATAAATCACTCCGTTCTTTTATCCGTATCTTATTTCAGCCTTTACTGCATCTCAGGCCGCAAATTGCCGCCAATGCAAGGTCATTCAATATCAATGCCGGGTAATCAATGCTCACCCGAATCCCATATAACCTTGCCGACCCGGGGTCTGGGCCCCCGGGCCGGCAACGGCATACAATATAAAATCATCACTACCCCCGGCCCGGGATTCCAAGGGGACAATGCCCCCTTGGCGGGGTGCAGGGGCAGCGCCCCTGCTTACTTACCGAGCATTGCGGCACCGATGATGCCGGCGTCGTTGCCCAGGGTAGCCAGCTCAACGCGGGCATAGGGCATGGTCTTGTAGAATACCATCTCAGGCAGCTTTGCGCGTACTGCGTTCAGCAGGAAATCGCCTGCAGCGGAAACGCCGCCGCCCAGAGCGATGACCTCGGGATCGTAGAAATTGATGATGCTGACCAGACCTACGCACAGGTGATATACGTAGTTGTCAAAGATAGCTGCGCACTCGGGATCGCCGGCCTTGGCCAGATCGATAACGTGCTTTGCGGTGATCTTGGAGGTGTCGCCCTCAACAGCCTTTGCCAGTGCGCCTTCGGGATTTGCGGTAGCAGCCTCAACGCCCCAGCGGATGATGGCGGTAGCGGATGCATAACGCTCCCAGCAGCCGCGATTGCCGCAGGTGCACAGTTCGCCGCCGGCAACGGTGATCATGTGACCGATCTCAGAGCCAACGCCGTTGGGACCGGAATATACCTTGCCATCCAGTACGATGCCGCCGCCGACACCGGTGCCGAGGGTTACGAATACGGAATTTGCAACACCTGCGCTTACGCCGGAAACTGCTTCTGCCAGACCTGCAACGGTGGCGTCGTTGCCGACATATACGGGCTTGTCGATAACACGCTGCATCCACTCGATAACGGGAACATCGTGCCAGTGCAGATTGGTGCAGAAGGGTACGCGACCGGTGCGGGGATCAAGGATGCCGGGGATGCCGATACCGATGGCCTTGATGTCATCCTGCTTCAGTCCGGCTTCTTCGATGGCCTTCAGAGCCAGATTAGCCATATCGTTAACAACGGGCTCTGCGCCGCGCTCTACCAGAGTGGGGCAGGATACCTTGGAAATGATCTTGCCTTCTTCGTTTACAACGCCGGCCTTCAGACCGGTTCCGCCTACGTCAATACCTACGTAATACATGGTTATTACCTCCCTGATTTATATATCCTGTGATCGTATTTATATCATTCCTCTTCCGAATTCATGCGCATTGCACGGTCAATATGTCGCTGGGTAAGAACCTCTGCGGCATTGTAGCCCTGCTGCTTGAGTCGGAAATTGGATGCGGCAACCTCAAGGACAGCCGCTATATTTCTGCCGGGATGGATGGGCAAAACCAGTCTCGGTATCTGCACACCCAGTATCTCGGTGAAATTATCCGTAAGTCCAAGTCTGTCGTATTCGCGGCCCTCCTGCCACAATTCCATATGTACTTCAAAGTCTATGGATTTGGTCTGAAGTATCGCGCCTACGCCGTACATGGTGGCAATATCGATTATACCGATACCCCTTATCTCCATGAAATGACGTACCAGTTCGGGGGCCTGTCCCTCAAGCCTCGTATCGGAAACGCGGCTTATCTCAACCACGTCGTCCGCAACAAGACGGTGACCGCGCTTTACCAGTTCCAGCGCCGCTTCGGACTTGCCCACGCCGGAATTGCCGGTGATGAAAAGTCCCGCGCCGTGCACGTCCACCAGTACGCCGTGGCGGGTCTCCTTGGGTGCCAGCGCTTTGGAGAGATAGTTGATAAGCTCTATCTCGCACTGGGTAGTCTCATGATGAGACGAATAGATCGGGATCTTTCGCGCCGTTGCCAGCACCAGCATCTCGTCAAAACAAGGCAGATCGCGGCAGATAATGATGCAGGGCAGGTCGTAGCTGAAGAATTTGGCCAGCCTGTCGCGGCGGGTGCGGTCATCCAGCATGGAGAGATAGGTCATTTCGACCTTGCCCAGTACCTGCGGACGCTCATATCCGAAGAAATCCCAATAACCGGCCAGCTGCAGACCGGGACGGTTTACGTTGGCTACCTCTATGGGCAGCGTCTTGCTCTCCGCGGGGATTATCCGCTTCAGGTCAAGCGCCTTTACAAAATCCGATTCTCTTACCATTCTATCAAACCTTCCCAAGCCTGCCTTCGTCGAGCAGCCTTTCTATGACCTGAGCGCAGCCATCCTCCGCATTGGAAGGAGCAAACAGCCTGCACTTCGCCTTCACGCCCTCGGAAGCGTTCTGCATGCAGTAGCCGGCGCCAACATAATTGAGCATCGAAACATCGTTCTGACCGTCGCCGAACGCAATACATTCTTCGGGAGTGAGTCCCAGATCGCGCACCGCGGCATCAAGCGCCACTGCCTTGTCCGTGGTCTTAGCAACCACTTCGATGTAATGGGGCTTGGAATTCATGAACGACACATCCGGGAACGCTTCGGAGAACATTGCTATCCTCTCTGCGCTCTGTTCCTTTTCGCCTATGAACAGCATCTTTACCTGTCCCGTGGTTATCCACTCGGAAAGAGGAACTCCGGTTATATTGCACTTTACTTTTATATGCTTTTCATACATATCGGTATACCGGGTGTATTCATGGGCGTAATAGCCCTCACCGGGGTATGCCTGAGCGTATACGCCCTTCTCCTCCGCCATGCGCAATATGGCACGGGCGGTATCGAGCGGCACTACGGTGCGGCTGACGGTGCGGTTGTTTACGGTGTCATACACCATACCGCCGTTGTACAGCACCATGGGACCGTTTACGCCGATATGCTTTGCGGTGGGCAGCATCGCTTCCAGCATTCGTCCGCTGGCAAGCACCACGTAAACGCCCGCATCCATGGCACGCTTCAGAGCAGCCATGGTGCGCTCCGTGATTATGCCGCCGGGAGCAAGCAGCGTATCGTCCATATCAAAGGCCATCAACCTGTACAATTTTACCATCACCTTCTGAATTTATACGCACACTATATATAATAATACATTTTGAGATTTAGCGCAACATATCTTAAAGAATTCATAGTATAATATGCAGGCACATAAATAACAAAGGGGAAATACAAGTGAGCGCAAAGTCAAGATATCCGGCCCATCTGGGACTTTTCCTGATGGCGTATTATGTAACCAATTCCGTATTTCAGGGCTACCTCAGCGTATACTTCCAGAATGTACTGAAGTTCAATCCCACCCAGATAGGTTCCATTCTGGCGGGCGTTGCCATTGTTTCCGTAGTCACCCAGCCCATGTGGGGCACCGTCGGCGACCGCTCCAGGAGCCGCAACGCGGTTATCCGCCTGCTGTGCATTGTTGCAGCAGCCATAATCCTTTCGCTGCTTATGGCGGAAAGCTACATGATAGTCATGCTGCTCACCTGCCTGTTTGCCGGCTTCTATATGTCCATACAGCCCATGGGCGATTCCATAATCCTTGAAGACCTGCAGAAAGACGACCATCCCTTCGGTCCCATCCGCATGGCGGGCGGTCTTTCCTTCGCCTTCTTCAACATTCTTTTCGGCAAGATCCTGGAATGGACCGGCAACAATAACGTAATCGTCTATTTCATCGCAGGTCTACTTATCTGCACGCTGCTTTCCACCTTCGCACTGCCCAGGACCCCCGGCCGTCAGGCGGTGGGCGGCAAGAAGATGAACATATCCCATCTTTTCAAGATAAAGGATCTTATGCTCATCCTCGCCTTTGTGCTGCCCCTTCAGGCTACCATGGGCTATTTCTACACCTTCTTCTCCAACCATTTCATGACCCTCGAAGGTTCCACCAGTTCACTTCTCGGCTGGTGCTACTTCATCTCCGCTGTCAGCGAAGTTCCCTACCTTATCTTCTCCGATAAGCTGTTCAAAAAGATCGGCGCCGGTAAACTGCTGTGCATGTCTGCCGTCTGCCTCACCATCCGCTGGCTGCTGCTGGGCTTCGTAAGCGATTTCCGCATCGCCATGTTCAGCCAGATCTTCCACGGCTGGGGCTTCATCGTAATGACCGTTTCCCTTTCCAAATATGTAAATCTGACCGTTCCCGCCGAGCTCAAAGCCTCCGGTCAGATGCTGCTGGCCGTTGTCAACTTCGGCATCGCCCGTGTTATCGGCAACTTCGGCGGCGGCATGCTGGCAGATGCCATCGGCATGCAGAACGTATTCTTCGTAAGCGCGGCTATTACCATCGTTACCTTCCTTATCTTTGCCCCCTATTATCTGCGCCGCAAGCCGCTCAACGGTGAAAATTAACTGAAAAAAGAAAATTAATTGAATAATCCGGTTACATTTGACAATCCGTTTACGTCTGATATAATAGATAAAAATAATATCCGGAGGGTATTAATTATGAAAAAGATCAGCATGCTCCTTTCTCTGATCGTTGCGCTGGCAATGCTCGTCATGCCCGTCGGTGCAATGGCAGAACCCACCACCGCTCAGGTTCTCCAGATCGCCAACCCCACTGTCTACATGGATGGCGAAGAAGTATTCACCCTTGATGGTCTCGCAGCACAGTTCGCCGTGCTTGAAGATTCCCGCGTCGTCCAGTTCATATTCGATCTGTTCATCGGCGGCGAGAACGCCAATTCCGCCATGCTGCAGTTCGATGGAGAAAGCAACATTGTCGGCTACCTGGGCGGCATGTCCAATGCTTACACCGTAAACATCTACGAAGCCCTCGATATGTTTGCTGCAGCACTGGAAACCGAATCCGGCATCTCCTTCGAAAAGGTCGGCGAACTCGTTGAAATGGCCCAGAACTGGACCCTGATCGACGATCTGATGAACGTTGTCAATATGCATCAGAATGACTTCACCACCACCGATCTGGGCATAATGACCGGCGACAGCGGCATTCCCATGCAGTATGTACAGATCTCCGGCGATATGATGCCCCTCATCAAAGATATGGCTGCGGTGATCGACAATGACGAACTGCTCTGCGCCGTTGTAAATCTCATTGATCCCAGCATGAATACTCTGGGTCTGAGTGCCATTCTTGCCGAAAGCAATATCGCCCTCAATACCAACATCACCATCGGTTATGATGAGACCGGCAACATCGTCGAAGTCAAGCTCAACTGCACCTTCATCGAAGGCGGCGAGGTATTTGAAACCATCGACTGCTATATGCTGATGGATTCTACCGACATTTCCAACGTGAAGGTCTCCTACAATATCAAGCAGACCGACATGGACGGTTATTCCTACATGACCCAGGAAGGCACCATGGTTCTCACCGATACCGGTCTGACCGCAGATGTAGTCGAGACTATTTACGGTGAGATCACCAACGTAAACATCGTTGTCGACATCAATGGCATCAGCGATGTTGTAGCCATCAACGGCATCAGCGAAGAAGGCGATGTAAAGATCGCCATCCTGTACAACGGCTTCGCAACCCAGACAGGCTATGCTTTCGAACTGGTATGCGAAGTATACGAGTACGGCTACACCGATGGCTTCAAAGTCGGCGGTGACTTCGGCATTACCGAGACTTCCGGTCTGCTCAACCTCTATCTGGCAGCATATGACGATTACGGTACCGACCGCATCGATCTGAAGCTCGGCTATGACAACGCTGCCGGCGTATATTCCGCCGATCTGGAAGTCATGGACCGCTACTCCGATGCACCCGTATCCATCGGTCTCTCCCTGACCAACATTGAGCCCACTTCCGGTGCCTATTACAGCGGTCAGCTGAAGGCATCCATGAATGACGGCTACACTGAGATCGCAGCCAACGCCTACGTACATCTGCTGGAAGTTGAAGTAGATACCGACAGTTTCTACATCAGCCCCGCAGCCGCCATCAATCTGCTGACCATGGACGATGCTCAGATCGAAGCCGCAGTTGCCGAACTGGAGACTGCTGTATATGACATCGGCACCATGTTCCAGGAGACATATTCCCACATCTTCGGCGAATGATCGAACATCTTACGCTGCAAAGAGCCCGCCTTAACGGCGGGCTCTTCTTATGCTGAAATGTATTTTTACAAAAAACAGGTTGTAGATGCAATACCGGCGCTATATGATAGAAAAATCATATAAAAGGCAGTGAAATAAATGGATTTTATAAAGATGCATGGTCTGGGCAACGATTTCATCATTATCGATCAGTATGCCCGTCAGACTGTAAACGAACCTGCTCAGCTTGCAAAGAAGCTGTGCGCACGCGGATTCTCGGTAGGCGCTGACGGCCTTGTGCTGGTGCAGCATTCCGATATCGCAAACGCCCGCATGCGCATATTCAACCCCGACGGCAGCGAGCCCGAGATGTGCGGCAACGCCATCCGCTGCATGGCAAAATTCCTCTATGAAAGCGGACATGTGCCCTACAAAAAAATGAGCATTGAGACCCTTGCCGGAATCATGTACATAGAACTGCGTCTTGAGAACGGCGCATTCGCCGCCGCAAGCGTTGATATGGGTGCACCCGAGGTCATCGCAAAGCACAACATCATGCTGGGCGATACCGAAGCAAACTTCACCGCGGTTTCCACCGGAAACCCCCATGCAATAACCTGGGACCTCTGGCCCGATGATGCGGAATTCGCCAAATACGGCCCCTATATCGAGCGTCACCCGCTCTTCCCCGCAGGCACCAATGTGGAATTTACCCGCATCGAGAGCCGCAGCCACGCCCGTGTGCGCGTGTGGGAACGCGGCGCAGGTCCTACCCTCGCCTGCGGCACCGGCGCTACCGCCACTTTCTTCGCAGGAGTAACAGAAGGTCTGCTGGATAAAAAGGCAGTGATCTCTCTGCCCGGCGGAGACCTTGAATTCGAAATGAAGGACGACGGTCACGTCATCATGACCGGCCCTGCAGCCGAATCCTACCGCGGTTCGATCAAATAAAGGAATCCTAACCCTATGCAGAACAGCAATTTCTCATGGTACAGGCGCGGTCTCAAGGCTGGCATACCGATAGGTCTGGGATACCTTGCCGTGTCGTTCACACTGGGCATATCCGCGCGCACAGCGGGTCTCACCGCACTGCAGGCAACGCTCACAAGCTTCCTTATAAACGCCTCGGCAGGTGAATTCGTGGGCTTCACACTCATCGCCGCAGGCGCCGGTTACATAGAGGTAGCCATTATGGAAGCGGTGGCAAACGCCCGCTATCTGCTTATGAGCTTCGCCCTTTCGCAGAAGCTGCGCCCCGAAACGGGTATACTGCACAGGATGCTCATCGGCTGGTATGTAACGGACGAAGTGTTCGGCGTATCCGTATCCGCGCCGGGATATCTCAATCCCTTCTATACATACGGCGCAGTTACCCTCGCCTGCCCCGGCTGGGCGCTTGGCACCTGTCTGGGCGTAATAATGGGCAACATACTTCCCGCGAACGTGGTAAGCGCGCTGTCCGTAGGTCTCTACGGAATGTTCATCGCAATATTCGTGCCGCCCTGCAGGCAGTCGAAAGCCATCCGCATAATCGTAGCACTATCGATGCTTTCCAGCTTCGCCTTCGCCATGATCCCCCTTTTCGACGGCATATCCTCGGGCATAAAGACCATCATACTCACCGTGGTCATCTCCGCCGCTGCGGCTGTGCTGGCTCCCATAAAGGAGGCAAAGCAGGATGCATAACACATACCTATACATAGGCGTGATGGCGCTCGTCACCTATCTCATCCGCGTACTGCCTCTTACGCTGGTGCGCCGTGAGATAAAGAATATATACATCCGTTCTTTCCTCTACTATGTGCCGTATGTCACCCTTTCGGTGATGACCTTCCCCGCCATACTTGATGCCACCGGCAGCATGTGGTCGGGTCTGGCAGCGCTCATCATCGGCATGGTACTGGCCTGGAAGGGCGCAAGCCTCTTCATGGTTGCAGTCGCCTGCTGCGCCGTGGTATTCGGTCTCGAAATGATAATACTGTGATACACAAAAACAGCCGCTTTATCAGCGGCTGTTTTCTATTTCCTCTATCGCCCTCATAAATTCGGGCGACTTGTTGAAGCCTATATTTTCGATGAATTCTTCATAGCTCACGAGCTTTACGTCGTTCACCTCGCGCTCGGCAATCACGAAACCGCCTTCGGGCACATCGGCATATGCAAAATACATATCCATAATAAGTCCGCCCGGGTCGTCGCGCCAGTCGGTAACCTCGCGGAATACGAAGCGGCAGTCCTCGGGACGCACCTTTACGCCCAGTTCCTCGTATGCTTCGCGGGCTGCTGCCTGTGCGGATGTCTCGCCCGCGGAAACTCCGCCGCCGGTAACATCCCACCGGCCTGCATGCCATCTCGCCTTCAGCGAACGCTGCTGCATTATGTATTTACCTTCGCGGGTAGTAAGTATTATAACCGCATGGAGATAATATTCACCGTCATTGAGCTCGTTGTGCTTTTCGACTATCCTTCCCGTTGACGTGCCGTCTCTGAGAAAAATCTCACGCATTTCCATATTTATCACCTGTATTCAGTGCCCAGCCACATAACAGGGCCGTTTCCAGCAATATTTTCCACCAGTTCGGAAAGTCTGCCGGGATAAGTCTCGGTAAGTTTTTCCACTTCTCCGATGTCCACCCACACGCTCTTTTCCATGCCCCGGTCCACCTCGGCAGGCTGAGCCTGCGGTGCATTGCTTATATCCACCGCAAATATGTGCAGCATTCTATGGCTGTAATCCGGATACTCCCGGCGCAGTCTCTCATCGGTATGTATCTCTTCCGAAAGTGCGGCAAAACGCATCTTCGCAACGGTATATCCCGTTTCTTCCAACACCTCGCGGCACACGGCGTCCTCAAGGGACTCATACAGGTTCTGACCGCCGCCGGGCAGGTCGTAATATTCCCTGCCGTCTTCATGGCGGCACAGGTTGAGCAGCACTTTGCCGTCTCTTATTATCACAGCCTTTGCGGCGCTTCTTATTGCCAAGCGGAGACCTCCCGTTACTTCACTCTCACATACACACATTCGTAAGCGAGATCGCCCAGGTCTTCGATAAGCGGCAGTCCGGAATCGGCGTTTTCATCCATCTTGCGCTTGAAGTCCTCGTAATCGGAATAATCATAAATGGGTGCGTTGCACAGCATAAGTCCGTCGTATTCCTCATCCATGATCAGCTCATATTCAAACACGAAAACGACGCTGCTGCCATCGTATTCCATATAGGTGTTAGCCACGCGTGCGCTTATCTCATATGCCTCGCCGCCGAATTCAACGGTGAAATCCTTCATTTCCATGTCGGTACGGTTCATCTCAGCTTCCACAAAGAACTGATTGCCCGTATAATAATCATACAGTGCATAGTATACGCACACGGTACATTCGGAAGTTACTGCGGGAAGCTGATACATGCCTACATCCATGCGGATATTCATATGGCGCTTGCCGTCAGCCGTCTCATCCGAAAGCACGGTGTATTCTATATCACATGGATAGGGGTATATATTCGCTTCATCGAAAAACACAAAACCTTCATTGAGCCTGAAACCGCGCACATCATTCAGCATGCTGTAGCTCAGGTCATATTCCTCAAAATAGGGCTCGGCAGTTTCTGCATAGGCACAGGACACACAGAGCAGCAGAGCGAGCATAATCACAAAGAATTTTTTCATAATGAACACCTCCGTTTTCAAGTATATAATAACGCAAATGAGGTGTCAACAAATATTGTAATCCGCATACCGAATGTGCTATGATACATACAACAACTCTCATCCGGAGGTAGCAATATGATCATACGCCATTCGACCCATGCAGATCTTCCCGCTATGGAGACCATATACGCAGACGCACGCCGATTCATGGCAGAAAACGGCAATCCCACCCAGTGGGTAGACGGATATCCCGTACACGAAGTGCTCGTTGAAGACATTGCCCTCGGCCGCAGCTACGTCTGCGAGGAAGACGGCGAAATACTCGCCACATTCGTCTTTGCCGTGATGGACGACCCCACCTACCGCAAAATATACGAAGGCGCATGGCTTTCCGATGACGAATACGGCGTGGTCCACCGCATTGCATCAGGGGACCGCAAAAAGGGCATTGCGGGTTTCTGCCTTGACTGGTGTTACGCGCAGTGTGGCAACGTACGCATAGACACCCACCGCAACAACATACCCATGCAGAAGGCTCTCGAAAAATACGGCTACAGATACTGCGGCATAATTTATCTGGAAAACGGCGATGAGCGCATCGCATTCCAGCGAAACTGAACAACATATCGTACAGACTCCGGTCCGGATGTTGAAACCTGAGCCGGGGTCTGCTATAATATCAGCATATTAATATACATATTCAGGAGGTACCCAACCATGGATGTATCCGCCCATCGCGCATATGCACTGCTCAAGGAACTGGCCTATGAGCGTCTCAGCGGCTCTGCCGACGAGCGCCGCGCTGCCGAGCGTCTGCTCAAGGAATGCCAGGATGCCGGCGTTCAGGCTCAGATCGAAGATTTCAAGGTAGTCAACGGCAACGTAAAGCACGCAAAGCTGGTCGTTACCGAGCCCTACGTAAAGGAATATGAGTGCACCGGTTACGAGTGCGCCGAGCCCACTCCCGAAGGCGGTCTGGATGCAGAGTTCTACTATGCCGAAAACCTGACCCCCGTACATCTCGAGAACTGCAAGGGCAAGATCGTCATGATCAACGGCATGCTGCGCCGCAAGCAGTATGAGCAGCTGAAGAAGGTAGGCGTTGCCGCCATCATCTCCTTCTCCGGCGACATGCTGGATCGCAAGAGCGAGTCCGACTGCAATATCGCAAAGCTGCGTCCTATGCTGACCGATGATTTCGGCAAGGCAGTTGCCCTCAACGTACGCGTTTCCGACGCCGCCGAGATCGTTCGCCGCGGTGCAACCAAGATGCATCTCGAGCTGGACTGCGAAGACGTTGAGGCAATGAGCTGCAACGTATGCGCAACCATCGAAGGCACCGAGAAGCCCGACGAGATCATCTCCTACGGCGCTCACTTTGACAGCGTACACTTCTCCACCGGCGTTTACGACAATATCTCCGGCTCCGTCATCATCATGGAGATCATGAAGTACTTTGCCAAGAACAAGCCTGCACGCACCCTGAAGTTCAACTGGTACGGCTCCGAAGAGCAGGGCCTGCTGGGCTCCAAGGCTTATGTTGCCGATCACAAGGACGAGCTGGACAAGCATGTGCTGATGATCAACGTTGACGTTGCCGGCCCCATCCTCGGTCAGAACGGCTGCCCCGTACTGGCTACCGACGCAGTAGTCGGCTATATCGACGCAATGATGCGTGAAAACGGCATGGCCTGCGATGTAAGGAGCGATATCTATTCCTCTGACTGCATCCCCTTCGCAGACAACGGCATCCCCGCTGTCAACTTCATCCGCTTCGGCGCACCCGGCGCTGCATTCATCCATGACCGCCGCGACAACCTGAAGAACAACTTCATGTCCGAAAAGGCTCTGGATATCACCCTGCAGCAGACCCTCGCCTTCTCCAAGCGCGTTGTAAATGCAAAGACCTTCCCCATCAAGCGCGAGATCTGCGATACCATCAAGAACAAGGTTGACGAATACCTGTTCAAGAAGAAGGACGCCAAGAAGTAAGCAGGCAGCTGCTATCGCCCGCAGCACACCGTTCCCTGTGCCCGTACACAATGGGCACAGGGAACTTTCTTTGCGTTTCTTTAGCGCTGTGATCGTATCAGGATATTTTCTGCGCCGGACTGCGGCTTGAAACCTGCTGCGCATATACCCTTTTCAATCCATACCCTGTATGCTATAATATCTGAAAATATCCCGAAGGAGGTTATTCCGTGATCTATCTGAACGAATTCTATTTTCCTCATGTCGAACGCGAAACAAGCTTCCTTATGGATATAAAGCGCAAATGCTACGATACTTTCTACCCCTTCAAGGTGCTTTCGCAGCGCAGCTTGTATCACCTTGATTTTGAGCCGATCACAATACTTTACGGCGGAAACGGCTCCGGCAAGACTACCGCTTTGAACGTAATCGCAGAAAAACTGAAGCTCAAGCGTGATACTTTGTACAACCGTTCTTCCTTTTACGAGGATTATCTCGATATGTGCGATTATGAGATGATGATACCGCCGCCCGAACACAGCGCTGTCATCACCTCTGACGATGTTTTCGATTACATGCTGAATCTGCGCGCACTGAACGAGGGCATCGACGCCCGCCGCGAAGAGCTTTTTCAGGAATACCTCGACGACAAATATTCTGATTTCAAATACCGCACCATGGAAGACTACGAGCGGCTCAAAAAGGTAAATCTCTCCCGCCGCAAGACCCAGTCCAAATATGTGCGCTCACGGCTTATGGACAATCCCCGTGAGCAGTCCAACGGCGAAAGTGCCTTTTTCTATTTCACCAACAAAATACAGGAAAACGCGCTGTATCTGCTGGACGAGCCCGAAAACAGTCTTTCTCCCATAAGGCAGCAGGAACTTACAAAATTCCTTGAAGATTCCGCACGCTTCTTCGGCTGTCAGTTTATTATCGCCACACATTCCCCCTTCCTGCTTGCCATGCGCGGCGCGCTGGTCTATGACCTTGACGCAGACCCCGTCACGCCCCGCAGATGGACGGAATTACCTGCAGTGAGAGCATACTACGATTTCTTCAAAGCCCACGAGGATGATTTCGAATGACAAACGCGATACGCATTTATCCCTCGGCAAATTCCACGCCCGATGTTATCGCCGCCCTTGAAAGTGCAGCCGAAAACACATCTCTCATTTTCGAAGACGCAGACTATCACTTTTATTCCGAAGGCGCGCGTGTGAGTTATTTCGCACCCACAAACAACATGAGCGGTGAAAAGCGTGTGGTATTTCCCCTGCTTGGACTAAAAAACATACGCATATCAGGCAACGGCGCACGCTTTATATTCCATTCGCGGCTCTTTCCGTTCATTACTCAGAGATGTGAGGATGCGGTCATCGAGGATATCTCCATAGATTTCGCATTCCCCCGCTACGCCGTGGGCGAAGTCGTGTCCTGCGATTACGAAGGCTTTGCGCTGCGTGTTGACGGCGAAAAATATCCCTATATCGTCGAAAACGGTCATCTCGCATTCAATGCAGGTGACGAATGGCGTACAACCGCCGAGAAGAAATTCTTCCTGAGCGGATTGCCGGGCGAGCCCTGCGGAGTTTCCTATCTCGTCGCGGGCGAAACCAAAGACCCGCTGACAAACCTGCCTGCGCAGGTGATGCGTACCGACGCAGATGAATCGGGCGGAATAATCACACTGCGCTACCGCCCCGGTTCTCCGCGCATGGATTATGCCATAGGTCAGAAGCTGCTCATCAGCCACGACGAAAATCGCGAAAACGATGTGTTCTTCATCGAAGACAGCACTGATGTGACACTGCGAAGTGTGAATATATTCCGCGGCGCAGGCATGGGCATAATAGGTCAGACGAGCTGCAATATAACCGTGGAAAACATGGTCATCGCTGTGCCCGAATGGCGCGACGAACCCGTTTCCATTACAGCTGACGCATTCCATTTCGTGCATTGCACGGGAAAGCTTACCGTACGCAACTGCCGCGTGACAGATACCCTTGACGATGCGGCAAACATACACGGAATATACACCCTCGCGGAAGAAGTTATGGGAGACCGGGCAAAAGTGCGCCTCGGTCACCATGAGCAATACGGCTTCAATCCCTACCGCCCGGGCGATATGCTGAGATTCATCGGTGAGCACGGCGAAAAGGGCTGCGCTGCCGTTACGGAAAGCGTGATCTCCGAAAACGGCGAATCCATACTGCTTACATTTGACCGCGCTGTGTCCTCCATGATGTTCTCAGGCGACCATATCGAAAATCCCGACCGCATGCCCGAGATACTCATGGAAAACAACTCCTTCCTGCGCTGTCCCAATGTACTGCTGGGCAGCGGCAAGCCTACCGTGGTGCGAAACAACGAATTCGCCCTCGGCGGCGCGATGACGATAGTGGACAACATGAAATACTGGTATGAGTCAGGACCCGCAAATGATTTGCTCATAGAAAACAACACCTTCCGCACCGCAAACGCCGCCATAACTGCGGTGCTCCACGGCGCGGAGGAGACCGGCCGCCGCCACAGAAACATACGCATACTGAACAACCGCGTGTACGGCGGTGCGCTGCTTGAGGCGGCTTATGTGGACGGGCTTCACATAATCGGCGAAGGCCGCATCAGCCTGCACAACTGCGAAAACATAGCAACAGGAGAAACTGAAAAATGATCATACGCGAATATACCCCCTCGGACGAGCGCGGCTGGCTTGACTGCCGCGTGCGCGCATTTCTCGATACAAGCTATGCTTCCGACGTAAAGACCGAAAAAGAGACCTATCTGCAGCCCTCTCTCTGCCTTGTGGCAGAAGAAAAGAGCCGCATAGTCGGTCTTATCGATATCGAACTCGATTCCTTTGACCTGACCCGCTCCGGCGAAGACAGAGGCTGTATCATATGGAATCTTGCAGTGCTTCCCGAATACCGCCGCAAGGGCGCAGCATCCGCACTCTGGAATGAAGCCAAAAAGCGTCTCATTGCTCAGGGCGTGCGCCGCTGCGAGGTATGGACACAGGAAGACGCTGCCGCAAATGCCTTCTACAGGGCAAACGGCTTTGTGCTTTCCAAAGAACACACCTGGCTGCGCTGCCGTGCAAATGCCGCAGGCGTGGAAAAAATAGTATCCGCCGAAGCGGCAGACGGAATATTCGGCATTGAAGAACTTGTATTCAACGCGCCTATGCACCGCAGGGAAGAACTCATGCCCCTGTGCGAACACATAGACGAAGTGCGTCTGTACTCCGTGCAGCTTGAGGAAGAAGCTGCCGCGCAGGAAAATGTGCCCGCACCCAAAAGGCGCAGGCTGGTCATTGCAGCCGTCGCTTCCGCGCTGGTACTCCTTCTGTGCTGCGGACTCATCGTATGGAAAGCCTGTGCTCCCAAAGAACCCGAGATACCCGATATCCCCGTTGTATTCGCAGACCCTCGCCTTGAGGAAGAGATACGGAGGACTTACGGATTTGAAGGAGAGATAACGCAGCGCGATCTTGCAACCGTCACTTACCTGTCCGCGTATGACTGCAATATCCGCGACCTGAGCGGTATAGAATACTGCATAAACATCAATGATCTATATCTTGATGAAAACAATCTGACCGACATAACTCCGCTTGCGGGACTCACAAATCTCAGAAGCCTTTCTCTGGCGAACAATGACATAACCGATATTTCTCCCCTTACCGGACTCACCAACCTTGTAGACCTCAATATATCCGGCAATTATGTGGAAGATATTACCCCCGTTTCCGTACTCACCGCACTTACCAACTTTGATGCCTCCTCCTGCGGATTTACCGATATATCCGCACTCAGTACACTCACTTCCCTCGAATATATACGCATCGGCAACAACCGCATAGAGTCCCTGGCCCCCCTTGCAGGCCTTGAAAATCTCTGGCTGCTCGACATAAGCGGCAACAGGATTGTGGATTTCGATACCATCGCCGGTCTGACGCAGCTGCGTGAACTGGAAGCCTACGAATGCGGGCTGACCGACATATCAGCGCTTTCCGGTCTCACATCCATAAAAGCATTGCTGCTCGGCAACAATGAAATAACGGATATCTCTCCTGTTGCGGGAATGACCGGGCTCAACGTACTTGAGCTCTACGGGAATAATATAACCGATATTTCTCCCATTGCGGGACTTACGGAACTGGACCGTCTGCAGCTCAGCGATAATAATATCACCGATATATCTGCACTCGCATCCTGCACAGAACTTTCCTCGCTGTGGATGGAGATCAACGAAATAAGCGATCTGTCTCCGCTGGCGGGGCTTACCGACCTGAAAGAGCTTTATATGTGCAGCAACAACATCTCCGACCTTTCCCCTATTGCCGGACTTACGGACCTGCGTTCCCTGGCCCTGGCAAGCAATGAGATAACCGATATCTCCCCGCTTGAAGGTCTCACCAAGCTCACATACCTTTCTCTGCAGGACAACGATATCGCCGATAAATCGCCCGTCGATGGACTCATAAGGCTGGAAAGCGATCCCTTCGAATACTGACAAAAGGAATTTTGACAGTGAACAGCATAACAACGTATGACATAGGCTTGCTCCTGCCGCCTTTCCAACATAGTATCCAAGCCGCCTTCCGGCGCAGGATACGGCCGTTCACAGTCAAACCATAAGCAGAAACGCAAAGAAAGTCCCCGGCGCCCATGACCTACGGGCGCCGGGGACGATTATATTATTACGATAGCAGACCGATTTAGGCCGGCGCCTGCCGGTCTTTGAGCCAGCGGATACACATGGGAAACCATTCGGCCACTGCGTCTATCTTCATTGCGGGCCTGCCTACGCATGTAACGTCCTTTGCCAGAGACAGACCGTGATCACCATCTTTGAATATATGCAGTTCAAATTCCACGCCGGCTTCGTCCAGAGCTGCAGCAAATGCCATCGGATGCTTTGGCGGCGTCACCCGGTCAAAGCGTGTACTGAATATGAAGGTAGGCGGCGTCTTTGCATCCACACACTCAATTATGTCCGGACACTCCAGCGCGCGAAGCTCGCTGTGCAATATTCCGGGATACCCAAGCACCAGAGTGTCGGGTCTGTGAGGACCGTGGGTCGCCACCGCCGCCGCCAGATGCGCGCCGCCGGAAAATCCCACAAGCGTCGTCTCGTCTTTGCGCAGGTTGTATTCTGCATAGTTGTTCAGTACCCAGTTGAACACCTCTTCGACATCCCTCATCGGGTCATCTATCAGTGCATCAGGCTTCTTGGTAACGGTGGTATAATCCACCACAAAGCTGCTGTAGCCCTCGGCATAAAATGCCATTGCAACAGGCTCTCCCTCCCGCGCACTGCAAAACCGGAAACCTCCGCCGGGCAATATGATCGCCACGGGAAAATCGCTGTAATTAGGCATCTCTCTGTGGGGCTCATGAATATATCCTGTCATCACTGCATATTCGTTCAGCCGCACATGTATAAGCTTCATAGGCATTTCCTCCTGCCTTTTGTCATTTCGGATATATCATCCCATATAGAAATCCATCATCAGCATTACGGAGAAGCCGATGAGCAGCGCATAAGTCGCGCCGCGTTCGAAGCCGTGTGCATGGGTCTCGGGTATCATTTCATCGCTGATAACATAGAGCATCGTTCCGCCCGCGAAAGCCAGCGCGAAGGGGAGAATGAAATTGGCCACGTTCACTGCGAAATATCCGAACAGAGTGCCTATCACTTCAACAAGACCGGTGGACATTGCAATGAGGAACGTACGCTTTTTGGATACGCCCGCGGCCAGCATGGGCGCTATTATAACCATGCCTTCGGGTATATTCTGCAGTGCGATGCCGCCCGCCACAGTGAAGGCGTCCGCCACATTGCCCGTGCCGAAGCTTACGCCCGCCGCAACGCCCTCGGGCAGATTGTGGATAGCAATGGCAGCCACGAACAAAAGGACCTTGCTGAGCCTTTCAGAGCCCTCCGGATGCAATTCATGGTCTGCGGATACACCCGCAATGGAATGCAGATGAGGCACCAGCTTATCCAGCAGATTGAGAAATACGGCGCCCAGCAGTATGCCGGGTATGGTTATCCATATGCCGTGTGCGCCGCCGTGCTCAAGAGAAGGTACTATAAGCCCCAGCACCGCTGCCGCAAGCATAACGCCCGCCGCGAAGCCCAGCACCGCATCATTGAACTTATGCGGTATCTTTTTTATTATAAAGCCTATCAGCGCGCCGATGACCGTTGCGCTGCCAACACCCAGCGCGGTAAGCAGTACCATCGTCATGATAATTTTCTCCTTTGCACTTTGTTACACATATTATATACCTAAAAGCGTATATATTGAAACCCCGGCGCACAAAAAGCAACATCAAATCTTTACATAACAGCAGTTTGACATTATAATATAATCAGGAAAATACTGAGCAAAAAGGAGAGATATCCATGTTTGCCGTAGAAAAAGTTCTCAAAAACGAAGTACACCTGCTTGGCACCCGCATGTATGAAATGCACATGCCCCTGCCCGCATTCACCGCACGTTACGAGCGCTATAATTCGCCCGAAGAATATATCCCCACTTCCGACTGGTTTGAATTTAAAGTAGGCGACAGATGGGACTGCACCTTCCGCCAGACCATGCGCCTGAAGACCAGGATAACCGCCCCCGAATGCCCCGAGGGAAAATACCTCGCGCTGAGGCTTGATATCGGCGGCGAAGCTACCGTATGCGTAAACGGCGTTATGCTGGAAACCATCTCCAGCAACCTGGAGCACAATCATTATGTTATCCGCTCTCAGGTAAAGCTGCCCCGTGAATTCGCCGGCAAGGAACTTGATATAGAACTCGAGGCATGCATGAATTTCCTCAGCTGCCTCTATTCCACCAGCCCCGCCATCCGCTATGAGGACGCAGTGCTCTCCTCCCTCTTCCAGGAAGCTGAGCTTGTCATAGTGGACGAACAGACCGAAAAGCTTTATTACGATGCAAAAGCCGTGCTTGAGGCGCTGCCCCAGATAGAAGACGGTCACCTGCGCAAGAAACTTATCGAAGCCGCCACCAAGGCATGCGTTGACCAGAATGACCCCGCGGCCGCAAGCGAACAGCTGCGCGCCGCCCTTGCCGCAATGCCCGCAGGTCTTGGTGAGATACTCTTCGTAGGTCAGGCACATATCGATACCGCATGGCTGTGGACTATCCGCGAATCCATCCGCAAGACCCGCCGCACCTTCCTCAACGTACTGAATCTTATGGATCAGTACCCCGAATTCACCTTCGCATTCTCCCAGCCCGCTCTTTTCAACTACTGCGAAAAGCACTACCCCGACCTGTTTGAGAAGATAAAGGAAAAGGTAGCCGAAGGCCGCATCGAGCTGGTGGGCAATGCATGGGTAGAGATGGACGCAAACATCCCCTCCGGCGAATCCCTCGTGCGTCAGCTGCTTTACGGCAGGCGCTATTTCCGCACCCGCTTCGGCAAGGATTCCAAGGTATTCTGGATGCCCGACGTATTCGGCTATTCCTGGGCGCTGCCCCAGATAATGCGCCGCTCCGGTGTGGATTATTTCTTCACATCCAAGCTTATCAATAACGATACCAACCGCTTCCCCCATTCCCTGTTCACCTGGAAGGGTGTTGACGGTACCCCCATACTTGCATATCTCCAGCGCATGAACTACAACGGCATGCTGAATGCCAATACCCTGCGCACGCTTGACAGCGAATTCGAACAGAAGGACACCGTGCCCGAGGCACTCATGACCTTCGGCTTCGGCGACGGCGGCGGCGGTCCCACCGCATGGATGCTGGAAAATTACCAGCGCTATAAGGAATTCCCCGGCCTGCCCAAGGCACGCATGGCCACCGCAAAGGAATTCTTTGACGATGTAGCCCCCTATCAGGCGGAGCTGCCCGTATGGAACGACGAAATGTACTACGAATGCCACCGCGGCACCTATACCTCGCAGGCATTCGTAAAGAAGAACAACCGCCTGCTCGAGCAGCTGCTGCGCAAGGCGGAGATAGTCTGCGCCACCGCAAATGTACATCTGGGCGCCGAGTATCCCCACGACGAGATACGTGATATCTGGCAGGAAATGCTGACCCTGCAGTTCCACGACATCCTCCCCGGCTCCTCGGTACACGCCGTATACCGCGAATGCCGCGAGACCTACGAGCAGCTGAAGAAGCGCGTTGAGACCATCATCGCCGGTACCATGGCGCTGCTTGCCGAAGCCGCACCCGCAGGCGCAAACGTATGGAACTTCCGTCCGTGGGATGAAGACGGCGTGCCCTCCATGTTCTGCGGCACTCCCGCTTCCGTAACCGACAGCACCACCGCAGCCAAAAACCTGCTTGAAAACGGATTCCTCCGCGTAGAATTCGACGAAAACGGACTCATCACCAGCATTTACGACAAGGAAAACGACCGCGAAGTGCTGGCAGAAGGCGAAAAGGGCAACCTTATCACCATGTTCGTTGACAGACCCGCCTACGAATCCGCATGGAATATCGACCCCACCTATCAGAACGAATATACCGACCTCATCGATGCCGAATCCATCGAAGTCATCGGCAGCGATACCATCCGCATCGTACGCAAGGTCGGTACTTCCACCATCTGGCAGGATGTTGTGCTGAAGGCCGGTTCCCGCAGGCTGGACTTCGTCACCAAGGCAGACTGGCACGAAAAGGAGCGCATGCTGAAGGCGTCCTTCCCCGTGGATATCCACACCCAGCACGCCGCCTGTGAGATCCAGTTCGGCACCATCGACCGTCCCACCCACCGCAACACCAGCTACGACGAGGCAAAGTTCGAGATCTGCGCACATCGCTGGGCAGATCTTTCCGAAGGCAATTACGGCGTAAGCATACTGAACGACTGCAAGTACGGCTACGACGTGCTTGAAAACCGCATGCGCATCACCATGCTGCGCTGCCCCAATTATCCCGATCCCTATGCCGATGAAGGCGAGCACGAGTTTACCTACTGCGTATATCCCCACACCGGCGATTGGCGCAACGGCGTGGTACGCGAGGCATACCGCGTGAATGTGCCCATGGTAGAAGCCGTTTCCGGCGGCAAGGGCATCATTACCGCCCCCGTAGCAAAGGTCATCTCCGACCATGCTGCCCTCGACACCGTAAAGTGTGCCGAAGACGGACGCGGCATCATCGTACGCATGTACGAAGTAAACGGTTCCCGCGGCAAGGTAAAGGTAGAACTGGGCAAGGCTCCCGTGAAGATAACCGAATGCAACCTGATGGAAGACGATGAAAAGCCCGTGGAATTCTGCGGCAGCAGCTTCGAGCTTCGCATCAAGCCCTATGAGATACGCACCTTCCGAGTAGAATTCTAAGGAGATCAATATGATAGAGATTCTTTCCGAAAAGCGCCCCGCGCGCGTCACTGCCGCACTTTTCGATTTTGACGGCACCATATCCACCCTGCGCTGCGGCTGGGAAAAAGTAATGCAGCCCATGATGGTGGAATACATAATGGAATGCGGCAAGGACAACGAAGAAGACGTAAAAGCCCTTGTCGATGCATGGATAGACGAATCCACCGGCATACAGACCATCTTCCAGATGAAGTGGCTCACTCAGCAGGTAGCGAACAGGGGCGGCAACGCCCTTGACCCCTGGGATTACAAGGCAGAATACAACCGCCGCCTCATGCTGGATATCGATATCAAGAAGCAGCAGCTGAACGACGGCATCATCGCTCCCGAAGAATATCTCATGGCAGGCTCCGTTGAATTCCTGAAGGCACTGAAGGACAACGGCGTGAGCATCTACGTCGCATCCGGCACCGACCATCCCGACGTGGTCACCGAAGCAAAGGCCCTCGGCGTATATGAGCTTTTCGACGAGATAGCCGGCGCTCCCCTGCACGAGGAAAACTGCTCCAAGGAAGCCGTGCTGAAGCGACTCATTTCCGACCACGGACTCACCGGCTCTCAGGTTGCCGTAGTAGGCGACGGCAAGGTCGAGATAATGCTCGGCCGCGACGCAGGCGCGTTCGCCATCGGTCTCGCCAGCGATGAGCCCGCCCGTCAGGGAATAAACCCCGTAAAGCGCGAACGTCTCATCAAAGCCGGCGCAGACATCATCACCGGCGATTTCCTTGACAAGGACGAGCTGCTTTCCATGCTCGGACTCAACTGAGGTGCAATATGATTTACAACGAGCTTGATTTTTCCGGAATTAAGACCAATACCGCCCACGACCGCATCAATCTGGTGCGCATCGATACCCTGCTCACTCCCGGCGAACATCACGCCGCAGAAGTGACCGACCCGGATTTTGACGTGCTTATCGACCGCATCATCGCCGCACGCAAGGCCGGCAGACCCGTGATCTGGTCTCAGGGCGCCCATGTCATCAAAAACTGCCTTTCCCGTTATCTTATAGAGCTTATGAAGATGGGCATCATAACCCATCTTTCCGGCAACGGCGCATGCTCCATACACGATTTCGAGCTGGCATATCTGGGCGGAACCAGCGAAGACGTACCCACCGCCATCGAGGACGGCTCCTTCGGCATGTGGGAAGAGACCGGCCGCTGGATGAACGAAGCACTGCAGAAGGGCGCGGCAAACGGCTGGGGCTACGGCGAACCCCTTGCCCGCTACATTGACGAAAATCCCGATAAATTCCCCTACAGGGACGACTGTGTGCTCTATCAGGCGTGGAAGCTGGGCGTGCCCGCCACTTACCACATCGCTATCGGCACCGATATAATCCATCAGCACCCCATCGTGGATTTCGAGGCCATCGGCAAGACCACCGGCGTTGATTTCAAGCGCATCTGCTGGTCCGTATCCCAGCTGGACGGCGGCGTATTCCTGAATTTCGGCTCCGCGGTCATCGGCGCGGAGGTATTCCTGAAGGCACTGTCCATCGCGCGCAACCTGGGCTACCCTACCTTCAACATCACCACCGCAAATCTGGACCTCATCGACCTGGGCGATTACCGCTGCAAGATAGGCTATGAGGACCCCAATTATTACTACCGCCCCAGAAAGAATATTGTAAACCGCCCCGTTTCCCGCGGCGGTCTGGGCTGGCATTTCTGCCTCGATCATCAGGTATCCATTCCGGGTCTGTATGACAAACTCATCGCGAAGGGCTGGGGAAAATGATGGAACTCAGAGAAATCTTTTCCGGCATTGATTCCGCGCGCATTGGCATAATAGGCGATTTCTGCCTTGATGCATACTGGGTTGCGGACATGACCAGGTCTGAACTTTCCCGCGAAGTGCCCCACTATCCGCTGCCCATAGTTGAAGAGCGCATGTCTCCCGGCGGCGCAGGCAACGTAGCCTGCAATGTAGCGGCGCTTATGCCCAAAAAGGTATACGCCATAGGTCTTACCGGACGCGACTGGCGCGGCGCTGCGCTGCGCGGGCTCCTTTCCGATGCGGGAATCGACGTGAGCCTCTTCCTCGAATCTCCCCGCCGCGTGACCCCCGCATACATCAAGCCCCTGCGCACCGGTCTGAGCCACGTAATATACGAAGACCCACGTCTGGACTTCGAAGACCGCGCACCCATGCAGGAAGAGGACGAAAAGCTGCTGCTCGAAGCCCTCGATAAGCTCGATGTGGATGTGCTCTGCGTATGCGACCAGATGCGTTTCGGCTGCATCACCCCCGCCATACGTGAAAAGATCTGCGATATGAGCAGAAACAGTCTCAGGGTGATCGTAGACAGCCGCGACAGGATCGCACTGTATCACGATGTCATCGTAAAGCCCAACGAAGTGGAAGCCGCCCGTGCGGTGGAATCCGATGCATCCTATGAGGAGATAGCCGCGCTGCTCTCCAAAAAGACCGGCAGGCCTGCAATCGTAACTCTCGGTGAACTTGGCTGCCTCGTGTGCGAAAACGGCGCTGTCGTTTCTGTGCCTGCAAGAAAGGTCACCCCGCCCATAGACATCTGCGGCGCGGGCGATACCTTCCTTTCCGCACTTTCCTGTGCTCAGGCAGCAGGCGCGACCCTCGCGGAATCCGCATGGTTTGCCAACACTGCATCCTCCATAACCATCAAAAAGATAAACCAGACCGGTACTGCCACCCGCGAAGAGATGGAAACCGCATGGTAAAATAACAAGCCCGACGCTGCCGATGCGCCGGGCTTGTTTTTCTGTTCTTCCTGTAATACCTGAAAGCATAGCCGCATTTTTCTATCATCCTCAGTCCCCCAAATACGGCCTGTATGCCTCTCAAACACACCGAAACACACTGTGCCGGGTACATATGTCCGGCTTTACATAATTGGATATATGCCACTTCAGGAAGGCCTCACAGCGTTCACGATGCACACCTTAATCCGGCACTTGTATACGGACCTATCATCTACCGTTCAGCCTCCATATACATTTTCATCACACTCCCATATCAAATTTGATTATAGCCCAGCGGCTTGACGCGTCAATATATCGCTGCTATAATCGTTTTATATCAGGAGGTATATGTCATGAATATAGATATTTCCCGTTATACTTCTCCTTACAAGCTTGGCAGACCCGTTATTACCCCTTCCGGAAAAGAAGACGAATTCAACCGTCTGGGCGTTGACTGCCCCGTTCCTTTCCGCCACAACGGAAAAGTATATATGCTTCATGTAGGTTTTGACGGCAGAGGCTATCAGACCGCGCTTTGCGTTGCCGAAGACGAAACCTTACTCAACTGGAAGCAGCTGAAGGTCATCCTTCCCCGCGGAAACGCCGGCGCATGGGATGAAGTCGGCCGCGCCGGCACCACCGTCATCTGTGACAACGAACTTTTTGGCAGCCGTGAAATAAAGAAATTCAACGGCAAATACTGGCTTATGTACCATGCATATCCCGGCTCGGGTTACGAAGTCGGTCCCGCAGAAATAGGCCTTGCATGGTGCGAAGACGAAGACCTGCTCGACTGGCACTGCCTCGATAAGCCCGTCTATTCCTGGAAAGACGGCGAAGAATGGGAAAAAGGCGGCCTGTACAAGTGCGACCTGCTGGAACACGACGGAAAGTTCTATATGTTCTATAATGCCAAAAACATCACCGACGGCAGCTGGCGCGAACAGACCGGCGGCGCAGTATCCGAAGACCTCATGACCTGGCAGCGTCTGTCCGGAAATCCCAAGGTACCTGTCACCGACGGTGCATGGGATTGCAAATTCGCTTCCGATCCGGTTGTGGTATATGACGGCGAGAAAAAGCTCTGGGTCATGTACTACTTTGGCTACAATTACAAAAACGCACAGGACGGCATCGCATTCAGCGAAGATCTGTTGAATTGGGAAAAATATCCCGATCCCATCATGAATAACGGTGCCCCCGGTGAAATCGATTCCACCCATGCCCACAAGCCCGGAATCATTTATCACAATGGAATGCTGTATCATTTCTACTGTGCCGTGCGTCCCACGGAAACTGACGAAGAAAAACTGAAATTCAAAAATGAATACCGTACCATTAGTGTAGCCCGCTCTCACCCATGGTAAAGAAAAAGCCTGTGCAGTTCACTTTACTGCGCAGGCTTTTATATATTCATTTGCTTCAGAGAGCATATTTTTCGTTTCGGGATAATCCAAAATTCTGTATGCCTCTTCAAAAGGCAGTAATTTCACGGTAAGTCTCTCAAATTCATAATTTCGGCATGGTCTCTGGCCGGAGAAGGTAGCAAGGAAGTAAATGACTTTCTTTATACCACCGTTTTTGAGTCTGAATTGATTTTCACGGCGAAAACCATCGATTATTTTCACGTGTATGGAGGCTTCTTCCCAGGTTTCTCGTACTGCGGTTTCGGTCTCGGTCTCGCCATGCTCCATGTGACCTTTAGGAAAACCGTGGGAATTTGTTTTAGGCTCGCAAATAATTACATAATGGGGCTCACCATTTATGAATGTACAAGCTATTGTTCCGCAAGATACCTGCATATACACACCCCCGAAAAGAAAAATAGGTGTGTAATATACCACATATCACAAAATATGTCAACACCTGATATGCAATTTTTCAAATTGACAATAAAAAAAGCCCCTTTGGGCAAGCTTTTTGATATATCGACCAAAAACGAAATGACCCTTGATTGCTTCATTTTGCGATCCTCGTCTTTCTTCACAAACTCAGATCATCCACAATCAAGGGTCATTTCTGTGCATTCTTGATATCTAACATCTATTTTTGTACCTCTCTTTCTACGGATTTGACTTTGCTACTTCCTTTTATCCTTTCGTTCTCTTACAACTCTTACAGTTTCGTATATTCTATACGCTGCTATAAAGGACTCTTCTTTGTAGCTCTGTCTGTCATCCAAGGTTTGTGTTCCTTGTTTGTGATTACATTATATACCTTGCATTACCCTTTGTCAACATCTTTTTAACATTTTATTATCATTCATTTTTATACTTCAACAGCAATGTATCAGAATACATAATAAAAAACTCCGCAAGCAAAAGCTTACGGAGCATGGCTCCCCAGGTAGGGCTCGAACCTACAACAACTCGGTTAACAGCCGAGTGCTCTGCCATTGAGCTACTGAGGAATATCGGTTACGGGAAAGAACTTTCGTCCTTCCCCGTTTCCTTTTCTTGAATCCGGCGACGTCCTACTCTCCCGGGCCGTTTCCAGCCAAGTACCATCAGCGTGCTGAGGCTTAACTTCTGTGTTCGGTATGGGAACAGGTGGATCCCTCAGGCTATTATCACCGGAAATCTTATTCAGGT
>JAZRPZ010000072.1:0-20676 GCA_045649485.1 Clostridia bacterium
GGAGACATGCGGGGGTCCCCGGCGCAAAGCCGTCCCTGCGGGCCCGGCTTTGCGCCGGCCCGTAAGGCATTCGTTATTCTCCCCGGCATTCTTGTGCCCGGCGGATATGGATGCGCAAAAAATACGGAGGTGCGTTTTTTATGGTACGCACAGGCATAGACAGGCTCGGCGAACTTTCCGGACTGTTTGAGGGAAAGCGAATCGCGCTGGCTACGGGAGCTTCGGGACTTTCAAAGGACCTGACAAGCAGCGTTGACTGCTTTATGGATACATACGGACTTTCGCTGCTGCTTTCGCCCGAGCATGGCGTGAGGGGCGAACTGCAGGCGGGTGTGGCTGCGGAGGATTTCGTGGACAGCCGCACGGGAGTGCGCTGCGTGAGCCTTTTTCCCGGCGGATTTGCCGAGGAGGGCGGACTTGACGCCGCAACCAGGGCCGTGGAAAAGGTGGACATAGTGGCTTTCGACCTGCAGGATGCGGGTTCGAGATACTATACCTATGCCTCGACTCTGTTTTACCTGATGCATGCCTGCGCAAAGACGGGTACGCCCATCGTTGTGATGGACAGGCCCAATCCCCTTGGCGGCGAAAGGCTGGAGGGCAACACCCACAGGGATGAGAATCTTTCGTTCATAGGACGCACCCATGTGCCCATCCGCCACGGCATGACCATGGGCGAACTTGGCAGATTCTTCAACGGCGAGTATAACATCGGCTGTGAACTGCATGTGGCTGAGATGGACGGCTGGAAGCGCAGTATGTGGTATGACGATACCGGACTGCCCTTTACTCCGCCCAGCCCCAATCTGCCGACGCTTGATTCCATGGCGGTATATAACGGCACCTGCCTGTTTGAGGGAACAAATGTGACCGTTGGCAGGGGCACCACCGAACCTTTCACGCTGATAGGTGCGCCTTATATCGACGGATACAGGCTGGCGAAAAGGCTCAATGAGCTGAAACTGCCGGGGCTGAAATTTGCCGAGGCATGGTTTGCACCCTGGTTTGCCAAATACGCGGGAGTGACCTGCGGCGGCGTGCGCATACATGTGACCGACAGACGCGCCGTGGACGGCGTGCGCACGGGCGTTTCCATGATGCGTGCGGTGCAGGATATGTTCCCGGAATTTACATTCCGCGAGCCTAATGCAGACGGCAGATGGCATATCGATATCGCTTCCGGTACGGACGATTTGAGAAGGGGAATACTCACCGCAGAGGAGATCTGCGAAAAGTGGCGCGCCGAAGCCGAGGCATTCAGACCGACGCTGGAAAAATACGCGCTGTATGAATAATATCGGGATGGTTTGATATGAAATATGTGGGACAGTTCACCGTAATACTGCTGGTGACATTTATCGGCGAGGTGCTGCATGAGATACTGCCGCTGCCGGTGCCTACGGGCATATACGGAATGGCGCTGATGTTCATAGGACTCTGCACAGGCGTGATAAAGCTTGGATATGTGGAAAACACGGCGGATTTTCTTATTGAGATAATGCCGCTCATGTTCCTGCCCGCCGTAGTGAAGCTTATGTCTACCTGGCGCGAGCTTACGCCGATGCTGATTCCGTCCGTTATCGCTATCGTGGTGGTTACCGCTGTGGTAATGGGCGCTTCCGGTCTGGGCGCGCAGGGCATAATGCGCCTTGAAAACAGGAAGGGGGGCAAGAAGTGATGAGCGAATTGCTTGCTTCCTCCGCGGTATTCGGAATGCTGATAAGCCTGTGTCTCTACAGGCTTGGCATGGTGATGAAGAAAAGATTCAGATCGGGACTGGTAAATCCGCTGCTTATCGCGATAGCAGGCACGATAGCCGTGCTGCTGATATGCGATGTGGAATATGAAGCCTATGCCGCTTCGGTGCAGCCTCTGAGTTATCTGCTTACGCCGGCAACGGTGTGCCTTGCGGTACCTCTCTACAGACAGCTGGCGCTTCTCAAAAAGAGCTGGAAGGCGGTCATGGGCGGCATAGCCATAGGCGTTGTGACCAGCCTTGTATGCATATTCCTGCTGGCGGTTATATTCTCCCTTGACAGCGCGCAGTACGCAACGCTGCTGCCCAAGAGCATAACCACCGCCATAGGCATGGGTGTAAGCGCCGAGCTTGGCGGAATAGAGACCATAACCGTGGCTGTGATAGTGCTCACGGGTATTGCGGGTAATGTCATGGCTGAACCTGTGTGCAGGCTTTTCAGGATAACAGATCCCGTTGCGCAGGGCGTTGCCATCGGCACATCCGCCCATGCTATCGGCACCGCGAAGGCGCTGGAGATGGGGCAGGTGACCGGCGCGATGAGCGGACTTGCCATTGCCGTGGCGGGAATAATGACCGTGGTACTGGCCCCGATTTTCGCGGGATTTATTTGAGAAAATATGGAACTATGAGTCATCTGTATCGTCAAATAAGTATGAGGTGATTGAAATGAAAAAGATGGTTGCTTTTATCATGGCGCTGTGTCTGTGCCTGGGCGTTGTAAGCTTCGCCGAGGGTGCAGGTTCCGATGCTGTTGTTGCCGTGCCTGCCGGTGAGCCGGTGGTCATGGACCTGAACGGCGACGGCGTGAACGAGACCGTTGACTGGTATATGGTCGAGGATACCGAAAACTATACCGAGGAAGTTTTCTTCAGCGTTACCGCCGAAAACGGCGATAAGTATACCTGGAACAGCTATCTGTACTTCGCGAAAGTATTCCTTGCGGATGTGGACGAGGACGGCATTGTTGAGATGTTCATTACCGGCGACGAGATGTCCTGCGATTACTACACCTTCTGCCTGCAGTATACCGCAGAAGGTCTCCTGCCCGTGCAGTTTGCAAATGTCAACCGCGGCACTCCCAACGAGGGCTACTACGATTTCGGCTACGGCCTGCTGGAATCCATCTCCGGAGGCACTGTAACGCTGACCGGCTCTCAGGACGTGCTGGGCACCTATTTCGGCTCCCGCGCTTTCGGCCTTGCAGACGGCAGGTTTGAGACCGTTGACGACGGCCTGTGGAGATTCGACGATTACGATTTTGAAGACGCCGAAATTTGGGAATACGTTGCCCTTACTCCCATGATGGACATTGAGTGCGCATTCATGGGCGACGACGGTATGGAATACGACGGCGTTATCAAGGCCGGCGAGAAGTTCATAGTTACCGCTTCCGACAAGGTCAGCATCGTATGCTTCCGCATGCAGGACGGACGCACCGGCAGCTTTGATGTTGTTCCCGATACCGAGTGGGGTTTCGGTTATTACATCGGCGGCGTACACGAGAGCGAACTGTTCGAATATATCCCTTACGCAGACTGATATACAGAATTTGCCCGCCTTCAAGGCGGGCTTTTTGTTTGCAATGGCGGGGCAAAAGGGCTATAATTGAAATATAAAAAACAAAGGACGTGTTTTGTATGGATAAGCGTTATTCCGTAAACCCGATGCATTTCAAAAGGATGACTACCGCCGAGATGCGCGCGGAATTTCTTATAGAGAAGCTGTTTGAAGACGATAAGCTCAATTATACCTACAGCCATGTGGACCGCATGGTTACTCTTGGTGCAATGCCCGTGAATGAGACCGTTTCTATCGAAAAGGGAATGGATGTGTGGGCGGATTTCGGTGTGAACTATTTCCTTGAGCGCCGCGAGCTTGGTCTTTTCAACGTGGGCGGCAAGGGCGGCGTCACCGTTGACGGTGTAAAGTATGAACTGGGTTATAAGGACTGTCTGTATGTGGCAATGGGTGCAAAGGAAGTGCTGTTCGATTCCGAAGACCCTGCATGCCCCGCTAAATTCTATATGGTATCTGCGCCCGCCCATGCAAGCTATGAGACCCGCCTCATCACCATAGCGGATGCGGCAAAGCGTCCTCTCGGCAGCATTGCGGAGTGCAATAAGCGCACCATAAATCAGTTTATCCATCCTTCGGTCATAAAGACCTGCCAGCTTTCCATGGGCATGACGGAGCTTGAGACCGGCAGCGTGTGGAATACCATGCCCGCCCATACCCATGAGCGCCGCATGGAGGTGTATTTCTACTTTGAAGTGCCGGAAAATCAGGCTGTGTTCCACATGATGGGCGAAGCTGACGAGACACGACACATCGTGATGCACAATGAACAGGCGGTCATCTCGCCTTCCTGGTCTATTCATTCCGGCGCAGGCACCTGTGCATATACGTTTATCTGGGCAATGGGCGGCGAGAATCAGGCCTTTGACGACATGGACAATATCGCGATAAGCGACCTGAGGTGAGATATGCAGGATATGATGAAAGCCTTTTCTCTTGAGGGCAAGGTAGCCTGGATAACCGGCGCGTGCTATGGTATAGGCATGGGAATTGCAAGGGCGCTGGCGCTGGCGGGCGCAAAGATAGCCGTAAACGGAAGAAACCCCGAACACGTGGAATCGGCGCTGGCGGAATACCGTGCCGAGGGTTTTGAGGTATACGGCAGGGTCTGCGACGTTACCGATGAAGCGGCGGTGCAGGAATTCGTAAAGGACGTTGAGAAGGAACTTGGCGTAATCGACATACTGGTGAACAACGCCGGAATGATTAAGCGCATACCGATGACCGAGATGGCGGTGGAGGATTACCGTCAGGTGGTGGATGTGGACCTTGTGGCGCCCTTTATCTGTGCAAAGGCCGTGCTGCCGGCGATGATAGAAAAGGGCCACGGCAAGATAATAAATATCTGTTCCATGATGAGCGAGCTGGGCAGGGAGACCGTATCCGCATACGCATCCGCAAAGGGCGGACTCAAGATGCTGACCCGAAACATCTGCGCCGAATTCGGCGACAGGAACATTCAGTGCAATGGCATCGGCCCGGGATATATAGCAACGCCTCAGACCGCACCGCTGCGCGTGCCGGGAAATTCGTTCAATCAGTTTATTATAGACAAGACTCCCGCATCGAGATGGGGTACCCCCGAAGACCTTATGGGTCCGGCGGTGTTTCTTGCATCGGACGCGTCCAATTTCGTGAACGGACAAGTGCTTTATGTGGATGGCGGCATACTTGCTTCCATTGGAAAGCAGCCTAAGTGAGGTTTGCATTCATGAAGAAAATACTGGTTTTGTTTATGCTGCTTGCGTTGATGTGCGGGTGTGCAGCCGCGGAAACGGGATCGTTTGCCCAGGGCGGAAGAGGTGCACAACTGAACGATGAGTACTACATGAAGGTGGACGAAGGCATTACCGAGGCGCTGGTGAGAGTTTCCGGCAGCGGCAGCGCTTCCGTGGCTCTGCGCGCGGGCGAAATAGGGGATATGGTAGTCTCGGAAGCGGCGCTTTATTATCTCGTGAATGCCGATGGCAGCTGGGCGGTTATGTGCTCTGCAGGCGGAAGAACATATGAGATATATCGCTTTGATGCGGGGATTGAGGTATCGGATATCGGCGCACGTGACGGCCTTATATTCCTGCTGGCGGACGGCAAGCTGCATATACTGTATCCCGAGCATGGTATGTGCATGCAGCTTTCGGGCGTTATGATGGAGGAATATGCCATTCATGACGACTACGCCTATTATATCTCGGCCGATGACCGCGTTACCTACGAGCTGACCGATGGAAAGGGCAACGTTGCGAAAGCAGATGCCGGAAAGCTGTGCCGCGTCAATATGTCTACCGGAAGATACGAGATACTTCTGGATGACGGCGTGGAAGGGCTGCAGTATACGGGAGGCATGCTGTATTTCCATTACTTTGGGGACAGATACCTCACCGGCGCGGATGACGCCATGACCGTAAACGGCAGGCTGTATGGCTATGATATCGGGAATGAAGAACTGCAGAAGCAGACGGACATGTATGACTGGGAATTTTTTGCCTGCGAAAGCGGAATATATGTGCTGCGCCGTGAAGCGATTGTGGTGATAAACGGCGGTATGGAGACCATAGTATGCGCTGTGCCGCAGGTGGTTGAAATCGTTTCTGCGGGTGATTCCTTTGTGATATTTGATGCAAGGAATATGACTTTCGGAGTTACAGGCAAATAAGAAAAACGGATCGCGAAAGCGATCCGTTTTGTTGTCATTGAGTATTTATTTCGATGAAGGAACGCACGGCGGACGAAATAAGTCCGTTTTTACCTTCGGATATATGCTTTACAGCAGGCAGCGCGGCAATCGTGCCCGCCATACATACCAGCATATCATTCATGGTATCACTTATGCCGGTGGTTCTTACCCGCTGCAGATCCATGCGCACAATTGCGGATACGGCATACTCACCCAGTTCCCATAGGCCCGCTATTGCCATTGAACCTAAAAATGTGAACGATGCGGCAAGCATCAAATCCGCTTTTTCTATTGCGTGGCCGGGTTTGAGAAGATAATACAGCGCCAGACACAGAACGGATACGAATACGCCGGAGAGGGTATGGGCAACCTTGTCGAAGCCGGGTATGTGCCTGTAGAGGTCGAGACAGCCGCCGAGCGGGTAGGCTATGAACGTGAACATCAGTATCAGAAAATTCAGCTGTCCGCAGGGTTTCAGTTTCAACAGCCGGTGTGCAATATCGACAAGCGGAGGTACGGCGATGGTGCCGATGGATATGGCAAGATGATAGAAGTCTCTTCTGAGAGCGTATGCGGTAACCATCAGTACGCCGAGGACATAGTATATTATCCGCAAGATTCGGTTCGGTAAAAGAAATTGCGTTTCGCGTCTCTCCATGGAAATGCGCTCCTTTGATATAGTGGTATCATGGACTATAGCATGCCCGGATAAACCAAATATCAACAGGAGAATACAAAAACCTGCGCAGCGCATTGACAGGCGCGGTCTGCAGACCTATACTTTAAGCAGAAAGACAACTGTAACGACAGGCAAAGGAGGATGCACATGAATATAATCACTGTAAGCCGTGAATTCGGCTCCGGCGGACGAGAACTGGGAAAACGTATGGCTGATGAACTGGGTTATGATTATTATGACCGCGAGATAATCACAGCTATCGCGCAGAGACGCGGATTGGACGAAAAATACGTGGAAAATGCACTGAACAGAAGTGCGCAGACGGTGTATCCCATCACCTTCCGTCGATCGTTTGCATTGCCTGCGGTAGTTGATCTGCCGCAGAATGAACTGCTTTTTGAGCAGAAGAAAATAATCGATGAGATAGCCGCTGCGGACCGCAACTGTATAATCGTCGGCAGAAACGCGGATGTGCTGCTGCGTGATAAAAAACCTTTCAATATCTTTGTATGCGCGGATACGGAGGCGAAGGTGCGCCGCTGTATCGAGCGCGCCGAGCCTGATGAGAAGCTTTCCGAAAACGACATACTGAAGAACATGCGCGCCATAGATAAAAACCGCGCCCGCACCCGCGAGATACTCTCCGGCAGCAAGTGGGGCGACAGGCAGTCGTATAACCTGATAATAAATACTACCGGCTGGGATATCAAGGCGCTTGCGAAGGCAACTGCAGGATTTGCGGCAAGCTGGTTTTCCGGAAAATGATATGCGTATTGATAAGGCGCCACGGTCATGAAAGACCGTGGCGCCTGTTTTTTTATCAGTTCTTTTCTTCGGACATTATGAGTTTCAATGTGCCGCCCTTCATCATTTCGCTTGCGGGGAAGGACATCTTTTCGAGCTTCATGCCGTTCAGTATGGCTTTTTTCACGTATATGCCCTTTCCTTCGCGGGATATGGTAAAATCCCTGCCGTTGCCCATGTGGAGGACGGCACCGTTCAGGCGGGGAGTGCCGATGAACATCAGGTCCTGACCGCTTGCGGGGAATATGCCCATGGCGTTCCACATATAGAGGGAGGTAAGTCCGCCGGAGTCGTTGTTGCCGGGTATTCCGCCGCGGCCTTCGGTGAACATATACTCGGTGCCTGCAGCCACCACTTCGCATACCCGGTCGTGCCTGTCTGCATAGTAGTAGGCGTAAGGAGTCTCCATGTCTGTTTCGTTGTTGAAGCCTTCGAAGCGTCCGGATACATCCTCGGCATGGGTAAAGCCGAAGAAGCGGTCCAGCAGCTTTGCGTAGTTTTCCTTGCCGCCGGCGATATCCAGACGGGTATCCATATCGTGCATCAGCCTGAATGAATAATTCCAGTGGTTGCCTTCGTAATAGCGGGATTCGGGGTTCAGAAGTCCGCTTGCCCTGTCAAAGGCGGCTACCCATTTGCGGGAAAGCTCTTCGCAGAATTCCGCAAGAGCGGTATCTCCCGCAGCCTCGGCAATGACTCTTGCGGCGTTGCAGCCGTCTGCGATATCCACGGTGTGGGCGATATCCTCGCAGATGCCGGTGGCCTTGTAATCGGCGAATTTGTGGGGAGGCATTACGTCCCTGCGTATCTCCTGTGCAGCGGCCTGCAAGTCAAAGGGTATTCCGCGGTAGTAAGCGTCTGCCAGCACGTGTTCGGCCAGCATTTTGGCCTGTTTATCCTCGCTTGCGGCATCGCGCCTGTCGAGCAAAAGTGCATGGGGCATCCTGCCTACGGCGCGGCAATAGGCGATTATGGTGCGCACGATCTTATCGGAGATATCGGGATAGAGGGTGAACAGCAGCGGAAACTGGGTTTTGTACTGGTCCCACAGGGTGGCGAAATCAAGTGTGAATGCCTCTTCATCATCGTACATGAAGCTTTCGCCGTGCCAGTCGGTGGGCTTTATGAGGGTATGATAGAAATTGGAATAGAATATTCGCCTGTCGCGCTCGTCCTTCGGATCGATTTCTATGGCAGAAAGGGCCTTTTCCCATTGGTCGTTTGCTTCTTTTGCCAGCGCGTTGAAATCCATATCGGCTTCGGCAAGCGCCTTGCGGGCTATCTCAATGCTGCGGGTGGATATGCCTACGGTAAGATGAGCGGTTTTTCCGGGCACAGAGACGTAATCGATGCCCTTTTCAGTCATGACAGCCTGTGCGCCGGGGCAGCGTATGGCAAAATAAAGCTTCACGTCCTTGAGTATCACGGAGCATTCGGCGGTATCGGCGGCGGTCAGCCTTACTTCAAGCTCCCGGTGCGGACCGCGGGTCCTCGCCTCCATAAGACCGTCGTTTGTAAGGTCTATGGCGATCTTGCCGCCCTCTTTTCCGAAGGTATAGCGGTGGTGCGCCGCGCTGCGGGTGACGGTAAGCTCGCCGCGTATGCCGCGTTCCTTCATGGTGGCGGCATAATAGCCGGGTCTGCCCGCTTCGTCTTCAATGGTATCCATGGCGAAGGGATCGCCTGTATAGTAAGGCGCGGTGACGGCATAGTTGTAGAATGTGTCGATATATCCCGTGCCGGACTGCTGTATGTGGGAAAAGCCCTTTATGGAATTTGCGGGCATTATCCGGCGCAGCTTTTCGCCGGAATTTATGCCGATATTTCCGTAGCCGGAGGAATAGCCGCCGCTGTAGGCGCAGACGGATATCTTGCCGAAGGGCAGCGCGGCAGCGGGAGTATTGTTGCCGGCGAGTCCCTTTATGAAGTGCCATGCAGCGGCAACGCCTTCAGGCTTGGGCAGGTTTATTTCATCGCAGCCGAGAAACACGTCGGCGTAATCGGTATATCTCATAATATCGCTCCTTTTTGCGGGGTGCGTGGATTTTGTATTATTATTCTACGCTCCGGCGGCAACTCCTTTTTTTCTGAATAAATAGCCCAAACAGCGGATTATGTGATATAATCATGCCAATAAAATACTGCGGAAAGGCAGGAATAACAAAATGAGATTTCGTCAGGTACATCTGGATTTCCATACTTCCGGACTTATTCCCAAGATAGGCGGCCGTTTCAGCAAGGAGCAGTTTCAGGCTGCGCTGAAGGCCGGTCATGTTGATTCCATCACCGTTTTCTCCAAGTGCCACCACGGCTGGGCATATCATCCCTCCATGGCAAACCGTATGCATCCCGAGCTGGATTTCGACCTGCTGGGCGCACAGCTTGAGGCATGCCGCGAAATAAACGTAAACGCCCCCGTATATATCTCCGCCGGCTTCGATGAGAAGGAAGTGCTGGAGCATCCCGAGTGGCTCAGCGTTGCTCCCGGCTCCAATAATGCAGACGCATTCACCCGCGCAGGCTATCATCTCATGTGCTACAACACTCCCTATCTGGATGTGCTGGCAGCGCAGGTAGAGGAAGTCATGGAGAAGTACAACCCCTGCGGCATCTTCCTTGATATCTCCAATGTGCGCATGTGCACCTGCGCAAGCTGCGTGAAGTCCATGCTGGAAAAGGGCATGGACCCCACCAATATGGAAGACGTGCTGAAGCACGGCGAGATGGTATATGCAATGTACGCAAAGCGCATGGAGGAATCCGTACGCAAGTATTCCGCCACCGCTACCATCTTCCATAATGCGGGTCATATCGCCCACGGCAGGCGTGACCTGGCGGGCTACGATACCCATCTGGAGCTGGAAAGCCTGCCCACCGGCGGCTGGGGCTACGACCATTTCCCCATGTCCTCCGCATATGTGCGTACCCTGAACACCGAATTCCTGGGCATGACCGGTAAATTCCACACCACATGGGGCGAATTCGGCGGATTCAAGCATCCCAACGCACTCATTTACGAGACCGGTCTGTCCCTTGCCTGCGGCGCATGCATCTCCATCGGCGACCAGCTGCATCCCTCCGGCGAGATGAATATGTCCACCTACAATCTCATCGGCAAGGCATACGAGCTGGTGGAGAAGAAGGAACCCTTCTGCGCAGGCGCAAAGAATATCGCCGATATCGCAGTATTCAGCTGTGAAGCAGTGCTGGGCAATGCCGCCAACGGTCACGGCAGCGATGCGGGCATCAGCAATACCGGCGCAAACCGCATTCTGCTGGAAGGCAAGCATGTATTCGATTTCATCGACGAAGAGACCGATTTCGAGAACTATAAGCTGGTAATACTGCCCGATCAGATACTGCTCTGCGATAAGCTGGCGCCCAGACTGAACGAATATGTGGCAAAGGGCGGCAGGCTGCTGCTCACCGGCTCTTCGGGACTTGATATGGATATGCAGAAGTTCCTTGTTGATGTGGGCGCGGATTTCGCGGGCTATAACACCGTGCGTCCCGATTACATGATCCCCGGCTTTGATACCGTAAACGGCGAGACCGCCTATGTCATGTACTCTCAGGGCATGCTTCTCAAGAACATCACCGGCGAAGTATTTGCAAGCCGTCAGGCCAGCTACTTCAACCGCGCATATAACCACTTCTCCTCCCATCAGCATACCCCCAACGATATGGATGCCCCTCTCATGCCCGCTGCTGTCAGAAAGGGCAACGTGGCCTATATCGGCTGGAACGTATTCGAGGATTATGCCACCAAGGGCGAACTGGTCTGCAAGGAACTGGTGCTGAAGGCCATTGATATGCTGCTGGGCGACGAGCGCGCCATAATCACCGACCTGCCCGACAGGGGCGTTACTACCGTGACGAAGCAGGGCGACCGCACCATCGTGCATCTGCTGTTTGCCCACACCACCGTGCGCGGCAAGGGTATCGAAGTGATCGAAGACGCAGTGCCTCTTTACAACGTGAAGGTCTCCGTAAAGATGGATAAGGCACCTGCAAAGGTATACCTCGCTCCCGAGGGAGACGAGATCCCCTTCGAATGGGACGGCAAGCGTGCAAGCTTCACCGTGCCCAAGATGACTCTGCATCAGATGATAGCAGCAGAATAATATTTGAATAGGGATACACCCGTGCGTACGTTTTCCGGCGCACGGGTGTATTGAAAACCCGGAAGGATCATTTATGAAGACCCTTATCATAAACGGCTCGCCCCGCAGAAACGGAGATACATCGGCCCTCGTTTCCGAATTGGCAAAATGTCTTGAGGGGGAGGTGCGCATAGTTGATATGCGCGACGATATCTCACCCTGCATTGATTGCCGCTATTGCTGGGAAAAGCCCGGCTGCGCCATAAACGACGGCATGCAGGAAGTGTATGAATATCTCCTTGAATGCGATAATGTGGTGCTGGCCTCGCCCATATGGTTTTCTTCGCTGAGCGGGCCGCTTCTCAATATCACCAGCCGTTTTCAGACCAATTTCATGGGCCGTTTCAGACGCGGTGAAAAGATACCTGCAGACAAAAATGGCGTGCTGATTCTGGTGGGAGGACAGGCGGGCACTGAGACCGGACCCGAAAAGAGTGCTCTCATGATACTGCGCAATATGTACGTGTCCCGAGAAAATGTCACCGTCATAAAGTCAATGGACACCGATAATGTACCGGCGGCAGAGGATGCCGCAGCGCTTGAGATGATACGCACCGCGGCGAAGAAGCTGAACGCAAAAAACGGAGGTGCTGCCCCGTGAAACGAATAGAGGATATTGACCCTAATTTCCGTCTGGATGCGAATGTGCCGAAGGATTATATATTCCGCTCCGCAGCAGAGGAACCTTTCAGGGTGTACGGCGTTGCTCCCAACGAAAAGGGCGTGTACTGCCGTCTGCCCGTGGATTTTCTGAGCGAATGCAATGAAGGCGTACAGACGCTGGCGTGGCATCTCGCCGGCGCGTGCGTTCGCTTTTCCACGGATTCCGAGGGCTTTGCCGTTGTGTGGAAATTGAAGGAAAAGGGGAATATGGCCCACTTTACCGCCTGCGGACAGAGCGGACTGCAGCTCTTTGAGGAATCGGATGATGGCATCCGTCAGATAAAGAATTTCGTGCCCGCGATGGATGACGGCTGCGGCTGCCGCCTCGAGCAGAGCGCCTATGTGAATCTGCCGGGCGGAATGCGCTCCTACGCACTGTATCTGCCGCTGTACAACGGACTTGATGAGCTTCTGATAGGACTTGCGCCCGATGCGGAGCTTTGCGCAGGCCGCACTCCCCGCATCGAAAAGCCCATACTTTATTACGGCTCGTCCATCACTCAGGGCGGCTGCGCGGGCAAGGTCGGAAATTGTTATACCAATATCGTCGCCCGCAGGCTGGACGCAGCGCAGGTGAATCTGGGCTTCTCCGGCAGCGGCAAGGCAGAAAAGAATATGGCGGAGTATATCGCATCGCTGGAAATGTCCGTGTTTGTGATGGATTACGACCACAATGCCCCCGATGCGGAATATCTCGAAAAGACCCATGAGCCTTTCTTCCGCATCATCAGAAAAGCGCAGCCTGAGCTGCCCGTGGTCATGATGTCCATGCCGGATTTTGACCGCGACCCTGTGAAGAACGCCGTCCGTCGCGAAATAGTGCGCCGCACTTACGAAAATGCCGTGGCGGCAGGCGATAGGAACGTGTATTTCATAGACGGCGAGACTTTCTTCGGTGCGGACGACCGCGAGCTTTGTACCGTTGACGATTGCCATCCCAACGACCTCGGTTTCCTGCGCATGGCGGATGTGGTTACCCCCGTACTGCGCGGAATACTGTACACAGATAAATAAGGAGGCTTTACCATGGCTGAAATTATCAATTCCGTTTCCCTTACCGGCCTTGCCGCAACTCTGGCAGATGCGCTGGGTATCGAACGCCCCGCACAGGCCAACGCCCCTATAAATTCCCTCGCAAAGCTGGCGGAGGGCGGCGTTGACCGCGTATTTATGTATAATCCCGACGCAGTGGCGCTGTGGCTTTATCAGAAATATACCGCACTTTTTGATGACGTGGTGAAGCATACTCAGCTGGCGCTGCCGCTGCAGAGCGTCATGCCTTCGGTGACTCCTGTATGCTTCGGCACCATGTATACCGGCGCATTCCCTGATGTGCACGGCATCCGCAGATACGAAAAGCCCGTTATAAAGATCGATACCCTGTTTGATGCGGTGCTCCGTGCAGGCAAGAAGTGCGCCATCGTATGCGATAATGAGTGCAGCATGGGCAAGATATTCCTCGAGCGTGACATGGATTATTTCTATATGGATTCTCTCGAAGAGGGAAGGGCCAAGGTCATGCAGATGATAGAGGAGGACAAATACGACCTTATCTGCGTATATGACGGCAGCTACGATTCCACCATGCACAAAAACGGAACCGAGGCGGAGGTCTCCATTGAGGCATTGAAAGCCAATATCGCGGATTTCGATGCCTTCGCAAACGCCATAGAGGAAAAGTGGACGAATCACGATACCCTCATCGGCTTTGCCATGGATCACGGCTGCCATGATATCGACGGCGGCTGCGGAAGTCACGGTCTGGATATGCCCGAGGACCTGAACATAATGCACTTCTACGGAAGGATAAACAGAAAAGCATGATATTCGATAATTTCGGATACATAACCGTGCCGGAATACGAAGGCTGTGCGGAGGACGGAGCAAGGAAGCTACTAACGGCAAACCGCTGCCCGAAGACCCTTTCCCATATACTTGATGTGGCGGAGATGAACGTCCGAATCGCCCGGATGCACGGGCTTGATGAGGATATCTGCCGCAAGGCGGCATTGCTGCACGATATCAGCGCGGTTATAAGGCCGGACGATATGTTTGCCTATGCCCGTGAAAACGGCATGGAATTGTGCGAAGCGGAGGAGAAATATCATTTCCTGCTGCATCAGCGTATGTCCGAAATTGCCGCAAGGGAATATTTCGGCATATGCGATGAACGCATACTTTCCCCTGTGAAGCATCATACCACGCTGAAGGCAGACGCGGATGTATACGATATGGCGCTGTTCATTGCGGATAAGCTGGCGTGGGATCAGGAGGGTGTGCCGCCGTTTTACGACGATGTGTTCCCGCTGCTGCACGACCTGCCTGCGGCATGTCTTGCATATATGGATCATATGCAGGATTCGGGCAAGCTGCTGTGCCCCCATACCGACTGGACGCGGGCATACGATTGGCTCTGCGGAATACAAGGGAGGAAATGACCATGATCGGATCGCGCTGCGGTCTTGACTGCAACGATTGCTATTACAGGGATGCCTACGGCTGCGGCGGCTGTATAGAAACAAAGGGACATCCCTTCCACGGAGAATGCCCCGTTGCCCACTGCTGTCAGGAAAAGGGCATAATCCATTGCGGACAGTGCCCGGATATTCCCTGCGATATGCTCACTCAGTATTCCTGCGACCCGCAGCACGGCGATAACCCGCCCGGGGCGCGCATCAAGGTATGCAAAATGTGGGCAAAGGGCAATCCCTGCACTATGGGAATGTGCAAATAATAGCGACCGCCCCCGGACAGAGTTCGCGCTGTCCGGGGGCGGATTTCATTCGGTGATTATCCTGTTCCAGATATCGGTAAGGGTGGGAGTGCAGGCATAGTTCTTAAGCGCTTTGCTTTCCTTATTTATCCTTGTCTGCATCCTTTCCAGCTTTGCGCACGCGCCGCTGATGCAGTTATCGCCGAGGTCGTCAAAGCTTATGTATTTTTCGCCGTTTCTGAGCCATGTGCCGCGCATGGTGTTGTCGGGAGCTTCGCAGTACTGCTTCAGCAGCCCGAAGGCGATTCTGAGATGAGCTTCGGCATCCGCTGCTCTGCCGTCTGCGATGGCGGCGCCTGCCATTGTGAACCTCAGCCGGGCAAGCTCCCGCTGCGCATAACAGACCTTTCCGGGAATTATGAGCCCTTCCAGTACGCCGTATGCCCACGCGGCGATCTTTTCACCGTGGGCGGGGTCGCCGAGACCGATGTAAGAAAGCGCGCCTGTAGTGGCGTCGTTGACGATGCCGGTGATGTTGTACATCAGGTCGTCAAACATGTAAGAGAGACCTTCCTCGTATTTATGTTCGTTCTCACAGAGTATCTGGGCAATGTTGCCGTTGTTTACGCCCTGTGCGTTGTTTGCTTTCATGATTTCCAGAGCCTTATCGCAGTCGTTCAGGCAGACATAGGCTTCGGCGATTCGGTTTTTGATTGTCTGTTCGCTGTAGTTGGGGTCGGTGTTCTGGCTTATGAGTTCAAGGGCGCGTTCATAAAGTTCCAGCTGACGACGATGGGCGCGGTCGTCGGAAAGCTTGATGCCGATAAGACAGTAGGCATTGGCGCAGGTGCGGACGATATTGAAGTTGTTGGGATATTTGACCAGCGCCTTTTCGGCTTCGGCGGCGACATCGTCGAACTTTTTGTCTGCCGCCAGCCTGAATATGTGTTTTGCGAGGCTGTCAATGGTGCCGCTGTGCAGTTCAAAGCCCAGCAGCGCGTCTACGGACACCTCGAAAAAGCCCGCCATTTCCGCAATGACGGATATATCGGGCGTGTTTGCGCCGGATTCCCATTTGGAAACCGCGCCTACGGTCACGCCCAGTGCTTCGGCCAGCTGTTCCTGCGTGAGCTTTCTTTCCCTGCGCAGGGCGCGTATGTTTTCATGTATGTTCAGCTTCATGGATATTCCTCCCGATAGTCAGTGTGCATCGCCCGGGTGATGATGTGATTATAACGCACTTTTGCCTGCGGCTGAATACACTGTTTCTCCGGTTTGGAAACAATTGTTTTTACTGAACGGAAAATAGACTTATATCTTTGACTTGCGGAGTATGAGATGATATACTAACAAAAAACACGGCAAGGGAAGGTGTTTTCATGTCTAAGAAGAGTCTTTCGCTGACCGAAGGCAGGGCGCTGTTTAATGAAGTTATTTGCGGCGAAAAGAGTCTGCCCATTGCCTTTACATACGGCGGAAAGCGCTATATCGGCACGGGAGATATTGCCTGCGAATTTATGAACACGGATGGCGACAGCATGGATGCAGCCTGGCGCGTGGATGAAGATCTCCGCGTGCGCGTGACTGCTGCATACTGCGCCGAATACGGTGAGAGCGAGTATACTGTGTATTTTGAAAACACCGGAGATAAGCCCACACAGGTGCTTTCCGATATTGCAGCGCTTTACTGTGATTTTGCGGGCGATAACGCCGTATCAAGAGGCATACTGGGCGACCATCAGAATTACTACGCGCCGTATGAGATATCCCTCGATAAGCAGGCGGCCCACTTTGAGTCCCTTGGCGGACGTGCCACTCATGTGTGTTTCCCGTATTTCAACCTGACACACGGAGACGGGGGCACGCTCATCGCTCTCGGCTGGGCAGGAACATGGGACGCGCTGTTTACAAAGGTCACCGGCGGCGCGAGGGCCATTATACGCAGCAACCCCGGCTTCAATGCAGTGCTCATGCCCGGGGAAAGCGTGCGCACGGGCCTTGTCGTCATGCTGCCATATTCCGGCAGGAATGAAGATGACGCTATGAACCTGTGGCGTGAGTGGTTCATGAACTGCAATATGCCCGGTTTTGACGCTTCCGGTAAGAAGATCGATCCTTTCTCCACGGCGTTTTTTGCATTTGATACAGGGCTTCCCAATTCCGACGGCAGTATCTCCGAAAGATATTTCACGTGGAGACCTTCAATGGAGAAGATGCTGGCGGAGAGGCTGTATCCCGATTTCCGCTGGTTTGATGCGGGCTGGTATTTTGATCCCGCAGGAAACACGGTCGAGACAGACTGGTGGGGTACTGTGGGCACATGGGAGATGGACACCACAAAATGGCCGGGCGACACATTCCGTGAATCCGTGGAAGAATTCCATAGGCACGGAATAAAGACTCTGGTGTGGTTTGAACCCGAAAGAGTCACTCATGTGGAAGACCTTGTGCGCAACCATGGCTATAAGGCGGAGTGGGGAATTGCCGCAGGCGGCGCTATAACCAATAACATCGGTGACCCCGAATGCCTTAAGTGGACTGCGGACAGGATAATCGCAATGATGGAGAAAAACGGCGTGGACCTTTACCGCGAGGACAACAACGCAAACCACAACGAGACATGGCGCAAGCTTGACCTTGAGCAGACCGAAAAGACGGGTCTTCCCCGCTGCGGAATTGCGGAAAATAATTCCATAGTGGGCCATTATAAGCTGTGGGATACCATTCTTGAATACTGCGCCCGTGCGGGTAAGTGCACTTTCGTGGACTCCTGCGCATCCGGCGGCGGCAGAAATGATATCGAATCCCTGCGCAGAGGTCTGCCTTTCATGCGTTCCGATGCCGACCGCACTACTACGGCGCTCAGACTCTCCATGAGCGGTTCGTTCAATAGATGGATACCGTTCCATGGCGCGAATACCAAGGAAACTGTCGGCCAGCTGGAGGCAAATACCGGCAAGGGCAGCGATGGTTATGTGTTCCGCGCATCTTACCTGCCGGTATTCAACTTTGGCGAGCAGTTTGTGCATAATCCTGAGCTGGATTATGATAACATGCGTAAGTATATGGACGAATGGAAGTCCGTGCGCCATCTGCTGACGAAGGATATGTACGTGCTGACCCCGTGGCATTCCCGGGATGACAGGTTCGGCTGGACTGTATTCGCCTATGACGATTCCGATACAGACGAAAGCCTGCTGCTTGCCTTCCGTATGGAGGAATGCGCGGAGGAGACCTGCACCGTGAAGCTGCCCTTTGCGGATGAAGGAAGCGTCTACATGATCGAAAACGCCGATACCGGCGAAAAGGCGGCTATTCACGGAATAAACCTTAAGGATGGCATGACGCTCATGCTGAAGCAGCCCAGAAGCTGCCTCATGTACAGAATAAAGAGAAAATAAAAGAAAAAGCCTTCCGCAGTATTCTGCGGAAGGCAGTTTTTTTGAGTTTTGTCAGTCGAAGGTGGCATTGCTTACGATGTCATCGATGAAGGCGATGGTGTCGGCGTCAAATTCGGTCACAGAGAAATCAAAGTACTGGATCAGGTACATAGTATCGTTGAAGTTGGTGATGTACTGCAGCATGGGGAAGGTGGAGTAACCGTTGCTGACGAGGGAATAGACCTTGATGTACTGAGAAGCACCGGTCACGAAGGGAACGCTTTCAACCACAGTGCCTGCGTTGAAGGTGGAAAGAAAGCCTTCAATGAATGCATCCCATTCGACCTCATCGGTACGCATATCCACTCCGGCGATGCCGACGGTGCCGACTACCTGCAGCTGTGCGTTGCCGGTGAGGTCAGGAGTGGCGAAACAGGAAACGAGGATGCCGTTGGAGTTGTACATATATTCGATATCGGCATCGGTAAGAGCGAACGCTGTCGCCAGTTCGGAAGATGCACCTTCGGTATAGAGACCGGTGTACCATTCTTCGGGAACGGATACGGTCATACAAAGATCGGGTATGTAAATGGCGCTCAAGCCGGTCTGGGGATAGGGGGCGGGGATAGAGGGGATGCTGAACTCAGTTATGGGAGAAGCAGAATAGCCGAAGGAGATGGTGTCGATTATTTCTGCCATCAGTACGAATGCGGAATCGTCGATGGGATTTCCGGAATAGTCGCAATACTGGAAAAGATATCCGACATCATCGAAAGCGGTGATGTACTGGATTGCGTAGAAGCCGCCATACTTGTAATAGGTCACACCGTAGTTGGTGTAGGGAGTGGAGTACATCTCGCAGGATATGATCTCCATACCGCTGGATTCGGCAGCTTTGATGCCTTCAAGGAAGGAGTTCTTTTCGGAATCGGTCATGCTGCGCATATCGATCCCCTGACCATCTGTAACGATGACCTGCAGCTGCTGATTGGCAGTAAGATCCGGGCATGAGCACATGTGCAGTCCGTCAACGAATACGCTTTCAAAACCTGCCTGATCAAGGTTGAAGGCCTGAGCAAGTTCGGAATTAAGACCGTCTTCACGTTCGCCGGCATACCAGCTTTCGGGAATACTGATAGTAACGCCGATGTCACTCAGAAAATGGGACTCCATGGCGGTCTCTGCCTGTGCGGGCAGCATAGCAAGGCACATTATCGCGCAGATAAGCACTGCGATGAGCTTTCTGGTCTTCATTATTTATACACTCCTGTCTTCTGTGATGTTTATGTAAACTATACTACATTGTCAGCAAGATTGCAATAAGCTGATACAAAAAAGCGGCGGAACGAAGTCCGCCGCAGTCAGTTATTCAATTGAGAAGTTCAGTATGAGGTAGTCCAGCATGAGCAGCGTGTCTTCGTCTATCGTTGCTTCAGGGTAGTCATACTGTATCGTGTAGGAGATATCTTCGAAGATGATTATGTACATTACGCAGGAGCCGCCGTCCGCCATCTCGGTGTAATAGAGCTTTATCACATTGGCATAGCTGGTATGTAAGTAGCCGTATTCATGGGCGGTGCGTCCGGAATAGTTGAGTCCGAAGGCCTCGGACAGTCCTTCCCAGTCATATTCGTCATTGCTTGCGTCTACGCCTGGGATACCGCCGACGGTGGTCAGCGTGAGAATTCCGCCGTCGGGAGAGATCGAGATGACGTGCTCGCCGGTATCGAAGAGTTCCTCCACGCCTGCTGCGTCATAATTCAGCGCCAGCGCCAGTTCGGAGGAGGCGCCTTCGGCTGCAGAACCGTTGAGCCAGTCGTCATACACGTAAAATGCAGCGCCTATATCGGCGAGCCGGTATACGCTTATGCCCTCAATGACAGTGGGCTGGGGAGCTGCGGAAGAGGTTGCAGGCTGAGTATCGGCAGCGGCGCTTTCGGTCGTCTGATCCGGAAGCGGCGTGTCGAACACAACGGAATCGATGATGCTGCCCATAAGGGCAAACATATCCTCGCCGATACCGTTTCCGGTATAATCGAAATAATTAAACGAGTACTCGTGACCGCCGAACATGGTGAACGCCCACAGGGAGTGGGCGCCGTTTGTATAGCGAATGTACGCGAACAGGAAGGCGGCGCTGTCTGTCCTGCGGTATGTGCAGCTGAGCAGCGTGAAGTCGGTGTATTCGGCATTCAGATAAGCGTCTGCTGCCGCTTGCAGCTCGGCGTCCGTCATATTGCTCATGTCATTGCTGTTCTCGTATATC
>JAZRPZ010000073.1:0-228069 GCA_045649485.1 Clostridia bacterium
CCTGTCGTATATTCTGTGCAGCAGCCTGTAATTACGGTTGAAGGCTTCAGTTATGAAGACGGCGGTGCGTATGTATTCGAAAACGAGCTATACATAGCGTGGTATGCAGAAGGGGATCTGAGTCACTATAATGTCTGTCTGTACAATTCCAATAATGAATTGATCAACAGTGCAGCAAATGTGACTGTTGCGAATCTCACGATGTCTGCAGAAAATCTGAATCAGGGTGAGAATTATCTGATTACGGTAGAAGCGGTACCGGTAAACGGAATAGATGGCTACGGTATGTTCGCATCTGTTGTAATTCGTGCTCACGTGCCTGAACCCGCGGCGGAACCCACAGAGGAGCCTACTGCAGAGCCCACTCCTGAGCCCACTGCAGAGCCCACTCCCGAGCCTACTGCAGAGCCTACTCCTGAACCCACTCCCGAGCCGATTCCCGAAGTGAAGGAACTGGTCTGGGATAGACCTCTCGATGCAAACAGCGATGCGGCATATATAACTGCTTATCAGCATAAGCTGGCAGAATGGGGATGGCTGATCGTTGTTCCGGCCGGTCAGATTTACGAAGGCGAGGCAATGGTACCTGTGGCTGCAGAAGGCATATTTGACAATGCAACCATTAATGCAACATTGAATTTGCAGATGTACATTAATTCTCTGTATGTGGATGATCCGTCGTTTATAGCCCTTGAACTGATCGATCCTGCCATTGAGCATCCGTATGTTGCACTTGATTTGCTCGAGCTCATTATGCCTGAGGATTCTGTCGTCAGTTTCATGATGCCTTATACGGAATAATAAACCTAAAAAATCCCACGGCCGTAGGCCGGGGGATCGCTGTTTGTTTCAATTGTCAAACATATCGAACATACTGAGCTGTTCAGAACGGGAAGAGCGCCAGAGCTGTGTCATATCGGAAAGCATCTTTTCGTTAAGCAGACCGAAGCTTATAGCTCCTTTGTTTATGAGACCGTGATTACCTTCATATCCGTTCCAGGCATAGATCCAATCGCTGCGCTTATGTCTGAGACCATCAGATTCGCCGCGCTTGCCATCTGTGTTGAAGACGAATACCGCTTCTGCAAGACTCATGAGCATCTTGTTGCGGGCAATGGCATGGGGAATAGTGAAAAGAGCTTCGGGATGTTCAAGAGATACCGCTGACAATCTGCCTTCGGAATAAAGTTTACCGGTCTCGCCGCGGGCAATGTAGTCGGACAGTCCGCCGGCCAGCACACTGGTAAGGCAGCTGTCACCTTCAAGAACATAACCTTCCATTACTCTGGAAACACCAAGTTCGCCTCCGGCCATGATGCGGTAACCGGCATTACGGGCAAATTTTGCAATAGCTTCAATTGAATCGCGTACTTCCTGAGATGTTTTGATTCCGCTCATGCCGAGTATTCCGATAGCGGGTGCATTAAGGGTATCAACACTGCCATATACATAAATAACAGGCGGTGCGTCGTCTCCGGCACGTTTGGCAAGACGCTCGGGATAGCCTTCGTCAAATTCAGTAATTACTCTGATGCCGCGGGAAGCGAAACCCTCCATTGTGTAACTGAGCTGTACGGAACGGCTCATAAGGGTATATATGCGGTAGGCTTCCTCTTCGGACATTGCAAGAAGCTGCATAAGTCCGCTGATGTCCACACCGATCAAAGCGCCTATGTGCCTTGCGGCGGACATGCGCGCTCTTCTGCAAAGATCTCTGTATTCAGCGGTAGTAAGCGGGTGTGCATACTCTTCACGGTTCGCAGAAAGCGCAAGGCAGAGCAGCATTGCCGCATAAGAATCTGTGCTGTAATTCATAATTACACCCCACATGACATATTAGCTTAATTATATCATACCCGGAACAGGAATGGAATGGGAGAGCAGGTTGTTTTTGTGACGGACAGGTGATATAATTGATAACATAATCATATAAATTGGGAGGAATTTATCCATGATTACGGCTCTTTCCCTCAATCCAAGTATAGATATGACTCTTTCCATAAATAAATTCACTTTCGGCGGTTTGAATCGCGTAAATACCGCAAGGCGCGATGCGGGCGGAAAAGGTCTCAATGTAACCCTCGCCCTGCGTGCGATGGGCGCAGATGCCGAATGCATAGGCTTTATGCATGAAGAAAACGCGCGTCTTTTTGAAGATAAGCTCAAGGAACATGGCGCCGGATTTGATTTTGTATATTGTCCGGGAAGCACACGTACAAATATCAAACTGCGCGATGATGATACTATGACCATTACCGAACTGAATCAGTCCGGCAGAGCTGTAACATCCGAAGAAATGAATGCTATGATGGATATGATCCGCAAACATGCTGCGGTGTCTTCTCATATGGTTCTCTCCGGATCTGTGCCTCCCGGCTGCAATGCAGGCATATATAAGGAAATAATGGAGGAAATTGCTTCCACCGGCTGTAAGTGTGTGCTTGATGCTGACGGAGAAAAGCTTTCTCAGGGACTTATCGCAAAGCCTTTTCTCATTAAGCCCAATCACTATGAACTTGAAATGCTGACAGGACGCAAGCTTGATGATCGCGATGCTATGCTTGCTGCAGCCAATGAACTTATTGCGGGAGGCGTAGGTGTTGTTGCTATTTCGCTTGGCGGAGATGGCGCGCTTATAACCGATGGTACCGAAGCTCTTTACGCACCGCCTCTGAAGCTTGATATCAATTCTACGGTAGGTGCCGGAGATTCTATGGTGGCAGGACTTACTGCGGCCTTTGCTCAGGGAAAATCTCTTGCCGAAGCTTTCAGAATCGGAGTTGCGTGTGCATCTGCGGCGTGCTGCACCGAAGGTACGCAGCTGTTCGCACGGTCAGATTTCGAACGTGTTTATAAAATGGTGGAGATCGAAAATGCCCGTTAGGAAATGGCCCGCAAAAGGGATCGATATAAAGGGAGTATTTACTGCTCCTAAATTATTGCCCCTGGGTTTTCTTGTGCTTATTTTGATAGGCGGATGCATTCTATCTCTTCCGGCTGCATCTTCGACAGGGGTCTCCATAGGCTTTCTGAATGCCATGTTTACTTCGACTTCCGCAGTTTGCGTTACCGGACTTTCTGTAATCGAGGTGGGCACTGCATTATCGCTGTTTGGTCAGATAGTGCTCCTGATTCTCCTGCAGATAGGCGGATTGGGTTTTGTGGCCGTAATGACCATAATTCCGGTAATGCTCGGAAAGCGGCTGACTCTTAATCAGCGTATGCTGATAAGAGAAGCTATGAATGAGAACAACCTGGGCGGAATGGTTCAATTGATCATCTGGGCTATAAAGATGACGCTGGCCTGTGAGCTGGTCGGTGCCGTACTGCTTTCGTTCAGGTTTATTGCAGATTTCGGACTGCTCAAGGGAATATATTATTCTGTTTTTCATTCGGTATCTGCCTTCTGCAACGCTGGCTTTGATCTTCTCGGAGAAGGAAACAGTATCTCACGATATGTTGCCGATCCTCTCGTTTCACTTACATTATGTGCACTCATCATAGCCGGCGGCATTGGCTTCGGAGTTATTAATGATGTGATCGCATCCCGTAATTTCAAGAAATTGAAATTACACAGCAAGCTTGTACTGTCTGTCAGCGGAATGCTTTTTGCTGCAGGTACCATCATAGTGCTTATTACCGAATGGAACAATCCCGAGACATTAGGCACTTTGGGTTTCTGGGCGAAATTGCAGGCGGCGTTTTTTCAGTCCGTCACATTCCGCACTGCAGGTTTCTATACTGTTTCACAGCAGGCTTTGGAACCTGCTACCAAACTTGCAGGAACTACGCTTATGTTTATCGGCGCTGGTCCTGCTTCTACCGGCGGCGGTATGAAGGTAACTACCGTAACGATCCTTGTACTTTTGACTATGTCTATAATCAGAGGCAAACGTGATGTGACCGCTTTCGGAAGAAGAATAGGGGAAGACATCGTCCGCCGTTCTATGTCCATTGTCCTGACGGGACTTGCTGCGCTTATCACGGCAACATTCTTGATTTCCACGATGCATCCGGAGTTGGCGCTTATAGATGTAATGTATGAATGCGTCTCGGCCGTATGCACGGTTGGACTTACAAGTGCAGGCACGGTTAATTACTGTCTTGCTGCCAAGCTGATAATAATGCTGCTTATGTTCATGGGCAGAACCGGACCGATGTCTCTTGCTCTTGCAGTAGCAATGAAGCAGCAGAATACATCAGCCTCTATGAGACTTCCCGAAGAGCATGTAACTGTTGGTTAAATATTTGACCGGAGGTTTATTATGGCCAGAAAACAATATCTTGTTATCGGACTGGGCCGCTTTGGTCGCTCTGTATGCGAAACTCTGTATGAAAACGGCGCTGAAGTAGTAGCAATGGATATAAAGCAGTCCAGAGTTGACGAAGCTGCCAATATTGCCACCCATTCCGTATGCGCTGATGCCATGGATGCAAATATACTGAATGAAATGGGAATCTCTGATTTCGATGTTGCAATTGTCAGTATAGGACATGACATAAAAGCCAGCGGACTCATAACGATGCAGCTGAAGGAAATGGGCGTTGAGACTGTCATAGCAAAGGCGCTTGATGAAACTCAGGGACGTATGCTTACAAAACTGGGTGCGGATAAAGTTGTATATCCCGAAAGAGATATGGGACGCAGAGTGGCTCATAACATCAGAAGCACCCGAATAATGGATTTTATCGAGGTCTCGCCCGATTATTCTCTTTCCGAGATACGGCCTCTTGATAAATGGATAGGCAAAGACCTTGGGCAGCTTGGAATGCGCGTTAAGTATGGCATAAACGTACTGGCGATCAAGAACGGTGAAAACGTAAATGCTGCTCCCGAGGCAGGTACGATAATTCATGAAGATGATATATTGCTCGTAATATGCGAAGAAAAGACACTAAGAATGCTTGAAAGATAAGAGGTGTTGATATGGCAAGGAAAAGAATAACCGAAGAGGATCTGCTTTCATTCCGCAGGATGGCAGATAAGCTTTCGGAAGAAGTGGCCGTCAAATATGAAGCGCTTGACAAAGCAAGAAAACCCGCGGAAGAACCCAGAAGGGATATTGGCATACTGATCCTTCACAGCGGCGATGTTGATGCGGAAAAGCTGCGTATCTTCGCGAAAAATGCAAAGCAGAACGGATACGCTGCAGAGATAACTGATATAGAAAAGCACCCTGTCTATGCAGGCAAGCCTACCAAGCATGTACCTGAATGGGAAGAGAACATGGATAAAGCTCAGCAGGGATATCTCATGCTCTGTGATCGCTGTGATCGTGTTGTCGTGCTGGGAACCGGACATGCCGCACCTACTGCAACGCTTATTGCTGAACAGTATCCGGTGGAAGCGCTCGTGATAGTGGGGCAGGGACCTGCCGCAAAGCCTTTTACTCCCAAGCGGACAGTTGCCAAGCTTGCCAAGGTTGCTAAAAACAATCTGTTTTCTGTCGTATGCCCCGTATATTGCATTTCTCCCGAAGAAGACAATGTATTCAAGGCAAATGCAGCCGAACTGTTTCACACAAATTCACGCTCTGTAGATGTGAAGCTTGAAACCGTTGTAGGTACTTCAGTATCCGGAATGTGGACAGAGTGTGAACATGAGCTGGAAACACGCATTTTTGATTATCTTGTAAAACTGTGACAGCTAAAACATCTTGTCAAATATAAAATATCGTGTATAATATTATAGTATGCATTCGCGAAAGGCGAATATTTAACCAGAAGTATTGAGAGGAAGATTCACAATGAGAAACGTATTTGTCAGGCTCGCATGCCTGCTCATCATGCTGGCGCTTGTTCTGACCGGCTGCAGCCTGATCGAGATCGATCCTATCGTTGAGCTGGAAGAAAATATGGAGGCCATGGAGCTGGATTACAATAAGGTTATTGTAACCTACAATGGCGGCACTCTCACCAAGGGCGATCTGATGGCCGATTTCTATTATCAGTATTCTTATTTTGCATATATGTATGCTTATTACTATGGCACCTCTCTCACCGAAGACGATTCTTATTCCATCGCTCAGTCCGTTGCAGAAGGCTTCATGAACACCATTGCGGTTCTTATGAAGGCTGAAGAGATGGGCATTACTCTTACCGATGAAGAAATCGCTGCCTGTGAGGAATATGCTCAGACCAAGTGGCAGGAAGATTATGATGCAGCATACGCTACTGCCGAGGGTGAGACCGAGGAAGAGCGCAAGCTTCATACCGAATATACCCTCGCTTCTCAGGGCGTAAGCTATGAGTACTACTATCATCAGTATGAGTGGGATCTCATCATCACCAAGGTAGAAGAAATTATTACCGCCGATGCTCCTGTGCTCAATGACGACGAACTGCTCGCAGCTCTCGCCGAACAGGCAATGGAAGACGAAAAGACCTATACTGCAAATACCACCGCATTTGAAACTGCAATGCTCGAAGGTAATGTAATGGTAACCTGGATCCCCGAAGGCTACCGTACCGTAAAGCATATCCTTCTGATCCCCGAAGACGAAGTTCTGCTTCCTTATATCGATACCCGCAACGAGATCAATGCCGCTAATTCCGAAATGGCATCCCTGACCAGCGAGCGTCTCAAGGTCAAGAACGGCGAAGGCGAGCGCACTCTGGAAGAAGTTGAGGCAGACATCGACGCTAAGCAGGCCGAACTCGACGAGCTCAATGCAAAGCTGGATCAGAACGAGGCAGACTGTATCGCAAACGTTGATGAGCAGCTGGATGAGATCTACGCCCGTCTGGAAGCCGGCGAAGATTTCGATGCAGTAATGGCTGAGTATGGCAAGGATCCCGGCATGGCAATGGAGCCTTCCATGAGCGATGGCTACTATGTCTGCGCTACTTCCGAGACCTGGGATTACAGCTTCCGTAACGGCGCCATGGCACTCGAGAATGTAGGCGATTATTCCGCAGAACCCGTTGTAAGTGCTTCCGGCGTTCACATCATCTACTACAATTCCGATGTAAAGGGCGGCCTCGTTGCTCTTGATGATGTTCGTGAAGAATTCACCGCTTCTGCTCAGCAGACCGCAAATTCTGTATACTTCAATGAGCTCTGTGTTGAATGGGTAAATGAACTGAATCCTCAGTACAACATTGATAATTTCTTTGCAGAGTAATTGAACCGAAAAGACCGACGTTAATACGTCGGTCTTTTTTTACATATATCTGCGCATCTGCTTGAGTGCTGATTTTTCCAGTCTTGAAACCTGAGCCTGTGATATGCCGATCTCTTCGGCTACTTCCATTTGAGTATGGCCCTGAAAGAATCTGCGGTCAATTATATTCCGCTCACGCTGCTGCAAATGCTCCATTGCCTGAGTTATTGCAAGATCACGAACCCAATCATCTTCATTGACGCGTTCATCACGCACCTGGTCAACAACATATATGGCATCTCCGCCGTCCTGATATATGGGATCAAACAAAGACACGGGATCCTGAACTGCTTCAAGTGCGTAAACGATATCCTTTTCGTCTGTCTCAATCTCACCTGATATTTCGCCTACAGTCGGTTCACGACCATACTTGTAGGTTAGCGCTTCACGTGCCTTTAATGCTTTGTAAGCTGTGTCACGAAGCGAGCGTGATACTCTTATGGGATTGTTGTCTCTAAGATAACGGCGTATTTCACCGATGATCATTGGCACTGCATAAGTGGAAAAGCGCACATTCTGACTAAGATCGAAATTGTCAATTGCTTTCATAAGACCTATGCATCCGACCTGAAAAAGATCATCCACGCTTTCGCCACGGTTATTAAAGCGCTGTATCACGCTAAGCACAAGGCGCAGATTACCCTGTATGAACTCGTTCCGGGCTTCTTTGTCACCCGAATGTACTTGTGGAAACAGTTCACGCATCCTGTCGTTTTTAATGACCGGCAGCGTGGAAGTGTCTACGCCGCAAATAACTACCTTGTTGGAAGAAATAAAGATCACCTCCGCACAGCGTCAAGTATTGCCTGTGCGGAGGTCTTATATTCAAAATCATATTATGCCATTTTTTCCATTTCGGTTCGGAGTTTGCCAATGATGCGCTTCTCAAGTCTTGAAATGTAACTTTGAGAAATGCCGAGCATATCTGCAACTTCTTTCTGTGTACGTTCATTTCCGCCGCCGATCCCGTAACGCAGTTCAACAATGTTTCGCTCACGGGAAGAGAGGTTTCTTATTGCCGTCCTGAGAGAAGATTTCTCTATTGAAGAATCAAGGTCTCTTGAAACAAGATCCGGTTCTGTACCCATTATGTCACACAACAGAAGTTCATTACCATCCGCATCGGTATTAAGCGGTTCATCAAACGACACTTCGAGCTTAAGCCTGCTTGTTCTTCTTAATACCATCAGTATTTCGTTTTCAATACAGCGCGATGCAAAGGTAGCGAGCTTTATGTTCTTGGACGGATCAAAGGAGTTAACTGCCTTGATCAGACCGATCGTGCCTATGGAAATGAGGTCCTCTATACCGATGCCCGTATTTTCGAACTTGCGTGCTATGTATACAACAAGCCTTAGATTGCGTTCGATCATCCTTGAACGTGCGTTCTCATCGCCGGAACGTACTTTCTCCATAAGAAAGGTTTCTTCTTCACGGGAAAGGGGAGCGGGAAGTGTATCACTGCCGCCTATGTAACAAACGCTGCCGCGCTTCAGATGCACGACCAGACCAAAGATCGATTTTGTTATTGACCTGTATCCGGGCATAAAACCGCCTCCGTTTCAGATTTTCATAAAATGTATTCATTGCCTGTGCAGGTATCAAAGCATGATGACCTCCCGGAATAGCTCCCGGAAACACTCCGATCCAGATATCACTTATCTCACTGACATTTCCATCCAAGCTCATAGAAAGCTGTGTAGGCATAAAGCATCCCAATACTCCATTGCCGCCAAGTGCACCATATGCAGCTGTCCGAAATGATGCCGGCGAATTATTCAAGGGGTTTAAAGGATCATAGGATTCCGGCAGCAAATCTCTTATATGATCTGAGCCAACGATAATGACCGGAAGTCCGCTCATCGGCTCTCTGAGGCGATTGCCGGTATCTATGAGTCCTGAAAGACTTACTGAATTTCTATTGAACGTAATGGATATTTCTGAATGCCAGCTTTCAGACAAGTTTCTCCGTGCAGCAATAAATATTCCTGATATCAACAATCCTGTTATAAGTCTTGCGTATACGCTGAACTCCTTGAATACTGCAGTAATTCCTGTCGTAGCAGCCGTTACGAGTATCAGTGAAAAAACACTCGACATGCGTAAATTTCCGTTAGCTATGTAGACCATCAGAAAACAGCAAAACAAAGCGAGTGTGAATTTAGCTGCTGTTCTCAATTGAACAACGGCTGAAAATCCGGAAAATACTGCACCTATTGCGGCTGCTGTTATGAGTCGTCCCGGTGAAACTTTTATTCTGCCTCTCATTGAAGCAAAAAGAAGCATTGCATCAACAAGAAATTCGGTAATCAGGAGTTGTTCGATTGCTCTGTACAAGCGCTCACCTCATACAGAAGTTTACTGAATTCACTCATGTTTTTCGCGGGAATCGTGTCGGAGAAAAACAGTTAGAAATCTATACTTTCGATACCGTTCGCGCTCTGATTCGTCAAAACAAACCGAGCTCTGAAAGGGCAGGGGATGAGAAGGCCTTGAATTCATTCATATTTGCGGCTTGACATAATAAGACAACTCTCGTCTGCCTGTCGCTTTTTGTCGGTAACTGTTTCGCTCCCTCCGTCATATAATGCAAGGGGGTGTGCAAAATGACATTTTCTGAATTGAGGCAGAAAGATATAATCAATATCCGTGACGGCAGAAAGCTTGGAAGACCGACAGACGTGGTTTTCGGCGAGCATGCATGTATAGAAGCTATTCTTATTCCGGCGCCTGTGGGATTTCTGGGAATGTTCAAAACAGACAAGGAATGTTTATCAGTCAATTGGTCAAACGTGATAAGGATAGGTGATGATGTAATTCTGGTGGATTTTGAAACGTAAATTATTTTGACTGCAAAATCCGCCAAATATTCAAAAAACAAACAAAATATACGCATTTCTGGAGATTTTTTTAACAAAACACTTGTGTTAAGTCGGATAATTGTGTATAATATTTGTGAATGAGGTGAGTACGCATATGAAGTGCGTCTTCTGTGACTGTATGTCCAGCAGAGTCGTAGATTCCCGTCTCAGCGAGGATGGTACTTCCATCCGCCGCAGACGAGAATGCGAAGCCTGTGGACGCAGATTTACTACTTACGAGAAGATCGAAATGGTTCCCGTGATGGTCATTAAGCGAGACCGTACCCGTGAGACCTTTGATTCGTCGAAGATTCGTCCGGGTGTCATCAAGGCCTGTGAAAAGAGGCCTGTTTCACTTAACCAGATAGACGATCTTGTTCGCAGTGTAGAAAAGCAGGTCTATTCTATGGGCGATTCCGAAGTTACCAGTCAGGCTGTAGGCGAAATCGTTATGAATGAGCTTAAGAAGCTTGATGAAGTCGCTTATGTAAGATTTGCGTCTGTGTACAGGCAGTTCAAGGATATTCAGACCTTTATGAACGAACTCTCCAAGCTGCTTACCGAATCCTAAAGAGTAATGCCGAAGGATATCTCCTGCGGACAAATACTAAATAATTTATAGAAATGAGGACACGCACATGGCAAACGAATTGATCCTGGCCGTTGACGACGAGGCTCATATCCTTGAACTTTTGTCGTTCAATCTGGAGGCATCCGGTTACAGAGTCGTCACTGCAACAACTGGTGAAGATGCACTGGCGGTCTGCCAGCGCGAACGTCCTGCGATGGTTCTTCTCGACATCATGCTGCCGGGCATTGACGGTATGGAAGTATGCCGCCGTCTGAAGGGACAGTCCACCACCGCGGATATTCCGATCATCATGCTGACTGCTAAGGGTGATGAAGTGGACAAGATCCTGGGCCTCGAGCTGGGCGCAGATGATTACATCACCAAGCCTTTCTCTGTTCGCGAGCTTATCGCACGCGTTAAGGCTCTGCTCCGCCGCGCAGCCCCCCAGAACGAAGAAGAGGGCATCCTGCACGTTGGCGGTCTGACCATTGACGTAGGCAATTATGAGGCTCTGCGCAACGGCGAAAAGCTGTCTCTTACTCTTAAGGAGTTTGAACTGCTCAAGCTGCTGGTACTCAGCCGCGGTAAGGTTCTGACCCGTGATTTCCTGCTTGACAGGATCTGGGGTTATGAGTTCTACGGCGAGACCCGCACAGTTGACGTACACATCCGTCATATTCGTCAGAAGCTTGGCGATGATGCACGTTATATCGAAACCATCCGCGGCGTTGGCTATAAGTTCAACGATAAGCAGGAGAACAGGCTGTGAGAAATAGGGTTGCGCTTGCCGCAACCCTTATTACTCTGTCTTTACTGATAGTACTTGCAAGTCTGATATGCGTAAACCAGGTCAAAGAATACAACGAACAGCTTTCCGGGGAATTGGAACTGGCATGCACGCTGGTCGCCGAATCCGAGCCTTCTGGCAATAAGGAAAGCTTTATTGCTATTTCTCAGTATCTGCAGAAGCGCGATATCTCCATCTGCATGTACTCTTCAGATGGACAGGTAATATACACCACCACCCATGATTTCAGTTCTCTTACCGAAACTGAGATGGATATGGTGGCGAAGGGTGAATCGAGCGCGTACGAGACCGAAGGATCGGACGGCGAAACGATCCTTTGTGCCCTGGATATTCTCGACAACGGAACCTACATAAAGGCAACAGCCGATAGCTTTGGTTTCTTTGAAGTTCTTACCCGTACAACTTCCAGTGTTATTGCGACGCTGTTCCTGGTTTTGAGCATGGTATTCTGCCTCGTGCTCATAATTCTCAATTCCAACCGCAGCAAGGCTGTCAAGCATGTTATGAAGGTGCTGGATTCCTTTGCTGACGGTCGATTCTCCGCACGTTTCAGCAAAGCAAGCGGATTTACTCAGGAAGATCTCGAAGAGTACAACGCCATCCTTGAGAGGATAGACGAACGTATCTTCAAGCAGCGTTCTTCCAATCAGGCTCTCAGTGCCGTAATGAATAACATGCAGAACGGCATTATAGCTGTTGATGACAAACTTAAGGTCATGCTGATCACGCCTGTCGCAAAGCAGCTGCTCGGCATCAGCGGTGATCCGCAGGGTATCCATATCAGCGATGCTTCCAGCGATGTAAAACTGGATCAGATCCTGATGGATGCAATGCAGCAGGGCGGCGTTTACATGAACGAAGTCGCTGCTCATACCGCAGTCGGCAGGGGACACAGGCCTCTCAGACTGTACATTTCTTCCATACAGAAGGAAAACCGCACGGTCGGTGCGCTTGCTATGGTCGAAGACATTACCGAACTGCGCAGACTTGAGCAGGTACGTACAGACTTTGCCGCTAACGTATCTCATGAACTTAAGACGCCGCTTACTTCCATCCGCGGATTCGTCGAAACGCTGCTTGACGGTGCTATCGATCATCCCGAGATGGCTAAGAAGTTCCTCAATATTATATTGATGGAAGCTGAGCGCCTTACCCGCCTTATCAACGATATACTTTCCATTTCCAAGATGGAGAGCGGCCAGAATGATGCTCCCAAGGAGCGTCTGAGGCTTGATAAGATGGCATTTGACGTAACTGAAATGTTGTCCATACATGCCCGCGATAAGCAGATAACTCTGAATCAGCCCAAGCTGAAGGAGCCTGTTTACATTATCGGTAATAAGGACCATGTTCAGCAGATGCTTATCAATCTTGTTGAGAACGGCATCAAGTACAACACTCCCGGCGGATCCGTAACTGTGCAGGTATTCGCCAGTGCGACTTCTGCAAATCTCTCTGTCGCTGATACCGGTATCGGTATCGCAGAAGAACATAAGGGCCGTCTGTTCGAACGTTTCTATCGCGTTGACAAGGGCCGTTCCCGTTCCATGGGAGGCACCGGTCTTGGCCTTGCGATAGTAAAGCACATCGTCAAGAGTATGAAGGGCGAGATAGAACTGCAGTCCAAGCTGGGTGAGGGAACCGAGTTCCTGGTCTCCATTCCGCTTGCACCGCCGCCCAAGGATGACGATTACACTGATGAGGACATCAGACAGGAGGATATCGAATGATCTATCGTAAATTCCCCGGCACTGATCTTAAGGTCAGCGCACTCGGTATGGGCGCTATGCGTCTTCCCACTCTGCCTGAGGAAAATAAGCCTATTGATCGTCCGGAAGCAATTAAGCTCATCCGTCACGCAATCGACAGCGGCGTTAACTATCTTGATACCGCTTATCCCTATCACGGCGGTGATAGTGAAGTGCTGGTAGGAGAGGCGCTGCAGGATAGTTACCGTGAAAAGGTAATTCTTGCAACCAAGCTTCCCTGCTGGAAGGTAGAAAAGTACGAGGATATGGAAACTATCCTTGATGAGCAGCTTGCAAAGCTGAAGACTGATCATGTCGATGTCTATCTGCTGCACTCTCTACATGCTGATACTTTTGAGAAGATGCTGAATCTGGGCTTCCCCAAGTTCCTTGACGACATGGTAGCAAAGGGAAAGATCAAGTATCCCGGCTTCTCCTTCCACGATAATGCAGAAACTTTCCTGAAGATCCTCGACAGCTATCCCTGGAAGGTCTGTCAGATCCAGATGAACATTCTTGACGAGTTCAATCAGGCGACCATGGACGGTGCCCGTGAAGCCGCAAGACGCGGTCTCGGCGTTATCGTAATGGAACCCGTTCGCGGCGGTGCACTTACTGCACGTGTTCCCGAAGAGGTCAAGAAGCTGTATGCTTCCTTCGACAACACCCGTACCGCAGCTGAGTGGGCATTCCGCTGGCTTATCGATAAGCCTGAGTTTATGACCATTCTCTCCGGCATGAGCAACCTCGATCAGCTGAACGAGAATATTGCAACCTTCTCTTCCTGCACTTCCAACTGCCTGTCTCCTCTTGAGAAGATCGTACTGGTTAATGTACGTAAGGCATACGAAGCACGCATCAAGGTTGGCTGCACCGGATGCGATTATTGCCAGCCCTGTCCCGTTGATGTGAAGATTCCCCGAATCTTCCAGGGATATGACCGTGCAAATATGTTCGATGATCTGCCCGGCTTCTTTGAGCGTTACAAGAATAACTTTGGTGAACTCAAGTGTGTAGAATGCGGCGCATGCGTGGCTGCATGTCCCCAGCACTTTGCTACTCCCATTCCTGAGATGCTCAAAAAGATCGACGAAGAAAGCAAGAACTACTAATAAAAAAGAGACGCCTTTAACGGCGTCTCTATTTATGAAGTAAATTCAGGCAATAAAAAAAGCAATCCATGTAAATGTGGATTGCTTTTTAGTATTTACTGGGGAAGCAGATCGTTTTCGGTGAGGATCTCTTCGTACTCAGCGATGGTCTTCTTGTATCCATCGTTCTCAGACTGCAGAATATTATTCTGAGCGGTGAGGTTTGCGATTTCCTCGCTCATAGAGCTGATGGTAGTGGGATCGGCGATAGCACGCAGGTCCATGTTAGCATCCTTCAGCTCGAGATTTTCGGTATGCCACTCATAAGCGAAAGCGGAAACGACGATAACAGCCAGCAGCAGGATGCCGCATGCGATGGCCAGCAGCTTCACGCGCTTATCGGTTACAGGTGCGGTCTTTTCGGTATTGTTTGCCATAAAAATTACCTCCAATAATTGCTTATGATATTATATAATATTTACATTCTCTTTTCAAGATGCAACGCAATATTTTCATCCGATAAGTTAAGTTGACAATAAACTTTGACGGAGTATAATATCTATATAAGCTATGTTCGGAGGATAATTTATGAAAAAGCCTACACTTGTAATAATGGCGGCAGGTATGGGAAGTCGCTTTGGAGGAAATAAGCAGATAACCCCTGTTGATAATGCAGGTCATGCAATAATGGATTACTCGGTATTTGATGCAGTTCGTGCCGGTTTTGATAAAGTTGTTTTCATTATCAAGCACAGCTTTGCCGATAGTTTCCGTGAGACTTTCGGTGATCGTATGGCAAACAGCATAAAGGTTGAATATGCCTATCAGGAACTTGATATGCTTCCCGAAGGCTTCAATGTTCCCGAAGGTCGCGAAAAGCCCTGGGGCACTGCACATGCCGTTCTTTGCGCAAAGGATGTAATAGACGGTCCCTTCTGCGTTATAAATGCAGATGACTTCTATGGCGCCGGTGCGTTTAAGGCTGCTTATGATTTCCTTACTTCCGATATTGCGCAGAATGAACATGCGATGGTCGGATATAAGGTCGAAAATACCCTCACTGAAAATGGTGCTGTTTCCCGCGGCGTATGTGTGACTTCCGATGAAGGAATGCTTACCGGCATTACCGAGCGTACTCATATCGTCGCGACTGAAGGCGGCGCTGCATTCTCCGAAGATAAGGGAGAGACCTTTACCTTTATTCCTGCAGGAACTATCGTATCCATGAATATGTGGTGCTTCTCGCACTCTATGCTCGAAGAGATTGGTAATCGCTTCGCAGGTTTCCTCACCGAAAATCTTCCCGTAAATCCCCTGAAGTGTGAATATTATCTGCCCCAGGTTCCTAATATGTGCATTCAGGATAATACCGCTACTGTTCATGTGCTTGCTACCGATGAAAAGTGGTTTGGCATGACCTATCGTGAGGACCTTCCCAAGGTACGCGCTGCCATTGAAGAAATGCATAACGAAGGAAAATATCCCGAAAAGCTTTGGAGGTAATACATAATGAACATGACTGAAATCTTCGAACTGTTTGAGATAGAAGGCACTCCTGTTTCGGTCGAGCCCTACGGAAACGGTCATATCAATCAGACCTTCCTTGCTGTTACCAATAAAAAGCGCTACATTCTGCAGAAGATAAACAATAATATCTTCCGTAATGTTGATGGACTCATGAATAATATTCACCTGGTAGGTGAATACCTTTCCGAACGCGATCCCGATCCGCGTCATGTTCTGAAGCCCCTTCATACCAAAGAAGGCAGCCTTTATGCATATGTTGATGAAACCTACTGGAGGCTTTACAACTTCATCGAGGACAGCATCTGCCTTGATGCTGTTGAGACCGCAGCAGATTTTGAAATGAGCGCTGTTGCTTTCGGCGATTTCCAGAAGCGTCTTTCCGGCTTCGATGCCTCTGTGCTTGTCGAGACCATTCCTCATTTCCATGATACTCCCGACAGATATCGTATCTTCAAGGAAGCCCTCGCTGCCGATCCTATGGGCCGCGCAAAGGATTGCGCCGCTGAGATCGAATTTGCACTGGCTCATGAAGAACTCGCCGGCACCATGACCGGAATGCTTGCAAGGGGAGAACTGCCTCTGCGCGTTACCCACAATGATACCAAGCTTAATAATGTTCTTCTTGATGCCGAAAATCGCAAACCTTTGTGCGTAATTGATCTTGATACAGTTATGCCCGGTCTTGCAGCGAATGACTTCGGTGATTCCATACGTTTCGGTGCTACCACCGGAGCTGAAGACGAAAAGGATCTTTCCAAGGTCAATTTCTCTGTAGAACTGTATACCGCATATGCCCGCGGCTTCATGAGCGCCTGCGGCAAGAGCCTTACCGATAATGAAGTCGACACTCTCCATCTCGGTGCTGTACTTATGACGCTGGAATGCGGCGTACGCTTCCTGACTGACCATATACTTGGCGATACCTATTTCCGCATCCATCGTGAAAATCATAATCTTGACCGCTGCCGTACTCAGTTTAAGCTTGTTGCCGATATGGAAGCACGTCTTGATGAGATGAAGCAGATCGTAAAAGATATGCGCTGAAAACAGAGGAGGCAATTACGTGAGACTTGGAGCACTTGAGGCCGGCGGAACCAAGATGGTTTGCGCTATCGGCGATGAAAACGGTAATATTTCCGAACGTGCAAGCTTTCCGACTCTGAAGCCCGAAGAGACCATGGGCAATCTTATCGAATTCTTCCGCACGAGAGATATAGATGCGCTTGGCATAGGCTGCTTCGGACCTCTGTGCCTTGATAAGAACGATCCCGAGTTCGGCAATATAACTACTACACCCAAGCTTGACTGGCGTAATTATCCCATTACTTCAGAATTTAAGAAGGCACTCGGCGTTCCTGTTGAGATAGATACCGATGTAAACGCGGCCGCGCTTGGCGAAGCTGAGCACGGCGCCGGCAAAGGCTGCAGCACAGTAGTATATTACACCATCGGCACCGGCGTCGGTGGCGGTCTGCTGGCTGAAGGCAAGCTGCATCATGGCATGATACATCCTGAAATGGGACACATGATGATCCGTCCTCATAAGGATGATCCCTCTCCCGAAGGATTCTGTCCCTATCACATCAGCTGCCTGGAAGGTATGGCCGCAGGTCCCGCTATAGAAAAGCGCTGGGGTGTTTCTGCAAAAGAACTGCCCGAAGATCATGCCGCATGGGATATTGAGGCTGAGTATCTTGCTCAGATGTGCGTGAATACCATTGTTCTTATCTCTCCCGGCAGGATAATCCTTGGCGGAGGTGTAATGCATCAGCAGCATCTGTTCCCGAAGGTGCGTAAGCGTACTCTTGAATTGCTGGGCGGCTACGTTGCAGCTCCTGCAATAACTGAGCATATAGATGAATACATTGTTTCTCCCGGATTGGGTGACAATGCAGGTGCAGTCGGTTCCCTGATGCTCGCGAAGGCTGCACTCAAATGAAACTTCCGTTTCTGAGAAGTGCTGATGAACTGCGAACTCTCGTAAACGAAATTGGCTGTATACCTCTTTTCAGAAGCTGTATTCCCGGGTTTTCCGTGGAAGAACTAACTCCCGATGAATACTGGTTTAAGGAAGACACTGTCGGCCCCTGGGAATGGCGTACTGAAATTGCCGCTTCACGCGAAATAGCTTACGCCAAACTGTTCAAAAATAAATACGCATTTGTCAGCATGGAAATATATCCTCATCTTGCCAATTACAGACGTAACGGATACGATTTTGATGCGCGTGTTGATGATGGCCTCGTTAAGGATTCCGAGCGAAGACTTTATGAGCTAATCTCAAGCGGAAAGCAGCTTTCAGTTGAACTGCGAAAAGCTTTTGCAGGGAAAGGCTTTGAAAGTGCTGTTACGGCTCTGCAGATGAGCACATATATTACCTGCTCCGGTTTCGATCGCAGATTGAACAAGAGGGGAGAAACGTACGGTTGGGAAATCGCCCGTTACGATGTATCCGAGAACATATTCGGCGACAATTGCACCTGTGCATATGATTATGATCCGATCGAATCTTACGAAATGATCATAAAGCGGCTCAGCAGCATATTGGATCGCGATAGTATCAAGAAACTTCTGAAATAACCTTTTTCCGGAGGTCGAACAATAAATGTCTGCAAAAAAGCAGAGCTGGCTTGAACGTCATTGGCCGTTCAGACACGACGAAGTGCGTCTCAACACCGATACGGATCTTATCAAGATTATCGCGATGATAACGATGCTTATCGATCACTTGGGCGCCGTTGTGTTTCCTGAATATCGCGTAATGCGAATCATAGGAAGAATTGCGTTTCCGATATATGCTTACTGCATAGCAGTTGGATGTGTTTATACCCGAAATCCCGGCAGGTATTTGCAAAGACTGGTAATCCTTGCATTGATCGTGCAGCCATTGTATGTTTATGTAATGGAACATACAGTGCCCATGATGACATACTATTCCTTTGATGACCAGCCGATCAAGGCAATATGGTATTATTATCTGTACAGCTGGAAAGATCCAAGCATAATGCTGTCGCTGATTGTCGGCGTTGTGGCAATCTGGACCCTAAAAGAGCGGAAGTTATTGGTTACGTTTTTGATACTGATAACTGTCTACATGCATAACAGCTGGTTTGACTATGGTGTGCGCGGAATAATCCTGATGCTTTTGATGTATGCTTTCATTAACAGATGGTATATTTCGCTGCCGGTTGTAGCCGGATATATGCTGTATTGGGGACTTTCCGGATTTGGTTACAATACTTTCGGCATTGTTTACGGCATCCAAACCTTTGCATTGCTGTCGCTCCCGTTCATCTATATACCAATGCGCACCGGCATCAGGCTTAACAAATGGGTATTCTATGCGTATTATCCGGCGCATCTGCTGGTTGTGCTGGCAGCAAAAAACTGGGATACTATAATCGCTCTTATTAAATGACGAATGAGGTGTAAATATGGAATTTGGTCTCATCAAGGCCTGTAAGGAAAAGACTATCGTAGCTGCTCATCGTGGTGTAGCAGGCGGAAACATTCCCTGCAACAGCATTCCCGGATATCAGGCTGCGCTTCTTCAGGGCGCGGACATGCTGGAGATAGACATTTCCCGCAGTGCAGACGGTACACTTTATGTTTTCCATCCCGGTACCGAACCCATGTTCCTTAAGTCATCCAAATACATAAAGGACATGACTACTGCAGAAGTTGACGCACTTTTCCTCGCAAATTCCGATCATACCTACACTCAGTATAAAGTACCCAAGTTTGATGAAGTCCTTGAACTTTTCAAGGATAAGTGCTATATCAACATCGACAAATTCTGGATGTGGCCTGAAGAGATTGCTGCAAAGGTACGCGAACACGGCATGCAGGATCAGGTGCTCATCAAGAATTATCCCAAAGAAGAAGATTTCCGCTGCGTCGAGGAAGTCGCACCCGATCTTCCTTACATGGTCATCATGGAAGAAGTTGACGAATGGTCCGAGATGCTCAAAAAGAGAAAGATGCGCTTTGTGGGCGTAGAAGCTCTGTTTAAGGACGATGATTCTCCTATCTGCAGCGAAGAATACATCCAGAAGATGCATGATATGGGACTTATTACCTGGGCCAATTCTATCATCTTCAATCATAAGCGCATCCTTGCCGGCACTCATACCGATGATATCTCTGTATCCGGCAATCCTGATGCAGGTTGGGGATGGCTGGTAAAACGCGGATTTGATATTATCCAGACCGACTGGGTAATGCCCTGCGTAAGATACCTCGAGACCATCGGCAGACATTAAAAAAATAACCGATACCATTCATCATGGTATCGGTTATTTTTATCAGTAGCTCAGTCCGTTGAGAAGCGCTTCGGTTTCTGCATAACCGATCTCAGCATCAACAAAGCTTTCTGGCGAATCAAACTCGTAATTTACCCTTACGATGAGAGTACCTTCATTGTCAGCGGGCAGATAAGCGGTGAATACCTGGATGTATACGCTTTCTTTCTCTTCGGTCTCTTCATCGATAACTCGGTCTTCTCTGGCTGTGTACCAGAAGATATATCCGCCATTGAACTCTTCGGCAGGATATACAGAACCTTCAGTAAGAACTGCGCCGATCTGTCCGGTAACATTCCGCACTACAGTATCAGTATCCTTACCGGATGCATAGATGTATGCGCTGACATAACGATCATCTTCCGGGAAAAGTTCAACACAGGTGGCATTCTCGTCAAAGCTGACGCCTCCGGATACAACTTCGCCGGCATAGCCGGAAAAATCATATTCGGCATACTTCATATAGGATGGAGTATTGCTCTTTCCGGAATTTGCGATTATCCAGTTTTCTTCTGCGCCAACGACTTTACCGTTCTTCATTCTCAGCGTTTCGTCTGTCAGTTGAGCATATACGATTATAGCAGCGACAATTACAGCGATGACAATCGCAATTCCTATCATCCACTTTATATCGGTCTTGCTAAAAAGAGGCTTGTTGCTTTTCGGCCTGATGTAATGAGAACTCTTTCGGGACACGGGACATCTCTCCTTTTGTAAATCTCATATAATTATAGCATAAAGCCGGTTTCATTACAAACTTCAGTGAAAATAAAATGCCCGGAGACAAGTCTCCGGGCGCTTTTTTATGCATATTATTTGAACTGAGTAAGCCATTCCTTGTTTGCTTCGAACATTTCGTCCACCATTGCACGGATCTCTCTGAGACCGAGGACAGCAGCGGTAAGCGGATCGTAACAGATGGCCTGATAGATCATTTCCTTGTTGCCTTCGAGACTGCCCTTGACTACCAGTTCTTCGATCTGGGCAGAAGTACCGGTCAGCAGAGCACACTGGGGAGGCATATTGCCAACACGGATGGGCTCAAGTCCGCGCTTGGAAGCCAGTACAGGTACCTCTACGCAGCAGCCTTCGGGCAGATTGTCGATGAGGCCCCAGTTACGAACGTTGCCGTTGAACTTATAGAGAGTTCCATCGCCAAATATTGCATTGAAAATGGATGCTGCGTACTCATGTCCGCGGGTAAGGTCAAAGGGTTCTTCAAGCCATTTTTCAATGTCGGCCTTCCAGGTGTTTTCGCGGTTGCGGTATTCATTGAGAATGTAAGCGTATTCGCCGGGATTCCAGCCGGTGCCGGGCAGGCAGTACTTTTCAATGAGATCCTGCCTCTTGCGGAACCACCAGTTGTATTCACTGTTGTGTCCGGAGGACTCGGTTACGTAATAGCCCAGGGCGAGGAACATCTCATTGCGAACGATCTCAGAATTGTATACTTCCTCATTTTCGGTGATCGCCTTGCGAATGGCCGGATAAGCATCCTTGCCGTTTACCAGGAATTCGGTATAGAACGCCTGATGGTTGATGCCTGCGCAGGTGTACTCATATTCGCCTTCCTCTGCGCCGATCCACTTGGCAAGCATGGAGGCAGTGCCCTGTACGGAATGGCACAGTCCGGAAGTAATCATCTTGGGATACTTCTCCTGCACGGTTCGGCAGAGCATAGCCATGGGATTGGTATAGTTGAGGAATACGGCATTCGGGCAATAGCGATCAATATCGGCTGCAATTTCAAGCATGGGATTGATTGTGCGCAGATAACGGAAGATTCCGCTTGGGCCGCGGGTATCGCCGACATTGGTATCTACGCCATACTTCTTGGGAATGAGGATATCATGCTGCCATACATCAACATCGCCGGCAAGAATGGTGCAAAGTACGCCGTCTGCATCAATAAGGGCTTCCTTGCGGTCGAGAGTGGCAATTACGGTCGCCGGATATTTGCCTTCCTCAACGATGTGGTCAACAGCACGCTTTATGTAGGCAAGCCTTTCGGGATTTACGTCCATAAGTGCGATTGTAGCATCGGCAAAAGCAGGGAAGGTGAGGATGTCACGTACCAGAGAACGAGTGAAACCGAAACTGCCGGCTCCGATAAAAGCTATTTTCTTTGCCATGTATCTTACCTCCTTGGATTTGTTAATTCCTTGGCATAATTATAACATCAGATGAGAATAAATCAATATATTTACGCGGATATCTCGGTTTAAAATGACATATATTTTGAAAGGAGAACCGGATGGAGCATTTCAAATACCTGCCTGAAAAAGTACGTTCAAAAGCCGTCGAATTCGGTCAGAACATTACCGGTATCCGCTTGAGACGCTGTAAACCCATACAATACGAATTGCTGAACGAAGATGTGCTTGGTGATATCTTTCCGCACGAACAATTCGAAGATGTACTGCTGAAAATAATGGGGCATAGTTTATACGCACGTCAAAACGAACTGGACAAAGGGTATATATCATTGCCTGACGGAAGCCGTGCGGGAGTGTGCGGAAGATTTTCAGAACACGGACCACGCTCGGTTCAGGATATCAGTTCAGTTTATATCCGTATTGCGCATGAAATAAAGGGATGTGCTCTGAAAATATCAGAAGCAATAGAATCTTCAAAAGGAATCATAATTATTTCACCGCCCGGTGCGGGTAAAACGACACTGCTTCGCGATTCAGCACGCTTATTATCGTATGGTGGCAATAATGTATGTATAATCGATGAACGCGGAGAAATTGCTGCTTGTGAAGGCAATTTCTCATCTATGGACGTGGGTCCGCGCACAGACGTAATAACAGGATATGAAAAGCATCGTGCTATTTTGATGGCAATAAGGTCTTGCGCTCCTGATGTAATAGTGACAGATGAAATAGGAGATGAGCACGACATTATTGCTTTAAATGACGCAGTTCGTTGCGGCGTACGCATCATGGCAAGTGCCCACGGAGATTCTCTTGATATATCTTCCCTTCGCAATGGTGTCAGGATGCTTCTGGAAGAAGGAACATTCGATACCGGAATCCTGCTTGGTCCGGGTATCGGAGAAATACGCGAAATTAGAAAGTATGAAAATAGCGGAAGGAGATCTTATGGATAACATCATTTTCAAGATAATGCTATCGGCAGTTATAATTACATCCTGTGCATTTACAGGAAGTACATTGTCTAAAGTAGATATGCGCCGTTCAAATATCCTGGCTGAGACAATGGATTCACTTCACATTCTGCGTATTCATATGCTTGAAGGTCTTATTCCGTTATCGGCCGCTCTTTCCAAATCAGAAGGATACATAATGAAGACCACAGGCGAATTGATGAATGATAAATCGGTATCCGAGGCATGGAAGGAACTAAGTGAAAAACAGACGGTCCGCGGCGGCAGGCTTGACAGTCTGACACCTTACGATCGTGAAACTTTAGACAGATTTTTCTTCAGATTGGGAAAGACATCCCGCGAAGAGCAGAATAAATGCTTTGATACCACCATAAAAGAATTGGGGTTGCTTGAAAATTCTGCAAGAGTAAGCGGACTTCACAAGCAGCGATTGTACGCCTCTTTGGGGGCATTGGCCGGAGTTACTGTGGTTGTGCTTATAGCTTAGTGATTCTCGATCGTCTCGGAGGAATAACGTGGAGATAGATATGGTATTCAAAATAACCGGTGTCGGCATTATCACTTCAGTGGTATGTTTGGTATTGAAGCGCTCCGACAGGGAAGATATCGCTATGCTCGCAGCCTTATCCGGCCTGATAATCGTTCTTATGATGGTGTTGTCGCTGCTCAAGGAATTCTTAGGCGAACTTCGCTCCGTCTTCAATCTCAAATAAATATGAATGCCATATATGCATCATTGATTTGTACCGTTGCCGCAATATGCTGTCTTATATTAAAGCAGTTAAAGCCCGAATTCGGAATAGTAGTTGCTATAGCTGCCGGCACAGCAGCCTTCCTGATATGTATAGACGAAATAAGGACAACAATAAGAGCTGTTTTACAATTAATAGAAGCTGCCGGCATGACTTCAGAACATTCTTATCTGCTGTTAAGAGCGGGCGGAATAATGATCGTTTCGGAATTTGCCTCTCAGATCTGTACAGATGCAGGCGAAACCGCGCTTTCAGGAAGAATACGGCTCGTCATGCGGATGGTTATCGCAGCCATGTCGATACCACTGATCACAGAAATCATATCAGAAAGTACGTTGCTGCTGCGCTGATAATGATATTAATGTTGTTCACATCAAGTAAGGCCGAAGAAGCGGAAAAGATACTGTCTGAAATCGATCTTACGGAAATTCAGATTGCTGTTGACAATTTAAGTACAGGGTTGAATGTGAAAGGTACCATCTCGGAGATCATATCAGGCGATGTTTCGATCGGTTTTACTGAGATAAGCCGGCTTTGGAAGCAGCAAAAGCAAATCTTTCTCAATAAGACAGTTCATACAATAACGATATTTCTGCTGCCAATGCTGTTTACTACACTTTTATTGAAAATCATGCCTGATCTAAAACCGATAGGTGAATTGATAGGCAGCTGCACCGGTATAACAGTACTTATTCCTTTGATCAGAACAGCAGCCGAGAACACCGAACATACCATTACAGGAATAGCAGATTTTACCGAGGCTGCCGTTCCGGTGATTACAACACTGTCGGCAATTGCCGGAGGTACATCGACCGCTGCTATTCTGACCCCTATGGCCACTCTTCTGGGCAGCATGATGATTACCCTGATAAGAGACACAGGCTTATATCTCATAATGATTGCTGCTGTATGCGTATGCGCAGAATGTATAGGCGCTCATTTTACCCTGGAGCCAATATTTTCTTTGATCAAGCGCCTGATTCAAACTTCTGCAGGACTGATGCTCGCGTTATTTGCGGGGATATTAAAGGTTCAGGGGATGCTCGGAGCGAGTTTTGATGCCGCTTCAGTAAAAACTGCTCGCTTTGCAATAGATAAACTTGTTCCTGCGGTCGGAAGTGGCATAGCAGATACGATGGATGCAGCCATTTCAAGTGTCTTGCTTGTGAGAAGCGCAGTAGGCGTCACCGGTATTCTGAGCATGGTATTATTCTGCTTTACGCCGCTCCTGTCAACAACCGCATATCTGATTGGCTTAAGAATAACAGTTGCAATCGCCAAAGTTATAGGTCAGAACAGCCTGGTATCGGCTGCCGACAGAATAGCCGAAGTTCTGAAGCTTATGATTGTAATCAGTGCCACATCAGTAACACTTGGATTGATACTGATAGGAGCAACTGCGGGGGCCGGGACAAGTTTCAGGTGATAAAAGGTGTGATATATATTGATACTCTGAAAAGCACCGTAATTGAACTTATGACTTTGGCTGCGATATCAAGGCTTACGGCAACATTTGTCGACAATAAATACAGCGATATTATTTCTGCAATAAGCGGAATGTGTGCCGCATTGTACATATTGAAATCATTGACACGCATTTTCGCTATCTTTGAATAAAGGTGATTCTGACTATGGGACTTTTAGGCAATATAAAGCGAACGATCAACGGTGCGCGCAAAATAGAAATTTTTATACTTATCGCTTTATTATCAGCAGCGCTGCTGATCGTAATGTCCGATCGTCCCGAGAATAATTCGGCCGCTTCTTTTGAAACAAGAATGGAGAACATTCTTGGAAAGATAGAAGGAATAGGGAGAGTAAAGGTAATGATCAACGATACCACAGAAGACGGCATAACCGGCATTCTGGTAGTGGCCGAAGGTACTGATAATTTGAATACATATCTTGAACTTCAAAAAGCAGTGCATACTCTAACCGGTGTTGACGTATCTTGTATAGAAATCATAGAAATGGGGGAATAACTATGAAAACTAAAATCAGAAAAATCATGTATCTTTCTGTCGGAATATGCTTTATAGCTCTTTGTACGCTTGTTGTGGCCCCGTCAGCATACAGAAACAGATCAGATAAAAGTGATGCCCGAGCGCTAACCGCATCTGCTAACTTAAATGTTGAAAAAGATACACTCAAGGATTTTATCCTTGAACATGAACAACTCAGAAGCCTGCAGCTGAATGAGCTGGACGAAATAGTAATGAACGAAACAAGTTCGCAAGAAATAAAGGAAAGCGCACAGAAACAGAAGCTCGAAATCCTAAAGCTTCTTGAAACAGAAAGCACAATAGCCGGAATTTTGCAGGCGAGGGGCTACAGTGATGCCGCCGTAGCCGCAAACGCAGAATATATAAATATACTGATTTCAGCATTGCAGGCAAGCGAGACCGACGTGGCACGAATAAAGGAACTGGTGGTCACTCAGACAGATGTCGATTCTGAGAATATAAAAATCATTCCGATAAATTAAACGTAAAACATTTGCCTATATGATTATTTTCTGTTATAATATAGATAATATGAGAGGAGGCATGTCTTTATGGAGAATAAGCAGCCCGAAGTCAGACTCAATGATAATCCGGAAGGTACTGTTTCCTTTGCGACGGATGTCGTAGCTACTATAGCAGGTCTTGCAGCCAATGAAATTGAGGGTGTAGCCAGCATGACTAACCCCAATTCCAGTTTTGCAGATATTCTTTCCCGTAAGTCTTCCCGTAATTATACCCGCGGTGTAAAGGTTGATATCAATAATAATAAGGTGGCGGTAGAAGTTACCATTATTGTTGATTACGGTTCTCCCGTACCCGATGTTGCACGCGGCATTCAGGAAAACATCAAGAAGGCTATCGAGACCATGAGCGGCCTTGATGTGCTCAGCGTAGATGTCCATGTTCAGGGCGTAAGCTTTGATAAGGAGAATCAGGCTGTTGCTGAACTTTCCGAATCTCAGAAGAAGCTTCTTGAAAAATCTGCAGATGAAGAGGCGTCTGTAAGCGCAGAAGCCGAAATTGAAACCGCTGCAGCTGAGGAGATTGCTGAAGAAACCAAGAGCGAAGAATTCACCGAGGAAGAACTCGAATTCGAAATCGAACTTCCCGAGGTTGAAGAAGAGCCCGAAGTAGCTGAAGCAGAGGTCCCCGCAGAAGGCGAAAACGCCTGATAATGTGTGTATACATTTGACCTTTAAGTGATATGTTTACCATGTTATTGAGGAGGCCAGGCTTATGAAAACCGGATTCTGGGACAGAGTATTGGTTTATCTTTACGTGCTGATCACTCTGATCATCGTTGCAGCAACGGCACTTCTTTCAATCGGCATCGATATAATCGATATGCTTATTGAAGGTCTCAGCAGCAATATGCCCGGCTTGTTCTGGCGGCTTATTGTCGCCGGTCTTGGTGTGCTCATTATATTGCTCGGTGTTTATGTTTCCGTAGTTATCACTCCCAGCCGCAAGAGGAAGAACAACTTTATAACCATCAGCTCCGATAACGGGGGTCAGGTACGCGTTTCTCTGCCTGCAATACGTGAAATGGCAGGTCAGGCAATCAAGAATGTAAAGGGCCTTGAAGATATTTCTATCTCCATCGTCGAAGCATCTGATGCCATTGAAGTCAACGTTGCTATGGATGTTGAATCCGGCGTACATGTACCTACCGTAACGATGAACATGCAGCGCGCTATCAAAACAAACATCGAACGCAACTGCGGAATCAACGTTCGCAGTGTTACCGTTGATGTAAAGAATGTTCTTACAAGCGCCGATTCTGCTGCCTACGAGGAAGTAGAAGTCGTTCCCGTAGTATCTGCAGATGCTTCTCCCGCTAATGAAGAAGAAGTCATCATCGCAGAGGATGCACTTATCGTTCAGGAAGAAGATATTATCACCGAAGCCGATGATGTTGCTTCTGAAGAAACTACTGAAGAGACCGAGATCTCTGAGGAAGATTCAGAAGAAAATAAAGAATCGGCTCCCGAAGAAACCGAATAATCCCATGCAGATTTTATTGCGGTGGCGTATTTTGTGTGCCTCCGCAATAAAATCTGCTTAAATACATAGAAAATGAGGTATTTACATGAACAGGTCTACAGCACGCGCACATGCAATGAAGCTCGTATATGAATGGCAGCTTGGCGGAGATGGCGGCGAAGATACCCGTTTTAACCTTCTTGAAGTCAGCAGCGAAGAAGCTGAATACAGCTTCATGAACGCTCTGTATGAAGGTGTAATAGCAGAACAGGATAAAATCGATGCTCTTATTTCCGAATTCTCTCGCGGCTGGTCTCTCGACAGACTCAACAAGGTCGACCTTGCCATTCTGCGCATAGCTGTTTATGAGCTTATCACCAAGGAAAGCCCTGCAGCTGTAGTAGTAAAGGAAGCAATGAATCTTGCAACCGAATATTCCGGCGAAAAGTCTGCTCCCTTTATCAATGGTGTGCTCGGCAGCATTTCCCGCAGCGATAAGATCTGATTATCAAGACACCGAGGTGAATTTGTATGGCGATAATTATTGACGGAAAAGCTATTTCCACAAGCATTAAAGCCGAGATGAAGCTTCGTGCCGATGTTCTTAAAGAAAACGGCATTGTTCCTTGTCTTGCTGTTGTAATGGCAGGCGATAATCCTGCAAGTGCAATTTATGTAAGGAATAAGCGCCGTGCCTGCGAAGAAGTCGGAATCGAATCAAAATATGTAAAGCTGCCGGAAGATATATCTCAGTCTGAGGTTATCGACATCATAAATGATCTCAATAACGATAAGTCCGTGCATGCTATTTTAGTTCAGCTTCCGCTTCCCAAACATATCGATGAAAATTCCGTACTTGATGCTATCCTTCCCGAAAAGGATGCCGACGGTTTTCATGTAATAAATGCAGGAAAACTGCTTACCGGTCGTGAATGCATACTTCCTTGCACGCCTGCCGGCTGCATGGAACTTCTTAAGCGATACGAAGTTCCTCTTAACGGAATGGAAGCAGTGGTAGTTGGCCGATCCAATATTGTCGGTAAGCCCATGGCATTGCTGCTTCAGCAGGAAAACTGCACTGTAACCATGTGCCATTCCCGCACCCGGAATCTGTCAGAGCATGTAAAACGGGCTGATATCGTTGTATGTGCAGCCGGTCGCAAAGGACTCATAACCGCGGATATGCTTAAGGATGGCGCAGCTGTTATAGACGTAGGCATCAATCGTGGTGAAGACGGAAAAATAACAGGTGATGTTGACTATAATACTGCATCTCAGGTTGCAGGCTGGATTACGCCTGTGCCCGGAGGAGTAGGTCCCATGACCGTAGCGATGCTTATGAAGAATACTATTATCGCTGCAGAAAGCACAAAATGAATACCTCTCGTTTGCCGATCTCGGTATCGGAATTGAACGAATATGTGCGGGTCATGCTTTCAGGTGACCCGCTTTTGCGATGTGTTGAAGTAACCGGAGAGATTTCCGGCTATAAACAGCACATCAGCGGACACCGGTATTTCGCCCTAAAGGATGCAAATGCCAGAGTTCAGTGCGTTATGTTCAGACAAAATGCAATGAACCTTGATTTCAGACCTCAGGACGGCATGCGTGTTACTGTCACTGCATCTGCTTCACTTTTTGTGAGAGACGGCAGTTACCAGCTTTATGTTACTGATATGCGCAAGCATGGCGCCGGCAATCTTTTCATGCAGTTTGAAGCCCTCAAACAGAAATTGATGGCAGAAGGCCTTTTTGACGCATCCCGTAAGCGCGAGATACCATTCAATCCAAAAGTCATTGGAATTGCGACGTCTAAAACAGGCGCCGCAGTGCGCGATATAATCCGCGTAGCCCGCAGAAGGAATCCCGATGTAGGCATAGTGATTGCGCCATGTTCCGTTCAGGGTGATGGTGCTGCGGATGAAATCGTACGCGCTATCAAGCGTCTCAATGAGAACGGCGAAGCGGAAGTGCTCCTTGTTGGCAGGGGCGGCGGATCAATAGAGGACCTCTGGCCTTTCAACGAGGAGAAGGTAGCACGTGCAATAGCTGCTTCAAGAATCCCCGTGATATCCTGTGTAGGTCATGAGATCGATTTCACTATTTCGGATTTTGTTGCCGATGTAAGAGCAGCTACCCCGTCAATGGCAGCTGAACTTGCCGTACCTGTAAAATCAGAAATCATGGAACAGTTGGATGCACTATCTTACAGACTCACCAGATCTCTTACGACAGGTCAAAAACTTCGCAGAGCCAATCTTGAAAGATTGCTTATGTCGAAAGCTTTGCGCGATCCTTATACATGTTTGATTTCTCATCGCGAAGAAAGGTTCGACAGGGCCGCAGATGCTTTGTATACCAATATTTCAAGAGTATTGGAAAGAAAGCAGGCTGCATTTTCTGAGTTGGAACGTACTTTGAAGGCAGTAAGCCCGGAAAGCATACTCAACAGAGGTTATGCCGCAATTCGCAAAGGAAAAACCTTTGCTACCCGCTCAGAAACACTGAAACCTAATGACAGCATTGAGATAATAATGGCTGACGGTTCTAAATATGCAACTATCGCGGAGGAGACTGCTAATGGCAAATAAATTCACGTATGAAGATGGAATCCGCGAACTCGAGCTTATAGTCGAACAGCTCGAAAGGGGAGAAATGCCCCTTGAAGAATCATTCAAGGCTTTTGAACGCGGAATGAAGCTTACAGAAAAGCTTAAGAAGTTACTGAATGACAGTGATGCCCGCATTAGGGAACTTACCACTACCGGAGCAAAGGCGTTTGACGCCGGGGAGGAAATATGAAAACACTCAAGGAATACGCTGCAATTATAAACAGCAGACTGGAAGAACTCGTGCCCGAGATGAGCGAAGGCGAATTCGAAAACGGCGGACGTCCTTGGCTTGTAAATAACGCCATGCGCTACAGTCTGGTAGCAGGCGGAAAGCGCCTGCGTCCTGCCATGCTTATGGCTGCAGTTGATATGCTTGGCGGCAACATGGATATCGCTGTTGACTTCGGCTGCGCTGTAGAGATGATCCATACCTACTCTCTGATACACGATGATCTGCCCGGTATGGATAATGATACTCTGCGTCGCGGCAGACCTACAAACCACGTGGTATATGGTGAAGGCCAGGCAATTCTTGCCGGCGACGGTCTTCTGAATAATGCGTTCGAAGTTATGCTCAACGCATCCCTTCGCGCTGACAGTAACCACTGGCAGCTGATAGCCGCAATGCGTGAAGTTGCTGAAGGTGCCGGCGCAAGAGGTATGGTTGGCGGTCAGTGCATGGATCTCTATTGTGAAAGAGAAAATGTTGCCGGCGTTGAGCAGCTTGACTACATTCACATCAATAAAACTGCGCGTATGTTCATGCATCCTCTGCGTGCTGCCGCACTCATTGCAGGCGCAAACGGAACCGCTATAGATGCGCTCACCCGATATGGTGAAGCATTCGGAAAAATGTTCCAGGCTGCCGATGATCTGCTGGATGTAGAAGGCACCACCGAGGAAATGGGTAAGACCATCGGTAAGGACGCAGAAGCCGGTAAACTCACCTGCATTTCTCAGTATGGTGTGGAAGGCACTCGCAAACTGGTAGAGACGAAACATGCCGAGGCCCTTGAAGCGCTGTCCATGTTTGGTGATAAAGCAATATTCTTTGTTGAGCTTGTAAACAGCATGCTCGGCAGAAAAAAGTAAGTGATTACAAATGCTGAAAGACATAAGAACTCCTGACGATATAAAAAAACTGAATTATTCCGAACTGAACGCACTGGCAAAAGAGATCCGTGAAGAAATAATTGATACCGTATCAAGAAACGGAGGCCATCTTTCCTCCAATCTCGGTTCAGTTGAATTGACCCTGGCGGTAGATTATGTGCTTAATTACCCTAATGACCGCGTGATTTTCGATGTAGGGCATCAGGCTTATGCGCATAAGCTGCTTACAGGAAGATATTCTAAATTTGCATCTCTCAGAAAGAAAAACGGTGTGTGCGGTTTTCCTTCTATGGACGAATGTGAGACAGATGCTTTTACCTCGGGACATGCATCTACCTCTATTTCTGCTGCTCTCGGATATTGCCGCGCGCGTGATCTGCGTGGTACAAATGAGACTGTAGTTGCCGTAATTGGCGATGGTGCGCTCACCGGCGGAATGAGCTATGAAGCGCTCAATGATGCCGGTGACAGCGGAACAGACATTATAGTTGTCATAAACGATAACGAGATGTCTATATCGCGCAATGTAGGCGCTCTTTCCATGCATTTGACCAGAATGCGCCAGTCGAGAGTGTATCGCGGCTTCAAAACAAAAATCAGAAATATACTTCTGAAGATCCCCTTTATAGGCAAGCCTGTATACAGAACCGCAGAAAAGATTCACGACGTGATAAAGGCTGTATTCATAAGCCAGAATCTTTTCGAAGCGATGGGATTCAAGTATATCGGCACAGTAGATGGACATAATGTAAGACGGCTTATTCGTGCAATCAAGCTTGCTAAGGAAATCGGTGGTCCTGTAATAATTCATGCTCTGACTGAAAAGGGCAGGGGATATACTCCTGCAGAAAAAGAGCCTGACCGTTTTCATGGACCCGCACCTTTTGATGTTTCAACAGGAAAGTTCCTTGCAAAATCCGAAAAAGGCTGTGGTGTCCATATAGCCGAAGCACTTTGCGAAATTGCGGGAAAGGACGATCGTATCTGTGCTATAACTGCTGCTATGCCGATAGGCACAGGTTTCAGCGTTTTCGAAAAGAAATATCCCCGACGTTTCTTTGATGTAGGCATTGCAGAAGAGCATGCTGTGACTATGGCCGGAGGACTTGCCGCTGCCGGTCTTAAGCCTTATGTTGCGATATATTCAACGTTCCTCCAGCGTGCATACGATCAGATATCCAACGATGTCTGTCTGAACAAACTGCCCGTTACGTTCCTGCTTGACAGAGCAGGTCTCGTAGGTGCCGACGGCGCAACTCATAACGGCGTCATGGATCTTAGTTATCTTCGTTCCATACCCAATATGACGATTGCCGCACCGAAAGATATCCGCACATTGAAGAAGCTTATTGAGTGGAGCGTCAATTATGATGCGCCTCTTGCGATACGCTATCCTCGCGAATGTATAGATCTCGGTTCCGGACTTGATGATGACGCACCTATAATTCCCGGCAAATGGGAAGTACTGATGAACGGAGATGACATAGTCATTTTCGCCACAGGAACAATGGTGCAGACGGCATTGATGGTAAGCATGGAATTGCATGGTTCTGGTATCTCCGCTGCTGTCGTTGATGCGATGTTTGTCAAGCCTATGGACTCGGCGCTTATAAAAGAGATCTGTGCAGGCAAAAAGCTTGTTGTCACCCTTGAAGAAAACAATATAATGGGTGGCTTTGGTGAAGGGCTTGCCGGTGAACTGAACGGTTCCTATGAAATAATAAACATCGGCGTGCCTGATAGATTTATCAAGCATGCTTCACGAGCAGAACAGATCAAGGAATGCGGTCTTGATATGGCTTCCATAGCTGCCCGCATCAAAGAACATTATCTCAAACACTAATTAAATAGTCGGGCGCGTGCCATAATAGGTGCGCGCCTTTCGAGTTTTTTACGGGAATGTTCAGAACAAATAGTGTCCTGAATATTGCAAACAAGGTACTTTGTGACAAAATTCTTAAATCGTCAAAATAGCCCTTGTAACTTCCGTATATTATGGTATAAATATAAATAAGAGGTGATTATATTGAATATCAGCAAGGCAGGCATTGTCTGGAATTATACTAAGGTAAGTGGCCTGCTTATTGCGCGTCGTCTTGCTGATCTGCTGCACGGTTACGGCTGTGCAATATGTGCTGATGACAAACTGGCAGCTTTTCTCGATTGTGAGACGCTGCCTGTTGGTTGTGATCCCCAGTGTGATATTCTGTTTGTACTCGGTGGTGACGGCACTCTGCTTTCTGCGCTTGATTACGCTGTTCCTTACGGCATCCCAATGCTGGGTATAAATCTCGGTCGTCTTGGTTTTCTTACCGAAACAGAGCCCGAAGATCTCGAAGCAGACCTTGCGCGTATCTTCAAAGGCGATTTCTGGTATGATGAGCGCATGACAATGACCATAGAAGGCGCGGAGGAGCGTTTTTTTGCGCTCAACGAGATAGTAATATCGCGCAAGAATGCTTCTACGGGCATTTTCACCGTCGAAACCAGTGCCAACGGAACAATGATAGACAGAATCTCCGGAGACGGTCTTATCATTGCAAGCTCTACCGGCTCCACTGCTTATTCTCTTTCCGCAGGCGGTCCCATCGTTGCCCCGGGAATGGACTGCTTTGTAATGACCCCTGTATGCCCTCATACAATGAATTCCCGTCCCGTAGTAGCTTCCGCGGATGAAGCAATAAGCCTTAAAGTAATCGATAAGCCGAGCGCTGCCTGTGCAGTATTTGACGGCAGACATACCTATGATTTTACCGGAACCTATCCGGGCTTCACCATCGTTAGAGGCAAGAAGACCGCTAAATTCATCAGGATGCATAAGCGTAATTACTTTGAAATTCTCAGAAATAAACTGTCCGAGTGGACTCATTGATCATAAGATTTCACCATACAAGGTTTGATATATAGGAGGATTTTCGATGAAAAGCATGCGTCATAACATCATACTTGAGATAATTGAGAACAAAGACATCGAAACCCAGGAAGAACTGGCTGAAGAGCTCAAAAGGCGTAATATAAAGGTCACTCAGGCTACAGTTTCCCGTGACATCAAGGAACTGCGCCTGCTCAAGGTACTTGCCGATGGAGGCAAGTATAAGTACGCTACTGTTGAACGTGCCGAAAAAGGCATGAATGATCGTTTTATACGCATTCTTTCCGAATCCGTACTGTCTATAGAGGCTGCAAATAATCTCATAGTTATTAAAACCATCTCCGCATCAGGTTCTGCAGCCGGCGAAGCTATCGATTCTATGAAATGGCCCGAAATTCTCGGAACCATTGCGGGCGATAATACCATCCTTATCATTGCACGCTCCGAATCTGTTGTCGAAAGTCTTCTGCAGCGCTTTGACGCACTTATCAAGAAATAATGCTTATAGAACTCTGTATTCAGAATATCGCACTTATTGAATCCCTGACATTGGAATTTGGTCGGGGATTCAATGTGCTGACCGGAGAAACCGGCGCAGGCAAATCAATCGTCGTGGACAGCCTCAATATGGCTCTTGGCGGGCGCGCAGACAGGGACATGATCCGTACGGGCGCAGACAGAGCTATGGTGCAGGCTCTGTTTGACATTTCCGGAAATGTCCGCGCAAAAGAATTTGCACATGATCTCGGCGCTGAGGCGGATGAAGATCTGATCGCCGTCTCGCGTGAACTTCGTTCTAACGGACGCAATATCTGCCGCATCTCGGGCATCGTTGTTCCGCTTTCAACGCTCCGTCAGCTGACTTCCATGCTTGTAGATATTCACGGTCAGCATGAGCATCAGGCTCTTATTAATCCGCTTAGACACAGAGAATTCCTTGACGCATTCGGCGATGACGAGCACATCATCACAATCAACAATGTCTCCGCATTGCATGCCGAACGCGCCAATATCGCCTCAGAATACCGCAAAGTCACCTCACAGGCTGCAGAACGTGAACGCCTTATAGATATGCTGGAATTCCAGACAGGGGAAATAGGCGCCCTCAGACTGCGCAGAGGCGAAGAGGAAAAACTTGAACGACGAGCGCGTTTCTACGAAAACGCAGAGAAAATCAAGTCGGCTGTCGAAAGCGCATATTCCATGGTGTACGGCGGAGATTCCAGAATGCCCGGTGCACAGGAGCAACTGGACAGCGCCGTGCGCTCTCTTGACAGCATCTCCAAGCTTGACGATCGTATCGAAACAATATCGGGCAGGGTGAGAGATGCCTTCTATGCTGTGCAGGATATAGCATACGAGCTGAGGAATCTTTCCGAAAGCATGGAGTATGATCCCGCAACAGCAGACAAGGTTTACGAACGCCTTGACAAGATTCGCAGACTTGAAAGAAAATACGGTTCAACACTTGATGAAGTAATGGACTTTTGTGAAAACGCAATGAAACAGCTGGATGAGTTGCGCAAAAGCGACGAAACCGGCGCAGGTCTCAAAGCAAGATTTGCAAAGGTCGATGAAAAACTCAAGGAAGAATGCGCCAGGCTTACTGAATCACGCAAGCGTATTTCTGAATGGATGGCTTCTGAAGTACAGAAACAGCTTGCTGATCTCGGAATGGCACGCACCCGTTTCCAGGTGCGTCTTGAGCCCGATAAAGCTTCTGCCACGGGTGCCGATGATATCGAATTCCTTATCTCTGCAAACCCAGGCGAGCCGCTCAAGCCCATGGCTTCTGTAGCATCCGGCGGCGAACTTTCCCGCATAATGCTTGCATTGAAAGCAATAGCCATAGACGCCGGCGGTGTTGATTCGATGGTATTCGATGAGATCGATACCGGTGTATCCGGACGTATGGCTCAGGCTGTCGGTGAAAAAATGAAGCTGATCGCCGGAAAGCATCAGGTACTATGCGTAACACATTTGCCGCAGATAGCAGCATTGGGCGATGTGCATTTCATGGTTGAAAAAACCGTTGTAGGCGAACGTACAGGCTCCAATGTGCGCCGCCTTGATGACGAAGGACGTGTAATGGAAATTTCCCGCCTCATCGGAGACGGAGACGATTCCGATACCAGCATCAAGCATGCACGCCATCTTCTCGGTCTTGAATAAAAAAACGGTATGCGACGTAATTTGCGCCGCATACCGTTTTTATGTATTTATTCGATAATTACCGTATCTGCCTTTTCTATAACGCGTATCACTTCGCCGTTATAAATCACATTAACAGGCAGGACAGTTTTTTCAGGAACTTCAAGAATTGCCTTCTTGAGCTTGCCGCCTTCGAACCAGATGCTGACTGTGATGTTGCCCATAGCTTTAAGGCCGGTTATATGTCCGTCAGACCATTCGGACGGCAGAGCGGGCAGGAGTATTACTTCACCGGGCATATTATGCAGGAACATCTCGGCAATGCCTGCGCAGGAACCGAAGTTGCCGTCGATCTGGAACGGGGGATGGGCATCAAACATGTTGGGATATGTTCCGCCGCCCTTTGCGTATGCGAAGGAGTTCTGACGGACAAGCCTCAGCTGATTCTTCAAAAGCCTCAATGCATGGTCGCCATCGTTCAGCCTTGCCCAGAAGCATATCTTCCAGCCAAGGCTCCAGCCGGTACCATCATCACCGCGCAGTTCAAGCGTGCGCTTTGCGCCGTCTGCGAGCGCAGGAGTACGTTCGGGAGAAATATCGTGACCGGGATACAGGCCTACCAGATGGGAAGTGTGCCTGTGATGAGGTTCACGCTCTTCATATTCTCTGTCCCATTCAAGTATCTGACCATGCGTTCCGAATTCGTAGGGTCTTACGAGGGGAAGTGCCTTTGCTGCCGCATCCTTCAACTCACCATCATCGATACCGAGAATATCTACAATAGAGAGATACTGCTGCAGCAGTTCTCTTACAAGCGCATTATTGCAGGTGGAAGATTTTGCAACAGCGCATACCTGTCCATCGTAGATAAAGCAGTTTTCGGGAGAGGTTGCAGGGTACATTGCGAGATAGCCGTTTTCATCCTTTACCATGAAATCAAGGCAGAAACGCACAGCTTCACGATATACAGGAAGGGCTCGTTCGCTCAGGAAGTCCTTATCAAGCGTGTAGAGATAATGATCATACATGTCCCTGCACATCCAGGGAAGGGCCATAGGCCAGAAAGCCCAAACGGCACTGCCGGGTTTTTTCTTGCTGACAGGAGTTGTCATTCCCCAAAGATCGGTATTGTGATTGCATGCGCTGCCGCTCATTCCGTAGAATTCCTTCGCGGTAGCCTTGCCGCTTTCGCACATTTTCTCGATAAGATCAAACATGGGGAAGTGCATTTCAGAAAGATTGGTTATCTCGGTGGGGTAGTAATTCATCTCGGTATTGATATTTACCGTATAATTACTGCGCCACGGCGGAGCGATATGTTCATTCCAGATGCCCTGAAGGTTCATGGCCTGAGTACCGGGTCTGGAACCTGCAACTGTGAGATAACGACCATAGTTAAACAGCAGTTCGTACAGTCGCTTATCATTTTTGCTTTCTGCAAATGCTTCAAGACGCTTGTCGGTAGGAAGATCTGCCGAATCTCCATCAAGAACAAAATCGACTCTTTCCATGTATCCGGCGAAGTCTTCTATATGCATGTCAAAAAGTTCGCCTGCAGTAATGCACTCCAGTGCTTCGGCATCGCGATCACTATCAGCCTCATAATCAAGGCCATCCATGAAGGGATGTCTCTTTGCGCCGGCAAAACTTGTGCGTACACACATCTTGACTACAGCTCTGTCTGCGCCGGCAACATTTATACCTGCTTCAGTCACAGTTACTTCGCCGCCGAAGGTCTCAATTACTACCTGAGTAAGCGCACGGATACCTCGTTTCTCGGGTTCGTCATAATAATAGAGACCCTTTTTATAATCCACGGAATCGTCTGTGCAGGCATGACCGGGACATTCCGTTTCCATAGCAAGCCTGCCTTCACGGACAGTTATCGCATACTTCAGCTGGCTGGTAAGCTTGAGGGAAAAGCTGACACTTCCGGGAATATCTGCCGTATGGTCGATCACCAATGCCTGGGGATCAGGTGCAACGATATAAGAAGTAATGATATGCTTTATACCGGCTGCAGTATACTCGGTCTTATGCACGCCGTTAGCTATATCAAGACTGCGCATGTAATCCGTATATTCCGGCACATCGCGCTCGATAATAATATCACCGAGAGGCATATATGCCTCGGAGTCCTTGCTGTTTATCTCCTGTTCAATGACCTTCTGTGCTTCATTAAAGTCACCGGCATCCATCAGTTCACGGACACGTGCAAGCGCAGCAGGTGCATCTTTCTTTTCAGGCTCAAACGGAATACCGGACCAGAGAGAGTCCTCATTCAAAGCAAATCTTTCGCTTGAAACACCACCGAAGACCATTGCGCCGATTCGTCCGTTACCAAGGGGCAGCGCTTCGGTCCAGACTTCAGCAGGCTGTGTATAATACAGGATATGTTCAGAAAGCATATTAACACCTCTCATGCTTTTTTGAATATTATAGCATGCTCACGCTGTTTTGCAACAATGTGTGAAAAATTCTTATGAATCATTGACTATCGCCGGCACTCGGCTTATATTAATGATATGTTCCCGCTGGCTTCTCTGGAGAGTTCAAGAATGAGCTCCTTATTTGTCGGAGCATGGCTGTATGTATTGAAAGAACCCCGTTTGAATGCAGACTGTATTGCGCTGCGTATGTTTCGCTCTACATTGCTGCTCGTGGTATGATAACTTTCCGCAAGCAGGGGATAGAGACGCTTTGTTATCCCGTTCGTAAGAGCAGGTTCCTTGATTATGTTCTTGACCGCACTGATTATCATTGAATAGCCGTTGCAGCATGTAGATATTCCAAGACCTGCAAGTCTTTCCGCAAGATATGAATCCGGTGAAAATGCATCGCTGATATCCGATATAAGGCTTTCATCGTGAAATTCGGTACATTCACACAAAAAATCGTAAATAGCTTCAGGCAGCGCAGGCTTACAGAAATATTCGCGCGCACCATGTCTCTGCGCAAGGCGTATCGTTGTCTCGTTGTACAGTTCCGTGCATATTATAAACGGAATCTTGCCTGTTACGGATCCAAGTCTTTTCAGTACATTGATACCGTCAAGGTCTTTCAGAATCAGATTCATTATAACTGCGTCAGGCGATGCTGACTTTACGGTCTCAACAAGCTCTATGCCGCTGCTGCAGGTATAAATGACATCAATATTCCGCTGAGTGAAATATGCTGTCAGATTATCCATATAATTCCTGCTTATGTCCGCTATTATGATGCGCTTCCTGTGCATTATCGTACACTCCTGATATATATCGTTCACTCAAGTATTATTGTACATTATAATTTGTACACGCGCAATACTTATTGTACATTCATCTATTTATTATCACAATTCAAAAAGGGGGAATCGTCGTTGTGCGGCAGATACTCTACCGGAACAGAAGTCGAAAACATACGATTTCGAGAGATAATTAACGAGGCAAACGCCAATATTATCGGAGACAAATTGATAATCCCAAGAAGTGACGGCGATATTTATCCGGGAGATCTCGCTCCCGTAGCATACACAAAAAGTAGTATCGTACAATACACAGCCATGAATTGGGGCTTCAAGTACAACGGAAGACTTATCATAAATGCACGCAGCGAAACAGCGGATATAAAGCCAATGTTCAGTCACAGCCTTAATTATATGCGATGCCTGGTTCCTGCTGCAGGCTATTATGAATGGAACAGCCGTAATGAAAAGTTCTTTTTTGCTGATCCTAATGGAGAAATGCTTAATCTGGCAGGTCTTTTCAGGTATAATACTGCCGGCCTACCTGAATTTACCATACTGACCAGAGATGCATTTGGTACTTACGCCGATATACACAGCCGTATGCCGCTCATAATATACGAACATGATGCCTGGCTCAATGATACATCTGCAGCAAAAAAGCTGCTTAACTCAGGATCGGACATAAAACTCGACGTTATATGCCAGTCCTCTCAGCAGCTTTCCATGTTCTGATATTATTTTGTATCATACGAAACCGCAATTATGCCGGCATCATCAGACTCTTCATTTAATACGTGATATATGGCATCTGCAAGTGCAGGCAGAGATTTCAATGCTTCATCAAGCGTATTCATATTGTTTCCAACTTCTATAAGCAGTGAATTTTCAGAAATATGCTGATTGTATCTTCCTGTTTTTACCATTACATCGCGACACATACCCGGGCATATTGAATTCACTGCATCAGTGACCTCGCAGGCAAGCCGGTAGTTCTCTTCAAAATGCGGTTTGACCTCAAAATCAACGCCTCGGCCTACAAGCACCATCAATTTAGCCGAATTATTGCCTGCATACGAGCATGTAAGCTGCGCACCTTCTGTGTAGGCATCTCTATGCAAATCAATATACAGGTCATAATCTTCATTATTTCTGTCTTCCAGTGTACTGAGCGATCGTTCATAAGCGGTAGACAGATCATTCAGTTCATGGTCCGTAGTGTCATGCACTACCTCAAAGCCGCGCTTTTCAAGAAGCGCGGCCAATTCTTTTCCTACCCTTACTATATTATGTTCGTTATCGCCCGTACGCCATGCCTCCAGTGCTTCATATTCGCCATCATAGGAAGGTGAGTATGCCTCATGAGTATGCGTATGATATATCAGTATGCTTTTTCCATTTGCATTTTTTATTATCTCGGACACGATTTCACCGGGAATGGCAACAACGCTGTCTGTATGCTCGTTTTCGCCATCTATCGGTACAGGTATCAATGCACTCCCGTTATCGGAAAACACCTGTACTGCCGCAGGTTCGGATTCTCTGCCGCTGCGCAGGCTTGAAGCAATTATAATACCAACTACTACAGCCAACACGACAACGGCCACAGCAAGCAATACCGTACCGCCTTTTATGACCCTAAATCTCACCATAAGAAACACCTCCGCAGAATAATATTCAAGCGGAGGTGTTTTAATACCGTTTATTCGATTATACCTTTCGCAGACCTACAACCGTATCGTCCATGACTACTACAGCATATGCCTGTCCGCGTCCGGAACGATTCTCAATCTGAAGCATATCGGTACCGAATTTGGACGCAGTACCGCTCTTCTGTACGATTTCAAAATCATAAGGATCGGTTACTATGAGAGCGCCGGTAACAGTCTTTCCGTTTCCGCCGTTCTTAAGGAAATTAAATGCCTTAAGTCCCTTGCCGCCGCGGGCCTGCCTGTCAAAATCGATCAGCAGACAGCGCTTGAGATAGCCCATATCACTTGCCATTATTATCTCGCCTTCGCTGTTATGCGTAAAGCAGAACGCAACCTTATCGCCTGCAGACAGCGTCATACCCTTGACGCCTGCAGCAGTACGGCCGATCTGAGATATCTCTTCGACAGCAAAATGTATTGCCATACCCTGTTCGGATACGAGCAGTACGCTTTCGAATCCCTGAGGATCGGTAACTGCGATAAGCTTATCATCACCCTTGAGACCAATACAGGCAAAGCGTCCCTTTCTCACATTAAGTTCGCTCTTAAGAGTACGTTTTACCAAGCCATTGGCGGTTGCATACAGCAATTCTCCGCTGTAATCACCGGGGTGGATAACGGTAATAAGCTTTTCGTTTTTCTCAAGACCGGCAAGAAGTCCTCCCAATGCGAGACCACGGTCACGGGGTCTGCATTCGGGAATCTGCGATACCGCAACAGGGTAACAGTTGCCCAGGTCGGTAATAAACAGCAGTTTCTCGTCAGTAAGGCAGGGGAGAATACGTTCGGGAGCATCCTGCATTTCCGCCTTTTCAAATGTCTTGGGAGGCATACGCTTCACAAAACCGGCGCGGGTGCAGAACACTACAGCTTCATCCGCAACGGGCTTTTCCTGCTCGATAACGATCTCTTCGAAAGAATCAACCAGTTCCGTACGGCGTGCGTCCGCAAACCTTTCGCGGATCTCACTCAATTCGCTCTTAATAACGTTCATGAGCTTCTTTTCGCTGGCAAGTATTGCCTTAAGCCCCGCAATAAGCTTCTGCAGATCGGCATATTCCTTGCGCAGAGTAATTATCTCGAGATTGGTAAGCCTCTGCAGACGCATATCGAGAATTGCCTGCGCCTGTATCTCGGTAAGCGCAAACCTCTCCATCAGTTTGGCGCGTGCTTCCTTGGGATTCTTACTGCCTCGGATAAGGGCAATTACTTCATCGAGATTATCTACCGCAACAATGAGTCCTTCGAGAACATGGGCTCTGGCTTCTGCCTGCTGCAATTCGTAGCGCGTACGACGCGTCACGACATTCTTCTGATGATTAATGAAATGCCCCAGTATCGCCTTAATGCCCATCTGTACAGGCTTGCCTTCAGCAATAGCAACCATATTCACGCCGAAGGTAGTCTGCAGATCGGTGTATTTATAAAGAGCATTCAGGAGTTTGTCGGTATCGACATCCTTCTTGACTTCAATAACCGCCCGCATGCCCATTCGGTCAGATTCATCGCGGATATCATATATTCCGGAGAACAGACCCTTTTTCTCTTCACTTACATGAAGGATCTTTTCCAGCATGGAAGCCTTGTTTACCTGATAAGGTATCTCGGTTATTACAATAAGCTTTCTTCCGGAAGTGCTGTCCTCAATATGCAGCTTAGCACGTACCTGCAGCTTACCGCGGCCCGTCTCATATGCGCTAATAAGCTCTTCATCGGCTGCAAGAATGCCGCCTGTGGGGAAATCGGGCGCTTTCAGATGCTCCATCAGTTCAAGAGTCGAGATGGAAGGCTTATCTATCTGAGCAATGGCGGCATCGATTGTTTCCCCCAGATTATGAGGCGGAATGCTTGTAGCAAGACCTACCGCAATACCGTTTGCACCGTTTACCAGCAAATTGGGGAAATGACCGGGCAGGAGATCAGGCTCCTTCTGAGTGTCGTCGAAGTTCAGACGGAAGCTTACGGTGTCTTTATCAAGATCTTTCAGCAAAAGGGATGCCAGTTCAGTCATCCTTGCTTCGGTATATCGCATCGCCGCAGGGCTGTCACCGTCTATGGAGCCGAAGTTGCCGTGACCGTCTACAAGAGGCGCACGCATTACGAAAGGCTGTGCCATACGCGCAAGCGCATCATAAACGGAAGAATCACCATGGGGATGGAATTTACCGAGGCAGTCTCCGACGATACGTGCACACTTTCTGTGGGGCTTATCGGCAGTATTGCCCAGTTCATGCATGGTGTAAAGTATGCGGCGCTGAACCGGTTTGAGACCGTCCTCTACCCGGGGCAGGGCGCGCTCCATTATGACATGCTCAGAGTAGGGGATCATCGAATCATGGAGCACATCCTCCATGTTTCTGATAATTATCTCCTCGCTGAATACTATTCTGTCGTCATTCTTTTTCCTTGCCATGTCATTACTCCTGTCCGTTTACGGGCACGAAATTGTCTTCTTTGTTGAAATTGGCATATTCGCTGATATACTCGCGACGGGGTTCGACCTTGTCACCCATGAGTATGGTAATGCGTCTGTCCGCCTCACTGAAATCTTCTATATCTACCTTCATCATGCGGCGGCCGTCGGGATTCATGGTAGTCTCCCAGAGCTGTTCGGGATTCATTTCACCAAGACCCTTATAGCGCTGCAAAGTATAGCCGCGTCCCACCTTCTTGATGGCTGCGGGCAGATCATTATCGCTGTAGCAATAGATCACATTGGATCCCTTCTGCACCTTGTAAAGGGGAGGCATTCCGATGTATACGTGACCTTCGGTAATGAGCTCCTTCATGTAGCGGAAGAAGAAGGTCAGCAGTATGGCACGGATGTGAGCACCGTCCTGGTCAGCATCGGAAAGGATAATGACCCTGTTGTACTTGAGGTTTCTGATATTGAAATCCTCACCGATACCGGTGCCCAGCGCAGTGATGATGGAACGGAATTCTTCGTTTGCCAGCACCTGGTCAAGGCGCTTCTTTTCCGCATTGAGGGGCTTGCCGCGCAGGGGGAGTATTGCCTGGAAACGGCGGTCACGTCCCTGCTTTGCACTGCCGCCTGCAGAATCACCCTCAACGATAAACAATTCATTCTCGGCAGGATTGCGTCCGGTGCAGCTTGAAAGTTTGCCGACAAGCGGAGCCGCTTCAAGCTGGTTCTTCTGCCTTGCAACATCACGGGCCTTTCGGGCTGCTTCGCGAACCTTAGCAGCTTTTACAGCCTTCTCAACGATACGTGCAGCGGTCTCCTGATGTTTCAGGTCATCAAGGAAAATACTCAGCTGCTCGGTACATACGGCTTCGAAGATGGGGCGTACTTCGGTATTTCCAAGCTTGCCCTTGGTCTGTCCTTCAAACTGAGGCTGACGTACACCTGCGTATACAACAGCGGTAAGGCCTTCGCGGAAGTCGTCGCCGGAAAGGTTGTTGTCCTTATCCTTAAGTATGCCTACGCGGCGTGCGTAATCATTGAACGCCTTGGTTATAGCAGTCTTGAAACCGGTCTCATGAGTTCCGCCTTCTCCGGTAGGAACATTGTTTACGAAGGAGAACACATTTTCTGTATAGGAATCCGTATACTGCATGGCGACACGAACAAGGGTATCATCCTTACGGGCTTCGAAAACGATAGGCTCGGTAATGGGATTCTTATCCTTATTGAGATACTTCACGAAGTCTGTCAGACCGCCGGCATACAGATACTCAACTCTGCGCTTCTCCTTGTCCTTGACGCGTTCGTCGATAAAGACGAACTTTACACCTGCATTGAGATAAGCAAGCTCGCGCAGGCGTCGGCGCACCTGATCGCCCTGGAAATTCACATCCTCAAACACGCGGGCATCGGGCTTGAAACATACGTTGGTGCCGCGCTTGGAGGTGCTGCCCAATCTCTCAAGAGGAGCAAGGGGACGACCGGAAATGATCTTGCCGGTCTTTTTATCCTCTACAGACTCATACTTCTGCTGATAATGAGAGTAATTCTGATATACATCAACGACCATCCATTCGGAAAGCGCATTAACGACCGACGCGCCTACACCGTGGAGACCGCCGGAATACTGATAATTGTTATTATCGAATTTGCCGCCCGCATGCAGCTGAGTGTAAACCACTTCAACAGCGGATATTCCCAGCTGAGGGTGAATATCCGTAGGTACACCGCGTCCGTTATCGAAGACTTCGCAGGAACCGTCCTTGTTCAGAGTAACAGTTATCTCATTGGCAAAACCATTGCTGGCTTCGTCTATTGCATTGTCAACGATCTCCCATATAAGGTGATGCAGGCCTCGCGGACCGGTAGAACCGATGTACATACCGGGGCGCATGCGTACGGCGTCCAATCCTTCAAGGATCTTTATATCATTAGCTGTATAGGTCTTAGCCATTTGTTCCTCCGGGCAATAAAATACTCATTGTATTATATCCTATTTATGTAAATTTACAAAGTTGTGGTAATATGCTGTCGGAAGGGGGCTTAAAAATGGCAGATATTATTGACTCCGCATATGCAGCTATCGAAGAAGGCGATGACGTATGGAATGCGGAATTCACAGGAGATACACTCGAAGGAATCGACACAGGAAGTCTCGGTTTCGCAAAATGTTCATTCAAAAACGTGACCTTCGGCAAAAATAACATAAGACATCTTTCTTTTGCTGACTGCACCTTCAGAAACTGTGATCTATCAGGACTCAAAATATCCTCAGGCTCCATCCACCGCAGCAAATTCATAGACTGCCGAGGTACCGGCGCCATTATCGATGAATCCGTCATCATGAACGTTTCGTTCGAAAACTGTCTGCTGGATTACCTCACCATATCGGCATGCAAGATATCGAATCTCAAATTCAAGGCGTGCCGTCTAACGCGTATGATGCTGCACACATCCAGACCCAAGACATTGAAATTTGAAAATTGCGATCTTACTCAGGCTGAATTTGTACAGACGGCGCTCGCCGGTATCGATTTAAGCACAAACGACATAAGCGGTATACGCGTACCCGTAGAAGCTCTCAGAGGTGCAAAAATATCGGTACTGCAGTCTGCTCAGATATGCGCACTGCTCGGCGTGGAGATAGTCTGATCATATAAAAGCCGCATAATCAGCCCGTATTTGCATAATCATTCTCATTATGGTATAATATTGAATATAATAGAATTGGTGTGCTTATGAGAGATATTGATACAACCATCGAAAAACTGAAAGACGAAGTCATCAGCATGTGCCGCCGCAAAGGCTGGGGCATAAACGGCATTCAGAATCCGCAGCATGTTTCTATGGCAATGATCGTTGAAACTATGGAGCTGCTGGAGCATTTTGCATCGCTGGCACCATCAGACGAAGCCGGACTGCTAAACGGTGATATGCCTGAAAAGTGCATTGATATCGCCGAGGAAATGTCAGATGTGCTGATGTATTCCCTGCAGCTTATGTATACGCTGAATGTGGATGTATCAAAAGAACTGCATGACGGTTTCTCAGACAGTCGCACCACATTATCAGAATTGCTTGTCTGCGCAGGAAAAGCCGATTGCGGCCTCGCAGCGCAGGCAATGCAGATCGCCGTCAAGTCAAGGTTTGTGCTCGAAACATTCCAATGGCTCAACGATGCCGATGTACTCATGCTTATCGAAGGCAAAAAATCCTCGGTAAACAAAGAAGCCGGCATCGCTTTCGCAGGAATGTTCAAGGAGATACTGATCCTTGCACATATGCTCAGAATAGACATTTCCGCATCTATTGCCAGAAAAATTGCGATAGTCGATAAACGAGTTTATCCCGACGACGATCCTGTCAGGTAAACGGGAGGTATGATTTATGAAAGGTGATATGATTCTTGTAGTTGATTTGGGCGGTTATCAGGCGCGCTCAATTGCCCGCATGCTTCGCGGTGCGAGTATCTATTGCGAGATATCACGTCCCGGAAGAGCGCTTCAGCATCTCGAAAATTGCCGCGGTATAATCATCGCAGGCGAAGGCGGCGGCCAGTTTGACCAGCGTCTCATCGACGCAGGTCTGCCTGTTATGGGTCTTGGAAAGGCTTCCCGTCTGCTGTGCGAACTGCTTGGCGGTCAGTCTATCAGTACCGAAATAGAAGAGCGCACTTCACTTATATCTTTCGAACCTTCTCCGCTCTTTGACGGCATAATGGAATCCGAGAGATACTTTGACAGGGTGGATATGCTTGAACTGCCTGTCGATTGCCAGCCTATCGCATATCTTTCCGGAGGCATCGTGCCTGCTTTTGCCGACGATATACGAAGAATATACGGTCTGCAGTTCTATGCAGAAACTCACGACCCCGACGGAATGCGCATTCTTGCTAATTTCGCAACCGGCATCTGCGGCTGCGAAGCATGGTGGTCGCTTGAAACCTTTGCCGAAGAAACCATAGAAGAACTTCGTGCCCAGATAGGGGACAAGACCGCTCTGCTTTCCATTTCCGGCGGCGTTGATTCTACGGTATGTGCTGCTCTCATGCATAAAGCCATAGGCAAAAACCTCAAGTGCATATACGTAAATACCGGACTTATGCGTCTGGGAGAACCTGAACTCGTAAAACAGAATTTCTCCGAACAGCTCGGACTTGAACTGATTACAGTCGATGCATCCGAACGCTTCATGAACAAGCTTTCCGGTGTTACCGATGCTGATGAAAAGCGCTCTATCGTACGCGAGGAAATGCTGAATGTAGTTTCCGATGAAGCGGCAAAGCTGGGAAAAGTTGATTTCCTTGTTCAGGGAACCATTTATCCCGATCTGCTCGAGAAGGAAAGTGCAGACAGCAGTGCCGCGAATGCACCCCGCACACTGATGAATCACATTGAATTCGACGTGCTTGTCGAGCCTCTGCGCCGCTTGTTCAAGGACGAAGTACGAATCCTTGGTGAAGTACTCGGCATGTCCCGTCAGCTTATAGGCCGTCAGCCGTTCCCTGAAGCCGGCCTTGCCGTTCGCTGCATTGGCGAGGTAACTCGCGAAAAGCTTAATATCCTCAGCCGCGCGGATGCAATATTCCGCATGGAGATAGCCGACGCAGGTCTCGACAAACGCATATGGCAGTATTTCGCCATATTGACCGGTGTAGAAACTCTCGGCATCAAAAAGAACTCCATCACCCGCGGCTATGCGGTTGCCTTACGCGCCGTACAGTCCAAGGACGCAATTTCCGCCAATTACTACAGATTGCCTTACGATCTGCTCGAACGCGTAGTAGAACGTATAACCCATGAGATTCCCCAGATAAACCGTGTCGTATACGATCTTACGGGCAAGCCGCCCGCACTGATCGAGTGGGAATAAACAAGGAAAAGAGGAACGCATCATGAAGAATATCTTTACCGAAGGTCATCGTGGTTTTTGTGCTCTTTATCCCGAAAATACTCTTTTGTCTTTCAGAAAGGCAATCGAACTTGGCGTTGATGCTGTTGAATTCGATATTTGGCTCACCAGCGATAAGGTTCCTGTATTGATGCATGACGGAAATGCACTGCGTACCTGCGGTGTTGACAAGCATCTGCGCGATATGACTTTGGCCGAAGCCAAGGAACTGGACGCTTGCTATTCCGCTAAATTCGGCGATGAATTCAAAGGCAGGGAAGATGTAAAGGTTCCCACTCTCTATGAACTGCTTGATCTGGTGAAAGAACTGCGTCCCGACATGAAACTGGGTGTTGAGATCAAAGAATACACCGAGGAAAACGTAGATATCTCTGTAAAAGCCCTTAAGGAATACGGAATTTTCGACCGTTGCTGGTTCTATGCATTCAACGGCAGGATAATCCGCTATCTGAAAGAGAAATACAATGCCCGCACCATGGGATATCCCGATTTCCAGATGAAAGAGTTCGAAAATTACGATTTCTATGACGAGATCGGTCTTAATATGGGCCTCGTAAATTCCGAACTTTGTGAGTTCTATGTAGCCAAGGGACTTCCCGTGCACATGTACTGCGCCGATAATACCGAAGATGTAAATCTCTGCATCGAGCGCGGTGCCGATCTCATAACCGCCAACGATCCCCGTGACCTGCTGAAGGTACTGGGTAAGTAAAAATCTATCTCTGTACGATTGGAGTATGGCAATGTTCCTGAGAAATCCCCGGGAAGGACGAGACGGTCTTGAACCCGAAAACATAATCGAAGCTGTTGATCCACGCACAGGCAATGTAGTGGCCAGTTGTTCGGTTCATAATGAATTCCTTAAAAGTCTTTATCCCGATCGCCCTTTCCAGATCAGACTTGAATTTGGCGGAGCATCGTCCGATATAGACTCACTTCTCGGTGCCGCAATCGCCAGAGCAAGATCTCTCTGCGCGGCGCAGGAGGATCAGGCCCTTATATATGCCCCTTGCAGCATCGATGATTTGGATCTGTTCGATGTACTTTTACAGTATGGATTCGGTGACAAAGACGGTCTCGACAGAATGTATGCCAATTTGCCGCTGAATGAGACTTCAGATAAGCCTCCTATGGGTACTGTAATAATACATGACAAGCTCGAAGATCCGCAGGAGCAGCGCTATTTCCTTGACAGATATAACGAAATCTACGGAACAGCCCATGATGGAATCTGGCTCAATGAGCTGAAGAATCGTGAAGGTTTCAGACGTCTTATTTGCGTTGCGCCCACCGGAATGGTAGGCGAGATCGTAGTTTGGTTCGACGGTGAATGTGGAGTGATAGAATTTTTCAACACCGCACGTCGCTGGCGCAGAAAAGGTATTGCGGCATATATGCTTAATCTTGCATGCCAGTATATACATAACAGCGGATGTAAATCTGCCTGTGCCGATGTACGCGCAAGTATTCCTTATGCCTGCAAGGTACTCCGCAACTCCGGTTTTGATATAGTCGAACGCATCATTCACTATCCCACCATAGAGCTTTGATATGAATACAGAGATACTCCCTTGGAATAAGATTCCCGGGGAGTATTTTTTATGGAGGTGCATTCATGCCCGATGCGCTCTTTTACGGCAATGGTACCGCCCTTGTAACACCTTTTACAGGAGACGAAATAGATTACAGTGCATGGGCCCGACTGATTGAAAATCAGCTTGCCTCAAATACAGACGCACTTATAGTACTGGGCACTACCGGAGAATCACCGACCATAAATTATACCGAAAGACAAAAACTTTGTGCAATGGCCGTAAGCATTGCGCAGGGAAAAATACCCGTAATAATATCGGTCGGTTCTAATTGCACAAGAATGGCGGCTGATCTTGCCGCCAATGCCCGCGAATTAGGCGCAGACGGCGTTCTTTTGTCAGCTCCTTCATATAACAGACCTACCCCTCCGGGCATTATGCAGCACTTCTATAAAGTTGCAGACGAAGCACAGATTCCCGTAATAGCCTATAACGTTCCAGCGCGTACTGGAGTGAATATTTCTCCCGAGTTAATGGCAGAACTTGCACGACATCCTCTTATCCGCGGCTTGAAGGAAGCTTCAACCGACGCAGTTCATATAACGCGCATGTTGCAGGCAGTAGGGGACGGAATAGCCGTTTATTCCGGAAACGACACCCAAACCATCAGCATAATGTCACAGGGGGGCAGGGGAGTGATTTCAGTAGCAGGTAATATTATCCCTGCTGAGATGAGCGCACTGACACATTCTCTCTTACGGGACGATTTCGAAACAGCAAGGCGCATTTATTCAGGTATGTCCGGATTGGTTGATGCGCTTTCTCTGGAAACGAATCCCGGACCGATAAAATATGCGATGAGTCTGTTGGGAATGTGTGAATCCTCTCTGCGCTTGCCTATGTGCGAAGTATCCGAAAGCACTCGTTCATCGATACGGAAAGCGTTGCTTACTCAACGAAATATTCAATAAACAAAAGCGGTCAATTGACGAGCTGCTTCGGGAGGTGTATAATAAAAACAAATATTGTATTGGAGGAAATACAAAATGAAGAAGTCTCTCATCGGCTATCAGGTATATTCCGCACGCGATGATGCTGCTAAGGATCTTCTGGGCACTCTGAAGACCATTAAGTCTCTGGGCTATGACGGCGTTGAGTTCGCCGGTTTCTACGGCCACGAGGCTACCGAAGTCAAGGCTATGCTTGACGAGGCAGGTCTGGTCGCCATCTCCCATCACGTTCCCTATGCAGCAATGTGCGAAAATATCGAAAAAGTTATTGCTGACAACAAGACCATCGGCTGCAAGTTTATCGCAATTCCTTTCCTTGATGATGCTACCCGTCCCGGCGCAGCAGGCTTTGCCGCAACCATCAAGAACATCTATAAGTTCGGCAAGATGATCAAGGAAGCCGGCATGCAGCTGGTTTACCACAATCACGATTTCGAATTCGTAAATATTTCCGGTCAGTACGGCCTTGATTTCCTGTACGATGCAGTACCCGAATGCATCCTGCAGACTGAAATTGATTGCTGCTGGGTACGCTATGCCGGCGAAAATCCCGCAGAATACGTAAAGAAGTACGCAGGCCGCTGCCAGATCGTACATCTTAAGGACTATGTCGGCCGCAAGGAAGCAGGCAAGAATCCTTACGCTCTCATCGGCGTGGATAAGGACACCGCTAATGCTGACGAAGGCGTTGCATTCGAATTCCGTCCCGTTGGCTACGGCGAGCAGGACGTACCTTCCATCATCGAAGCAGCTCAGGCTTCCGGCGCTGAGTGGTTCATCGTTGAGCAGGATATGTCCATCGGCCGCGCTCCTCTCGAGGCAGCCAAGATGAGCATTGAATATCTGCGTGGTCTGGGCCTGTAATCTATAAAAAAACGACCTCTTCAGTACGAAGAGGTCGTTTTTTTATAGATTCAGTACATCTGTTACTCCCATGAGTTCAAACTCATCAGGATCATGAGTTATCAGTATTCTGCATGCATCTCTGCATTCTTCGAGCACAAATTTAGCGGCGGCAGCCCGCATCTCTTCATCAAGCCCCTTAAAGGGCTCATCAAGTATCAGAATATCAGGCTTTGCTATTACAGCACGGGCTATGGCTACTCTTCTTCGCATACCACCGCTGTATTTTGCAACGCGTTCCTTATTCTGAGGGTCTAATCCGAGAGCGGTAAGCGCACCGTCTATATCAGCATTCCTTGGCGCTATGAGCTTGAGATTCTGTCTTGCAGTCATATGCTCTATGAGTCTGTCTTCCTGGAATACACAGCTTATATTGGCGCCCTCATTTATTTCCACGCTGCCGGAATCGGGCTTTATAAGCCCAAGCATGATATTGATAAGCGTAGTCTTACCCTTTCCCGAAGGACCTGTTACCGCAGCTGATACACCTTTGACAAATTCATGCGTTACACAGTCAAGAACCTTCAAATCGTCAAATTTCTTGGAAACATTATTTATCCGTATCATAAAGCCTCCTGCCAGCCAGCTTTACCATCATCATCATGAGCTTTTCAATGCCTACACTTATAAGAATTATGGCAAGCGTCCATGCGAACATTTCCGGAGTAGAAAAGAACACCTTTGCCCTGTAAAGTGCCGAGCCGATTGAATCAACAGGCTGTGCTATTACCTCTGCAGCAATGCCTGCCTTCCAGCACATGCCCAGCGACAATCTCATGGAAGTAAGCAGATAGGGGAATGCAGCAGGCCAGTATATGGCGCGTATTCTTGATATCAACGGCATTCTGAACACCTTTGCCATCTCAATAAGTTTTACATCTGCTCTATCCAATCCATCAAGGAAATTGGCGTATACCACCGGAAGAACTATCAGCAAAGACATAAATGCAGACAGATTTACCGAAGAAATCCAGATAAGGGCCAGTATTACAAATGAAGCGACCGGAGTCGCCTTTATGACGGACATAACCGGCATAAACAGCATGCGCAGCGGCATTGCAGATTTTGCCAGAGATGCCAATACGACGCCCGCAACAAGTGCTGCAGCAAATCCAACAGCTATCCTTGCAAGTGATCCACCTACAGAAATGTAGAAATCAGCAGTATGCAGCATCTCCCACAGTGTTTCTATTGCCCGCAGCGGCGAAACCAGCAGTATCTCCTGATCCACAACCATACTTACTGCCTGCCACACTCCAAGCCAGAAAAATATGGAAATACATAGCCATATATATTTGTGCAGCTTTCTCATAATGCATCCTCCACGAAAAGAGCCGCCATTCACTTTAGTGAATCGGCGGCTCTCAGATCAACATCAATAGATCAGATAGAAATCCTCGCCGGGAAGGTTGCCGCCTACGGAAGCAGGATCCTGTCCGTACAGAGCACCAAGATAGCCGGAGAGCTTGGTCTGCATCTCTTCGCCGGTAATGCAGACGATGTTGCAGTTGGGAATTGCCTTTTCGGCAATCGCAGCCTTGCCGACGATTTCCAGTTCAACGATCCACTCAGCAGCCTCAGCAGGATTCTCGTTTACATAAGCAGTGGAGACACCGTATTCAGCGAGGAAATTCTGCACAGCCTCAGGATTTTCCTTTGCAAACTCAGTGCGTACAATAGCGACACCGGTGATCATGGCGCTGCCGTCACCGATCGCATTCCATTCATCGGTGAGACTCAGAGCGATACGTGCATTTTCGTTCTGCATCAAAACGCTGGTTACAAAAGGCTGGGGAAGTACGGCAACAGCGTTCTCGGTCTGCAGCATTGCACTTACAACCTCGGTAGCCTCGGATTTGAATTCGATGGTAACATCGTTCTTGGGATCGATTCCGTTGCCGGCCAGCACGTAATTCAGTGCGAACTCGGGAGTAGTGCCCTGACCGGTGGAGAAGATGGTCTTTCCGCGCAGGTCTTCTACAGTATTGATGGAATTGCCGGTGTCAACGACATACAGTACACCGAGCGTGTTTATTGCAATAACCTGAACTCCGCCTTCAGTCTTATTATAAAGCACGGAGGCAAGATTTGCAGGCACCAGGGCGATATCGATTTCTCCGCGAACGAGCGCAGGAGTAATGGCGTCGGCAGTAGCTTCAACAGTGAACTCATAGTTATTGGAAGTTTCCTCAGCATTCATCAGCTGTACAAGGCCCATAGAAGTGGGACCCTTCAGAGAAGCAATGCGCACAGTGGGCTTTTCTGCATTTTCCGCACATGCTGCCAGGCTCATAACGAGCATAAGAATAAGTACCAGTGTAATGATCTTTTTCATCGTTTAACACCTCTTTCATATTTAATATAACTCTGTTATGTAAAGTTTGAAACACATTCCTACTGATTTGCTCATCTTTTTCTTTGCTTTGTTGCTTTACATAATTTTCAAAGTACTTTATAATAATATATATTCCAGAAAAAGAGGCGCATATCATGCTTAATACAGTAAATTCAATAAACTATGCCGCATGCGAAGCCGGACTCAGCGATCACGAAATAAGAGAGATCATTGAAAAGTCTCTTTCCGCCTGCCGCGGCAAAATAAAGAAGCTGCTCATTCTTCCTCCGGATTTCACCCGTTTCCATTCCAATGCCGGAAGGATCACATGGCATATATACGATATTCTCAAAGACGAATGTGAAATAGACATTATGCCGGCCCTGGGTACTCATGTGCCTGTTTCGGAATCAGAACTCGACATAATGTTCGAAGGCATACCCCATGACAGATTCCTCATACATAATTGGCGTACAGATGTGGTAAAAGTCGGTACTGTACCCGGAGCATACGTGGAATCCATATCCGAAGGCCTGGTAAAAGACCCAATCGAAGCCGAGGTCAATCGCCGTATTATTGACCCTTCGTACGATCTTATCCTGTCGATAGGTCAGGTTGTTCCACACGAAGTTGTCGGCATGGCCAACCGCAACAAAAACATATTTGTCGGTTGCGGCGGTTCTTCTATGATCAATTCATCACACATGCTCGGAGCGTTTTACGGCCTTGAACGTATCATGGGCCGCGATCACACGCCTGTGCGTGATGTTTTCGATTATGCCGAAGATAATTTCCTTCAGGATATCCCGCTTTCCTATATTCTTACAGTAACAACAGCTCCCGGCGGAAATATCAGGACTCACGGTCTCTTTATCGGCAGGGAACGTATGTATTTCGAAAAAGCCGTTGAGCTTGCTCAGCAGAAGAACCTTAACCTCGTTGATAAGCCTTTCAATAAGTGCGTTGTGCTTCTGGACGAAAAGGAATTCAAGAGCACCTGGCTTGGCAATAAATCCATATACCGTACACGTATGGCAATGGCTGACGGCGGAGAACTCATTGTTCTCGCCCCCGGTGTGGAGAAATTCGGTGAAGACCCGGATATAGACAGGCTCATACGCAAATACGGATATTGCGGAAGAAAAAAGACCATTGAAAATGTATCTGCAAACGAAGATCTCAAAAACAATCTTTCTGCAGCAGCGCATATGATCCACTCTTCAAGCGACGGACGTTTCAGCATAACGTACTGCACCAGGCATCTTTCCCGTGAAGAAGTAGAAGGCGTGTGCTACGGATACATTCCTTATGAAACAGCCGCTGCAATTTATGATCCCGCAAAGCTCGCCGATGGCTGGAACACTGTAAACGGCGAAGAGGTATACTTTATTTCCAATCCCGCCCTCGGTCTTTGGGCAGACAAAAAGAAATTCTGATCAGATCTTGAAAGGTGGTACGTTCCATGCATATAAACGCCAAATTCGGAATGAATTTTGAACAGCTTATAGAAAACGGCCCCATTAATATTGTCGCTTTCGGTGACAGCGTAACCCATGGTGCAGTCGCAGGCGGCGAAATGAACTACGATACCGTTTACTGGAACAGGCTTCGCCTTAAGCTGCAGGAAGCTCATTCTTTTGTACCCATCAACGTCATCAACGCAGGTATCGGCGGCATAACTGCCAAGCGTTCTCTGAACAGAATGGACGCTCATGTGTTTTCTCATTCTCCCGATCTTGTAATCGTCTGCTTTGGTCTCAATGACGTTAACGGCGAACTCGATGAATATGTCGATTCACTCAGGCAGATATTTACCCGCTGTGCCGAGCGCAATGTCGATGCAATATTCATGACTCCCAATATGCTCAATACATACGTTGCAGATGATACCGAAGCTAATTACAAGGATTATGCCGCGGTTACTGCCGGCTATCAGAATGACGGCAGAATGGACCGATACATGGAAGCTGCCTGCAGCCTCGCCAGACAGATGAATGTGCCTGTTTGCGACTGCTATGCAAAATGGAAGGACCTCAGCAAAACCGAGGATATAACCATGCTGCTTGCAAACCGCATCAATCATCCTACCAAGGAAATGCACGCGCTTTTTGCCGACAGCCTCTTTGAACTGATAGTCGGCAAATAAAAAACTTTTATACAGCAAAACCGCCGGAGATTCTCTCCGGCGGTTTTATCGTGTCTTTTCAGCGCATAAGTTCGTACATCATGATGCCTGCAGCCACTGCAGCATTCAGCGATTCAGCGCCGCCGCGCATCGGCAGCTTTACGAGCATAGTGGCCTCAGAACGTGTAGCATCGGAAATTCCGCGCGCTTCATTGCCGATTACCAGCACCATTTTTTTACCGGGATCCGGACGCGAATAGAAATCCTTTCCGTTCAGATCCGAGCATATTATCGAATAACCCTTTTCTTTCAGAAGCGAAAGCGAGGATGCCAGGTCTGCAGTGCGGCTGATCGGTACTCTGAATCCCGAGCCCATTGCGGAACGCTGAACCTTCGGCGACATGGGATCGGCACTTCCTGCACCGATAAGCAGCGCCTCAAAACCCGCAGCATCCGCAGTGCGCCATATTGTTCCCACGTTTCCCGGATCCTGCACGCCGTCCAGTGCTACTATCCTGTCGGGCAGATCATGAACGGACAGGGGAGAGGGCATATCAAAAGTTGCGCACATACCCTGAGGCGTTTTTGTATCACAGGCAGCCTGCAAAACAGCTTCGGTAACCTGGATTGCGTCAGCAGATATCTCCAGTGCAATATCAATGCGTTTTTCTGTAGCAATTATATCATGGAGTTTTAGTCCGCATTTGAGAGCTTCTCTTATCATTACCTCGCCTTCAACAAGGAACATATTCGCGGACTCGCGTCCGCGTGCCGCGGACAATTCTTTCATAGCCTTGATCAGAGGATTCTTGGCACTCGTGATAATATTCATAAAAACCTCCGCAAACTCAGTGCTTTTCAATATTATACAATATAATTCGACTGCTTGCAAGTTGTATCACCATGACGGACACCATAGTCCAAATTGCATTATCAACATCAGCAACGTCCATTTTAGTCCGATAATTGCAAGATGTAAATGTTACAAATTGCAACATAATCATATCATAATATTAATACCCAATTCTGTGATTTTCTGTTAAACTATCACCTATACTTTTAAACAACTTCGGAGGTGTTAATATGCAGCGTGTATACAATTTTGCAGCAGGACCGTCCACCATGCCTGAACAGGCTCTTCGCCGTGCAGCCGAGGAAATGCTTTGCTTCGGATCTACCGGCATGTCAGTTATGGAGATGAGTCACCGCTCAAGTATGTACCTGGATATATTCAATGAGACCGAGGCTATCGTCCGCGAGCTCATGAACATCCCGGATACTTATTCCGTACTGTTCCTGCAGGGTGGTGCAACGACAGAATTCGCTGCGATCCCCATGAATCTTATGGGCAGAAACGGCAAAGCGGATTATGTTGATTCCGGAAATTTCGCCCATGGTGCATTGGTTGAAGCAAAGAAATATGGAAAAGTCAATGTAGTCGCTTCTTCCGAAGCCGAAAATTATACCCGTATCCCCGAGCTTGATGCTTCTAAATTCGATCCCGACGCAGACTATTTCTATATCACCACCAACAATACCATTTTCGGCACACGTTATGACAATCTTCCCGAAACCGGTAATGTACCGCTTGTTGCCGATATGTCCTCCAACATAATGAGTGAGGTATACGACATCACCAAGTTCGGCGTAGCATACGCAGGCGCTCAGAAAAACATCGGTCCTGCAGGTCTCACTCTCGTAATCGTCAGAAAAGACCTCTTCGGACGGGCATTGAACATTTGCCCCAAGGTTCTCAACTGGGAAAAGGAAGCAGACAAAGACAGCATGCTGAACACACCGCCCACATATGCCATCTATATGGCAGGTCTTTGCATGAAGTGGCTTAAGGAACAGGGCGGCGTTGCCGGCATCGAAAAGGTCAATATCGAAAAATCCAATATGCTCTATGACCTGCTGGATTCTTCCGATTTCTACAAGCCTGTGGTCACCATGAAAGAATATCGTTCCCGTATGAACGTTACTTTCAATACCCCCAACAAGGATCTTGATGCAGCATTTGCAAAACAGGCAGCAGCAGCCGGCCTTGCCAACCTCAAGGGCCATCGTCTTGTCGGAGGCCTGCGCGCCAGTATTTACAATGCAATGCCCGTCGAAGGCGTAAAGGCGCTTGTTGAATTTATGAAGAAATTCGAAATGGAGAACAAGTAAATGTATAATATAAAAACTCTGAATTCCATATCGCCGGTATTCGCAGAAGTGCTGGATCTCAATAAATACAACGTCAATGCAGATATCGACAATCCCGATGCCATAATCGTCCGCAGCGCTGATATGCATGCTTACGAACCCGAAAAGAACATGCTCTGCGTTGCGCGTGCAGGCGCCGGTTACAATAATATCCCCGTTGAAGAATATGCCGAAAAGGGTATCGTCGCTTTCAACACCCCCGGAGCAAACGCAAATGCAGTTAAGGAACTGGCCATCACCGGTTTGCTGCTTGCATCCCGTAAGATAGTTGACGGCATCAAGTGGTGTGACACGATCAAGGATCAGGGTGATCAGGTCGGTAAGCTCGTCGAAAAGGGGAAGAGCAAGTTCGTTGGTCCCGAGCTCGCCGGCAAAACCCTTGGTGTGATCGGACTTGGCGCTATCGGAAGGCTTGTTGCCAACACCTGCATAGGTCTCGACATGCGTGTAATGGGAAATGACCCGTATATTTCCGTTGACAATGCATGGCAGCTTTCCCGCGAAGTAGAACATTCCACCGATATGGATAAGATGCTCGGAGAATGCGACTATGTATCTATCCATGTACCGCTCACCGATACCAACAAGAATATGTTCAACGCGGAAACCATTGCCAAGATGAAGCCCGGCGCAGTACTTATGAACTTCTCCCGCGGCGGCCTGGTCGATAATACTGCCGTCATAGCAGCCCTTGCTGAAGGCAAACTGCGCGCCTATGTCACCGATTTCCCGGCAGCAGAACTCATAGGAGTCGATGGTGTTATCTGCATCCCGCATCTTGGTGCTTCCACTCCCGAAAGTGAAGATAACTGCGTACGAATGGCTTCCCGCCAGATCAGCAGCTACATCGAGACCGGATCCATCATCAATTCCGTAAATTATCCCAACTGCGAGCTTGGTCCTGTGGTCAAACCGCGCATTTGCATACTCCACCAGAATGTACCCAATGTTATTCAGGCAGTACTTAAGACCGTTACCGAGTCCGGCGAAAACCTGAACATTGATAACATGGTGAATAAGTCCCGCGGCAAGTATGCATGTACCGTACTCGACCTTGATCATACTCCCTCTGACAAACTCGTGGAAGCCATTTCACAGCTTGATACCGCGTACCGTGCAAGGCTGATAATGCCTACCGCATAACTGAGATACATAACGCAGCAGGGGAGACAGTCCTTACATCCGGGCATATATGACGGCTGCAGAATCCGCTTGTTTCTGTCCTGCAAATCGTCTTAAAGCCGGTCCGACCGTACGATCACCGCGTCATATTTCACTTTACCTCCCGCATAATCTTTACCGATATGCGGGAGGTGTTTTTATTGCACAGATCCATTATAATCCTTTTGATAATTTCACTCATATCCATCACCGCACACGCAGATGTACCCTTCAAAGTCGATGCAAAGGCAGCTGTTTTGATTGACGCTGCAACCGGGAGGATACTATACGCACAGAATGCCGATGAAATGCTCCCCATGGCCTCTACGACAAAGATCATGACAGCCCTAATAGCATTGCAGCATAGCAGCCTCAGCGACGTTGTAACGGCTCCTGCCGAGGCCTGCGGCATTCCCGGTACTTCTATATACCTTACAGAAGGAGAGCATCTGACGCTTGAACAGCTGCTTTACGGGCTCATGCTCAGAAGCGGCAATGATGCAGCCACTGCGATAGCAATCCATATAGCAGGCAGCCGGGATGCTTTTGTCAAATTGATGAATGATAAAGCTGATGAGATGGGTGTGGACGCTCATTTTTCTAATCCGCACGGTTTGGATTCCGAAAATCACCATGCTTCAGCGCTTGCCCTTGCTCTGATAATGCGCGAAGCACTGCAAAACGAAGATTTTGCAAGAATCACCTCTACTGAGAAAAAGATAATCCCTTGGGAGGGGAACGAATACAGTCGGGTTCTTTATAACAAAAACAAGCTGCTTGCCTCCTACGAAGGGGCAACCGGCGGCAAAACCGGTTATACGAGCAAGGCAGGAAGATGTCTTGTATTTTCGGCAGAACGTAACGGAGTAAAACTTATCGGCTGTGTACTGAACTGCAGTACTTGGTTTGATACAGCCGAAAAGCTGCTCGACTACGGATTCGAAAACTATACTCCTGTTACCCTCTACAAAAAAGGAAATATCATAGAAAAAATCCTAGTTATCGGCGGGCAGGAAGAGTATGTAGAGCTGCGCTGCAGTTCCGATATAACATTCTCTTTGGGGTTAAATGAGAACTATACCGTGAATCTGCAGATCAAAAAAGCCGTTGCTCCTGTTGAAGCAGGCGCAGCGGCAGGGGTACTGAATGTTCTTATAGACGGTGATATTATATACAGCACCGACGTGATTTACAACGATTCTGTCGCCGCAAACACTTTCATAGGCGCCATTAAGAGAATATATTCCTTATGGACAGCTCAGTTCTGATCAAATACGGGTTCAGACTCAAATACCGCGACCTTTTCGCCGTCAGCATTCAGTATTACAGCGCCTGTCTCTATATCTGCGCAGTAAATACCTTCTGCTATAAACGTCATTGACAGATATTCGGCATCAGTCACAGGGAATCCCTGTGTGTCCAGCATTCCGTAAAGCATTATTCCGTCTTCGTTCAGAATCCCGTAGGCAAGTCTTTCTTTGCCCAAACCATATATGGTATTGTATCTTTCACTAATGAATGTACCATTCTCATCACACAATACCGCCGATAGTTCAGTCCATCGGCCGTCTCTTATGATGAAAATTCCATCATCGTAGCAACCGACTGTTGCATCTCCATCAACCGAAAACATAGCCTCGCCGTAGACGTCACAGACAGTCGTGTAATCGTCTCTTGACACCACAGCACAATTCCCGGTCAGCATCACATCAGCGCCGTACAAAGGCATTTCATGCGTCTGAGACAGCTTTGTATCATACAGCTTAAGCGTATCGTATCTGATCACAGCAAACAAATGCTCATTGCGCAGTATCAGGTCATTTACCGAAGCAAACAAAAGTTTTCCGTATGCATCAATAATACCGTAACCGTCATCCGTAGCAATAACAGCCATGCCATTAGCAAAACCACCTGCGTATACAAAGGACGGCTTTATTGCCCAGGACGCTTCCGTGTCTATATAACCGTAAAGCCCGGTTTCATCATCATAAAGCGGCATCAGCATTTCGGAATACTCCGAAAAATCATTCATTGTCTTTATTCCTGTACCGAATGAAACTCCGTCAGGCCAGAGTATAGTCAGCACATCGCTTATATCATCATATCTGTTTCCGGTCACAGCAAGTAATCTTCCGCTGCCAATGTATTTTAGTGCCGAGAACTCATAATTATTATATATCCCGTTTTCCGTTATATAGCGGTATATTCCATTTTCACAAACTACATAACCTTCGCCGGCAGCCCAAACACCGTTATATATAAAATCAGTCATTTGGTTTCCGTCAGCATCAAGCAGGGCATAGTGGATCACTCCGCTTGAATATATACCTGCAGCATATCCGCTGACATCGCCGTAGTCGTTGCGCATCACATATATCCTGTCATATATACCGGAAGAGATGATCACTTCATACTTATCGTCAATCACAGTGCAGCCGCTTGAAAAGTTGACAGCATACACCTCAGCCAGCGCACAATCTGTCATCGATATCAATGCAATAAGTGCGGCAAGCAGGGGAATAAACCTTCTCAAAAAATCTCACCTCTTTCGTGCAATACCATTATATCATGTAAACATATAATTTACAAAAGAAATTTTCAAAAAACTATAGACAAATCGAGGAAGTAGTGCTATAATCTAAAACTGTCGGCGGGATAAAAACTCAGTCGCTCACATGTTAGCTTGCGCCCGTAGCTCAGCCGGATAGAGCAACGGCCTTCTAAGCCGTGGGTCAGGGGTTCGAATCCCTTCGGGCGCGCCAATATGTATGGTGGGTATAGCTCAGTTGGTTAGAGTGTCAGGTTGTGGCCCTGAAGGTCGTGGGTTCGAATCCCACTACCCACCCCATAAAGCGCAATGCGGCCGCCATTGATGGCGGTCGCATTTTTTTCCGAAGAACGCAACCCCGAACGCCGAAACATCACGTGGTAACGATGGGGCGTAGCCAAGCGGTAAGGCACGAGACTTTGACTCTTGCATGCGCAGGTTCGACCCCTGCCGCCCCAGCCATATGACCCATTAGCTCAGTCGGTAGAGCACCTGACTTTTAATCAGGGTGTCCCGGGTTCGAATCCCGGATGGGTCACTTTGATAAAGCCTTGAAATCATTGAGATTTCAAGGCTTTTTATTTTTCCCGAATGGCATAGGAGAACCTGTTTCTGCAACTTTTGTGCAACTTTTTTGAAAACACCATCGCTTTTTCAGCAGCAATCCGCTTCGCAAAAACCATCAAATGTGTTTAAATACGCAATGTAGTCTCTATCCTGGTATCAGCTACGATCTTGGATGCAGCGAAGTGCAACACGCAAAACAGATCACCCGAACTTCAGGGTTTCTTTATTATTTGAATAAACCGCATTTGCTATTGTAAATAATCGAAAAAACATTTATAATTTCATTATAGTCGGGAGTGATAATCAATGATCAATTTCAGAAAGATCGATGAAGATAATTTTTCAATCATCATAAAAATGAAAAACCCCGATGCTTCGAAGTATGTTGCAGAAAACGTATATTCGCTTGCACAGGCATGGCTTTATCACGAAAACGGTGATGTTTTTCCTTTCGCCATTTATAATGACAATGATCCCGTCGGCTTCATGATGCTCGAAGAGGATACCGAAGAAAATAAGCTGATGCTGTGGCGAATAATGTTTCCTCCCGAGAACTGCAGAAAAGGCTACGGAACCGCTGCAGTAAAACTGCTTATAGATCTCGCCCGAGCATCCAATAAATATGAAGGACTATACCTGGACTGCAATGAAGAAAACACAGCAGCGATGGGACTTTATACCAAACTTGGTTTTGCACCCACCGGTGATATAAATCACGGTGATATCGAAATGAAATATATATTCTGATATTCAGGAGGCACTTCATGTACAAGGCATATATCGATCTTAAGAATTCCAAGGGAACCATCAGCCCGAATCTGTACGGACATTTTTCAGAGCATATCGGCGGCGTATTCTATGACGGACTGTGGGTAGGAGAGGACAGCCCCATAGAAAATATCCGCGGCTTCAGAAAAGCTCTCGTAGAAAGCTTCAAGAAGATCAATCCTCCCGTACTCCGCTGGCCGGGCGGATGCTTTGCCGAGACTTATGACTGGCGTGACGGTATAGGCCCCCGCAGCGAGCGTCCCACTCGTGTCAACTGGTGGTACTATATGGACGGACGCCTCGAATCGAACGAAGTAGGAACCCATGAATTCATGGATTTCTGCAGCATGGTAGGCGCAGAGCCCTATGTTGCCGCAAATATGACTTCGACTACGCCTCAGAACATCCGCAACTGGATAGAATACTGCAATTTCCCGGAGGGCACCACCACTCTTGCCAAAGAACGTGCTGCAAACGGTTCCGAGAAGCCTTTTAACGTAAAATACTGGGGCATCGGCAACGAAAACTGGGGTGGCGGCGGTCAGATGACACCCGAGACCTGCGCAGACGAATATCTTCGTTATACTACAGTCTGCAAGCCCGTCGATAATCAGCAGATCAAATTCATCATGTGCGGCGCAAATGCCACCGATTACAGCTGGACCCGCCGCATTATGCAGCAGTGGGCAAACCGCCCCTGGCACGAAGTACAGACCTGGGGACTCAGTCTGCATTACTATAACCACGCACTCCTCGGCAAGGGCGATGAACTTATCTTCACCAATAAAGACGAATGGGAAGACGAGATATTCCGTGCAAACCACATCGCTCATGTAATCGATTCTCACCGCGCTGCAATGGATGAATTCGACCCCGATCGCAAGGTCAAGCTGGTAGTCGACGAATGGGGCAACTGGCATAAGGACGGAACCGGTCCCAGCAACGGATACAATCTCTTCGAACAGCAGTCTTCCATGCGCGACGCTGTCGTTGCCGCTCTCGAGCTCAATATTTTCAACGACCGCTGCGATATCATCGGCATGGCCAACCTCGCTCAGCTTTGCAATAATCTGCATTCTCTGTATCTGGCCGCCGATGAAAACTTCGTCGAAACTACGAATTATCATGTATTCGACATGTATAAGGGCCATCAGGGAGGCGTACAGCATCCCGTTGCACTGCACTGCGGCAAGCTGAATCGCGAAGGCTTCGACGAACTCAACGATATATCTGTATCCGCATCCGTAAAAGACGGCATCATGACCATCACTTTCGCAAATCTTGATGTTGAAAATGCTCACGACATAGCCATCGAAGGTCTTGGCGGAAAAATAGCAGGTAATGCAGAACTGGCCGTGCTTGCTCACGAAGATCCCAATACCTGCAACACTTTCGAAAATCCCACCGCAGTCATTCCCGCCATCAGCAACATTACCGTCGATGAAAACACTGTCATTCATCTGCCCGCTGCCTCCGTTGCAGCGCTGACCATCAAGCTGAGCTGAGAGATAACATGATGAAGATACTCGTCAGTGCCTGCCTGCTTGGCATTAAATGCCGTTATAACGGCGAAGAAAAGGCCAATGCGGACGTTCTGAACCTTATAGGTAAGCATACACTCATCCCTTTCTGTCCCGAGATATACGGCGGGCTGCAGACTCCAAGAGACCCTGCCGAGAAACAGGGAGATCGTGTAGTCACCTGCAACGGAAGAGACGTTACCGCCGAATACACCAAAGGAGCCTCAGAAGCCCTCAAGCTCGCCCGCATCATGGGATGTGATTGTGCACTGCTGCAGGACAGAAGCCCCTCCTGCGGCATTGGAACGATCCACAACGGACAATTCGATGGCGGATTGATAGAAGGATACGGCGTTACCGCAGCCCTTCTGAGAGACGCAGGAATGATCCTTGTACCGGCCTCAAAGGCAAATGAATTATAAAACGACGCGTGTGACTAATAGTCACACGCGTTTTATTTCGTATCCGTTTTTACAGAGCGCTTCAGCTGCCGATTCAATTCTATCTTCTTTTACAAGTATATAGTCAGTGTCATATGTAGATACACAGAAAACACTTATACCCGCATCCCGAAGAATACCCGTTATTCCCGCAAGTATTCCCAGAAGCGAAAAATCAAGTTCTCCGCTTATCCGCATACAACGCCAGCCATCTTCACGCTTTACGGTTGCAAAATCTATCTTCTCGCTCTGACAGACTATAGATATTTCCTTATCGGTAACAGCTGTAAATACAATGCCATCTATCATACATGGCATTTTTGATACCTTGCAGACACTGAAAACTTCAGACAGTATCTCGATCATCATATTTTCTGCTTTCCTTTCCTGAAAACGCTTCAAAATGAACAGGTATATATTTCAGTACATCGTCAATACGGCAGCTATGAAACAAGGTAAGTCCCATAGCCATGAATTCTTCTTTTTCCACGTGCAGCTTGCCTTTACTCTCAGTCAAATCAACCTTGCGGCCAAGTGTGATGTGGGGGACAAGAGGCTTCCTGTCATAGGGAAGCTCGCGTGTATCCAGTTCTCTCCTGAGCATCTCTGACACAGGCTGCAACAAGCCGTTACTGTCAGCAGCAATATGCAAAATTGCCTTATCAATCTTTCCGAAATAATCAGCATATGCAGTATCAACAGAAACAGGAGCAAACTGTTCACAGCAGCATTTCATAGCATCTATCGCAAGATCATGCATATTTTTATCGCATTCACCGATGTAAGCAAGCGTAATGTGATAAGAATCACCGGCCGCATATTGTCCGTTATATACGCCCATGAATTCTTCGGCTTTTTGCTTTATACGTCTTTTTATCCTGTCCGGTATGTTTATTCCTATAAAAAGTCTCATGCATATCACATCCGTATTTAAGCGTTATATTCTTATATATAAGAGACACGCGCCATTTTATAGGGCGCGTGTCTCTTTCTTTACGGCAGCGAGCGCTCGAATATAGGCATTACGCCATTTTCCGAAAGCCTTACAGCCTCATCAGCATCAACGATGGTCCATGCAGCAAGGGGAATGCGGAAGACCTTACGATTCAACCAAAGTCCCGCGGTATCCGATACCTTGTGATTATAAGCAACGAAATCCGGTCGCGCCACCACATTCAGAAGCAACTCAGAAAGCAAAAACGCCGCTATAGCCGATTGTCCTTTATAATCACGTCTTCCGGTCACAAGCTGACCGCGTATCATCTCAGGCGCATATTTGCGCAACTCCGCAATACAGAAAGGATTGAAAGATTCGACAATATAATCGCCTTCATAGTCACGCAGCATATCCACTACAGCACGGGTAAGACGCTTTATATCACGACAGGTCTTTATTTCCACAAGCAGCGGAACCCTTCCGTTAACCGCCGCAAGTGTTTCTTTGAAGGAAGGGATCTTTGAGCCGTCGGTAATCAAATCAAGCTTCTTGAGTTCGCTAAGATCCATATTTCCGACAAGCTCATCCTTGCCGGTCATACGCAATGCGCTGTCATCATGAAACACAACGATTTCGCCATCTTTGGTGAACTGTACATCAAGCTCGATTCCGTAACCCGCTTCACAGGCGCGCTCAAATGCAGCAATGCTGTCTTCAGCACAATCATCAGAATGCAGACCGCGATGCGCGAATTTTACCCCTTCGTATCTGCGTGCTCTTTTCTTTCCGGCAGCAGGCATGCAGAGAAACAGCCATAGGAGGATGATTGCCGGCAAAAAGCAGGCAACGATCAGAAAAAACATAATCAGTCCTCCGTATCGAAGTTCTCGTAAGCGTTTTTAGCCTTGGCAGGTTTGGTGTCGCCATGCTTGACCAGCAACATGGTGCAGAAAGAAACAGCAACCATTATCGCAGCATAGGGGAACAGGCTGTGATAGCCGACCCTTTCAAGCAGCTGACCGGAAAGTATAGGAGTTACTATCTGACCGGCCATGGAGAACGTGTAATAATAACCGGTATACTTGCCAACATCACCTGCACGGCTTATCTCAACAACCATGGGATAAGAGTTTACACCAATAGCTGCCCATGCAAAACCGATGGTAATGAACAGTATATAGATTACAACGCTTATGGTCTGTACGGTTGCTGCGATTCCAAAGCAAACCGCAAGCAGCGCAACGCCAATGAGAATCATCTTCTTGCGGCCGATCTTGGCAGAAAGAGCACCTACAGGAATATAAGAGATAACTGCGCCTACGGTAGCAATGGTAAGGCACTGAGCCGCGCCTGCGGAATCGCCCCAAACAGCAAGGAAATAACGGGAATAAGACGTAGTGACCGCATTATAACCCATGAACCAGAAAAATACAGAAACAAGGATAAGAACAAGACTTCTGCGCATCTCGGGAGGAAGCTTTTCACCTGCATTGACAGCAACTGCCTCTGCGGGCTCATCATCTTTCACCCTCAGCTTATTTTCTTTAATAGTGAAAAACAGCACCGCAATGCATACAAGCATAACTGCTGCGATCACATAGAACAGCACAGAATAATCATTGAATACTACAGTACCGTTTTCTCCGGCAAGATGGGAGTAGGCTTCAATGACAGATACCTCGTGGGATTTGCCGACAAACTGGATAAGCACCAGCACAATAACGCCGCCAAGCGCACCCATGAGATTGATAATGGCGTTGCCTTTGGAGCGCAGATGCTTGGGAGTAACATCGGGCATAAGAGCAACCGCAGGGGAACGATAGGTTCCCATGGCAAAAAGCAGTATGCCGAGAATTGCCACGAATGCTATCATGAGTTTCCTCACGTCGCCGGCAAGTACGTCCGCACTCAGTTCACCTGTGTAAACGCCTTCAACCAGCGCAGAGCCTGCTCTTATGATAGAGGGTGCTATCATAAGAGTAATGAAAACGATCGCAGTGCCGCAAAGAATGAAAGGCATACGGCGACCTATGCGGGTATCGATTCGGTCAGAAAGTCTTCCGAACAGGGGCAGCATAAACAATGCAAGCACATTATCCAGCGACATAATGAAATTGGTAGCGCCGTCTCCCATAAGGAAGGTATCTCTGAGAACCAACGGCACAACAAATTCATACAGCTGCCAGAATGCGGAAATGGACATAAATGCCAGACCCACCAGAGCAGTACGCTTATTATTCAGCTTCATCTCAACACACGCCTCAATTATTCTTCGTCAGTTACAGTTGCATCAGTTTCTTCAGAGGAAATCTCTTCAGAAGCTTCTTCAACAGTTTCTTCTGCGACGACTTCTTCGGTCGTTTCGGTTTCTTCTGCGACCGGAGCAGTATCTTCATCAGATTCAGTATCTACTATTTCGATGTATGCGCTCATAACATAGCCGTATACATCGCCATACTGTACCATATGCCATTCTTCGCCCTCGGCGGCAATTATGAGCTCAGTACCATTCTCCAGCTCGCAAATAACGCTGCCTTCGGAGGAAGCCATATCTCGCAGATTAAGCTTTGCATCAGAACCGGTATTTACAACACCCAGAATCATCTCGGGCGCAGTGGCTTCGAACAGATAATCATCAAGTTCGGTATCAGTACCCGTCATAATGGCATCGTTGCTTACGTATCCGATGTTTTCTTCGTATCTTACCTGAGTCCAGGAAGTGCTGGCAAAGATTATTTCCATCTTCTCGCCAAATGCCACCTCCGCAACAACGGAGCTGTCGCTACTTGCAGCAGAGAATACAGAAGTTCCGTTTTCATCGATCACCATAGCAAATTCGGTATCTTCTGTAATTTCAGCAGAAGCTGCGGTTGTGTATGCTGCATAGGAACCGGTAAGTTCAGCAGTATATTCTATATCAAAATACTTGGAATAAGTATAGCCGTTCTTTCCGCCGTAAGAAACATATGCCCAACCGTCGTTTACAGATATTACCTCAACAATGTTTCCGGGAGAAAGCATGAATACTATCTCAGAATCAGTATCGGGAGCTTCACGCAAACGCAGACGCTCGGTGATGTTTACAGTGCCGTATCCGACCTTGCGGGAAAGAGCACGGTTATTGCTGTAGGTAAGGCGAGGAAGGGCAGGGGAATTGCCTTCAGCCGCGACATACTTGGGGGTAAGTACAGAAACTTCTTCAACATTCAGATAGGAGCTGCGTACATAGCCGGTATTTTCGCCGTCATATATTATCTTTGCCCATCCGTCGTCACCGATGCTTACTACGCTGACGCGGCTGCCGGGATCAAGACGGTAAATGATGGTGCTGTCAGTAGACTTCTTGGCACGAACATTAAGGCGCTTGCTGGCATTTATAGTACCCATCACAGCAACTTCTTCTTCGTAGGTCAGCATAAAACCGGTTTCGGCGAATTCCGTGTCAAGGTAAGAAAGAACTTCCAGCATATCCTGCTGCAGAGCAGAAGACGCGATTCCGTCAGGATTATAGCCCATGGCACGCTGGAACTGCATTACAGCCTCGGTGGTTTCCGCATCAAACTCGCCGTGAGCATCACCGGTATAGAGACCGAGAGCCGCGAGGGTCTGCTGCAGGGCTACAACAGTAGGACCGCTCATACCTTCGGAAAGATTGCAGATGTTGGATGTGGGACACTTGTCACTGTTTATAACAGCAATAAAATCCTTGTTGGCAACACCGGTAACAGGATAACCCAGCATAAGCTGCAGTGCCTTTACGGTATTGACCATTTCAGGACCGTAATATCCGTCTGCTTCACCTGCATACAGACCCATTTCGATAAGCCTTTCCTGCAGTGCCACAACCTCTTCGCCTTCGCTGTTGAAGCCCAGTTCGTCCTCATTGGACGCCATGCAGATAAATTCTTCATAGGTCTTTCCGCTGTCAACAGTAAAAGTTTCCTCGTAAATGATCTCTTTGATGTATTCGTAACGCTTGTCAGTCTTAAAAAGCTTTACGCGGGTGCCGGGCATGCAGTTTTCGGAGATCCACAGCGCATCATCGATATAAAGACGTATGCAGCCATGAGAAGCATGGGTACCCATCGCATAATAGGTCTCCCAGTCGACGTTATCGTTATCCTTGGTAAGGAAAAGATAAGAATGGAACAGATAATTGCCTACGATTCGGCTGCCGTACTTGCCGTAACCGTCTTCGAAGGTATACCAGTCTGTTCTCTCGGCAGACTTACGCTTCTCGGGCATGTAATAAGTTCCCTTGGGGGACTCATACTTAAGCGTACCGGAAGAGCAGATCATCTGCCTTACAATAGTATCGTCCAGAGTCGAATACACCGTAACAATATTGTTGGAAAGATCAACTTCGATATAGTACGGCATGCTGTATGCATGTGCCACAGTTATAGGTGCACATGCGATGAGAAGTATAAGGGTCAGTACGAGCGAGACAGTTCTTGTGATTCGCATTTCAGATCCTCCGAACGATAGTATGGTTTGCCTGCTTGTCTGCCAAGCATATGACCGACAATTTTGACCAAGATATATTATATATGAGCCTAAATATGCTGACAAGTTATTTAAAGTAAACATATATAGTAGAAACTTCACCGAAGCGGTTCTGCGCGGTTACGAAATTAACACTCTTTACGTAAAATACAAACGTGGAAAATATTTTTCTTCTCATTTATTGTTGACAAATCAACTTTTGTATTGTACAATCATTTGCGTCATTAAAGTTGACACATCAACTTCTGTGACTTTGAAAGAGGTAATGAATTATGATCAGCCGCTATGAACAGTTTGCAAATGCTATTTCGGGAATCTATCGCAGTATCCAGAAGATAGAACGCGACGAAATGGTAAAATACGGATATAAAGGCGCTTATGCTCAGTATCTTGCCGCTATGTATCGCCATAGCGAAGGAGTAACTTCAGTACAGCTGTGTGAAATCTGCGATAAGGACAAGGCCGCAGTCTCGCGTATGGTTGCTGAAATGGAAGAAAAGAAGCTTATTATCCGTGAAAGCGAAAACGACAATTTCTATCGTGCAAAGCTGCGTCTGACCGAAAGCGGTGAAAAAGCTGCAGAATACGTCTGTAAACGCGCGCTGGCTGCCGTGGATGCCGGCGGCAAGGGGCTTTCCGATGAAAGCCGACAGGCACTCTATGATACGCTCGATCTCATTGCCTCCAATCTGACGGCTGTCTGCAGGGACGGACTGCCCGATTAATACAAGCAAGGAGAACTTCATGAACATCAGAATACTCACTGATTCAAGCACAGACCTGACTTCCGACATTCGCAGCAAGATCGATATAGTTCCGCTTACCATACTCTTTGGAAACAAAGAGTATGCCGACGGAGTGGATATCGACCACGAGACATTTTATAACATGCTCGTCAGCGAGAAACAGCTGCCCACCACCAGCCAGGCAACACCTGCAGCCTTCGCAGCCAGATACGAAGCAGCCAAGGAAGCAGGGGAGGAATTGGTAGTAATAACCGTCTCTTCCGAACTTTCCGGTACATATCAGAGCGCTATAATCGCAGCTCAGGATTACGATAACGTATATATAGTAGACGGTCGTAATGTTGCCATCGGTACCGGACTTCTGATAAAAGAAGCACTGCGCCTTGTTGAAGAAGGTAAATCCGCTGCAGAAACAGTCGCTTATATAGAGTCGATTCGCGATAAAGTACAACTTATCGCAATGGTCGATACGCTCGAGTATCTCAAGCGCGGCGGCCGCGTTTCACGCACTGTGGCGTTTGCCGGAGGCCTTCTGAATATCAAGCCCATCATCTGTGTAAAAAACGGAGTACTGGATGTAATCGGCAAAGCTCGTGGTACAAAGGCTGCTTTCGCTTCTCTCGTTGATAGTGCAGTCTCTGCGGGAGGTGTCGATACAACCCTTCCTTTTGTGACCGGATACACCGGTACTGATGACAGCCTGACCCAGCGCTTTATCAGCGAAAACCATAGCATTTTCGAATGTGAGGCAGCCGATGTGCCATGTATAACCGTTGGCAGCGCAGTAGGTACTCATGCCGGTCCCGGCGCAGTTGCTCTTGCTTTCTTCGCAAAATAACAAAAACCTCAGTGCAGATCAACGCACTGAGGTTTTTAGTATATAAATCAAACGGAAAAATAAACAAAAAAAGAACTGCTTTTAGCAGTTCTTATGGTGGGGATAGTAGGGCTCGAACCTATGACCTTTACGATGTCAACGTAACGCTCTAACCAACTGAGCTATATCCCCGCGCGACATGTTGTATTATATACCAGCCTGTCTCCGAAGTCAAGCATTATTTTACACAAATTCATTTCTTAACATAGAAAGCGAATATTTCCTGCAACGGCATCTTAAAGCTTGACAACCGCCCGTCCATATAATATCATCTTAACATAAACAACAAAAGGTGATGCACATGGGTATTTTTGACGGCATCCTCATCTGCACGGATCTTGACGGAACTTTCCTTCACAACGCAAAAGCTTCCGAGGAAAACTGCCGGGCCATCAAATATTTTCAGGATAACGGCGGTTATTTTACCGTAGCAACGGGGCGCTCTCCGGGTTTTGTACGTGAATTTGAAAATTACAAACCGAATGCGCCTCTTATCGTCAGCAACGGCACTCAGATCTGTGATCACATCACAGGTGAGAATCTCAAAATATTCCCGATGCCCGAGCAGACCATAGAAATCATCAATATTCTTGCAGCCGAAGGCAAGCTCAAAGATGTATTCATACATGATACGGATGGCGGCGGTACACACCTCACCACGGCTGATCGCCGCAGATGGAACGCTACCACCGGAATGACTCCTGGTGAATGGTTTGCACCTGTGCCCAAGCCCTGGATAAAAGCGCTGCTTGAACAGCGAAGTCCGGAAGAAAACGAAGCTCTGCAGGACTATATAAACGAAAGATGGCCCAATATGTTTGAGACTGACCGCAGTTATACACTTGGTCTTGAACTTCACGCACCGGGCAGCGGTAAAGGCCCCTGTGCGGATGTCATAAAGACTATGCTTCCCAACATACGCCTCGTAGTCGGAGTAGGCGATTATGAGAACGACATCTCTCTTCTCAAACACGCCGATATAGGTTATGCGGTTGAAAATGCTCTTCCCAACGTAAAAACTGCCGCAGACCGCATCACCGTTGATGTACGAAAGCACGCTATTGCACAGATAATTCATGAACTTGAAAAAGAATATGGGAGATGATCGCAATGAGACAGCTCGCAATGAAATACATCGGAAAATCAATTGATGTACCCGCGAACGAAGGCTTTGTTGTAAGAACTTACGTTCCTGCCGATTACGATAATATGATAGAGGCCCTCATTCCGCTTACAGTAAAGCGCTACGAAGAGAAGGACATCAACGATGTTATACTCAAATTACCGGGAGTAACCTCCGAAAGCGTGTTCGTAGTCGAAGACAACGGTAAGCTTATAGGTACAGCCACAGGCTACACTCACGTTCCAAGAAAAGATAAGCCCGGCGACAACGGCGGAACGCTTCATATGGTAAGTGCACTGCCCGAAGCATCGGGAAGGGGAGTGGGATACGCTGTCTGCGCTGCAGCAGTCAATTATCTTCTTAGTCTCGGCTGTGAATATGTAGACCTGACTACCGATGATTTCCGCATCCCCGCTATCGTCACCTATACAAAACTCGGTTTCAGACCAATTATAGACGATGAAGAGATGCAGGCTCGCTGGAACTCTCTTGCGGAGAAACTTTCTCTTCCGGTACTTATTGAGGAGGCGTACAGATAATGGCAAAGAAATGGAAAGTCGGCATCGTCGGCGCACGCGGTCTTTCTACCGTGCTCGGCTTCCGCGGAATACCCGATGCAGAAGTAACCGCTCTTTGTGATATAGACGATGAACTGCTTCAGGCGCAGTCGAAAAAACTCGGTATCAAGAACGCATATCGTGTTTACGACGATATGCTCGAATCCGATATAGACATCGTGGTCGTCGCCACTCCCATGCAGCTGCATTGCGAAATGGTTCTCAAGGCTCTTGACGCAGGCAAGCATGTACTTTCCGAGGTTACCGCTGCCTGTTCCATCGATGAACTCTGGTGGATAACCGATACTGTCGAAAAGACCGGCCTTACCTACATGATGGCTGAAAACTACTGCTACATTCCCGAGGTGCAGCAGGTGGGCGAAATGATAAAGCGCGGCATGCTCGGCGACATCTATTACGGTGAAGGCGAGTATCTCCACGATATACGCTCCCTTGCCGTATATCCCGACGGCCGCACCTCCTGGCGCTCCTTCTGGCAGCTTGGCAAGAGCGGTAATTTCTATCCGACCCATTCTCTCGGCCCGCTCATGATGTGGTTTGCGGGCGACAGGGTTAAAACCATTACCTGTATGGGTTCCGGACATCATTCCGCCCCCAATTTCCGTCAGGAAGATACCACACTTACACTTTGCCAGCTTGAAAGCGGCAAACTGGTCCGGATAAGAACAGATTGTCTTTCTCCAAGACCTCATAATATGGCATACTACTCGGTTCAGGGCACAAAGGGTGTTTATGAAGCGCCCCGAGGCATGGGCGATGTTCATAAGATCTGGCTTGAGGAAATGGGGGACCCTCAGGACCACGCATCCTGGCGTCCGCTTTCCGATTACAGCAAATACATGCCCGCCCGTTATCTTAACGCAACCGAGGAGCAGAAAAAGGCCGGCCATTGGGGAGGGGACTATTTCATAATAGAAGACTTCATGCAGGCTGTAAGAACCGGCGCCAAGCCTGCCGTGGATGTATATTCTGCCTGCGAATGGACCGCAGTCGGTTTGTTGAGTCAGGATTCTCTCAAAAACGGCGGTCGTCCGATAGACATACCGGATTTCAGAAACAGAAGGGGATAGTTCGTATTATCAGGCCGCAAACAGCACCTGCAACATATATATTATGCCTGTTTCTGCAAAAACACGAACAAACCCGTTTCTTAACCTTATACCTACCGTTTATGACTTTACAATGACGCAAATGTGTAGTATCATTTTTTCAACCCATAAAATTATAGGAGGGTTCTACTAATGAAGAAGGTTCTTGGTCTTCTGCTGGTACTGTGCATGGTACTGTCCCTGAGCTTCACCGCTTCCGCCGAAGCCGCCGATCTGATCGTCGGTGTCATTCTGGTCGGTGACGAGACCGAAGGTTACTCTCTGGCTCACATCGAGGGCATCAAGGCTGCTGCTGCAACCCTTGGCGTACCCGAGAGCAACATCATCTGGAAGTACATGACTCCCGAAGATTCCTCTTGCTACGAAGCTGCTCTGGATCTCTATGGACAGGGCTGCCACGTAATCTTCTCCAACAGCTACGGCCATCAGGATTTCATGGCTCAGGCTGCTCAGGAGATGCCCGATTGCACCTTCGTTGCCATGACCGGTGACTACGCAGGCGTTGCAGGCATTCCCAACCTGAAGAATGCTTTCACTGCTGTTTATGAGTCCCGTTACGTTTCCGGCGTTGTTGCTGGCCTGAAGCTCAAGGAGCTCATCGAGACCGGCGTTGTAACTCCCGAAGCACTGCCCACCGCTTTTGACGAGAACGGCAACATCAAGATCGGCTACGTTGGCGCTTATGCTTATGCAGAAGTTGTTTCCGGCTACACCGCTTTCTATCTTGGCGTTAAGTCCATCGTTCCCAATGTCGCCATGGAAGTTAACTACACCAACTCCTGGTTCGACATCGACAAGGAAGCTGCTGCTGCCGAAGCTCTGATGGCTAACGGCTGCGTCATCATCTGCCAGCACGCCGACTCCACCGGCGCTCCCGCTGCTGTTGAAAAGCGCTGGAACGAAGGTCAGGTCGTATACTGCGTTGGCTACAACGTTGACATGATCGGCACCGCTCCCAATGCTGCCCTGACTTCCGCAGGCAACAACTGGTCCGTTTACTACACCTACGCCATGGAGTGCGTAATCAACGGTGAAGAAATCGTTACCGACTGGGCAAAGGGCTACGCCGATAACGCAGTTCTGACCACCCCCCTCAACGAGAACTGCATCGCAGCAGGCACCGCTGAGTATGTTGAAACCGTTGTTGCCGGTCTGAAGGACGGCTCCATCAAGGTATTCGACACCGCTACTTTCACCGTAAACGGCGAAACCATTACTTCTTACCCCATCGACTTCTCCAAGATCGACTGGAGCACCATGGAAGTTGTTTACGCAGGCGAGACCATCGAGTGCATCGTTGACGGTGCTTTCGTAGAGTCCACCTTCCGTGCAGCTCCTTACTTCGATATCCGCATCGACGGCATCACCGAGAAGTAAGACTCAATTTTATGGAAAATGGGAAGCTTTTTACAGGCTTCCCTTTTTCCCTTATTATTACTTACCAGAGGGCATAGCTATGCGCGCCCGAAAGGAGTGTACAACATCGTGTCCGAGTATGCGATCCAGTTAAAAAACCTTACCAAGACCTTTGGCAGGGTGGTCGCCAATAAAAACGTGTCTCTTGACGTGCGCAAGGGAGAGATCCTTTCTCTTCTCGGCGAAAACGGCAGCGGCAAGACCACGCTGATGAACATGATATCGGGTATTTACTATCCGGATTCCGGCGAAATTCTCATCGACGGAAAGCCGGTTCATATCCGCTCTCCCAAGGACGCATTCGATCATGGCATCGGTATGATCCATCAGCACTTCAAACTGGTTGATGTTTTCACCGCAGCGGAAAATATCGTTCTGGGTCTCGAAGGCAGCGGCATGCTTGACATGAACGCCGCCAAGGCCCGTATAAAGGAGATCTGTGACAGATATCATTTCGATATCCATCCCGATCAGAAAGTATATGAGATGAGCGTTTCCCAGAAGCAGACTCTTGAGATAATCAAGGTTCTGTATCGCGGCGCCAATATTCTCATTCTGGACGAGCCCACCGCTGTTCTTACCCCTCAGGAGACAGACCGTCTGTTCGACGTGCTTCGCCTGATGAAGGAGCACGACCATGCGGTCATCATCATCACTCATAAGCTGCAGGAAGTCCTTTCGATTTCCGACCGCGTATCCATTCTGCGCAAGGGTGAATACATCGGCACTGTGGACACTTGCGATGCAACCGAGCTTTCTCTTACCGAAATGATGGTAGGTCAGTCCGTTTCTCTGGACATTGAGCGTCCCGAGCCGGAAAACCGTACCCTCAGACTCACCGTCAAGAACCTGAGCTGCGTTAACAAGGAAGGCGTGACCACGCTTGATGACGTTAGCTTTGAAGCATTCGGCGGCGAGATACTCGGTATTGCCGGCATTTCCGGCAGCGGTCAGAAGGAACTGCTTGAATCCATCGCCGGTCTTCAGAAGACCCAGCCGGGTGCAAGCGTTATGTTCAACGAGCCCGGCAAGGATGGGGAAGTAGAGCTTATCGGCAAGTCTCCCAAGACCATCAAGCACATGGGCGTCTCCCTTTCCTTCGTTCCCGAAGATCGACTTGGCATGGGTCTTGTCGGCTCTATGGGTATGACCGGAAATATGATGCTCAAGAGCTATGAGGACGGTTTCGGTATGTTCACCCACAGGCGCAAGCCCAAGGAGCTGGCCGAGACTATCCGTAAAAATCTTGGCGTTGTTACTCCCAGCCTTAACACTCCCGTTCGCAGACTTTCCGGCGGCAACGTACAGAAAGTACTCGTAGGACGCGAGATAGCTGCAAGTCCCACCGTTCTCATGACCGCATATGCCGTTCGCGGTCTTGATATCAATACTTCCTATACCATCTACCACCTGCTCAACGAGCAGAAGCGAAAGGGAGTAGCCGTCATCTATGTCGGCGAAGACCTGGACGTTCTCGTAGCTCTCTGCGACAGGATCATGGTTCTGTGCGATGGCAAAATGAACGGTATACTTGATGCCCGCACTACCACCAAGGAAGAAATCGGTATGCTCATGACCAATAAGAAGGGAGGAGAGGCATAATGGCAAATAACGCAGTGAAGAATACCGATCCTTTTGTCCGCATCGTCAAGCGCGATAATATGGGCGTTATTCCTCAGATTGCCGTGCGTCTTTTTGCGATACTGCTCGCACTCATAGTTGACGCAGTGATCATCTATATCATCACTCTCTTCAATGAAAATATCGGTCCTCTGAATCCCCTTGAAGTCTACAAGGTAATGTTCGAAGGAACATTCGGCTCAAATCCTGCCACCATGTGGACCGGCGGCAATACCCGTCTTATCTATACCGTACGCGACACCGTCACTCTGCTCGTCGTCGGCATAGCCCTTGCTCCTGCTTTCAAGATGCGTTTCTGGAATATCGGCGGTGAAGGCCAGATACTGATGGGCGCCCTTGTCAGCGGTCTTTGCATGGTATATCTCGGAAACAAGGTTCCCGCAGCAGTTCTCTATATAGCAATGTTTCTCAGTGCTATCACCATCGGTGCTATTTGGGCTTTCGTTCCCGCTTTCTTCAAGGCGCATTGGAATACCAACGAAACCCTGTTCACTTTGATGATGAACTATGTTGCAACTTCCATAATGGCCTGTACTACCAACATTCTCCGCGGACAGGCTTCTTCTCTTGGCAAGCTGAATATCAGTACCAAGGCCGGTTGGTTCCCGAACATCCTGACCGATTTCTTCGGTATGGAGATCAGTCCCCGAAGCAGCCATATTCTTACCAACCTTGTAAATCAGAGCTTCTTCCTGAATGTCATAGTCGTAGTAATACTGATGGTTCTTGTATACATCTACCTGAAGCACAGCAAGCACGGCTATGAAATCACGGTTGTAGGTGAGAGTGAGAATACTGCACGCTATGCCGGTATCAATGTAAAATGGACCATGATGCGTACCCTGCTGATTTCCGGCGCAATGTGCGGTCTGGCCGGTTTCCTTATCGTAGGCGGCAAGGATCAGACCATCTCGGTTAATACCGCCGGCGGTCGCGGTTTCGATGCCATCATCGTTGCCTGGCTCGCAAAGTTCAACACCTTCACTATGGCATTGATCTCCTTCATGCTCGTTTTCCTTGAGAACGGCGCAGGTCAGATCTCTTCCGTATTCAAGCTCAATGAATTCTTCTCCGATATGATAAGCGGTGTTATCCTCTTCTTCATCCTCGGTTGCGAATTCTTTATCAACTACAGAATGGTATTCCGTAAGAAGGAGGTGCGCAGGAATGACTAATCTTATCGCATGGATAATCCGCGCAATACCCTTCGGAACGATCATCATGTATGGCGCCATGGGCGAGAGCATAACTGAGAAATCCGGCAACCTGAACCTCGGTGTTCCCGGAATTATGTATCTCGGTGGTTTCGCAGGCTATGCTGCTGCGTTCCTCTACGAAAAGAACGTCGCTGAGCCTAATAAGTTCCTCATCGTTGTACTCGCACTTGCGTGCTGCATACTGGCATCTATGCTGGGTGGTCTTATCTTCAGCTTCCTGACCATTACTCTCAGAGCCAATCAGAATGTTTCCGGTCTTGCCCTCACCACCTTCGGTATGGGCGTTGCCAACTTCTTTGGTTCCTTCATTCTTGGCGAAAGCAGCTATGCAGCAGCTCCCATCGCATACAGCGCTTTCTCTGCGAAGCTCCCGTGGATTTCCGAGCGGGGAGTAGTGGGGGAAATGTTCTTCAGCTATGGTTTCCTCATGTATACAGCGATTATATTCGCGCTGGTACTTCATTTCTTCTTTAAGCGTACCCGTACCGGTCTGAACCTGCGCGCAGTAGGTGAAAATCCTGCTACTGCAGACGCTGCCGGTATCAATGTAACCCGTTATAAGTACGTTGCCACCTGCATCGGTGCCGGCATCTCCGGCATTGGCGGTCTTTATTACGTACTGGATTACAACCACGGTATCTGGGCAACTACCGGCCAGATAGAAGCCCTTGGTTGGCTCGCACTGGCGCTGGTAATTTTCGCCACCTGGAAGCCCCTCAACATCATCTGGGGTGCTTACCTGTTTGGTACTCTTTACTGGCTGTATCAGTATCTGCCCAACCTCATGGGATTCACTCTTCCCAATTACGCCATCGAACTCGTTCAGATGGTGCCCTATGTAGTAACCATAGGCGTTCTTATCGCAGTATCTCTCCGCAAAAAGAGAGAGAATCAGCCCCCGGCAAGTCTGGGTATAGCATACTTCCGCGAAGAACGCTGATACCAACAAAAAAGAGGCACAGCAAAATGCTGTGCCTCTTTTAGTTTGGCTTCGATTATTCTTCAGCTTCTACGATGCGCAGATACTCTTCGAATACTTCGTTGAGCTCAGCATCATCTTCGATGGTAGCATATACATCTTCGCCGGTCTCTTCGTCCTGCTCTATGCGCATAACTACCATTTCATCTTCTTCGATATCGTCCATTTCCTCTGCGGGAGCAAGGCAGATATAAGAATTTCCCTTGTAAGCCAGAGTCATGATATGCTCGAACTTGAGAGTATTGCCTTCGTCATCGTAGAGCTCTACGATATTTTCCTGCTCCATGTCGAATTCGTTATTACGTCCGTCAACCATTCTGAAAACCTCTTTTCTTGGTGTTGTATCATTGTCGGCGACTATCCAGCCACCGGAGTCCATAAAAGATTGGAGTATATAGCAGGCAGCGAGCTTGTCTATTACATCCTTACGCTTTTCACGGCGCACACCGCCCTCTATAAGAGTGCGTGATGCACTTGAAGTAGTGAGCCTTTCGTCGTAGAAACGCACTTCATAGCCGTCCTGAACAAGCCTTTCGCCGAATTCACGGCTGTGTTTTGCCTGAAATCCTTCCGATCCATCCATGTTGCGCGGAAGCCCAAGTACCAATCTGGTGGTATTGTATTCGGCACAAATCTCTTTTACACGCTGAACATCTTTTTCGAGACCTTTGCTCCATATGGTCTCGACGCCCTGTGCAGTGATATCGAGTGGATCTGTTACAGCAACGCCTATACGTCTTTCGCCGACATCAAGACAGATAACTCTCATTCATCACACCACCTTTATACAGAACTGAGGGCATACCCTCGCGCAATATCCGCAGTATACACATTTGCTCTGGTCAACCTTTGCCATACCGTCACAAATCGTTATCGCATTCTGGCGGCATCTTGCAGCACACTTGCCGCAACCTTCACACCAGTCATGTACAAGGATTCGTCTTTCGCGGCCATGAAGCTTGGCCATCAGTTCAGCGGCATTGTCGTCGCCGTTTATTACGGCAATATTTGCGTCTATTTCATCAAAAGACTGCATGCCTGCCGCTATGGAATCCACCCATACTGCATCGGAAAGATACTTCAGCGATTCATATGCGTTTGAAATGAGGTGTCCTCCGCCAAAGGGCTTCATTGCGAAAATACCGCGCCCGTTATCGCGTGCGAATTTGATATTATCTTCCATCAATTCGCGATCGCCATCCTGAATGCCGATGCCGCCTTTATTTATCAGGGGGTGGATAATATCTATCTGCGGAAATCTGACAGCCGCCTTTACACAGCCGGCAAAGTGAGTGCTTACACCAACGGCACCGATATGTCCAAGCTCTTTCTGCCTGACCAGATAATCAAGCGCCTCTTCATGGCCCCTCAGAGTATGCAAAGATTCCTGCTCATGAAGCATGAATATATCAACATAATCCCTGCCCAAACCTCTGTAGGCGCGTTCAAGAGCCTCTCTGGCAGTCTTTTCATCATAGCAATAAGCTTTTGAACTTATTATATAATCCGGCGCGTCTATAAGCGCACGCCGGATATGAGGATATGTATCATACAGATCTGCGGTATCAAGGAAGCGAACGCCTTTCTCATAAGCATAAACAAGCAATTTGGCTCCTTCTTCCGGAGTCATATTCTGCTGCATGGGCGCCATAGTCAATGTCCCGAAACAGAGACGCGACACTTCAATACCGGTTCTGCCAAGAATTCTGTACTGCATTATTTGTCGTGCTCTTCCAGATAGAAGCGCACAAACTCCTCCAGTATTTCATCACGTTCGATTCTGCGAATGAGCGAACGTGCATTATTATGACTGGTTATGTAGGTAGGATCGCCGGAAATAATATAGCCAACGATCTGCATGATAGGATCATGTCCCTTTGCTTTGAGAGCCTGATACACTACCTGAATTATTTCTTCTGCGGATTCCGGAGCATCTATCGGCAGGCGGAAACTGCGGGTTTCTCCCATATCCTTATTCATAATGCACCGCCTTTCTACTACAGCTTTCAAACGATTGTAGATAGTATATCACATTAATACCCAAATTTCAATCATTCTGTCCCAATTCAACAAAAACTCTTACGCATGTTCGAATAATTATCAGCACAGGTATTGCAAGCAGCATACCGGGAATTCCCCAAACCGTACCCGCCGCAAAAACTACAACCATTATTACCACAGGTGAAAATCCGGTTGAATTGCCAACTATACGAGGCGACAGAATAAGCCCGTCTATCTGTTGTACCGCAATAAGTACGCCAATGGCAAGCAGCGCGGGTATGATTCCATCGCCAAGTGCGAGTAGCCCAACCGGCACACAAGCAATAACAGGGCCGAAATATGGTATCATATTGAGTATACCGGCAGTTATTCCAAGCATGACAGCGTACGGTATACCCACTACATATAATCCAAGAGAGGAGAGTACGCCTACGCATATTGCAATTATTGCCTGACCTCGCAGATATAATCCCATCTCGATCCATGTCTCAACAGCGTTGCGTATTACCATCTGTCGATGCGAAGAGGGAATAGCCAGTTCAATATACAACGCAATTCTTTCTCTGTCAACAAGCATATACCAGGCAACCGCCATTGCAAGTATCGCATCGACAACTGCCCCCATGAAACTCACTACACCTGATGTAATACCCATTATCACGGAAGTTATTGTTGATATAAATCCGGCACTGCCGCTGATTTCGCTCAGCTTTTCCCTGATACCGGCACTTCTGATCAGCGGTATTATAGGCCCGGTCATTTCCGCAATCTGCTGATATAATCCTGCTGCACCGCTCGTCATTGGAATCGCTACGGCTGCTGCTACAAGAATGAGTATTATTACCGCGCTTAAAATCGCTAAAGCAGCACCAACTTTGGTCGGTAATCTTGTTTCGTACAGTTTGCACAGCGGATATGTGAGTAAAGCAAGTATTCCGGAAACAGAAAGTATCTTTACCGCATACAATAACGGCCTGCGCAAGAATATCAGCACGAGTGCAAGCAGAATACAGCCGGATAAAATATATACAACTTTGGATCCGTTTTTTCTGTATTCCACTTGCCTCATTCCTTCCTGATGTTATCTCATCCAATGTTCTGCAGTACGCATAGCCTTGCGACCTGCATGGCGCGCCTTGCAGCACATACGATGCCTGATTGCAGGATCAGATGCAGCCATTGACATAGCAACCGCACTACCCATCACAACACCAAGCACAAATACTCCAAACACATTACACCTCATCATGCTTCCGCCTCCGATTCAATATCACCGTCCGAAACAAGAACACGTGAAGAGCCGGGGGAACATTTATAATCCTTTACCGAACGCGAACCTTTTATAAAGCACTCGAACCATCCTGTCACCAGCGATAATTCAATAACCATAAGTGTTTCCGGATCTATCGCTGCGTCTGTTACAGCACCAATTCGGATTCCATCCGTAGTCACAGCCCTCAAACAAAGGCGTTCAGGCTTCATCCTGAGTCTTTCACCTTTGTCGTCGACTATTACCGAATCGGCACCTATTACACATATATGGTCCGAGCTTATAAATCGCAGTCCACGCAGTCCTCTGTCTATCCATATGCCTTCAAGCACAGAAAGCGCATCACAGAGAAGTGCCTGTACCACACGACCTATGCTTTTACCGTTGTAAACAACCCGTCGTCCTCTGAGTTTGCTCAGCCATATCACCGGCATCCCGCCCTTCACACAGCTTATTATTCGCTCAGCAACTCTTGTCATTCTGGTAAATTCGGGCTCGGCAGCATATTTTCGCATAAAAAATTTTCACAAATTCCATCTTCGAAGTCAGTGCCACATTATTGACACACTTATATGTTATATTTATAATTAAGATAAAGGAGGTATACTGATGGAAGAATTCCGCAGCGGATATCGTATTTTAATTGCGGATGACGATGCAAATGTGCATCAGTCATTGAGCGCGTATTTCAGACGCGAGGGCTATCAGATCATATCCGCATATGATGGCGAAGAAGCTCTCGGCTACATCAGAAAATATCGTCCTGACATGGTTTTGCTCGATATTATGATGCCCAAGATGGACGGACTTAACGTATGTCGCGAAACCAGAAAAGATTCGAATGTACCGATCATCATGCTCACAGCAAAGACCGATGAGTTTGATAAGCTTCTCGGCCTGGAATTGGGTGCCGATGATTACATTACCAAGCCTTTCAGCCCCCGTGAGGTAGTGGCACGCATAAAGGCCGTACTGCGTCGCATGCATGAAATGGCAGAAAGCCGCAAGGGACCGCATCTTGTTTCCGGAAATCTCGATATCGATATGAGTGCGTATATCGTAAGACTCGACGGCGTTGTGATTCCCTGCACACCTAAGGAGATCGAGATTCTGTGGACTCTTGCCGGAAATCCCGGTATGGTATTCAGCCGCGAACATCTGCTCCAGAATATCTGGGGATATGATTTCCTCGGCGATACACGTGCAGTTGACAGCCACATCAAACGCATACGTGCAAAGCTTTGCAAACCGGGAAATTCCTGGGATATAAAAACCGTATGGGGCGTAGGCTATCGTTTTGAGATAGAAGATACCTGATGAAGATTAAAAAGCCAAGAAAGAACATATTATATGGAATCGGCGCGAAGACAACGTTCAGCCATGTAACACTGGCTGTTCTGCTAATTATCTTCGCGGCGATTTCTATGTTTACAATCCTGAATATATACATTCGAAATAGCGTAAAAGACGATTTGCTCAACAAAGCGTCTACTATAAGCAAACTGGAGTCCGGACACGAAGAGTTTATATATGATTATGAGCAAGCTGATTTTTATGAAAAAATGACATCTGCTTCCGTAATCTTCTTCGATGAAAAATATACCGAGATATACTCTCTTTCATCCGGACAATCCATTTCGTTTGACTATATCAGCATGAGTCTCGACTGGGACGCAGAGGAAATGCTGGTATTCGACGGTATGGATAAATACTTGCTTGCCGCCATATTATCCGGCGAATCCGTGTCCGATATACGTTCGATCCAGTATGTCCGCGACGATATCGTTGTTGCAGGTGCGCCTATTTACGATAACGAAGGACAAGTTGTGGCCGGCGTAATACTGGTACAGTCTGTTGACGTCTTCCAGTCGCAGCGCAAGCTTGTCATAAACATTCTGCTGTCAATATCAGCAATATCAATCCCGTTTGCCATCTATATTTCTCTGCATTTCGCAAAAAGACTTACAAAGCCGCTCATAGATATATCTGATGGTGCTCAGCTGCTTGCAAACGGCAATTACAGCATACGAGTTGAACAGATGTCGACAGATGAAATCGGCGGTATCGCCAATTCACTTAATGCTCTTTCAAGCAGACTCAGACGCACTATTGGCAATCTGCGCCGCGAACGCGATATGCTTGATATGATAATGAACGGCATAAACGAAGGAATAATAGCAGTAGACTGGTATATGCATACAGTTCACTGCAATGATTCTTTCCTGCGCATCCTGGAAATCGACAAGAAACCGAAGTCGGTCGATATCGCAACCGAATACGGAAGCATACTCAAAAAATGTATGCGAAGTGACAAAATCGAACGTATAGTCTGGACGGATGCTTCAGGAAACAAGCTGCGTGCTGTCGCAACAAGACTTCACGGCGAAGAAGGCATCGTCATCGGTGCAGTATGTCTCGTACGCGATATATCCGAAAATATGCGTCTTGAACAGATGCGCCGCGATTATATAGCAAATGTTTCTCACGAACTTAGAACTCCGCTTACCGGTATTCGGGGAATGGTCGAACCTCTTATTGACGGCGTATTCGAAACCGAAGAAGAACGTCTGAACTGCTATAATATCATATACAAAGAGACCATTCGCCTTGAAAAGCTCATACAGGAAATGCTGGATATGTCACGTCTGCAGGATGGCAGGGTAGTTGTCGAGGTCGAACCTATCGAACTTACTCAAATACTTCACGATGCTATCGGCAGAGTCTTTCCCGTTGCAAGCGAGGCAGGAATTAACCTCAAAATAGAAACCGATGACCCCGATGGTCCGCTAATGTGTATCGGCAACGAAGATCGCGTTCTTCAGGCGCTCACTATCTTCCTTGATAACGCACTCAGCTTCACCGCATCCGGGGGAACAGTAACTCTCTATGCTCACAAGGAGAATTCCTGCATCAAAATAGGTGTAAAAGATACCGGCTGCGGAATAGAGCCGAAGGATATGCCTTATATCTGGGAACGCTTCTATAAAGTAGATAAATCCAGAATGCGTACAAAGGGTACCGGTCTTGGTCTGGCAATAGCAAAACTGGTGGTTGAACTCATGCACGGAGAAATCGGCGTGAATTCTGAGCCCGATGTAGGTACGGATATCTGGTTCAAGTTACCCCCGGTAACAAATAAACTCTAAACACAAATTGAGGCCGCTGCAAACTTGCAGCGGCCTCTACTATTTTATCCGAGAATAAAATCGCCCAATTCAAGCGCATTGTCAAAGCAATGCTCAGGAAGTTCAGCGCCCATTTCTTCTGCGTTGCGGAAACCCCATGATACCCAAACAGGTGTCATACCCGCATTTACAGCCGTCCTCACGTCAACATTGCTGTCTCCGATATAAAGCATATTTTCAGGCTTTACACCGCATATTCCGGCGAGTCTGACAGCTGCCGTAGGATCAGGCTTTCGCGGAGTGGTTTCAGATTCGCCCTCAGCGCTTATGTACAGCCCATTGAAATGATGTATGCTCAATTCTTCAAGCGCAACATGATACTTATTTGAATTGATGCAGACCTTTACACCTGCGGAATTGATGCGTTCAAGCATCTCAACAATTCCGGGATAGGGGACAGTCTCCACATTCAGATGACTATTATAATATTCCCTGAAATCATTAAGGGCAGATGCTATCTCTTCTTCATTAGCATCTTCAGGCAGTGCTCTCTTGATAAGATTCTTTACTCCGTTGCCAATAAATCTGCGAACCTCATCAGTCGTTCTGGCATTAAGTCCCTTTTTCGCAAGCACGCTGTTTACAGCGTTACGCAGGTCTCCGAGTGTATTCAACAGTGTACCGTCAAGATCAAATACAACAGCTTCGTATCTCATATCAAACAACTCCTTTGTTATATATAATTTTATCATCCGTACCTCAAATAACCGTTGCATCAGAGTATATTTTGCGTTATATGCATTCCGAGGCAGTTTGCAATGGTATGTCGCATATGATATAATATAAAAGGAATAATATGTAGTAAGGGGATATAATGGATAGCTACGGAGAATTTGCCGCAGTATATGATCGTCTGATGGACGATTTTGATTACCCGGCATGGGCCGATTATTATATTGGTCTATTAACGCGCTGCGGTATAAAACCACGAAAGATTTGTGACTGTGCTTGCGGAACCGGCTCGATGACCATACAATTCGCCAAGAAAGGCCTCAATGTTACCGGCGTTGACCTTTCACGCGATATGCTTGAGATAGCCGCTGTAAAAGCCCGCCGCGCCGCGCAGAAAATAATGTTCACTGCACAGGACATGACAGAACTTACCCTTCCGAGGCCTGTAGATGCTATCGTCTGCGCTTGTGACGGAGTAAATTATCTGACAGACCATGAATCTCTCAAAAGATTCTTTACGGCCGCATATAACGGTATAAAGCCCGGCGGCTGCATTGCTTTCGACATTTCCAGCCGCTACAAACTGGAAAAAGTAATCGGAAACGGCTTCTTCGGTGAGGAACGCGAAGATGTTGCATATATCTGGTCAAATAAACTGGATGAGCAGCTGCATACCGTTGACATGGATCTCACTTTCTTCGTAAGGCAGGAAAATGGTCTGTACCGCCGATTTGAGGAAAGGCATCATCAGCGTGCCCATTCTCCGGAAGAGATCATTTCAGCCCTTTCCGAATGTGGATTCACCGATATAAATACCTACGGAAATATGATTTACGACGCTCCCGCAAGTGATGATGTACGCATCCATTTCACTGCAAAGCGTCCATGACAGGAGATATAGCTATGAATATAATGAATACCGACGGACTCATCAGACTCTCCCTGCTGGAAGGCCAGGCCCGTGCATTCCTCATCGACAGCACCAACATGGTCGAACAGGCACGCAGAACCCACGGTCTTTCCCGTACTGCAACTGCAGCACTCGGCCGTACTCTTACCGCCACTGCAATGATGAGCGCAATGCTCAAAAACGATAACGAATCTCTTTCCGTCACCATTAAGGGCGGCGGTCCTATCGGTTCCATCGTCACGGTTGGTCATGCTGACGGCACCGTAAAGGGATATGTCGATAACCCCGGAATCGAGCTGCCCCGTGCAGGCAAGAAGCTTCCTGTAGGCGCCGCTGTAGGTACCACCGGTAAGATGACCGTAGTCAAGGATCTCGGTCTGCGCGAACCCTATGTAGGTCAGACTCATCTTGTATCCGGTGAGATAGCGGAAGATTTCGCAATGTACTTTACTGCTTCCGAGCAGGTTCCTTCTCTGGTATCCCTTGGCGTTCTTGTAGGTGAAGAAGTTGAAAGTGCGGGCGGTCTCATCATACAGATGCTTCCCGGCGCAAGCGAAGCCGCTATTCAGTCCGTTGAATTCAGCGCAGGCATGTTCGCTGACATCTCCGGCACTATAAAGGAATATCATCTTGACGGAGCACTGCAGCAGCTTCTGATGCATCTGCAGCCCGAAGTTCTTTCCCATACTCAGCCCGTCTATCGCTGCGATTGCTCTCGCAGCAGGATCGAACGTATGCTGATCACTCTTGGTCAGGAAGAACTTGAGTCCATGATTGCAGAGCAGCATGGCGCCCAGGTGGATTGCCACTTCTGCAACAAGCGTTACGAATTTTCTGAAGAAGATCTCAAAAATCTGTTGGCCGGTGCAACTTCGGAGGTATAATGAATTTCAATCCCAAGGTAGTCCCTTTTGAACGCGGTGCCGATTTTATTCATCAGCGTGCACTTAAGAATCTGAGGGACAACAATATGGTCGAAGCGCTCGAACTGATGCGCAGCGCCGTGGAGCATTCGCCTGAAAACGACGATTATCGTCTCGAACTTGCTCAGCTGCTTTGCGACGCAGGCTGTCCTACATCCTCAAACCGTCTTCTGCTTGATATGTTGGCTCGCAACGCCAATTCAGACGAATGTCTGTATGGTCTCGCCATCAATCAGCTTAATATGAACAATCCCGATGCGGCCAGAAAGCTCCTTCGCATGTGCCGGAATACAACAGACAACGATGAATTGTCTGCACAGGTAGATCAGCTTACAGGCGAGCTCGATATGTATGAAGCGCTTAATCGCCCTTCTGACAGAAAGCTTGAACGCATTAATTCTCTGACGGACGAAGCATGTGAACGCATGCGTCGCGAGGATGTTACCGGGGCAGTCAAGCTTTTCGAACGCGCGCTCGCAATGGACCGTAAACAGCACGATATACTGGCATTGCTGGGAATGGCATATATGATGCAGGGGCGCTCTGATGAAGCACTCAATTGCGTAGCGACGGCTTCTGCCAATGCCGGAAACAATCTGAGGACTCTTTGTGTTTCCGCTCAGGTATACGGAATGGCCGAAATGGACGACAAAGCCCGTCAACTGCTTGAGCGTGCCGCCAATATCGATTCCGATCTTATAGAAAGACGCATGCTGGTGTTTACACTGTTTGAAGCAGGCATGTACGAAGAGGCGCGTTCTATAGCCCGCGCTTCTCTTACAGAAATTCCCTGCGACAAACTGATGATGCATGTGCTTGCCGTGCTTGCCCTCAATACCGAAGAGGGTATCGACGGCGCGACACGCTATTGGAAACGCATCCAGCGCATAGATCCCGAAGATACCGTTGCCGAATATTTCCTCAAAGCTGTTTCCGAAGGCAAGATAGACGCAGGCGAAATAACCTGCGAATATCAGGTGCCGCGAAATGAGATGATGCGCCGATATCTGCTTGTGGCGGATAAACTGAACCATGATCTGTTCACCGTTATCAACAGCTGGAAAACCGACGAAGAATTCCGTCGTCTGTTGGGATGGTGTCTGCTGAGTGGTGACATGCGCTTCCGTGATGCAGCAGTGACCCTGTTGGCATCTGTTGATGAGGAAGAGGCCGTCAGTCAGCTGCGTGAATATCTTATGCGCGCCGATAGTGATATCGACACAGTCATTCGCGCCGCAGCAATGTATCGCATGAGGGGTGCGGATATTGAAAAAATCATGCCGCCTCATATGGATCCGAATGACGGAATAATACCCGGCGCAGACAGGATCGTTCAGAATATGAGCGTGGGGCATAGGCAGCTCGTACGTTATGCCGCCGAGATCCTTGAACGTCGTTACGGAATCACCACTTATGATGCCATTGCACTTTTGTGGGAACAGTACAGAAACGACCGCGGCACGCGTGTTGATCCCATGCTGCGAACAGAAACTGCCGCAGCAGCGCTGGCATATTGCTATCTAACTAAAACAGGTCACGAACCTCGTCTCGAAAAACTTGCCGTACAGTTTGGCTGCAGTTTGAGACAGCTGAAATTCTTTGTACGCCATATGATGAATGTTCTTGATAAGGGAGAAGCTACAGATGGCGAAACTGATTGATTTCGAAAGAGAATATATGTTGTTTGCCGCCGGAAAACTGCGCGGCAATGGCGAAATAAAGGAAGAAGAACTCACCGGTCTTCTTAATGATACCATGAAGGAGTGGCTTTCTACCAAGGCAGCTTATCTTGGTGACCGCACTCCCGATGAGTATTTTGCCGCAATGTCTGCAGAAGAGCTCGTTGATCTGCTTGAGCGATATTGCACAGCCAACATGAACGTTCCCGAACCTTTGTACGGCAGAATAGGGAAGACCACCGGCTGCATTCCCGGTCTCAGGAAGCTTGCCGAATCCTCTTCAGCCAATACAGCTGCCCGTTCTTCTGCACTTATGCTGCTTTGCGAAATGAATGCCGATGGCATTGCAGGCATTTGCGCAGATATGCTCGGTCAGGCAGATGATATTTCCGAAATCGCAGCGAATAAGCTTAAGGCCTGTGGCTATGAGGTAATAGATACTCTGAACAGCAGATATACTACAGCCGATTCTGCCACAAAAGCAGTCATACTTGATATCCTCGCTTGCTATCCCGGAATCGATGCAACTGCCGATAAGCTCATTGACAGGTTGTATAACGACACCGAGAGGCGCGCTTTTTACGCCAACATCTCCGGCAAATTCGGCGATGAAAGACTGCTGGAACCTCTTATGCGTCTTTCTCAGCTGAGCGATATGGAATATTTTGATTATATCGAGATAATAAACGCTATAGATGCTCTTGGCGGTGATCCCGGTACCATAAGAGAATTCTACGGCGATCCCGACTATGAAGTTCTCAGAATCGCTGAAACCGATAACGATACAGACAACTGATATAAGGGAGGTTGAATTCCAATGAAATGCCCGTTTTGCGGCAAGGAAAACCCGAATATCAGATTGTTCTGCATGAGCTGCGGTGAGATACTTCCCGAAGCCGAGCCTCAATCTGAAGAGAAACAGGACATTGAAACTGCTGTTTTTTCTGATCCGGATCCGGAATTTGCACCTGCACACTCTCAGGATTCACCCGCTGTGGAATCTGCTTCTGAAAATACACTTCCTGTATCCGATACTGACGATACTGAATTTTTCAGAAAACGCGAAAGATCCAGACGCATTATCGAAGAAGCCTGGCCCGAGAATAATAATATACCGAAGTCGGTATCCACAAAATCAATCTTTGATGATTTTGAACCCTCTGCGCCTTCACAGTCTGACAGCATTTACTCAAAACCGCCTGTTTCAGAATCTCGTCAGCGTCCGTCTCTTGAAAGAGGCGTTGTTGCAGAGCATGGCTCACCCAGCACTATAATACCTAAGCGCAATGAAGATCTCAAACCCGATGATTTCTTTGCTGTAAAAGGTCAGGTACTTCCTGACTACGAATATGGCGAAGAAGAGTATGAACCTGCTAACAGAAAACTCCGTTCCGAATACGAGGATGAACCTAAGCAATCATTTTTCATGAGACATATGCGCAGCGTTGTTTCACTGATGCTGCTGCTTCTTACTATCGCCATTGTACTTGTCTGGGCCAACACAGACGGAGCACAGCGCACTCTGGCAACGCTCGATATCGCATGGCGTCCCGAAGCTTATGCCCAGTTGGCTGCAGAATCATATTCGGCAAAAGATCTTTCCGCAGCAGGATATTACTACTCTCAGGCAGCAAAGCGTGATCCCGCAAATTACGCTTATGCCATAAGCGCAGCAAACGCATATATCGAAGGCGGTTATACTTCAAAAGCGCTCGATGCAGTGCGTAACTGCATAACCCTCACTCCGGCAGATATTGATCTCTATCTTGTACTGCTTGAACTTCAGCCTGACAGAGCAAATATATCCGCAGAAGACCGCGAACTTCTGCATCAGGGTTACAGACTTACAGGCGATGAACGCCTGAATATCGAATAACGGAGGAAGCACAATGAAAAAGGCACGGATGATTCTTGACCGCGACTATACCATCGGCAGGATCGACCCCAGAATCTATGGTTCTTTTATCGAACATCTCGGCCGCGCTGTTTACGGCGGCATCTATGAGCCCGGTCATCCCGCTGCCGATGAACAGGGATTCCGCAAGGATGTAATCGAAATGATCAAGGCTGCCGGTGTGCCTGTTGTGCGCTATCCCGGCGGAAATTTCGTTTCCGGCTTCAATTGGGAAGATTCCATCGGCCCCCGCGAAAACCGTCCCCGCAGGCTGGATCTTGCCTGGTTTACCACGGAGACCAACGAGGTGGGTCTGCATGAGTTCATTGATTGGTGCAAAAAGGCAGATACCAAGCCTATGTATGCTGTAAACCTTGGTACAAGAAACGCCGATGCCGCCCGCAATGTGGTAGAATATGCAAACCATCCTTCCGGCACCTACTGGTCCGATCTCAGGCGCAAGAACGGCGCACAGGATCCTCTTAACATCAAGCTCTGGTGTCTGGGCAATGAAATGGACGGCCCCTGGCAGATGGAGCACAAGACTGCATATGAATACGGCCGTATTGCCAATGAATCCGCAAAGATGATGAAGTGGGTCGATCCTTCCATAGAACTGGTGGCCTGCGGTTCTTCCAATTCCACGATGCCTACCTTCGGCGATTGGGAATACACCATGCTCAACGAGTGCTACGATAACATTGATTATGTTTCTCTGCACCGTTATTATGGAAATCCAACCGGAGATACTCCCGGTTTCCTTGCTCGCAACATGGATATGGACGATTTCATCCGTACCGTTGTCTGCATCTGCGACAGCATCAAGGGTAAAAAGCATTCCAAGAAGACCATCAATCTTTCCTTTGATGAGTGGAATGTATGGTATCACTCCAATGCACAGGATCAGGAGATCACCAAGCGTGATAAGTGGGGACAGGCACTGCCTCTGCTGGAGGATATCTACAATTTCGAAGATGCTCTGCTGACCGGTTCCATGCTGATAACCCTGCTGCGCAACGCTGACAGAGTAAAGATCGCCTGCCTGGCTCAGCTGGTCAACGTAATTGCGCCCATCATGACCCGTAACGGCGGCGGCGTATGGGCACAGCCCAATTACTATCCCTACATGCAGGTTTCCAAGTATGGACGCGGCACCTCTCTGCGTGCAATCGTGGATACTCCCACTTACGATTGCTCCGATTACGAAAATGTACCGCTCATCGATGCGACCGCTACTCAGGATGACGATGGCAACGTCACCATCTTCTGTGTAAACCGCGATATGAGCGACGATTTCGTTCTGGATGTTGATCTGCGTTCCTTTGGCGAAATGCAGTTCCGTGAGCACATCCTGCTGAAGCACAGCGACGTAAAAGCAGTCAATACCGAAGAGAACCCCTTCAATGTCGCACCTTCCGAGGGCCCCGGCGGCACCATGGACGGCGGCAAGGCCGAGATCAAAATTCCCGCACTCAGCTGGAATGTAATAAGGCTTGAAAAAGTATCCAAGTAAATAAAAATGAACCCGTACGGATTTGCTCCGAACGGGTTCATTTTTATTGTTTATCAGATACCTTTCTGTAAATAGCAGAATTCGCCGCATCCGTCAGCGCCTGCCTTCATAACAAGCTCCACAGTCTTCTCTAGTTCATTATCTTCCGTCTGAACGATGGGCATCAGCTTAACGCGCTTTGCAAGCATCGCCCTTGCGGCACCTGTCTCAACACCTACGTGCTCGGGAGAGAAGCCTGCCATAGGATCATCGGAAATGATGGCGGTATCAAAGAGCATGCTTGCCACTTCTACAGGAGTGCGGGTTGTGCCGGTAAGCAGTTCCTTCATGCCGTTCCATTCATGGCTGAGACAAGCGGGACCTTCCTCATGAGGATAAGCCCTGTAAAGCATGGGGGAGACAACATCAAGTCCGCTCAGCACATCAGGACGCTGACCCACGAACCACCAAAGAGAGGGAGCAAATACGAATGCTCCGGCGTCAAAGCCTTCAGCATGGCAGCGTACGGCAAAGTTGTTCATATACTCGCCGACGCAGCGTGCGCGGAAATCAAACCATGCATCCACTGCAGCGTGCATAACGGGCATCTTATCCTTGGAATCAACACTCTTAAGGAAGTCCATAACGTCAGAAACACCCTGTCTTACAGCAGGGCCGTTTATGCTGAACTTACCCATTTTCTTCATGCAGTTATCGCAGAAGCATCCAAAGAAAGATTCCTTGCCCTCAACGGAAGCAAAGGAAGCAAACCTTGCGCCATCTACAAAAATACCCTTTACGCCGGCCTTTTTTGCAATTTCAAAAGCCTTGTCCATATTATACTTGTTTACTTCCGCAGCGTTAGGGCAGGCAGAGTCAAACCAGGGCGCAGCATTGCCCTGTGCATCTACAGCGCCGTACTTTTCCCGGGAAAACTCACCAATGGAATGGGCACCGTAGCAAAGCCAGGTCTCAAGACCGGCTGCCTTTGCGGCTTCAAAAGCCTCAATATCGCTTCCGCCGATTACGACAGAATCATATCCCAAATCAACCAGTTTCCTGGCAGAAGCTGCATAGTCCTTATCAAGACCGAACATAAATTTCTTCATACAATATATCTCCCAAACGATTAATATATCAATTATACCCCGTTATACGCTTCATTTCAAGTTCGAAATATGCTATAATGACAAAAACAGGAGGTGCTTATTATGATTCGACACGTTGTAATGTATACCATCAAGGATGAATATAAGGCAAAGATACCCCAGCTTGTAGAAAATTTCCTCTCCATGAAGGGCAAGATTCCCGGACTTCTCGAAGTTGAAGCAGGCGGTGATGAGCTTCATTCCGAACGTTCCTACGACCTCATCCTCATCACTCTTTTCGAATCCTGGGACGCTTTCAAGGCATATCAGACCCATCCTGCACACCTGCCCGTAAAGGCAGGCATGCACGAAGCACGCACCGGCAGCGTATCCGTAGATTACGAAATCAAAGGTTAAATATTGGAACTCTGTTGAATTCCATAACATTAAGTGTTATAATTCTAACATATTTGGCAATGACGGAGAGAGTAGCGTATCCAGGCAGATTCCCAAAGAGAGCCCTTGCCATTGGCTGAAAGCAGGGCGGAATAAGCGGAACGTGAAGTTCACTCCCGAGCTTCTGTGCTGAAGCTTTTGTGGTAGGCATGGACGGATTCATCCACGTTACAGGATGCCGAGGTTTGACATACATATGTCAGACGAATCTGGGTGGTATCGCGGAGTTATGGCTTCGCCCCTGTTTGTAAGGGGCGAAGCTTTTTTGAATCTGCGCATCGCACTCATTGAACGCAGATTTATATCAAGGAGGTAAATTCACTTGGAAAACATGCTTAACGAGATCCGTGAGCGAGTTCTTGCGGAAGTAGGCAATGCGGAAGCAACCGCACAGCTGGAAGATATCCGAGTAAAGGTACTCGGCAAGAAGGGCGAACTCACCGCACTGCTGCGCGGCATGGGTAAGCTGGCTCCCGAAGAGCGTCCCCGCGTTGGTCAGCTGGTCAACGAGACCCGCGAGGCCATCGAAGCTGCCATGGCAGAACGCACCGAAAAGCTGGCAAAGAAGGAAAAGGACGCACGTCTCGCTTCTGAAACCATCGACGTCACCCTGCCCGGCAAGGCCCGTTCCGCAGGCGCCATGAACGTTCTGAACCTGGCTCAGGACGCTATGATCGATATCTTCACCGGCATGGGCTACGAAGTTGTCGAAGGCCCCGAAGTAGAGTACGATCTCTACAACTTCGAACTGCTGAACCTGCCCAAGAACCATCCCGCACGCGATATGCAGGATACCTTCTATGTAGACGAGAACATCGTTCTGCGTACCCACACTTCTCCTGTGCAGGCCCGCATCATGTCCACCCGCACTCCTCCCATCCGCGTTATCTGCCCCGGCACCGTGTATCGTGCAGACGAGGCTGACGCATCCCATTCTCCCGTTTTCCATCAGATGGAAGGTCTGGTCATCGACGAAGGCATCCGTATGAGCGACCTCAAGGGCACCCTGGATGAGTTCGCACGCCGTATGTTCCACGAAGGCATCAAGACCCGCTTCCGTCCTTCTTTCTTCCCGTTCACCGAGCCTTCCACCGAGGTTGACCTGACTTGCGCCAACTGCGGCGGCAAGGGCTGCCGTATGTGCAAGGGCACCGGCTGGATCGAGGTTCTGGGCGCCGGCATGGTAAACCCCAAGGTTCTGGAAATGAACGGCATCGATCCCAAGAAGTATTCCGGCTTCGCATTCGGTATGGGTGTTGAGCGTCTTGCTATCCTCAAGTACAACATCCCCACCATGCGCATCATGTACGAAAACGACCTGCGTTATCTCTCGCAGTTCCGCTAAGGGAGGGCTTTAATAATGAAAATACCCATGAAATGGCTGAAGGAATACGTTGATATAAAGCTCGATCCCGCAAAGTATTCCGATAAGATGATCTGGTCCGGTACCGCTGTTGAAGGCTACGACAAGACCGGCGATCATTTCGACGGCGTTGTAGTCGGCAAGATCGTTTCCTGCGTTGATCATCCCAATTCCGATCACCTGCACATCTGCCAGGTTGACGTAGGCAGGGAAGAGCCCCTGCAGATCGTCTGCGGCGCACCCAATGCCCGTGAAGGCATCTACGTTGCAGCTGCTCTGGACGGCGCAAACCTGCCCGGCGGCAAGATCAAGAAGGGCAAGATCCGCGGCGAAGTATCCAACGGCATGCTGTGCTCCGGCACCGAGCTGGACATTCCTGCCGAGCTGTATGCCCATATCGGCGACGAAGGCATCATGGAACTTTCCGGTGAAGTAGCCCCCGGTACCGATGTCAAGGTAGAATTCGGCCTCGGCGATGATGTTATCGATTTCGAGATCCTCGCAAACCGCCCTGACTGCCTGAGCGTTTGGGGAATCGCACGCGAAAGCGCCGCTGCTCTGAACGAGTACTGCGTAATGCCCGAAATCACCGTTGAGGAAAACGGCGAAGGCACCTTTGATGACTATGCAAAGGTTATCGTCGAAGATATCGAAAACTGCCCCCGTTACTGCGCACGCGTTATCAAGGACGTAAAGATCGGTCCTTCTCCCAAGTGGATGCGCGAATATCTGTACGGCGCAGGAGTTCGTCCCATCAACAACATCGTTGATATCACCAACTTTGTTATGCTGGAAACCGGCCATCCCATGCACGCATTCGACCTTTCCAAGGTTCGCGAGAATACCATCGTTGTCCGCCGCGCAAAGGCAGGGGAGCCCCTGACCACTCTGGACGGCAAGGAATATACTCTCGATGAGAGCATGCTGGTCATCGCCGATAAGGAACGTGCCACCGGTCTGGCAGGCATCATGGGCGGCGAGGAATCCGAAATCGTTTCCGATACCGCTTCTGTACTGTTTGAGTGCGCTGCATTTGACCGCACCAACAACCGTCTGACCTCCCGTAAGCTCGGCATCCGTACCGAGGCATCCGGTCGTTTCGAGAAGGGCGTTCGCGCTGCTACCGCTATGGAAGCTCTTGAGCGCGCCTGCATGCTGGTCAATATGCTGGATTGCGGCAAGGTAGTTCCCGGCTGCTATGATAACTATCCCAATCCTGCCGAACAGAAGGAAGTTATCGCAAGCGTAAAGAAGATCCATCAGATCACCGGCGTTGAGATTCCCGTTGAGCAGATGGAAGATATCCTCGGCCGCCTGAACATCGAAGCCGAATTCAATGGCGACGAGATCGTATGCACCATCCCCGCATACCGTGAGGATATCGATACCGAAGCCGATATCGCCGAAGAAGTCCTGCGTATCTATGGCTACGAGCACATTCCTTCCACTCTGATGAATGCAGTCACCATGCCCGGCAAGCGTTCCGAAAATCAGCTGGTACGCGATCATATCCGCCGCGCAATGGTAGGCATGGGCTTCTATGAGACCCTGACCTATTCTTTCATCAGCCCCAAGTGGCTTGCCAATCTCGGCCTCGAAGCCGGTGACTGGCGTGCTGAGCCCGTAAAGCTGCTGAATCCTCTTGGCGAAGATACTTCCGTAATGCGCACTACCATCGCGCCCACCATCCTTGACGTAATGGCCGGCAACATCAACCGCGGCGTTACTGAAGGCAATGTATTCGAAGTAAACTTCATCTACAAGCCCACCGAGGCCGGCAAACTGCCCGAGCAGAAGCAGCAGCTGTGCATCGGCGCATTCGGCGATGACGCAGACTTCTACACCGTAAAGAATACCGTAGAATGGCTGCTGGCAATGTACGGCGTAAAGGCTGATATCGCTGCTGCAGGCGATGGTTACTACCATCCCGGCCGCAAGGCAACCCTCACCGTAAACGGCGAGATCGTTGCTCAGTTCGGCGAAGTACATCCCGACGTAGCTGAAAAGTTCGGCATCGATTCCCGCCGCGTATATCTGGCCGAGGTCGATGTAGACGTTCTGAAGGCTGCCGAGCAGAAGATCTACGGCATCAAAGAGCTGCCCAAGTTCCCCGCAGTTACCCGCGATATCGCTGTTGTAGTTGCAGAGGAAGTCGGCACCGGTACCATGCTGGAGACCATCCGCAAGGGCGGCGGCAAGACTCTTGAAGACGTGAAGCTGTTCGATATCTACCGCGGCGAAAAGCTGGGTGCAAACGTGAAGTCCGTTGCATACTCCATCACTTTCCGCGCAGCTGACAGAACCCTCACCGAGCAGGAGATCAACAAGTCCATGGATCGCATCCTGACCAAGCTCAATATGGAGCACGGCGCAGAGATCCGCAAGTAATAAATAAGAGCTCCCGGAAAAATCCGGGAGCTCTTTTATTATGCATCGTTGTGTAATTTACCTTTCGAATCCGGCAACTCCATCAAAGAATGCACCGTCTCCGTCCTTGTCGATCACAGGAATTACCTCAACAACTGTAGGAGCGGTATTTTCATTGGCATAGACATAGAAGAAGCCCTTGTGATTTGCCGCACCGCCAACTTCACCCTTATTATTCATGCAAACAACTGCAATGCAATCGGAAACGTATCCGCGGCTCTGAATAGCCTCATGCGCCGTGCGGACTACATATTCCGCCGCTTCGTTGGGAGACATACCCATGCGCATCATTTCAACGCAGCGGAAACTGCAGCAGGTACGCATGATATCTTCGCCCATACCGGTTGCAGCAGCGCCGCCTACGTTGGAATCTACATAGAAACCACTGCCAATGATGGGAGTATCGCCAACACGTCCGGGAATCTTCATGTTTGCGCCGCTGGTGGAGCAGGCATTTACCATCTTACCGGTCTTATCAAGGGCAACGGAACCGATAGTATCGTGTCCGATATTCTTTGCCTTTTCCCATACTTCACGTGCATGGTCGGTAATAAGTGCTTCCATGCCAACTTCTTCAATGCCCATCCTGCGGGCAAATTTCTCAGCGCCTTCGCCTGCAATTATGTTGTGACGGGTCTTCTCCATAACAGCACGGGCGATGGAAACAGGATGCTCAAAGCCGCGTACACAGCAGACCGCACCGGTCTTGAGAGTATTGCCGTCCATAACAGCAGCATCCATTGCAAGGTCTCCATCTGCATTCAGAAAACCGCCCCTGCCTACGGAATCTACTTCAGGATCGCTCTCTACGACATGAATGCCTGCTTCTGCTGCATCCAATGCATCCGCACCGGCACTCAGCATCTCGGCAGCCTTCTCAGCAGCCTTTATGGCAAAAGGCCATGTGCCAATAAATCCCCACATCTCGTTTATCCTCCTAAATGAGCTTCCCCGGGACTGAACGCCCGGGGAAAAGTATTATCAGAACTTTACTTCCTTGCCTTCCTTGTCTGCTACATATGCCTTTTCCATCAGCATAGTCAGCATACGTGCTTCCTTGGTGTCAAAGATGATCTCCTTGCCGTAGAGTACACCGTCGATGAACTGACGGATGGGGTGGGGGAGTTCCTTGGGAAGCTTGGGCTTTACCCAGCCGCCTTCTACGTACTTCACAGTGAATTCATTCTGGAACTTCACGTCGTTTTCTTCGTACATAGCAACGCCCTTGGTGCCGTATACTTCGAGGCGTACGGGAGTATAGGGAGAAACCAGGCTGGTCTCAGTAATGGCGAGAGCCTTGTTTTCGAATTCGATGGTGCAGATGGCATTGTCATCTACGGGAACGGGCATCTTGTTATTGAACATAGACTGAATGCGTACAGGGTTGCCCAGCAGCCAGTGTGCCAGATACATACCGTGTGCGCCCAGATCCATCATGGCGCCGCCGCCGGTGGTCTCGGGATCATACCAGTAATCCGGCAGCCAGCCTGCCAGAGCGCCGTTGTGGCAGTTACGCACACGCATTACAGTGATGTCGCCCAGCTGACCGTCATCAATAAGCTGCTTGATAGCCAGGTTTCTGGGCATGCAGCGGTGAGGATAGCAGATAGAGAACTTAACGCCGTTCTTTTCGATGGCTGCGATGACTTCATCTGCATCTGCGGTGGTGAGGGTGAGTACCTTCTCGGTGAAGATATGCTTGCCTGCGTTTGCAGCCTTGATCATAACTTCCTTGTGCATGTTGGTGGGAGTGCAGACAAGAATTGCGTCTACATCCTCGCGTGCCAGCAGTGCATCATAATCGGCCACGAAATCTACGCCGAGCTCGTTTGCCCATGCCTGTCCGCGTGCTGCATCCTCATCCCAAACACAGGTGACGCAAGCATCATTCTGCTTCTTTACGAATTCAGCATAACCCTGAGCATGTACGTGCCATTTGCTTATCATTGCGAATCTGAGCATTATTTTTTCCTCCAAATCAAGCCGGTATCCCGGCAAATTTACTTCAGTCTATCTTGTTGAAAACAACCATAGATCGTGAGGGAATGTATACCTTGAATCCCACACCATGTTCGCTGTTGGCAGGTTCGGTAAGGTACCTGTAGTTCTTGTCTATACGGTCATGTCCGCCGTATTTGGCATCATCGGTTGAGAATACAGCCTGATAACTGCCTGCTCCCAACGTATGACACGGCATGAAGAATTCTTTATAAGAATCGGTCGGGTGAAGATTTACAAGATACAGCAGATTTCCCTTGGAATAAGCAAGTATCTTCTTTTCTTCGTCTATCCAGAGATTAGTGGCATCCTTTTTTGTAAGTATCCTGTGATGCCTAGAGAATTTAAGCATGTCCTTATCATAATCACGCAGCCACTGATACTTCAGGAAGCCGTTATCTGCCAGCGACCACTGTCTGCGCGCATGTTTGAAACTCCAGCCATTTCCTTCTCGCGGGAAATCTATCCATTCGGGATGTCCAAATTCATTGCCCATGAAATTCAGATAACCATCGCTTCCAAGGGAAAGCGTGAGCAGACGAATGATCTTGATAACATCAATGGCACGATCCATAGCAGGGGAGTGATACGCCTTATCCATTCCTGTATACATTTCCTTATCTGCCATGCGGAAAATAAGGGTTTTATCGCCTACCATTGCCTGATCGTGTGATTCGCTGTAACCTATATTCTTTTCCTTTGGTCTGCGTGTTGTAAGCTCGTGCCATATATAGCCCATACCCCACGCGTGATCAGGTGTTTCCTTCGTGAGCTTGATCCACATATCCGGAACACCCATCGAAAGCCTGTAATCAAAGCCAATACCGCCGTTTCTGACAGGAATACACATACCCGGCATACCTGACATATCCTCGGCGATAGTTATAGCAAACGGATTGACCGAATGAATAAGTTCATTAGCCAGCTGCAGGTAGGTAATAGCTTCAACATCGGTATTCATGCTGAAATAATCATGATAACCCGTAAAACTCTTGCCAAGTCCATGATCCTTATACAGCATGGAGGTAATTCCATCAAATCTGAATCCATCAAAGTGATATTCTTCCTGCCAGAATTTCAGATTGGACAGCAGGTAATGGAGCACCTGATGCTTTCCATAGTTGAACAATCTGGTTTTCCATGCGGGATGATATCCGGGATGAAAGAACTGATCATCCGTGCCATCAAACATATTTATGCCTTCAAGGGCATTGGTGGCCGCATGAGAATGTACAACATCAAGCAGTACATATATGCCCATCGTATGGGCCTTATTTACCATATACTTCAAGTCATCGGGGTTACCAAACCAGCTGGATGCAGCATAGAAATTAGAAACCTGATAACCGAAAGATCCGTAATACGGATGCTGCATAACCGCCATTACCTGAACGGTATTATATCCGGCTTCCTTGATGCGAGGCAGCGTGATATCAGCAAATTCGCGGTATGTACCGATGCCTTCTTTTTCTTGTGCCATGCCTACATGAGTTTCATAAATATACATCATGCTCGGCTTACGTTTTCCATATGCGCCGTCAGACCATCTGAAGGCATGGGGAGGATCCCATATGCGGCCGCAGAACTCGGTTGTATCCGGATTCTGGATGACGCTGCGGATATACAAAGGAATTCTGTCAAACGACTGACCGTTTCGGGTTACCTGCACTTTGACAAGCTGCCCGTGCCGGAGCGCATCTTTCCCTTTTAACTTAATCTCCCAGTCGCCGTTTTCAAGTTTCTTCATCGGGTGAGATACACGGTCCCAATTATTGAAATCGCCTATAAAGTGCATTTCATCGGCACCCGGCGCCCACTCGCGATAGATCCATCCATCGGTGGTGCGGGATATACCATAATACATATAACCGTTTGCAAATGTATACAGTTCCGTGTTTTCGCTAAGCAACGCCTGACGGGTATCTCTGTGCCTCTTCATGCGCAGATCGATATCGTCTGCATAAGGCTTGAGATAAGGGTCGTCGGTGAGTATCTTATATTTCTGTTTGCGGGACGTTGCTTTCATAACAAATCACCTCTCCTAATATTATACACATATTAAGATAAAAATCAATTGCTTTACATTCCAACATAAGGTATAATGACTTCAAAGGATGTGATGCTTATGCAAATCGTACGGAACATAACCTCTGCCTTTGCAGAATCCTTGGAAAGCCTGCGCAAGATAAGGGTACTTTGCGCTTTATCCATGCTTATAGCACTTGGCGTTGTGCTCGATTTTACAAGCGGGATATATGTTACTCCCGAGATAAAAATTACATTCTCATTTGTAGCATATGGTGTGGCAGGAGCTCTTCTGGGCCCGGTTCCCGCAATGATCTGCGGTGCACTTGTCGATGTACTTATGTGGCTTCTGAAGCCTGCGGGGGCCTTTTTTCCCGGCTATACACTGTCTGCAATGCTTACCGGTCTGATATTCGGTATCTTTCTTTATAAAGCTCAGGGACGCAGCATTTTCTTTCTTGCTCCGCTTGCAAAATTGAGCGTCAATGTACTTATAAATATTATGCTCAACACCTGCTGGCTCAGACTTTTCACAGGAAAGGCTTATATCGTTCTCCTTAGCGGCAGAATCATAAAAAATATCGCCGCCTGGCCAATCGAATCCATTATACTGGTATTTATAATCATGTTTGTTTCCAGAAACAGGCATAGACTTATTCATTGAACGGAGGTAATTGTATGTCCAGCTATGTGACCAGAAAAACTCCCGGAGATACCGAATGGTTCCGCAAAGACAGGTTCGGAATGTTCATACACTGGGGTCTTTACGCTCTTCCTGCTCGCCATGAATGGATAAAGAATATCGAATGCATATCCGAAGAAAAGTATCAGAAGTATTTCGAGCATTTTGATCCCGACCTCTACGACGCCAAAGAATGGGCCCGCAAGGCCAAGGCTGCAGGTATGAAATATGCCGTACTGACCACCAAACACCACGAAGGTTTCTGTATGTTTGACAGTCAGTATACCGATTATAAGTGCACCAATACTGCCGCAGGACGCGACCTCGTAAAGGAATACGTAGAAGCTTTCCGCGCCGAAGGTCTCAAAGTCGGCTTCTACTATTCTCTCATCGACTGGCATCATCCGCATTTCACCATTGACATGATCCATCCCCGCCGTTTCGATGAGAACGCCAAAGAACTCAACGAAGGCCGCGATATGCACATATATGCCGAATATATGCGCAATCAGGTCAGAGAACTTCTGACGAACTACGGAAAGATCGATATCCTTTGGTTTGATTTCTCCTATCCCAATAATAACGGCACCGGAGAGAGGGCATGGATGAAGGGCAAAGGCAAGGACGATTGGGAATCCGAAAAGCTCATCGCACTTGCACGCGAACTGCAGCCCGGCATCATCATTGACAATCGTGCCGATATGGAACAGGACCTGTGGACTCCCGAACAGTATCAGCCTGTTGAATGGGTAAAGCATAAGGAAACCGGCGAACTCGTAACCTGGGAAGCATGCCAGACCTTCTCCGGTTCCTGGGGCTATCACAGAGACGAAACCACCTGGAAATCTCCCGAAATGCTGATCAGGATGCTCATAAACACTGTTTCTCTTGGCGGAAACCTGCTTATGAATGTAGGTCCCACCGCCCGCGGTTATCTTGATTACCGCGCTGAGGCGGCACTTAAGACCTATGCTGACTGGATGAAGTATAACTCCCGTTCCATCTATGGCTGCACCATGGCTGAACCTGATATCCTCAAGACTCTGCCGGCAGATTGCCGTTACACCCAGTCTGCCGATGGCAAGCGTCTTTATGTGCATCTCTTTGCATACCCCTTTAAGCATCTGCAGATAAGAGGTCTTGCAGGCAAGGTTGATTATATCCAGTTCCTGCACGATGGAAGCGAACTGCTTTATACCGAAAAAGCAGTTGATCACTTCTCCGAAGGAACCACCGTTGCCGATGACCTGCTCGTCATTGTATTGCCCGATGTAAAACCGAATGTAGAGGTGCCGGTAATTGAAATTTTCCTTAAGTGAACTTGTACTGAGGGATATGTCTCCCGATGAAATGCGCGAGACATATCTCGGACATATGATCCATGTATTTCCCGAAAATGAACTCAAGCCCTGTGATTCCATTTATAGGGAAATGCTTGAAAACAAATACCTCGCCTGCGGTTTATACGCGGGCGAGGTACTTGTTGGCTATGTTTTTACCGCATGCATCCCGGGCAGAGAGCAATTGTTCGGGCAATATGTGGTCGTAAAAGAAGAATATCGCTCGATGGGCGTAGGTGCTGTTATGATGGACAAAGTCATGGAGCACTATTCAAACTATCGCTGCTTTATGGCTGACGTTGAAGACCCTGAATATCCTGTCGATGATGAAGACAAAGTTCAGAGAGAACGCAGAATGCGTTTTTATACCAGAAACGGCTTCAGACGCACTCGCGTAAAAGGCCATGTTTACGGCGTAGATTACGAAGTAATCGTGCGTGACATAAGTGCTCATCCTGATGACGAAGAAGTCTTCGATGCAGCAAATGCAATTTATGAATCCATGGCTTATCCCGGTACATTCCCGGAAATGTTCCGGCTGCGCCTGGAATTCAAAAAAGATGATAGGGGAATGCACCGACGCGAATTTGCAAAACTGACAGACACATCGCTTACTTACGCACCTGTTTCTGTTGAAGGTTTCAACGGAATAGCAGGTATTCTGGATATCAAAGCTGTAAGCAGCGTATGGAAAGTTCCTTCAGCAAACGGACCGACCGTTATCGCCGCACCAGGTTATACATGGCTTCAGTTGATGCCGGACCATCACAAATGGTGGCTCACCGTTATGTACAATGAAAGCAATCAGCTTGTTCAGTATTACTTCGATGTCATTGATTCTGCGTACACAGCAAATGATGGCGAACCTCGCTTTAAGGATATATTCCTTGATATAGTTATGTCCGCGGATGGCAGCTGGAAATTGCTCGACAAACATGACCTCGAACTTGCACTTGAGTGGGGAGCAATAGAAAAAAACGACTACGATAGAGCGCTTTATATATCTGATGAAATAATATCTGCCATAGACAGCAACGAACCCTATTGGCGCGGATTGTGCAGTCAGATAATTGATGTTATCAGAGAATAAAAAAACACCGCTGTTTTCACAGCGGTGTTTTTTATAGGATTATTCCTCAGTGGTCTCCTCAGTAGACTCTTCCTCAGTAGTGGTCTCTTCAGTAGTGGTCTCTTCGGTAGTGGTCTCTTCGGTAGTTTCTTCAGTAGTGGTTTCCTCGGTGGTGGTTTCCTCGGTGGTGTTCTCTTCGGTTACTTCCTCGGTTTCCTCTTCAGTAGACTCTACTTCGTTGGCAACTTCAGTATCGATGTAGTCAACTTCGTCAGCCTTCTCGGGGAGAGCGAATACGATAGTAGCCAGAATAGCAAGGATGATGAACGCAGCAGCCAGAATCTTGGTCAGCTGAGAAAGCTTGCCTTCATAGCTCTTGGCCTTATTCTTTCCAAAGAAGGTTTCCGCGCCACCGCCAATAGCACCGAGTCCCTGACGCTGTCCCTGCTGCAGAAGGACGGTGATAATAAGAACAATAGCAACAATGATAAGAACGAGACAAAGAATGATTTCAATGGCAGTCATGGGATTTCCTCCTTAAGTATCAAACACATAGTGCTCAAATATTATAGCATGATTACTAAGCAAAATCAACCATAATTTCGCCGTTTTTGCAATTTTTATCAGATATCAGAAATTATCGTATGGGTCACGCTTCTGCCTTGCCTGAGCGGCTTTTGCACGGTTTATCCTGCGCTGGCGCTCAAGATACGCTCTTCTGCGCTGTTCATATATGCGCTTTCTGCGGCGCTCACGTCTGCGCTTACGTGCACCTGCTACAAGCATGAGGATTATGATAAGAACAATGATGCTTACAAGGATATACCATGTACCGGATTCCTCAAATCTCTTGAGGAAGGGCATCAGCTCGGTCAGATAATCCCAAATGCTTATATCGAAAGGTTCAAGTTCGACCGTACGGCCTGCAATGAGGGTACCGGTAATTACTTCACCCTGTTCGGTATAGGTGGTAAATGTAGCAACGATGCTGCCCGCCTCTATGGTCTGGCGCTGTTCTATTTTATCAAGATAATCGGTTGTGGGGGTAATAACCGTATTGGCACAGAAGAATTCCTTATAACGCTCAAGTTCATCGCTGCCATCAAGCGCCATCACCGCGTAACCGTCGTTACTTGTCTGGGAAAGTATCAGATCGAGTTCGCCGCCGTGAGGATCGTCTTTGGCCGCATGTTCAATGGTTATGGAATTTATGCCGCTGCCTGCAAGAGCAAACAGATCATCTATATAGTAAATATCATAGCAGGTGAAACCATACTGGAACATGCAGTTTGCATCAAACCATTTACGTTCCGGATAGTCTCGGGTAGAAAACAGCACAACCGCTATAACAGTTCTTCCGCCGCGTTCAGCAGCACCTACAAAGCACTGGCCCGCTTTACTGTGATATCCGGTCTTTACACCGGTACATTCAGCAAGATAATATTTACTCTCCGGCACAACCATGTCAACGCGGGATGTCACATCACGGGTCGAATGCATGTTGGTAGCACTCATGACATATTCGGGAGTGGATACGATCTTGCGGAACATCGGATTTTTCATGGCCTCTCTTGTAATAAGAGCCATGTCACTTGCGGTAGTAAAGTGGTTGTTATCGTGATATCCGTGAGAATTGACAAAATTTGTGTTCGTACAGCCTATCTCACGTGCACGATCGTTCATTTCTATTACAAACTGTTCCTCTGAGCCGCTCACTATTATTGCAATCGCAATTGCACCGTCATTACCGGAATTGAGCATGAAGCCATACAGCAAATCACCGAAAGGCATCTGCTCGCCGGCAGATACAGGAACCTTCGAGCTGTCCTGCGGAATATCAAGTGCCTGAGCAGGTATGGTTACGATAGTATCAAGAGGAATTCCGCTTTCCAGAGCCAGCAAAAGCGTCATGATTTTCGTGGTACTGGCAGGGAACATGCGTGCATCAGCATTTTTAGAAAAAAGTACTTCGCCCGTATCGAAGTCTATAAGCATGGCTGCCTGAGCAAAGATATGACCTTCTTCAAGGTTTTCAGGATACTCGGCAGACCAATCACTCGGTGAAACAGCATATGCTGCCGCATTGGAAACCAACAGTATCAGAATGAAAAGATATATTACTATCGAACGCATGCGCCGATTCATTTCAATTTATTCTCCTTCTTAATTCGCAAAATAATCCAGCATATTATATTATACATCTATGGGCATTGTTTGTACAGTCAAAAGTAAAATCCTAACATTTACATACGCGGACTTGAAAATATTCTCAAATACGTATATAATATTGATGACAAAACGATTAACTTTATTTCAGAGTTTTCAGATTCGGAGATAAAAATGGCTAAGAAGATATTGATTGTTGATGACGAGCCCCTTATTATTAAGGGCTTGAAATACAGCCTCGAACAGGATGGCTATGATACCGATTCCGCCCAGGACGGCGAAGAAGCCGTAAATAAGTTCTTTGCCGGTCAGTATGATCTGGTGCTGCTTGACGTTATGCTTCCCAAGATCGACGGTATTGAAGTTTGTCAGCGTATCCGCGAGAAGAGTAATGTACCGATCATCATGCTTACTGCGAAGGGCGATGATATGGACAAAATTCTCGGCCTCGAATACGGCGCGGATGATTATATGACCAAGCCTTTCAACATCCTTGAGGTCAAGGTACGTATCAAGTCCATTTTCCGCCGCACCGCAATGATGCAGCGTGAAACTGTACAGCGCACCATCACCGTACGCGATATGACCATCAATCTCAATAATCGTTCCGTTTCCATGGGGGACAGAGATGTAAATCTGACCGCCAAGGAATTCGATCTGCTGCAGCTTTTTGTTACCAACCGCGGAAAGGTATTCTCCCGCGAAGCACTGCTTGAAACCATCTGGAAATACGATTATCTCGGCGATCTGCGCACCGTTGATGTACATATCCGCCGCCTGAGAGAGAAGATCGAACGTATTCCCAGTCAGCCTGAGTACATCTTCACAAAGTGGGGAGTTGGGTACTATTTTACTGACAAGGATTAAGACATCCTTATATTCAATACGCTGGAAAATATTGATCGCCTACCTGCTGATAATCGCCACCGCATTCTCTGTGGTGGCGGTGTCGCTTATACAGCTGGTGGGCGACTATCTGTTCAGACAGCAGGCACAGGATGATCAACGCATAGCCAATGATATAGCTGCCGCAGTTGCAGAACCTTTTTACGCAAAGGATTCCGAAACTCTGTATCTTACGGCATGCAAGTATACTGATGAAAACATCAGCAGAGTTCTCATAATAGACAGATATGGCGTTGTGCAGACCGATACCGCCAGTGAGCTTAACGGCCGCCGTTTTGAGAACAACGAATCCGTTGCTGTATTGACAGGAGAAAACGAGGCCAGCAACATTTACGCCGCGGACAATTCGTCCTACGGCGGTTTTGACGTACTCAGCCTTCTTTCCGGCCACTCAATGAAAACAGGAGTTTATGCCGCAGCACTAAAAAACGATGATACGACAGTCGGCGCCGTAATATATATATCAAATGCTCAGGAAATATATGAAGGTCTCAGTACCATACGTCTTCAGATAACACTCTGGCTTATACTCATTGCACTGGTTGCAATAGTCCTTAATCTTTTCCTCGTAAAAACCATTACGCGCCCCATAGGCAATCTGAACGACGGAATAGAGAGGATGGCTCACGGCGATCTGTCTGCCCGCGTTGAGGTAAAAGGCAAAAATGAGTTTGCGCAGCTTGCACTGGCATTCAACTCAATGTCAGAAAGAATAGAGCAGCTCGATAAAGCCAGAGGACAGTTTGTGTCCAATGCATCTCACGAACTGAAAACGCCACTGAGTACTATAAAGATACTTATAGAGACCTTGCTTTATCAGGAAACTCCGGATCCTGATATGGAAAAAGAGTTCCTTGGCGATATCAATAAAGAAATAGATCGTCTGAACAGCATAGTTACAGACCTGCTCACGCTCGTAAATGTTGACAGCGGCGGTATGAAGCTCAACAAGTCCGATCTGAAACTCGGACAGCTCATTCAGGAGCAAACGCAGCGCCTTATGCCGCTTGCGCGCGAAAACGGCATCGAGATGGAATGCAATATCAAGGATTCCTGCGATGTTCTTGGCGATGCCACAAAGCTGCAGCAGGTATTCTATAACCTCATGGACAATGCAATAAAATATACACACAGGGGCGGAAGCGTTACTATTGATGTTTCCCGCACCGGTCGTCGGGCAATCGTTCACATAAGCGATACAGGCGTTGGTATCCCAGAATCTGATCTGCCGCATATATTTGAACGATTCTATCGCGTTGATAAAGCCCGTTCCCGCGAAACAGGCGGTACCGGCCTTGGTCTCTCCATAGTAAAACAGATCGTTCTGCTGCACGGCGGTATTATCAATGCCGCCAGCAAAGAGGGTGAGGGGACTGTTTTCACCGTAGAGCTGCCTATATCCACCCGTAAGGAGTAACATATGAAGAAAATTTCAGCGTATATAATTATATTCATGTTGCTCATTACATCTGCGATCGCAGAATTGCCCGTACCCGATGTACAGGGAATCAATATGCACATGGGCGAAACATACGGTGATTACTATACTGAAGTAAAACTGTTTTATGAATCCACAAACGGTATGGAACTCACAAATGTAACCCGTAATGTATATGTACCTGTAGGAGGTACTGTTGTCGAATCTGCGCTTGAGGCACTGTTTTCAACCGAGGCTGAATCCGATTTTGTATCATCAATGCCCGGCGATGCATCAGTAAAAAGTGTCGAAATAAACTGCGGCATAGTCACTGTAGATCTATCTGTAAACATGTCTGCGCTGCAGAATGAAGGCGAGCTCGTCTCAATGATCATAGCCGTTACAAATACTCTTTCAAGTATTGACGGCGTTGATTATGTGAATGTCCTGATAAACGGACGGCAGGAGAGCATACACGATTTGCCCGTTGGTACGCTCAGTTATGAAACAACAGCGACTTCTACCATATGGTCCGTGTTCCAGGTCGAAGCAGAAGCATTTCTGAACACATCCAATCCTCAGATATCTATGACCCGCAATGCTGCTTTGTATTTTCCCTCCAACAACGGCCAGTGGGTATTGCCCGAAGTACGAAGCATCACTTTTCAGGATGAACGCTATGCTTATTGGTTGATAAACGAACTGATGTCCGGTCCAACCGGAGGCAATGCATATTCAAGTTTCATCGCCAGCGGTTCCGGTATTATGTCTGATGAACCCGAAATATCCATAACCGCATCCGGTGAACGCATCATTGAAATCTATTTCAACAATATCGTACGTGACTATCTGCTGCTGCAGGATATTTCCGATTGGCAATTCGCTGCCTCCATCACCATGACGCTGACTTCATTTATTCCGGAAACAGATGGAGTGCGCATCTATATAGGCGGCGAACCGTTGTCTCAGCTGAATATCCGTGGACAGCATATCCCGTTAGACGATTCAATTATGCACCGCAATACTTTTGCGATGTATACCGGATCCACCTGCACACTGTATTTTGCAGCTGAAGACAATAAGCTTTGTGCAACACAGCGTGCCATATCATCCGACCGAGCAAATTCACCGTATGCTCTGCTGATTCAGCTGATATCCGGTCCTTCATCGGCAGATATCGGTACAGCACATATTATGCCTGCCGGCGTAACTTCAGGAGACCTGCTGGGAGTTACCGTAGAAAACGGCATAGCCTGCGTAAATATGTCAGCCAATTTCTACAGACTCTGTCAGGTACTCACAGAGGATGAGGAAGAGCTTCTTGTTTATTCCATCGTAAATACTCTTTGCAACCTTCCGGGCATAAATGCAGTAAGCATCATTATTGAAGGAGAGCAAATCGAGACTTTAAGCGGCTCAATCTTTCTAATAAGCGAACTTTTCATGAATCCCGGAATAGTAACAACAGCATACTGATCAAAAACCTCCGCATGATAAATCATGCGGAGGTTCGTTTTTTCTTTAGCGGAGAGCTTCCATTTCCTTGATGCGATCCATCAGCTTCTCAAGCAGCTGCTTATTGGTCTCAAGCTTGCCCTTTTCCTGTTCTACCAGGTGAGCGGGAGCCTTTGCAATGAAGCCTGCATTGTTCAGCTTGCCGTTCGCACGATTGATCTCGTTCTCAAGGTTCTTGCGGTCCTTTTCAAGACGTGCCAGTTCCTTTTCGATATCGACCAGTTCGCCCAGAGGCATGAACAGTTCGCAAGCGCCGGTAACTGCGGAAGCGGACTTCTCGGGATTTGCATCGCCTTCGTTCAGCAGGGTGAGAGAGCTTGCGCCTGCCAGACGGGTAAAGTAGCCTTCTGCGCCTGCCAGAGCCTCGTTCCAGCCTGCATGGGGCTTCAGGATCAGGCTTGCACGGCGGCCGGGTGCAACGTTCATCTCAGCGCGCATGTTGCGGATGGTGCGAACGATCTCCATGATGCCTTCCATCTGAGCAGCTTCGGTCTCGAAGTCGTACTCAGCCTTGATCTCGGGCCACTGAGCGGTGATCAGCATGCCGTCGATACCGGGCAGATAGCTGTAGATCTCTTCGGTAATGAAGGGCATGTAGGGATGCAGCAGCTTCAGGATGCCAACGAGAACGTAGTGCAGAACTTCCTGAGTAGTCTTCTTGCTTACTTCGTCGCCGCTGTAGAGGCCCTGCTTTGCGATTTCGATATACCAGTCGCAGAAGTAGCTCCAGGTGAAATCGTAGATGCGGGTAGCTGCGTAACCGATATCGTAGTTTTCGAGGTTGTTGGTGATGTCGCGTACACAATCCTGATACTTTGCAAGGATCCACTTATCAGCAAGGGTCAGCTTGTCTGCGGGGATTCCTTCGGGAGTGAAGCCTTCCATATTCATCAGAGTGAAGCGGGCTGCATTCCAGATCTTGTTTGCAAAGTTACGATAGGATTCGATCTTCTCTTCGGACATACGGACATCGCTGCCGGGAGCAACGTTCATGCACAGCGAGAAGCGCAGTGCATCGGCGCCGAACTTTTCGATAACGCCGAGGGGATCAATACCGTTACCCAGAGACTTGGACATCTTGCGGCCCTGTGCGTCACGTACCAGACCATGGAACAGTGCGGTGTGGAAGGGGCACTTGCCGGTCTGCTCAATGCCGGAGAATACCATACGAGCCAGCCAGAAGAAGATGATGTCGTATCCGCAGCTCAGAACGGAGTTGGGGTAGAAGTACTTGAAGTCCTCGGTCTCCTCGGGCCAGCCCAGAGTGGAGAAGGGCCACAGAGCAGAAGAGAACCAGGTATCGAGTACGTCTTCATCCTGATGTACAGGAGCGCCGCACTTGGGGCATACAGTGATATCTTCGCGGGATACGGTCATTTCACCGCACTCATCGCAATAGAAAGCGGGGATACGATGGCCCCACCACAGCTGACGGGAGATACACCAGTCACGGGTATTTTCCATCCAGTTGTAGTAGATCTTTTCGAAACGCTCGGGGATGAACTTCAGTTCGCCTTCCTTGGCAACCTTAACAGCGGGCTTTGCAAGGGGCTCCATCTTTACGAACCACTGCTGGGAAACCATGGGCTCGATGGTGGAATGGCAGCGATAGCAGGTGCCTACCTCGTGGTTGAGGGGCTCGATCTTCTTCAGCAGACCCAGTTCCTGCAGATCTGCAACGATAGCCTTGCGGGCATCTGCCGTGGTCATGCCGGCATACTTGCCGCAATCCAGAACGGTAGGCTCGTCAACAGCGCCGCGTCCGCTTGCGATAAGCTCAGCGTTCTCGGCTGCTTCCTTTGCACCGGTCATGAAGCCGTCGTAGGTGAATACGCGGACCATGGGCAGGTTGTGGCGCTTGCCAACTTCGTAGTCGTTGGGGTCATGTGCAGGGGTGATCTTAACAACGCCGGTACCCTTCGTCATATCGGCGTGCTCGTCGCATACGATCGGGATCTCCTTGTTGATGAGGGGGAGAACTACATGGCAGCCGTGCAGGTGTGCATAGCGCTCGTCTTCTGCATTGATAGCAACAGCAGTATCACCCAGCATGGTTTCGGGACGGGTGGTAGCAAGCTGCAGCATCTCGCCGGTTTCCTTTACAGGATACAGCAGATGCCAGAAATTGCCGTTCTGCTCCTCGTACTCAACCTCAGCATCGGAGATAGAGGTCTGGCAGCAGGGGCACCAGTTGATCATGCGGCTTCCGCGATAGATGAGGCCCTTCTCATACAGACGTACGAAAGTCTCGCGAACTGCGCGGGACAGACCTTCGTCCATGGTGAAACGCTCACGAGACCAGTCACAGGAGACACCCAGCTTACGCAGCTGCTTTACGATGCGTCCGCCGTATTCCTTTTTCCATTCCCAGGTGCGCTCCAGGAACTTCTCACGTCCCAGCTCCTGCTTGGAGAGACCTTCCTTGGCCAGAGCTTCAACTACCTTAACCTCGGTAGCGATAGCAGCATGATCGGTGCCGGGTACCCACAGAGTGGGATCACCCTTCATGCGGTGATAGCGGATAAGAACGTCCTGGGGCATCTCATCCAGAGCATGACCGATATGCAGCTGACCGGTAATATTCGGCGGGGGCATAACGATAGTAAAGGGCTTCTTATCGGGATCGATCACAGGCTTGAAAGCGCCGGAAGTCTCCCACATCTCATAGATGCGATTCTCGATCTCGGAAGGAGAATACACCTTTTCCATAGTGAATTCCTGATTTTCCATTGTCTTCCTCCTAATATATTGCTATAACAAAGCCTGCAATGCAGATTATAACGCTTGCCAGCTTGATTGCAAAAAACGCTTTATCCCGCTTCTCATCACTGAAAAGACAGGATGTTCTGTCGGCAGTCATGGTAACTATAACGCCTATCAGCATGACGATCAGGCCGAAAATGTTTACCCTTTCTATTCCGGGTGCTGAAGAAAACAGATTCTGTATAAATTCGGCCATATTGTCACCTCCGATATAAATAAAAAGCGACATCCCCACTAAGGGCGGGAATGCCGCGTTACCACCTTATTCACTCCTGTAAACAGAAGCCTCTCTGCGCTGCAAGGGGCGCACCCCGGCAAACTACTCCGTTCATCTGCCAGTCTTGGAAGCGACCTTCTCTGCTTGCCATCCGGATTGCCTTCCAGCCAATGGGCCATCCTCTCTGTTGACGCTGCGCAGATACTCCTCTTCGTCATCGACACATGAAAGTATACCAGTTTTTTGTCACAAAATCAACGCACTTTAGGAAAGATTATAGTTTTAACATCAGACACGCTGTCGTTTCACTTCCGCAATACGTCTGTTCATTATCACCATGTAGTAAAATGCCGCATAGAACGCCACTGCAATGGCTGCATAAAGCAGCAAAGAAGCGGCAATAACTATTTCCTCAATCCCGTGCCAGGGAATAAGGAATACCAGCGCCGCAGTAAACAGCATGGTTGCAATCTTTCCCGGCAGACATGCTGCTATTACTATATCGTTTTTTGCAGCTACCGCTCCCACTGCAATCATTGTAATTTCTCTTACCGCAACCAATACCATAGCAGTAAGCGGTATAATTCCTGCTTGAGTTAGACAGGAAACAACAGCAAGGGTCATCAGTTTATCGGCCAAAGGATCTACCAGCGTACCGAAACGACTGATACAGTTGTAGGTGCGCGCTATTTTTCCGTCAAGCGCATCTGTAAGCATAGCTGATGCATAAACAAGCATGGCATATTCCGGCTTTTCTGGAAACGCGACAAACATGGCAATAAAAACAGGTACCATGCAGAGTCTCAAAACGGTCAGAATATTAGGGATAACCGCCATTTTTACCTCCGTGAATCAGAACTGGTTTCTGGGGTCATTACTTTTGCGCTTTTTATTATCGTCTTCAAGGAATTCTATTTCCAGTTTCTGAAAATCTATCTCCTCTATAAAATTATCCGGACCGAACGAAGTGAGTCTGAACGCCTCTATCTCTCGCTCCTGCTTACCAAGCCACATGGGGCAGGGGATATCAAACTGTTTGCAGATATTATTCAGAGCCTCGGGAATATCCTCAAATGTACACGGCTCGGTAGCCTGACGATGTATTCTGTGTCTCACTATTATCTTTGCCCAAAGCCTTGCCATATGAATCACTCCGTATAAATAACTTTATTTTCCACGGATTATAGCATACCTATGTTGAGATTGTTTGTTTTGCCGGTATTTTGCATTTCAAACATTCCGCATAGGTATAAGTTTTGCAAAAACAGCAAAAATAATCACACACGATTTCATACCGAGGTGGATTATGAGTATAGATCATATAAATGATCTCTTATCCGGAGACATGGATAAAGACTTACTTCGCATTAAGCAGATATTTCACTACCCTGATAACTGCGACATAATCTTCAGAGACATCGTATGCAATGATTTTAAGGCCTGTGCGGTATTTCTCGACGGAATGGTTAATGTTGCCATAGTTGAAGATTTTATTGTAAGAGCGCTGCAGGATGCCCCTGCTGACACCAATATCAAATCACGTATCGATTACCTTACAAACAAAGCCATACAGACTGCTTCTGTCACAACCGAAAAACGTTTTTCAAAGCTGGCTGAATCAATCATGAGCGGCGGTACAGTATTGTTCTGTGAATCATCAATCTCTGCGCTCTCATTGGACACACGAGGTTTTGAGGCACGCAAGGTAAATCAGGCAACCAACGAAAGCGTTGTCAACGGAGCACAGGAAGGCTTCGTAGAAACTCTGAGGACAAATATTACGCTCATCAGGCGCTACTGCCAAACACCGGATCTCGTAACCGAAATGTTCTCAGTGGGCAACGAAACTCAACTCAAAGTAGCATTAACGTATTTAAAGGGAACAGCAGACGAAAATGCACTAAAAGAAGTACGACGCCGTTTACATCTAATAGACAGACCTGCAGTACATGGTTTGGGACAGCTGCAACAGCTGATAGAGGATAATCCTTGGGCCCTGCTTCCGCAGATGCTTATGACCGAACGTCCTGACAGAACATCCGCAGCTCTTGCAGACGGACAATTTGCTCTGCTTGCCGACTGTTCTCCTTATGCACTTATAGCCCCTTGCAGTATTTTTTCTCTTATGCAGTCTTCCGATGATGCATTCTCGCGCTGGCAGTACGGTACTTATATGCGTCTGATTCGCTTTATCGGAATGCTGCTGGCGCTTCTGCTACCGGGCCTGTATGTAGCACTTATTTCATATCATACCCAGCTCATTCCGCTTGAACTTCTGTCATCTATAGCCGAAACACGTGTAAATGTGCCATTTCCTGTGTTGGCAGAGGTATTTATAATGGAACTTTCCTTCTTTATGATAAACGAAGCGAATCTTCGTATACCTTCGCAGGTCGGAATGTCTATAAGTATTATCGGTGGACTGGTCCTTGGTCAGGCTGCGGTACAGGCTTCGATAATAAGCCCTATACTCATTATCGTTATTGCCCTCAGCGGTCTTGGTTGCTATTGTATGCCAAATTACGGAATGACCATCTCACTTATAATTTACCGCCTGCTCATCGAAGTATCCGCAGCAGCACTGGGCCTGTTTGGATTAATACTGACAACATTTGCCATCGTCTGTCAGGTATGCAGTATGAAATCATTCGGCTGCGATTTCGTTGCGCCTTTTGCCCCGTTCAGACCCCATAACCCTGATTTGCTTGTGCGTTTTCCTATAAGACAGCAGCGAAGAAGGATGTATTTTTCAGAAAAATCCCGAAAATAAAGGAGAACGCCGATGCAGAAGCTGGCAATTTCAGGAAAAACAGCCTCTCGCTTAAGCGCGTCGATCATTGCATCTACAACATTTACCACCCTTGTAATCGACGGCGCAGAATACATGAACTCGTCCTGGCTATGCTTGATCCTCGGTTTTATCATATCCGTTCCAATAATACTGTTGTGCATAAAAATCAAGCATGCCTGCATCGAAACAAATCGCACTGCATGCATACTTTTTTCAATCTTATTCGCATATAAAGCAGCCGCTGTTACGCGGATACTGGTCAATTCCGTAAGTTACAGTAATCTTGAAAATGTACCGCCTTTGCTTCTTTCCGCACTCATGCTGATTGTATGCCTGTATATCATTTTGAAAAACGATAGCGGCATCGGTAACGCCATAAAAACGCTGTGTGTGCCGGGGTTATTGCTGGCAGCAATAATTGTAATATCCAATTTGGGATATATGAATTACAGATGGCTCACTCCAATAATAAGTATAAATACAAGCGAACTGATTACCGGTTCAATCGCGGCAGCCGGCAATATATCCGCTGCAGTTCTTATTCATATTGTCAGCAACAGAAATCAGTTACAGGCACGTACAGTGTTTATTGGTACTTTTACCGGTTTTGCCTTGGGTTTATTATTATGTGTCTACAGCGAAATCATGACTCCTATGCAGAACCAGGAAACGATCAATCGTCTGCGCAGCATAGAAATGATACTCGCAAACGGACGCACCTCGTTGGGCGTACAGCTTCCTATAACGCTTTTATGGTTTGGCGGGTATATCACTGCAATGGCTTCCTGCAGCTTCTGCAGCGCAATTTATATTCAAAAAGCGTTCGTTTCTTTGAATAATAACATCGCCGGGTGCATAAGCGTACTGGTTTCATTCCTGTTTTCAAATTTTGCCCTGGCTGAAAGCGGAATTCTCAGCAAGGTAAGTCTTTGTTCTTATCCAGTCATAGTTATAATTCTTATTATTCTGGTAATCAGAGGCAGGAGGAAGACCGTTGAAGTACAAGCGTAGTATTGCTTTGTTATGCATAGTCATAATAATTGTGCTGTTTACCGGCTGCAGCAGGACCGACTACGCTGAGAATCAGGCATATGCAGTAATTCTTGGCATCGATATCGATGAAGAAGACAATATCATAATAACAGCTAAATATCCCAAACTATCAGGAAGCTCAGGCGGGGCATCCGGAGGTGGTTCAAATGATTCGTCTGCGTATTCAACCACCGGTGCGAGCGGAGACAGCTTTCAGCAGGCACTCAATAACTTACGCGTCATTACACCAAGAGAAATAAATCTTTCGGCGCTCACATTAATAATAATATCAGAAAAAGCAGTGGATTCCGGCCGGCTTTATCATATTCTTGAACAACTATCCGCTAACTATCGCATGTACAGTTCGGCTTATATAGCTATTTGCGAAGGAGAAGCAGGCAAATTTATTGAAAAACAGGAACCTCAGATAGGAAGCAGACTTTCTGAGGGCTTAAAAGCGCTTATTGAAAACGCCGAAAGACTTGGCAGTATACCCGATTCAAGAATGGCCGACGTTTCTTATGGACTGGATTCCTTTTATTCTGATCCGATAATAATGCTTTGTTCATTGAAAGAAGATTCAAAAAGCGGTAATATAGCTCCTCCATCGGACAACATAGCAACAGATGGAGACACTTTATACTATGGATCATGCATCATAAAGGACGGGCGTATCGCAGTAAAATTTGACGAACATGAAACAGTTATTGCAAATATGCTCAAGGGCGATGTGCAACAGTTTTCATACACGAACGAAAATGATTCCGCATTTATCTCTGTTGACAGCAAGCCTTCCATCAAGCTGGATATTAAAAACGATATTCCTGTCATCAAAATAAAGCTCAACTTATCGGTAATGGTTACGAGCGGTACTGCCGATGCAAACACATTTGGAAAAATGATAAAATCAGATGCGGTATCAGTGATAAATGAATGCCGCAGCACCGGCGCCGAACCATTTGGATTTGCCGACAGAGCTGCAGGCAGATTCGCCTCTCTGGAAAAATGGGAGTCTTATGATTGGCACACGCAGTTTAAGCAGAGTGAATTCGACATAGAGGTTTCTGTTACTGAGATATTTTGATGTCAGTACTTGACAGAAGTTGTATCAATATGCATAATCATATTTACACGATATACGAAAGAAATGATAAACATGTATTCTATCATACTGAATCCCGTTTCCGGCGGCGGAAAGGCTTCTGCCAAACTTCCCGAGCTTGAGAAGCTTCTTCGCGAAAAGAATATAAGTTACCGGATAGACAAGACCGAATGTGCCGGCGATGCAAAACGCCTCGCAGCAAAAGCTGTCGCCGATAAGCTGACCGGAGTCATTGCAATCGGCGGAGACGGCACTTTCTCGGAAGTTGTAAACGGAATAGGGGAAAGCGGCCTCGAGATGCTGTTTGCTCCCTGCGGCACCGGCAACGATTTCATGCGTATGTTCAAACTGCCGAAGGACACAATCGCTGCGGTAAAAAAGCAGCTTGATTCTCCGATAAGGATGATAGATATCGGCAAATGCAACGACCGATACTTTTTGAATGTTACCGGCTGCGGCTTTGACGTTGATGTATTGCTTGTTGCCGATAAATACAAGGAAACAACGTCTGCTCTCGGCGCATATCTCAGAGGCGCGTACAGCGCCATAAAGAACTATCGTCCTATGGATATAACACTGTCTTTGGATGATGAAAAAGAGAAAAAGCTGCAGGCAACGGTAATATCTGTCGGCAATGGAGGCTTTATCGGCGGCGGTATGAAAGCCGTCCCCGGTGCTTCAGTTGACGATGGTATGTTCGATGTAATGGTAGCGGGAAAGGTAACACGACTTTCCATCTATGTACTGCTGATGCTCTTTGCCGCAGGAAAACACCCGCTTATAAAGAAGCTGGTTACAATGTCCCGCTGCCGGAAAATCCGTATAGCGGGTAAGGGACTCCATCTTGAAGCAGACGGCGAAATATTCGCCTGTGATGATGTCACTCTTTCCATTGTGCCCGGTATTCTTCGCACGAGACTTCCCGCATAAACTGACAAGGGCCCGGAAAATCCGGACCCTTGTTTCTTTTGTTTACGAGCCAAACAGCTGTACCCAGTACATTATTCCATTGTGCTCAATAGCACATACGCCTATGCTGCCAAATCCGCTGCGCAGTATATTGGCGCGATGACCTTCGCTGGTAAGCCATGCGGCCATTACCTTGTCCGCAGTATTGTATCCGCGTGCAATATTCTCACCTTTCGCCTGGGGAGACACTGTCCCCCAACTACTGCCGTCGGGACGTGTATGACTGAACTTTTCAACTATTTCACGTGCGCGTATGTATGCCGCATGCGTGAGCTCCGCATCCATTTTAAGCGCACCCAAACCATATTTGGCGCGTTCTGCGTTTACCTGTCGTATTATTTCGGCAGACAGACTATCATTATTGTTTGTATCCGGAATGACAATTTCCGTTTCGCTGTCAATTATCGGTTTCTGCGTTTGCAAATTATCGGCATTACATTCTCTGCTGCTGTGGCATTCGCAATTATATTTGCATTCCAAACTGAACTGAGAGCTTATACAGCCTATTCCGGAACATTTTCCGCATTCCGACAATGCCGGAATTATAGAGAGACCAAGAATACATGCCAAAGTACATGCGAGCATTTTTCTGCTTATCATATATACACCTGCTTATTTTTATTGGAAACATGTTTCATGTACATGATACTACTCAACATAACTATATGTCAAATTTATACCATACATTACCATAGCATATATCTCCGACTTCTGCTTAATATATAGAAAAGGAGGTAATCAACATGTTTCGGACAGCAACTTTAAGTATATTTGCCATTATATTGATATTTTCCATCAGCGCATGCAGCTTAACAACAGATCAAATTGCAACTTCCAATACTGCCGCAGAAAAACCCGAATTACCGGAAGATATCGAATATGATGACGATGGCGTTCCTCTGATCGATGTATATGTCAAAAGTACCGGCGAAGTACAGCAAATGAACCTTGAAACATATCTGCAGGGAGTCCTCGCCGGTGAGATGCGCAACGACTGGCCTATAGAAGCCCTCAAAGCGCAGGCAATACTTGCCAGAACATATACTTTGAAGTTTCTCGATACCAAAGAATCAAAATATTCCGGGGCCGATATATCTACCGACGTGACAGAAGCCCAGGCCTACAATGCAGAAAATGTAAACGACCGAATAAAGCGCGCAGTGGAAGAGACCCGCGGTATAGTAATGACATACGATGGTACTCTGCCGCATGCATGGTTCCACGCACATTCCGGCGGAATGACAGAGCTTGCAACCATTGGAATCGAATATAAAGAAAACCCCGAATATATAGTTCCGGTTGCCTCGGCAGATTCTGAAAAGGCTCCGGATGATGTAAAAGACTGGTCCGCAAGTTTTTCAAGCGCCGAAGTAGCCGAAGCATGCAGAGACTGCGGTATCGATATAACGGATGTCAAAACCGTTGAAATCGGAAAGACAGGGGAGTCCGGTCGGTCCGAAACTCTTATTGTAAATGGCCAATCAGTATCAGCACCATCATTCAGAATAAATATAGGTGCCGATAAACTCAAAAGTACTCTGATAAAAGAGATAACCGTGTCCAACGGAAACGTCACATTCAAAGGCAGCGGATACGGACATGGTGTCGGAATGTCACAATGGGGAGCTTTCGCCCTTGCCGAAAAAGGGGCTACCGCTCAGACCATCGTAAGCCGTTATTTCAGGGGGGTGACATTCACAGACTTGTGGGAGTAACATGTAATATGGTATAATCATATCCAAACATAACCACGGAGGCCACGAATGAAAAAACATATGATGGCTGTTCTGTGCGCTGTTCTGCTTATACTTTCAGGCTGTACGCCGCACATTGAAACTGCTGTACAATACGAGCAGGTATATACCAGTTTTTTCCCTATTTACGCCCTTAGTGGACTTGTGCTGGAAGATATACCTGATATCAACCTCAAATGCCTCATACAGCCTCAGGACGACTGCCTCAGGCTGTATGATCTTTCAGATTGGGATGCGTCTGTTCTTGCATACGACGCAGACGCTATTATAATCTGCGGAAACGGTCTGGAATCTTTTGAAAGTTCACTTTACACATTCGGCGACAAAGGTCCCGCAGTTATCACCGCCACTTATGGACTTGAATTATACAACAGCGATGGTACAAACTCTATTGAAGGACCTACCGGACATATGGCGGATGCAAATCCATACCTGTATATGTCAGTATCCGGGGCGCGGAAAATGACAGCCGTAATCGCAGAATCCATTGCAATGCTTTATCCTGATATGGCAGCTGATATAGCATCCGGTTACGCAGAAGCAGATGCACGGCTTGCTGAGCTTGAAGAAAATGTATTCAGCATATGCAGCAATATCTCCGGACAAAAAGTCATTCTCATGAACGAAGCCCTTATATATCCCGCAATGGATTACGGTCTTGACATCGTTTGCAGATACGACAGAGAGAGCGGCACCACATTATACGGCGAATCGCTTGAAAGCGCCATAGTGATGTTCAAGGAGACCGGGGCGGAAGTAATCTTCATAGAGAAACAGGCTCCGGCAGAACTCACTTCAGCGCTTGAAGATGCAGGCTTCACCGTTGTGTACATCGATATAATGTCTTCATATCCTATAGGCGCTTCTCCCGAAAGGTATTTTGATGTACAGATTGAAAATGCAAATTCTATTGCGGCAGCATATTCCCGCAACTAAACAGAGAAAGAGAGAAAACTATGAAAAAGGTAATCATATATACTGACGGCGCCTGTTCAGGAAATCCCGGTCCCGGCGGCTGGGCATCAATGCTGATGTACGGCGAGCATAAGCTTGAGCTTTCCGGTTATGAAGCCCATACCACCAATAACCGCATGGAACTTATGGCACCGATAAAGGCGCTTTCAAAGCTGAATATGCCTTGCGAAGTGGAACTCTATTCCGACAGTTCCTATCTTATAAATGCATTTACAAAAGGCTGGCTGGATAATTGGCAAAAAAGGAACTGGATAAAAAGCGATAAGAAACCCGTAGAAAATCAGGATCTCTGGCAGGAATTACTTAAACTCACAGCAATACACAGCGTCAAATGGATAAAAGTACGCGGTCACGCCGATAATCCAATGAATAATCGCTGCGACGAACTTGCCCGCGAGGCAATAAAACAGCGCAAGATACAGGAGTGATACTGATATGACTGAAAGGCTTTATTATAACGATACATATTTAAGAGAATTTGAGGCATCCGTATGCGAATGCATCGAAAAAGATGGTAAATGGCATGTTCGACTAAACCGTTCAGCTTTTTATCCTACTTCCGGCGGACAGCCCTTCGACACAGGCACACTGGGAGATGCACATGTAACAGACGTGTATGTAGATGATAATAACGAGGTCTGGCACGTAACCGACGCTCCGCTTGCCGAGGGACTGGTCCTGCGCGGCGTAATTGATTGGGAACGCCGCTTTGACCACATGCAGCAGCATGCAGGCGAGCATATGCTTGCCAACGCTGCTTACAGACTTATAGGCGGCGGCACCATAGGCCTTCACCTCGGAATCGATGTTTCCACCATCGATATGACACTGCCGGAAGGCAGAACTCGTATTTCCGAGGATGAGATCAAAGCCCTCGAGGACGATGTCAATTTCCGCATTCAGAAAAACGTACCAATTAAACAGTGGTTTCCCGAAAGCACCGAATTAATGAGTCTGCCGCTCAGGAAAGCCCCGACAGTTTCCGAAAATGTGCGTATCGTTCAGATAGGAGAACTGGAATACTGTGCATGCGGCGGTACTCATCCCGCAAGTGCAGGTGAAATCGGACTTTTCAAAATCGTAGACGCCCGCCCCAGCCGTGGCAAACTGCGCATCGCATTTGTCTGCGGAAAACGAGCGTTTGAACTTTTAAGAACAAACTACGATATTCTTCACAATACCGCTGACATGCTCTCCACTTCTGTAGAGAAGCTGCCCGAAATAGTGCGCAGCATGGATGAAGAGGTCAAAAAGCTTGCCCGCGAGATAGGTCAGTTGAGGCGTGATATCCTTATATCCAATGCCGATACATACATAAAAAAAGCAATAGAAAACGCAAACGGCGTACGTATTGTTGCCGAGATCGTGGAAGGTGATGTGTCTTCTGCCCGTGAACTCGCAACTCATATTGTAGAAAATCCGCGCATGGCCGCAGTCATAGGTGTACGCAGTGCATCTAATGTATCGTTCATTGTCTGCCGCTCTTCCGATACTGACCTTGCATGCGGCGCTGCTCTTTCCGCAGCCGCAAAAAAATGCGGCGGAAAGGGAGGAGGAAGGCCAGATTTTGCACAGGGCGGCGGTCCCGAGGAGATGCTTGCACTTATTGCAGCAGAGTGTACCGAAACCGCTAAATAGTCTGTGCTAATGCATCCGCAACCATAACGCGATTACAAACTTAACATAACAAGCGTAACATTTATTTGTAAGCGAACAATATGGAGGCTACACAAATGAATCTGTTCCAGAGAGCCTTCGGAGTAAAGTATATGCTGCCGAAGGGAATGGTGTCTGAGGATCTGCCCAGCAGCAGATCAATGTACGGAGAATATATACGTCTGGCTGTACCTTCGGTTCTTGAAATGGTACTCATCTCGCTTATCGGCATGATGGATACCATCATGGTCAGCAGCTGCGGAACCGATGCCGTCGCAGCCGTCGGTCTCGTCGGTCAGCCGCGAATGCTGCTGCTGTGCATCTTCTTTGCAATGAACGTAGGTATCACTGCCGTCGTCGCCCGCCGAAAGGGAGAAGGACGCAAAGATGATGCCAATCAGGTGCTGCGCAACATGATCGTGATAATCATTGCGCTCTCCGCCGCACTTATGCTTCTCATTCTGCCTTTCGCAGAACAGCTCATGCGTTTTGCCGGCGCTGAAGAGGGAAGGACACTGGCGGATTCCACCAATTACTTCATCATCGTCGGTCTTGCGCTGCCATTTAACGCGCTTTCCATGGCTATCTGCGCAGCACAGCGCGGTGTAGGCAACACCAAGCTTACGATGTACGTAAACATCATTTCCAACATCGTAAATGTACTGTTTAACTGGCTGCTGATCTACGGCATCGGACCCTTCCCGGAACTGAAGGTCGTCGGTGCTGCAATCGCGACCGCACTTGGTATGGTTGTCGGTTTCGTACTCAGTATGGTATCTCTGTTCTGGAAGAAGAGCGCCGACTCCTTCCTGCAGGTCAGTTTCAAGGACAGCTGGAAGCTGAAGAAGCAGCCCATTATGGACGTTGTAAATCTCAGTACTTCTGCTATGCTTGAGCAGATCTTCATGCGCATAGGTTTCTTCGCATATGCCAAGATCGTTGCGAACCTCGGTACCGATGCTTTTGCAGCACATCAGATCTGCATGCAGTTCCTGAACCTTTCTTTCTGCTTCGCAGATGGTCTGGGCGTTGCCGGAACTTCACTTGTAGGTCAGATGCTTGGACGTGCCCGAAAGGACCTTTCTCACATTTACGGTCTGATAGCTCAGAAGTTCTCTTTCATAGTGGCTATTTTGCTCGCCACCTGCTGCATATTCCTCAGAGCGCAGCTGGTCAACATGTTCATTGAAGAAGGCGCAAGCGAACACGTACGCTATCTCTCTGAACTCATAATGATCGTAGTCGGTATATTCCAGCCCTTCCAGATGCTGGCAGTAGTTTCTTCCGGCGCTCTGCGCGGTGCCGGTGACGTAAAGTATACCGCCCGCGTTATGATGGTCACCGTAGCCATTATGCGTCCCACACTTGCTTTCATTGCGGTATACATAATCGGCAATCTGCTTGGTAAGCAGGATATCGCTCTTATTGGTTGCTGGAGCGCTGCACTTATCGATATGACCCTGCGTATGGTGCTTATGATGAAGCGCTATCTCGGAGGAAAGTGGCATGATATCAGGGTATAAAGCCGCCATATTTGACATGGACGGAACTATTCTTGATTCCATGTATTACTGGCGTCTTTCAAGCCTGGAGTATATACTGGCTCATAAGCTGCCCTTGAACGATGAGTTGTTATCCGGTATCTTCAAGCGTGGTGCAGGAATGACTGTAAAAATGTCATATGAACTTGCAGGCAAATCAACTTACGAGAAAGACCTTCCCGAGATATCAAAAAAGCTTGTTGGGTATGTGCATTCCCATTATCAAAGCGATGTACATCCTAAGCCCTATGCCATTGCTTTTCTTGAGAAACTCAAAAGTGAAGGCGTGCGCTGCTGTGTAGCAACCGCAACTGACAAAAAATATGCATCAGAGGCTCTAAAAGTCCACGGAATGGACAAGTATTTCGAATTTATCTTCGATGAATCAGACGCAGGATGCAACAAATCCCATATCCGGTTCTTTGAAAAAGTAGTAGAAAAACTTGGGTGTGATAAGGCTGACTGCGTAATGTTCGAAGATGCGGTGTACTCCATAAAAACCGCAAAGAAATTCGGAATGAGGGTTGTCGGAATCGAAGATTCTTATACTGTTGAAGGGCCCGAAGCAGTAAAATCCCTGGTCGATCAGTATATCGTAGATTACAGCGAATTGCTGTAATACACAAAAAACCCGCTGCTATAATGCAGCGGGTTTAATTTTTAAGCATCAGAACTGTCTGAACAAGGCTATGAGACGTCCAAGAACCTGAACGCGATCTGCATAAATAGGGGACATTGCCGAGTTTTCCGGCTGAAGACGTACACGTCGCTCTTCATAATAGATGCGCTTTACCGTGGCTTCGTCCTCGATCATAGCCACGACTATATCGCCGTTATCTGCAGTTTCCTGCTGACGCAGAACAATAATGTCTCCATCCATTATTCCGGCTTCGATCATACTTTCGCCCTGCACACGCAGCGCAAACAGATCACCGCGACCGGAAAGAGACTGGGGAAGAACAAGATAATCTTCGATATTCTCTGTGGCAAGAATAGGCATACCTGCTGTGACGCGACCGACCAACGGCACCGAACGACCGCGTGATACACCGCCATCAAGCACTTCCATGGCACGCGGCTTCGTAGAATCACGCCTGAGGAGACCTTTCTTTTCAAGTTGAGTAAGATGCGCATGTACAGAGGAAGTGGACTTAAGACCTACAGCTGTACAAATCTCGCGAACAGATGGGGGATAACCTTTCTGCTCGATCTCTTGCCTGATATAATCAAGTATCGCCAACTGTTTTTCACTGGTACGCATATTATAACTCCCACTTTGAACTCATTTGTATTCATTATATCATATTGCGCATGTTATTTCAAACATTTGTTCGTAATTTCAACAAAAATCTTGCAATATTCATATCATTTGGTGTATAATATATATGAAACAGAGGAGGTCTGCTTTCTATGGATCCCAAGAAATGTCTGCTTGATGAGAGCAAAAATTGTGTTGAATGCGGCGAATGCACCAAATGTGACCTTGATAACGAAAAGCTCTGCGACAATTGCATGAAATGTATTCAGTCTGACGCAGATTATACCGCAGTTGAAATCGATGAGATCTTCGAATCCGCCGATGTTCCGGAAGAGGCATAATACTTTTCAGAGAATAATTTCTCATATGAAACGGGCAGGGGGCAGCCCTTCGCCCGTTCATAGTGTTTTCTATATCTATTCGTAAAAGTCAGCTTTTGCGAATAGATAACCGGTAAAAAGCCCTGAAAAGAGGTATTCTATGGCTAAAGAACTAAATTATTCGCAACAGCGTGCTTTGACGCTTCTTCATCAGACTCGTGATATTTTGTCTGAACTCCCGGTAATGTGCGCCGATTTTATACGCGCCATTGAACCTACCACACAGCCATTGACTCGCTATGTTTATTGCTGCGATCTAAAATTGTTTTTCAATTTCCTTTTGAAAGAAATTCCTGCTTTTGCAGACAAAACAATAATCGGTCTTACTCCTTCCGACATCTCCCTCATCACATCGCGCGATATCCACATTTACCTCGAATATCTGTCTCTTTACGTAAATGAATCTGATGAAGCTGTTACAAATGCTGAATCCGGCAGAATGCGCAAGCTTGCGTCTTTACGCACTTTTTACAAATATTTGTTTATGAATGAGTTAATTTCCACTGATGTGTCAAGGCTCGTCAGCATGCCCAAACGACACGAAAAACCTATATTGCGCATGGAAATTGACGAAGTAGCGCGCATGCTGGATCTCGTAGAAACCGGTGAAGGCTTTAATCAGCGTCAGCAGAAATACAACGAACAGACCAAAGTACGTGATTTGGCTATACTTTCGCTTTTTTTAGGCACCGGTATACGTGTAAGCGAACTGGTTGGCATCGATATTGATGATGTAGACTTCAACGTAAATGGCTTTACAGTTACCCGCAAAGGCGGCAATCAAGCTGTTTTGTACTTCCCGGATGAAGTTGGCGACGCACTTAAAGCTTATTTAGAGCAGCGCAAGGAAATAACCCCCGTGCCGGGACATGAAAATGCTCTGTTTTTATCAATTCAGCGCAAGCGAATAGGCGTCCGAAGCATCGAGAATATGGTCAAAAAGTATGCTGTAATGGCTGCTCCGCTAAAAAAGCGCCTCAGTCCCCATAAACTTCGTTCCACATTCGGTACTAATCTCTACCAGGAAACCGGCGATATATATCTTGTTGCCGATGTATTGGGACATGCCGATGTTAACACCACCCGCAAGCATTATGCTGCTATGCTGGACGACCGCCGCAGAATGGCCGCTAAAAGCGTAAAACTCCGCGACGGTGAACCCGAAGATTCCGAATAATAAAAAAAACACCCCGATTGCAGAAAATAATCGCATTCGGGGTGTTTTTCTATCAGATATTGAGCATACCGGCTTTCTGCATCTCTTCGATAGCTACAGCGAGTGCATATCTGCCGTGAGCATATGTCAGAGCTCCCTGCAGATAACCAATATACGGTTCACGGATCGGTGCGTCAGTGCTGAGTTCAATGGATGCTCCACTGACGAAGGTTCCTGCTGCCATAATTACCGGATACTGGTAACCGGGCATATCCCAAGGTTCCGGAACAGCTTCTGCGTCTACAGGAGAAGCAAGCTGTATAGACTGACAGAATTTGATGAGCTTGTCAGGATCACAGAACTTAATGGCCTGAATTACGTCGTTCCTGGGTTCATCAAAAGTGGGATTTACTTCATAACCCAACTTTTCAAATACTTTTGCAGCCAATACAGCGGATTTGAGAGCCTGTGCAACGGTATGGGGCGCCATAAAGAGGCCCTGATAGAAAGGCTGGTAGCTGGCTGCATAGGAACCTACTTCCCCGCCGATTCCGGGAGAAGTAAGCCTGTACGCAACTTTATCAACATACTCCGCCTTACCTGCAAAATATCCACCGGTGGGAGCCTGACCGCCGCCCATATTCTTAATAAGAGAACTGGCCATAATATCTGCACGGGGTTCTTCACGATCTGTAAACTCGCCATAGCAGTTATCTACCATAACGCATACATCAGGACGCTTCGCATGGATAGCATCAATGGCTTCATTTATGGATTTTACATCCAAGGAAGGACGCCAATCATATCCGCGGGAACGCTGAATAAGTACCAGCTTTACATCATCGGTAAGGTTTTCAAGAATTCCTTCTATGTCGAGCTTATTGTCTTTGAGTTCAGTCTGCTTATAGCCGATTCCGAAATCCTTCAAGGAACCGTTGCCTGCTTCACCGGCAAGACCAATTACTTCTTCCATAGTGTCATAAGGTCTTCCTGCACCTGAAAGCATTGTATCGCCGGGCCTGAGAATGCCGTAAAGGCAAAGCGCCAATGCATGAGTTCCGGAAGCTATCTGAGGACGTACCAGCGCCTTTTCAACGCCCAGAAGATCGGCAAAGATTTCAGAAAGAGTATCTCGTCCGATATCATCATAACCGTAGCCGGTCGTAGGTGCAAAATGTCTGGAAGCAACTCTGTGCTTATGGAAAGAACGGATTACACGTTCCGTATGATAAGTTTCGTTGGCGTCAATATTCGCAAAAACCTCTGCACATTCGCGCTCTGCTTCTGCAATCAAGATTTCGATCTTATTGTTCATGTTCTACTCCTGATCCTGTCAAATATTTCTTCAGCGATATCGGCACTGCTTCGTCCGGATGCCTGAATCCAAATAGTTCTTTCATCGCGCTTCAGCCATGTAACCTGACGCTTTGCATAATTACGAGATACCTGCTTCATAAGTTCAATCGCCTCACTGAGCTTCATATCTCCACGAAGAGCTGCGGCGATTTCCTTATATCCAATTGCCTGTATAGCTGTTGGATGCTCCTCAGAAAGACGCATAAGCGCTCTTACTTCCTTCAAAAGCCCCTGGCTTATCATTATATCAACACGTTGATTGATACGCTCATAAAGCTCATCTCTGGGCCATTCAAGCGCGAATATCATTTCATCATAATCGCCCTTGCGTTCGCGATCGCGCCTGTTCTGTTCGGTCTGTGTGATTCCTGTAAGCTTATAGACTTCAATAGCTCTGACAACGCGTCTGACGTCATTTGGATGAAGTCTTTTCGCGCTGTCAGGATCGAATTCAGCCAACATAGAATGAATCTTTTCCCTTCCACCAGGCTGATCTGCTATAGCATGAAGCTCATTTCTCAGCGTTTCGTCACCGGTTTCCGAAAAACTCATAGGACGTGTTACCGCATCGATATAAAGCCCTGTTCCGCCGCACATAATCGGCTGTTTTCCGCGGGAAGATATATCATTGATGCATTCCACTGCCATGTCACGATAAATTGCAGCGCTAAAAGGCTTTGTAGGCGGCGCAATACCGATCATGTGATGTATAACACCTGCCATTTCTTCAGCTGTAGGAGCTGCTGACAGTATCTCAAGGCCTTCAAACACCTGCATGGAATCTGCAGATATTATCTCACCATCGAGCATTCCGGCAAGTGTGATAGCACAGGAAGTCTTACCCGATGCCGTCGGTCCGGTAATTACAGGCAAAAATTGTTTCTTATCCATAAAGACACCTACTGTATGCGTCTGAACAATTTTTCTATTTCACGCTTGGTAAGCTTACGCGAAACAGGCCTTCCGTGCGGGCAAGTCGGAGAAGCTCCGGTAGAAAGCATCTGGGTTATAAGGGATTCTATCTCCGAATCCGTAAGCCTGTCTCCTGCCTTTACAGCTGCCTTACAGGCCATTACAGCTATCTCGTCTGCCCTTTCCTCCTTCGCTGCTGCAGAAATGCGATCAAGCGAACCAAGGATATTCATAAACGAAGGCTTTGCCTCGGCAGAACCCATAACAAAAGGTACAGACCTAAGGCTGATGCTTCTGTCACCAAAGGACTCAACATCATAGCCTACTTTCGCAAGCTCATCTATATTATCGGTTATAAGCGCCATCTCTCTCGGAGATACATCAACAATGATAGGAAGAAGCAGTTCCTGTGCAGCTCCTTCGCCGGAATCAAGCCTTGCAGTAAATTTTTCGTACATCAGTCGTTCATGAGCTGCATGCTGATCGATCATTATCATCGCATCATCAATTTCCACAAGGATGTATGTATTGAACAGTACGCCTATCACCTTGTATTTAGGTGCAATCGGCTTTGCGGCAACCTCATCAAAAGACAGCTGAACAGGTTTCTCGATCAGACGTGCTTCCGGCTTTTCGATTACTTCATCTTTTGTTTCTTCGACAGTTTTTTCAGCAATTCGCGCTATGGACGCAGCGCCTTTATCCTGTTTTGCTGCATCGGAAACAACCGGCTCTGTTTTTACTTGCTGAACAGCCGCTATCGCTTTTTCCGCCTGAGCTTTTTCTTCTTCAGTCTTTTTGCGCGCAACCATTTCCGCAAGCGTAGGCACATTATTTGCCTTATCTTCTCGCAGCTCTGAAGCAACAGGCTTAGCGTAGTTTTCAAACACCTTTGACTCAGCTTTCTCAGGTGCGACTTCAGTCTGTTTCACAGGAATTTCTACCGTTTTGTGCTCGACGGGAGGCACTCCATGTGCTTTTTCTGCTGCTTCCAAGGGCAAATTCACCTTAGCGGCTGCTGCAGACGGCATAACAGTCATATGTTCAACAGTAACCTTCTGCTGCACGGGAGCATTCTCAATTTTATTCAAATCAAGCACGGTTTCCTCGGCAAATGCCTGCGAAATTATATTCTCAGCAGAAAGACGTATCGACTGTTCATCTCGGAAACGTACTTCAAGCTTATTGGGATGTACGTTTACATCAACACTTGTCGGAGGTATGGTAAGAGTCAAAGCACACATGGGATATGTGCCTATAGTTACCCTTCCCTTGCACACCTGTTCAAGTACCTGCGTCATAAGAGCACAGCGCACCGAACGGCCATTTATAAAGAACGCCTGATGTGCACGCGTTGCTTTGGAGATCTCCCCTACACCTATCATGCCGCGAATGCGCATGCCTCCGCAAGCTGCATCAAGTTCGATCATTTTTTCTGCAGTCTCACTTCCGTAAACCGCAAAAATAGCATGACGCAGATTTCCGTCACCGAAACTATGATACACAGTCTTGGAATTATTGATAAATCTGAAAGACACACCGGGATTGCCGAGTATCATTCTGGCAACAAGATCGTTTACAAGAGAACCTTCATAATTGGGCTTTTTCAGGAATGTACGCCTTACCGGCACATTATAGAAAATATCCCTCATTATTACGGTCGTTCCCTCGGGACAACCGATATCCTGAACCGGCTTTTTCACACCGCCGTCTATAAGCAGCTTGACACCGCTTGAAGCACCCTTCTGTCGGGTAGTCATCTCAATATGAGAAACAGCCGCAATGGAGGGCAAAGCTTCTCCGCGGAAGCCGAGGGTTCGTATATCATCCAGTTCCTCAGCCTTTTTCAGCTTAGAAGTGGCATGGTTTTCAAAGGCAATAGCCACCTGCGAAGGTTCAATACCACAGCCATTGTCCGTTACCCTTAGATATTCAATTCCTCCGCCGCGAATTTCGACCGTAATCGCTGTCGCTCCGGCATCTATGGAGTTTTCGATAAGCTCCTTTGCCACAGAAGAAGGTCTTTCAACTACCTCACCGGCAGCTATCCGACCAACAACAGCAGGATCAAGAATTTTTATTGCCATAACTGAAACCTCAGATTCTCCGTGCCTTTTCGTTAAGCTGGAACAGTTTGTTCAGTGCATCAATAGGAGTCATACTGACCACGTCAAGCGCCGCAAGCTCCTCTACAAGCTCCATCGGCTGGAAATCCATCATCGATATCTGCCTGTTGCCTGCATTCTTGCTGTTGTCAAGTATACTCTTGCCTATAGATCCCTTCTGGATATCGTCTACCTCAAGCCTGGCAAGTATCTGCCTTGCTCGGGAAACGACATGATTGGGCAGGCCCGCGAGTTTGGCTACAGCTACACCGTAGCTGCGGTCCTCTCCGCCCGGTACTATTTTGCGCAGGAAAATAACGTCTTCTCCCTGTTCTTTTGCAGTTACCCTGTAATTTACAACACCCGAAAGCTGTCCTTCAAGTTCAGAAAGCTCATGATAATGAGTCGCAAATAGTGTACGGGCACCGCATTTATCACCGGCAATATGCTCTACAGAAGCCCACGCAATAGACAAGCCATCAAAAGTAGATGTTCCGCGTCCGACTTCGTCCAATATAAGCAGACTACGGTCTGTTGCAAACTTCAGAATGGACGCCATTTCACTCATTTCGACCATGAATGTAGATAGACCACCATAAAGGTCATCCGAGGCGCCAATTCTGGTGAATATTCTGTCTGTAAGCGAAATATCTGCCGATGATGCAGGCACAAACGAGCCTACATGCGCCATCAGTACGATAAGCGCGACCTGCCTCATATATGTGGATTTACCCGCCATATTGGGGCCGGTAATTATCATTACCCTCTGTTCAGCATTCAGTTCAGTATCATTGGGCACAAACTTTTCTCGGCCTATAGATTCCTCTACAACCGGATGTCTGCCATCACGTATATCGTAACGACCATCATCATTGATAGTGGGACGCACATATTCGTTTTCCTGCGCGACTTTTGCAAGAGAAAGCAGTGCATCAACCGTCTTTATTGCCTGAGCATTTGCCTGAAGTACCTTAAGCTGTTCCTTGAGCCTGTTTCTGAGCTCGCAGAACATCTCATACTCCAGCCTGAGAGCATGTTCTTCGGCGCCGAGAACCTTGTGTTCAAATTCTTTGAGTTCCTCAGTTATATACCTTTCGCAGTTTGCAAGTGTCTGCTTTCGTACATAATTATAAGGAACCAGCGAGTAATTGGACTTGGAGACCTCAATGTAATATCCAAACACTCTGTTATAGGCTATCTTGAGGTTCTTGATACCGGTCGTTTCACGCTCGCGCTGCTCCATAGCATGAATATAATTCTTGCCATTCTGCGCGATATCTCGAAGTTCATCAAGTTCGGTATTATAGCCAACATTAAAGATACCGCCGTCTTTAGCAGCAAGCGGTGCCTCTTCGGATATAGCTCTGCGCAATTCAGACCGCATATCGTCCATTGGATCAAGCGTACCGAACAGATCTCCAAGCAGTCCGCCACCGAAGGAAATTCCCTTTTCCTTCATGAGCGGTATTATGTCAAGCGAAGCCGTAAGCGCAAGACAATCCTTGGGATTTATGGAATCGTATGCAATACGGCTCAGCAGACGCTCAATATCATAAACGCCCGTAAGCAACTGACGCATAGATTCTGCTTCCATAGGATTAAAGCAGAACGCCTGCACAGCATCAAGTCTCGCCTCAATAGCGTCCTTATCGCACAGAGGCTGTTCTATCCAGCTGCGGATAAGGCGACTGCCCATAGCAGTAGAAGCCTTATCAAGCACAGCCAGCAAAGAACCTCTGCGCGTTCCCTGTATGGTCTTGCTAAGTTCAAGATTTCTGAGCGCTATCCTGTCAAGATCAAGATGCGGCTCAGAATCGTAACTCTTGATGGAGAGAATATGCGCCATCGACACCTTCTGGGTGTTTTCAAGGTACGCAATCAAAGCGCCTGCCGCGCTTACAGCAAGACGCTTGGCCGAAATACCAAGAGCGGTCACATCCTCACGGAACTGCGCTTTCAGTACCTTGGCAGCAAATGCATACTGATACTTCTCTTCATCATAAGAATACGCCACAATGCCAGTATTGAGTGATCGGAATGCTTCAATATCGTTCACAAGCACTTCACTGGGCAGAATACGCGCAAGTTCATCCGCAAGCCTGAGTTTCACATCCGGTACCTGACAGACAAAGAATTCACCGGTGGAAACATCACAGAAAGCAATGCCCGCCTGGTTCTTTCTCAGATATATAGAAAGTATATAGTTGGCTCGCTTCTCTTCCAGCATATTGGTCTCAATGACCGTACCGGGAGTCACTATCCTTACTATATCTCGCTTTACAAGGCCTTTTGCAGTAGCCGGATCTTCCATCTGCTCGCAGATGGCGACCTTATAGCCTTTTTCGATAAGCCTTCCTATATATACGTCCGCAGCATGGAAAGGCACGCCGCACATAGGGGCGCGTTCGCTCATTCCACAGTCCTTACCGGTAAGCGTAAGTTCAAGTTCGCGGGAAACAACCTTGGCGTCTTCGAAGAACATTTCGTAGAAGTCGCCAAGGCGGAAGAAAAGTATAGAATCCGGATTCTGCTCCTTTATGCTGAGATACTGGAGCATCATTGGTGTCAGGGGCATATCTCACCTCGGGCATTCGCCCATTCAGATTAGTTCAGGTGGCAGGAACCGCCGCAAGAGGAGCAGCTTCCGGTGCAGCCTCCCTCGGGCTCGTCAAGCTTGCCGGTTACGATGAACTGGAGTACCTGATTTACCTGACCGATGAGGTTATTGAAATCATCGCGTGCCTTGGTAAGAGCAACGATATCTTCAATATTCTGCAGCTGATCATGTACAGAATCCATCTCATTGGAGAGTTCCTGCATCTTTACGGTATCGGGTTCGGGCTGAGAAAGCATTTCCTGCAGCTGACCGCGCAGTTCCATATACTTGCCCATAACCTCGGCAGCCTGAGTATTTGCCATTGCCTTGTCTTCGGCAGCCTTCATATTCTTGTAGATTTCAGATTCAACCAGAGCCTGGCCCAGTTCACGAGTCTTCAGAAATACCTGATCCATATTAAATCATCCTACCTCTCAAAGTGTTTTTGCCTGCGGATATGATCTCCACATCCACGAATTTACCAATCAGCCCGGCATTTCCCGGGAAATTTACCATGTGACCGCGGGGAGTCTTACCACCTACGCTGCCGGCATCTCTGGCAGATACGGATTCGACCAGAACAGTTTCGCGCTTACCAACCTGTGCTGACAGAGTTTCAGCACCGATGCCCTGAATCACATCAATAAGCCTCATTATACGCTCAGTCTTTACCTCTGCAGGAGTATTGTCAGGCATATCTGCAGCGACAGTACCGACACGGGGCGAATAGATAAACGTATAAGCAGCATCATAGCGAACTTCCTTTGCCAGAGAAACAGTATCCATAAACTGTTCCTCGGTCTCACCGGGGAAGCCAACTATAATATCGCTGGTAAGACCGATGTCAGGGCAAACCTTGCGCAGCTTACGAACTGTCTCCAGATAGTGTGCCCTGTCGTATACTCTGTTCATACGGTTGAGTATCTCGTCACTGCCTGACTGCACGGGAAGATGCAGTGCGGGCATAAGATGCTCAAGTTCACCGTAGGCGGCAATCAGCTCATCGGATATATCCTTCGGATGCGAAGTCATAAATCTGATGCGCGGAATGCCCAGTTCATTTATTCGGTACAACAGTTCGGCAAATTCTGCGCCGCCTCCACGATAGGAATTGACATTCTGACCGAGAAGCATGACTTCCTTTGCACCGTCATCCATAAGGCGCTTTACTTCGTCAAGTATCGCCTGAGGCTCACGGGAGCGTTCCCTTCCGCGCACATAAGGCACAATACAGTAAGAGCAGAAGTTATTGCAGCCATACATTATATTGACAAATGCCTGATGGCGCGAAGACCGCTTTTCGGGCATTCCCTCAACAACATAGCCATCGGTATCAAGTACCTCTATAACCGGTTCGCGTCTGGTAAGCGTCTCATAAATGTATTCAGGGAGTTTGTAGAGGTTATGGGTACCATATACAACATCTACAAAGGGATAAAGATTCTTTATCCGCTCAGCCATTCCCTTTTCCTGAGTCATGCAGCCGCCAACGCAGATAAGCAGTTCCGGCTTATCCTTCTTGAGTTCCTTGAGCCATATTACATTGCCGAGTGCTTTGTTTTCCGCGTTCTCACGTACGCAGCAGGTATTATAGAGAATGAGGTCTGCTTCTTCGCGGGTAGCCGCAGCATGCATGCCCATTTCTTCAAACATACCGGCAATAGTTTCAGAATCGCGGTTGTTCATCTGGCAGCCAAGAGTAACTATGTGATACGAAGCAGGTCTGTTCTCCAGAACAGCCACTTTCTGCAGATACTGCTGCTGTATCTCCATAGCACCTTCGGGTATACTGTAGTTTTCTCTCATAGATATGTCTCCAATTAGTCAATTGGTACGTAAGAACTTCATATTTTCTGCTGCAGCAGAAACATCCAGAGCCTCTATTGTATATTCGGTATCAGGCATGTCCCCGCTGCTTACATGGACCTTCATCTTACCCGGCGCTCCAATGGCTATCAGCGCACCTGCAACACCATTCGATACCTTTACTTCGTAATCCTGACAAGGAGAAGATTTTCCCCTTCTCCTCAGTTCATAGACTACCTTCCATGCAATACTTTCAAAAGAAGGAACTTTGCCCTCTCCGCCGCATACAGGACAAATATGCCCTGTCAATTTGTCGGCAGAAAGCCTCTTCTTTTTTCTCGTTAGTTCGACAAGACCCAGCTGTGTCATACCGACCACCGTAGATGGAGTACGGTCTTTCACCATTTCGTTCTTAAGAATATTGATAAGTTCGTCTCGCGACGTCTGTTCAGCCATATCAATAAAGTCAACAACAATGATTCCGCCAATATCCCGCAGCCTCAGCTGCCTTGCTGTCTCATAAGCAGCCTCAGTGTTTATACGGAATATGGTATCTTCATGTGACTTCTTGCCTGTGAACTTACCTGTATTCACGTCAATGACGGTGAGAGCCTCAGTATGGTCAATAACGAGATATCCACCGCTTTTGAGCCATACATGATGACGCAAGGCTTTATCATACTGCCCATCAACATTGTATACATCAAAAAGCGGAATGTCTCCTGTATGAAGCCTGATCTCAGGTTTCTTAGACCCGGCATAATCAATCAGCGATTTATAAACTGCCTCATCGTCAGTTACGAAAGTCGTATTGCTATCCGAAAGATCCCGCAGAGCTATTTTTTCCAGCGAATCATCGCCGTAAATAAGCGCAGGAGCTTTTGCAGTGCGGCTGCGGCTTTCGATCGAGTGCCATTTCTCGACAAGCTCCTCGTACTCGGCAGCTATTTCGTTTTCATCGGCTTCTGCAGCAGCTGTTCGCATTATCATGCCCATTCCTGCGCCATCCATAAGGTTATGTGCAAGTTCGCGCAATTCACTGCGTATGCCTTCGTCTTCTATCTTTCTGGATATACCAATATATCTGATTGTCGGAAGCAGAACAAGCAGCTGACCGGGGATGGTAATATGACCGGACAATCTCGGGCCCTTTGTACCGCCGGGCTCTTTTACCACCTGAACCATGATCTCCTGGCCGGGACGTACCATCTTACCTATTGCCATGCCTTCAAGTCTGCCGGAAAGTTCTTTCTCGTCCCGAAGATCGAGTTTGATATCTCCGGCACTCAAAAACCCGTTCTTGTCTAGACCTATATCGACAAACGCTGCATTCATGCCGCCAAGAACATTCATGACCCTGCCGGTATAAATGTTTCCCGAAAGTCCCGCCTGTCCGGAAGTCTCATAGCGAAGTTCACATAGCTGATTGTCTTCTATAACAGCAAGACGCTTCCGTCCGCATACTGAGTCAATCAGTATTTCGCGCTTCATAATGTCTGCATAAGCGGAGCAAGTTCTCCGTCTTTGCCTTCGGCATGCAGCGCAACGCGATGGATCTTTATGTCTTCATTTTCCTCTGCACCGGTAAGAGTCCTTACCAGCAGGTCGGGCTTCAGCGTGTCTTTATCGGTAAGAGCAAGCTTCGCGATAACAACATCCCCATCCATGCTCAGTTCATATGCAAGAGGTCTGATATTGATCTCCTTTTCGCCGGACTTGGTCTTACGTACTGCCATAACCACATCCTTAGAAAGGAATTCTTCGATCATTTCAGCAGTAACACCGGAATTCTCAATGCGGTATTCAGAATAACGCACCATAGGCATCAGAGAAGGAGTACGGTCATCCACCATCTTTACCTGCAGCACCGGCAGGTCATCGGGCAATGCTGCCCTCATAGCTTCTTCAGCATGCTTTCTACCAATAGGCGCGCCAAGCTTGATATCCAGCACTTCATACTCACTGGTCCATCCCAAAGCAAGTGCGGAAGCAAAAGCCATAACAGGATGAGGATTGAATCCCTGTGAATATGCAATAGGCAGACCTGTGCGGTTAAGTGCACGCTGGAAGAACCTCTGAAGATCCAGGTGTGATATGAACCTGAGCCTCGGATTTTTGCCGAAGCGAACTATCATCCTCATACACACGCCCCCTTATATCTCTTCATGCCGCAGCCTACGCAGCCCTTACGGCAGTCCTGAGTACATTCTTCTCTCATAGCCTTTTCATATTCACGGATAAGGAAAGGCTTATCAACACCGCAGTCGATATGATCCCAGGGCATGACCTCGTCCAAAGGACGTTCACGGGTAGCATAGAAATCGGGATCTATACCAACATCTTCGAATGCCTTGAGCCACATATCATACTTGAACTGATCGCTCCAACCGTCAAACTTGCAGCCAAGCTCCCATGCACGCTGCAGCGCATCAGCAGTGCGGCGGTCACCGCGGGCGAAAACAGCTTCGATGTAGCTGATATCCGGCGCATGATACTTGTAATCAACGCCCTTCAGCTTACGCAGTTCCTGTCCCAGCAGCTTCTGCCTGCGGATAACATTTTCCTGATCAAGCTGAGCACACCACTGGAAAGGAGTGTCGTTCTTGGGAACGAAAACGGAACAGCTTACAGTAATCCTGAGACCGGGAGCACGTTTCTCTTTGGGAACAGAGAAATAGCAGGCGCGTACCTTCGCAGCAAGATCAGCAATTCCGAGTACATCCTCGTCAGTTTCGGTAGGCAGACCCAGCATGAAGTACAGCTTCACTGCACTCCAGCCCTGCTCAAAAGCATCAGTAACGGAGCGCATAAGATCCTCTTCGGTTACACCCTTGTTTATAACGTCACGCAGACGCTGGGTTCCCGCTTCGGGAGCAAGAGTAAGTGCAGTCTTGCGTACCTTCTGAGTTTCCTTGAGCGTATCCGTCAGGATAGTATCAATACGCTGAGAAGGCAGGGAGATCTTTACCCTTCTGGAATGGTATTTGGTAACCATCTCGTGGGCAAGTTCCGGCAGGCAGGAATAGTCGCCGCTGGAAAGACTCATAAGAGAGATCTCATCATAGCCGGTAGCATTTACAAGCTTATCAGCAAGCTCAAGCAGCTTATCCATGCTGCGTTCACGTACGGGACGGTAGATCATACCGGCCTGACAGAAACGGCAGCCACGGGTGCATCCGCGGAAAATCTCGAGCATAATACGGTTGTGTACTATCTCGCCGTAAGGAACGATTATCTTATCCGGATAGTCTGCGGCAGTAAGATCATTTACAAGACCCTTGTAGCATACTTCGGGTGCACCGGAACCTTCCTTGGGAGTAATGGAGCGAACAGTACCGTCTTCATTGTATGCGATATCATACAGAGAAGGTACATATACACCATCGATCTTTGCGGCCATCTTCAGGAATTCGCTGCGGGGCAGGCCCTGCTCCTTCCAGGAAATGTACGCATCAATAATATCATGGGTTTCCTTTTCACCGTCACCGAGGGCAACGATATCAAAGAAAGGTGCGAGAGGCTCGGGATTGAACGCACAGGGACCGCCGCACACAAGGAACGGACCTTCGGTACGGTCTTCCGCGCGCAGAGGTATTCCGCCCATATTGAGAGCTTCAAGTATATTGGTGTAGCTCATCTCGTACTGCAAAGTTACACCTATCATATCAAACTCATTGATAGGAGTGCGGGATTCCAGCGAAAACAGCGGAATATCATTCTGTTTCATGAGTTCCGCCATATCCACCCAGGGAGAGAATACTCGTTCACACCAAGCGTCTTCGCGGCCGTTGATGGTGTGGTAAAGAATCTTCATACCAAGATGGGACATTCCGACATCATAGGTATCCGGGAAAAGGAAAGCGTAGCGCATCTTAACGCTTTCCGGGTCCTTCATTACACTGTTGAATTCGCCGCCCATATACATGGCGGGTTTCTGTACCTTAGTAAGCAGTTTTTCTATCTTCTCAGAGAGGTTCAAAGCCCATACCTCCAGTTTCCGATATTTATTCGATTTAGTATATCATATATGTACTTTTATTGCCACCTATTAATGTAAACAATATTCCGGTGCAAAGCCAATCCTTATCATACATAAACCGACGACGGTTTTATTTATACCGCCGTCGGTTTATTATTTCAATATAGACCTGAGTTTGTCCAGCACACGTTTCTCCATACGGGATATCTGCACCTGCGTCATTCCCATATCAGCAGCAATAAGCGTCTGTGTATGCCTCTGGTAGTAGCGCCTCATTATCAATTCCCGTTCCTTTTCATCAAGCACTGCAATAGCCTGTTTAAGCGCTATACCATTTGTCACGCTCTCCCCATCATCATTACCCAGTACATCCTGAAGCAGTATATCACCATCGCCGCCCACAGGTTCATACAGCGATTTTACAGGGTACATTGCACTCATGGCGAGTACCGTTTCCTGCCTGTCCAATCCGGTCTTCATACTCAGATCTTCAACCGTCAGATCGCATCCTCTGTTTTTCTCATCATTTACTGCTTTCATTATCTTGACTGCATTTTCTCTGATGGTGCGCGATACATGAACACTGCCATCACCTCTCAGAAAACGCTTTATTTCACCTATAATCAAAGGTACCGCATATGTAGAAAACGTCACACCATAATTCGGATCAAATCGATCTACTGCCTTTATAAGCCCAATACATCCATATTGATACAGATCTTCATATTCGTACCCTCTTCCCATAAATCGCGCCGTAACATATCCCACAAGCGGCATGTTGCTTTTTATGAAGCCTTCCCTGTCATCAAATATGTGCTTCTGTTTTCCATCGTATCCATAACCGCTCAACCTTCCCGCATATCCCTGAGGCTCATACAGCCAAGTCCTATCTGTCGGGACATGCGCACGGTTGTTCCTCTGCCGGGCTCTGATATGATTTCCATCTCATCCATAAAACTTTCAATTATCGTGAAACCCATTCCACTTCTTTCCTCATGAGACATTGTAGAGAAAAACGGTTGCCGCGCCTGTTCAATGTTCTCTATCCCCTTTCCGTTGTCGATTACATCTATCCTCAGTTTATTATCATCAAACATAAACGCGTGCAGTCTGACTGTACCCCGCCTTTCAGGATAACCATGCACAATGGCATTGGTGACTGCCTCGGAAACAGCGGTTTTTATATCCGCAAGCTCCTCAACAGTGGGATCAAGCGGTAAAACAAATGCACTTATTACCATTCTCGCAAATGCTTCATTTGAGCTAAGCGACGGAAAATCCACCCTTATTTCATTCGATATTGCCATTTTTGCCTCCCGCTACATACGTTCCATCAAATCATATACACCGGACATCATCAAAAGCTTGTCAGTACGCTTTCCCGGACGCGAAATACTCACCTTACCTCCACGCATGCGCATAAGCTTATATCTCCCCAATACCAATCCTATGCCGGAACTGTCCATGAAACTGACACCTGCCATATCAATAACAAGTTCATTTATCCCCCTGTCGTATAATTGATTGTCTATCTCCGCGCGCATAACAGCTGTGCTGTCATGGTCAAGTTCGCCTTCTATGTATGCAATAAGCTTTTTGCCTCGTTTTTCAAAACAAAGCACGGAATCACTCCTTCACAAATTTTGCTCATAAGTGATTCCATGCTTTCTTTGTCGTATCCTTTGATATATTTTGTCTGTTGCACTCAGATCAAATCAAATACCATCGAAGAATTTTTCGATATCTTTTTCATCGAGTGTTTCGCACTCAAGCAGCTTTTCCGTCAGCCTCATAAGAATATTGACATTGTTTTCCAATATCCCATAAGCCTTATGGTACTGTTCATCCAGCTTGGCACGGCAAATTTCTTCAACACTGCGTGAACTTCCGCACATGGTGCTAACAGCCCTTACGGAAACTGCAGGTTCTCCGCACATACCAAGATCCATTATCATGCCGGAAGCTATTTCTGCTGCACATACAAGATCTCCCGACGCACCGGAAGTCAGCGCTTCATCTCCTCCCACAAGCAATTCTGCTGCTCTTCCTGCCAGCAGAACAGCTATTTGATTTTCCATATCTGTTTTTCTCACAAGTGATCTTTCTGCAGGTATCGCCAGATTATAGCCGGCAGCACCTTTGGACGCAGATAATATGCTTATACGTTTCAAGGACATCTCCGGCTGCAGATACTTCATAACGACAGCATGTCCGGCCTCATGGACCGCTATCGTACACCTTTCATCCGCATTCATTGCACTCTTTCCATCGGCTCCGGCAACGACCCGATAAAAAGCTTTATTTATATCACCTAACTCGATTTGCATCGAACTACGCTGAACGGCAAGAATCGCGGCTTCGTTCAACAACGATTCAAGTGCCGCACCTGAAAATGAACAGGTTGATTTTGCCAGATTTTCCAAATCTACATCATTGGAAAGCGGCTTGTTTTTGCTATGCAATTTCAATATATCGAGGCGTTCATCCGGCCCCGGGAGTCCGACTTCAATATGCCTGTCGAATCTTCCCGGTCTGAGAAGGGCTGCATCAAGAGTTTCTATTCTGTTTGTAGCAGCAACCACAATAATTCCGTCACCTGAATTAAAACCCGACATCTCACTAAGAAGCGCATTCAGAGTTTGATCCCGTTCTTCAGAAGCCGTATCGCTGCGCCTTTTGCCAATAGCATCTATTTCATCAATAAATATTACGCATTTACCTGCTTTACGGGCATTGGCAAACAACTCACGCACTCTGCTTGCACCTACACCAACATACATCTGAACAAAATCAGATCCCGACAACGCAAAGAACGGAACGCCGGCTTCTCCTGCAAGCGCACGTGCCAACAATGTTTTGCCCGTTCCCGGAGGACCGTACAGCAATACTCCGCGCGGCATTCGTGCACCGAAACCGCTGTATTTTTCGGGACTTCGTATATAATCAACCATCCCGTTCAGGCTTGCCTTAGCTGCACTGTTCGCAGCCACATCCTTAAAAGTAATTCCCGTTTCAGCATTTACCATCGTCTGTTTTGCAAACGTACCATAAGCCAAACCTTTTGATTTTCCGCCAAACATTACACAAGAAACAGCAGTAAGACACCCTGTTGCCAGCAGTATCTTTGCTGCCATTTCAAGTATATCCGGCTTCAATGACTGTGCAATAAGCATCCCGATACCGAACAGCATTGCACATGCAGCCACAATCAAAAGTATACTATGTTTTTTAATCATAACATACCTCTCTTATCACAATTTATGCATTAATTATATTATAACATCACAACATTGTCCACGAACAATATTTTCCACTCGTGATTAGATAATGTATTTTTGATGCATAATCTGACAGGAGGTGTACTGTATGAATAATAAACGCACTATACTAATTACATCTTTGATAATCATATTTATATTGTCTGCTGTTTTTATATCAAAAGCAAACATATCAAGCCGAACAAAACTTGATGTTTCTAAGATACACAACAGCAAACTGAGTACCCGGATATACGATCATGAAAACAATCCTGCAACCTCATTAAGCGGTAATATAACACACAAATATATAGACCTTGCAGAATTGCCCGAATACGTGTATCTGGCATTTGTGGCCGCAGAAGATACCCGTTTCTTTGATCATAACGGAATCGATTGCCGCAGAATTCTGGGAGCATTATTAGCCAATATAAAATCGCGTTCGTATTCACAGGGCGCATCAACAATTACCCAGCAGCTGATAAAACTCACACACCTTTCAAGTGAAAAAACATTATCGCGCAAAGTCCAGGAAGCTTTTCTTGCGCTGCAGCTTGAAAAACAAATGCCTAAAGACGATATCCTTGAAGCCTATATCAATGTTGTATATTTCGGCGGTGGTGCTTATGGAATAAACGCAGCCTCCGAAAGATATTTCTCCAAATCCGCATCCGAACTTACCGTTGCAGAGGCTGCTACACTTGCCGGTATAATCAAATCGCCTACAAATTATGCTCCTCATAACGATCCGGAAGCTGCTTTGATCAGAAGAAATTACGTGCTTAATTCCATGGCAGATGAAGGCTTTATCAATAAAACCGAACTTGAGTCCGCACTGAGCACCGATATTCAGCTTAATGAAACAGAAAATACAACATCAAAATACGGCTGGTATATCGATTATGCTGCTTATGAAGCTTGCGATCTGCTCGGCATCAGTTATGAAGAATTGCTCGGAAGCGGATACTCAATATACACTTCACTCAATACTGAAATGCAGATCGCTTCCGAAAGCATCATGTCAGCTGATTCAAACTATCCGGAAGAGGCCGCACAAGGAGCAATGGTTGTAATTTCGCCGTCGAACGGAGAAATCTGTGCAATGACAGGTGGGCGTAATTATGTAAAATTAGGTCTCAACAGAGCCTCTTCCGCATACAGGCAACCGGGTTCGCTCATCAAACCTATCTCAACATACGCTGCAGCGGTTGACAAATACAATTATCTGCCCACTTCCGCCGTATATGATATACAGCGAACATATGCAGACGGCTATATGCCCGGAAACGCAGGTAATTCTTATTACGGAAAAACCACCATGCGTTTCGCATTATCAAAATCTTTGAATGCAGCAACAGTAGATCTGGCTGACACAATAGGTATCTCCGAAGCGGCAGCTTACGCAGATAAATTCGGTTTATCATTATCCAAAGATGACATAAATCTCTCGCTTGCTTTAGGTTCAATGTACAAAGGGGTAACTCCGCTCGAAATGTGTGCTGCGTACTCCGTACTGGCAAACGGCGGCACATACCATACACCCCATTCTGTCAGGAAAATTGCCGATCGGCATGGCAATATAATATACGAACATAAAAATGAACCCACGCGTGTTATAAGCGAAGAGACAGCTTTCATATTAACAGATATGCTTATGACTGCAGCGTCTGAAGGAACAGCTTCATCATTAAAATCACTCAACATGAATATAGCAGCAAAAACAGGCACTGCCGGATTAAGCAATGGCGATACATCCGATGCATGGGCAACGGCTTATACACCTGAAATCGTCGTTACTGCCTGGATCGGCAAAGATAATAATACAAATGGCGGTATGGCAAAAAACATTTCAGGCAGCGGTTATGCAGTACCCGTATGCAAACAGTTTTTCGAAAACATACAGCCATTGCTTTCAAATGCCTCATTCGTAATGCCTGACGGACTGAACCGTGTACTTATAGATAAATTTGCTCTTGATGCAGAAGGACGCACACTGCTTGCCTCGGCCGCTACGCCGTCTGTGTACGTTTCTACAGAGTTATTCAGGGACATATCAACCCTAAACACAAGTAACATCTGGGATACTCCTGAGGCCGTTACAGATCATGCTATAATCAGCAAGCAAGGAGAATCGCCTGTAATCCAATTTACCGGCACCAATAATTACGCTGAATACATCATAGTTCGCAAGAATAGCGAATCATCAGATGTCGCCGGTATAATCAACTGTAATTATGGCGAGACCGTCGCATTCATGGATACAAACGCAGACACAGGTCATCGCAATATCTACACAATAATACCGAGGCATAGTTTGCTTTACGACCTTGGTATAACTCTGACAGGTGCAGAAAGTACACCCATTTACAGCGAAACAGACGGAATCCTGAACGAACTTTCTTCGTTCATTGGCGAAAAACAGCCCAATACCGAAATTGAAACCATACACGACCCTATATTCAGATAAAAAATACAGAAGGCATGGATATTTCCGTGCCTTCTTATTTATTCGGTTACCGGGAAAAATTTCAGTTCTCCGTCTACTTCTGTGGCGCGTACTTTGTCTCCCAATTTAATGTTTCCCATAAGGAGTTCTTCACTGAGAGAATCTTCCACCATGCGCTGAATAGCGCGGCGAAGAGGACGTGCTCCGTACTGGAAATCATAGCCGGATTTGCTGATGAGCCTGAGTGCAGAATCTTCCACCTCAAGTTCTATTCCTCTTTCATTAAGTCGCTTCTCTACGCTGTGCATCAGCAGACGGGCAATCTGATCGATTTCATTCTGCTCAAGGGCATGGAATACGATTATTTCGTCTACACGATTAAGGAACTCCGGACGGAAGGTACGTTTTACCTCCTCCATGATATTATCCTTCATATCGCTGTAGCTCTTGTCCTTTGCGCCGGCAGCGTTTCCGAAGCCGAGAGATCGCTGCTTCTTGATCTCATGAGCACCGGCGTTGCTGGTCATCACTATAACTGTATTCTTAAAATCTACAACCCTGCCCTGTCCGTCAGTCAGTCTGCCATCTTCAAGTATCTGCAGCAGTATATTGAATACGTCAGGATGAGCCTTTTCAACTTCATCAAAGAGTATCACTGCATACGGCTTACGGCGTACCTTTTCGGTAAGCTGACCGCCTTCTTCATAGCCTACATATCCCGGAGGCGAGCCTATCATGCGGGATACAGAATACTTTTCCATGTATTCGGACATATCGATCCGAATCAGACTGTTTTCATCTCCGAAAAGTGCTTCGCCGAGTGCCTTACAAAGCTCAGTCTTGCCAACGCCGGTAGGTCCAAGGAAAATAAAGGAACCTATTGGACGATTGGGATCTTTGAGACCTGCCCGAGCACGGCGTACAGCGCGGGATACAGCCTTAACAGCCTCTTCCTGACCTATCACGCGCTCATGCAATATCTTCTCAAGATTTATGAGTCTTGTAGCTTCGTCCTCGGTCATCCGCTGCACAGGAATACCGGTCCAGGAAGATACTATCTGAGCGACTTCTTCTTCGCCCACTATTTCGATCCTGGAATTGCGCCTCTGTTCCCAATCGTTACGCAATTCTACCATCTCATTATTGAGCTGCTTTTTCATATCGCGCAGACGGGCAGCTTTTTCGAAGTCCTCGTTGGCAACGGCCTCTTCGGTTTCCTTAGTAAGCGCCTCTATCTTAGTTTCCTGTTCCTTCATATCCGGCGGCGCAGTAAAAGCACGAATACGTACTCTTGACGCTGCCTCATCGATAAGGTCTATGGCCTTGTCAGGCAGGAATCGGTCAGATATATATCTGTCTGCCAGATATACGGCGGCCTTTATCGCTTCGTCAGTTATCTGCACTTTGTGATGTGCTTCATATCTGTCGCGCAGCCCGGTCAATATTGCAATAGATTCTTCTTTGGTAGGTTCACCTACATTGACCGGTTGGAAGCGTCTTTCAAGGGCGGCATCCTTTTCAATGTGTTTGTGATACTCATTGAGTGTAGTAGCTCCGATGCACTGGATCTCGCCGCGCGCAAGCATGGGTTTGAGTATGTTGGCAGCATCTATCGCTCCTTCAGAAGCTCCCGCACCCACAATAGTGTGCAGTTCGTCGATAAACATCACCACATTGCCGACCTTGCGTATCTCGCCCATTGCATTTTTCAGACGTTCCTCAAACTCACCGCGATACTTAGCGCCTGCCAGCATGCTTGCCAGATCAAGAGATACCACGCGCTTGTTTCGGAGAAGCTCAGGAATATTTCCGTCTATAATGAGCTGTGCAAGACCTTCAACCACTGCGGATTTTCCAACACCCGGCTCACCTATGAGAACGGGATTGTTTTTAGTCCTGCGGGAAAGTATCTGAACAATACGCTCTATTTCGACAGTTCGTCCGATAACGGGATCAAGTTCACCGTTCTGTGCCGCCTTTGTCAGGTCTCTTGCAAACTGATCGAGTACCGGTGTTTCACCTGCTTCTACATTCACGGCAGAGGCTGCAGGTGCTTCCTCACGGACTTTTCCGCCGAGAATACGCACCAACTCATCGCGTGCCTTACTTAGATCAAGCCCCATCTTTATGAGCACATGTGCCGCAACGCCTTCGCGTTCACGCATAAGCGCAAGCAGCATATGCTCTACGCTTACAAATTTCTGGTTCAGTTCCTGTGCTTCGCGCACACTTTGCTCTATAACCTTCTTGGTCCTGGGCGAATAAATCATCGTCTTTACCGGCGAATCATCTTCTCCCCTGCCAAGCAGCTGCAGAACTTCTTTTCTTGCCGACTCCAGCGTGATACCTTTCAGTACGGATTGTGCCGCACCGGGATCATGCAGTACGCCCAGCAGCAAATGCTCGGTACCTACATATGTGCGTCCAAGCTGTGCTGCTTCGCGTTGAGCGGACTGAAGCGCCCGCTGACCTCTCTCGGTAAATTTCGCAAAATAAGGCATTTTACACCTCCGGAAAACAGGTATTATTCCATATGCCGCAGTTCGGTAAGCTTCTTCCTGAGAATATCTGCGCGCATTATATCCTGCTCGCGCTCAGTAAGTTCTCTTTCTGCAATAACAGCAAGAGATCCCGGCTGCAAATCCTGCATCAATTCATCGATAGCCATAATAGGTGCATGCGCATAACCCATGCTGGCAGCATAACGAATGTCAGAAAGCCTGCGATGCATTTCTTTCGCGGTAATGATGCGGGCATACATAAGCTCACCAAACGAACGCATAAGTCTGTCCTGCAAAGCAAGCATGTCGCTTTTTTCTGCTTTCTCTCGCATCTGTCTTTCATGACCTACTATCTGTTCAACTGCAGCTGCTACAGACTTTAGTATATCATCTTCACTTCTGCCGAGGGACGCCTGATTTGTGAGCAGATAGATATTTCCGCGGGCATCGCTGCCCTCACCGTAAAAACCTCGCAAAGTAAGACCCAGTTTGCTGACCGCCTGCATAACAGGTCCTGTCTGTTTTGCAGCAGTGAGCGCCGGAAGGTGCAGTGCAACGGATGCGCGCATACCGGTTCCAACATCAGTAGGATATGACGTGAGATATCCAAGCTGCGCATCAAATGCAAACTGATACTTTGCTCCAATAGTGTCATCCACGCGGAAAGCGAGTGCCGCAGAGCGTTCAAGCTGCTGACCGGGCATGACCGCCTGAATGCGCATATGATCATCTTCATTTATGAGTATTGATACATTGCGTCCAGACGAAACCAGCGCGGCGCCATGCTCATTTGCAGCAACCAATTCATTTGTGATGAGCCGGTGTTCAAGCAGTTCAAGTCTGCGTGCAGGCTCCATTCCGTCCATATGGTAAACGGTGTATGCACTGCCGTCACTGCCGTCAAGCACAGCAGAAGCTACTCTCCTGATACATTCATCAGCCTGCATATCATCAAGCTTATGCGCAAAAGGTATATCGCTGAAATTACGGGCGAGCCTTACTCTGCTTGAAACAACTACATCCTGATCCGGGGCGAGCATATATTCAGCCATTGAATCCCGCCTCCTCAAGCTGTGCATTCAGCATTCGTACCTTGTCCCTGATCTGAGCCGCCTGTTCGTATTCCTCGGCGGCAATCGCTTTGACAAGTTCCTGCTTAAGCTTTTCGATGGTAAATCTTATAGATGCATCATTTTTCAAGCCGCCTGGCATACGGCCGGCATGCTGCAGATTTCCATGCACCTTAAGCAGAAGCGAATCAAGAGGCTCACGAAAAGCTTTGTAACAAGCCGCGCAGCCCAGCCTGCCGCCTTTGCGGAATTCGGCATATTTCATTCCGCAATCAGGGCATGTATACTCATCAAATTCGGAACCCTTATCATCCTCGGTATGATTGGGATCTTTCCTGTTCCCCAGTATTCCGCTGAGGATTCCGGCCAGATTGGAAAAATCAAGACCGGGAATGCGGTGCTGATATTTTGCCATGCATACAGGACAGAGGTTCTTTTCATGAACTCCGCCGTCGGTCACTGCCTTCAGCAGGAAATTTGCGGGACGTACTCCGCAATCGTCACACATCATGACCGGAACCCTCCTCTGCATTTCTGAATGCCTGTATTACCATGTTGCTGAGAACAGAAGCTCTCAGAATATCTTTCGCACTTACCGGAAGCGCAAGCGCATTCCTCGTTACCGCGGCGCGCATCAGACGCGCTTCCTTCACGGTAATGATTTTTCTCTCCATGAGATTGGCTATGATAGCTGCAGCGCTCTCCTCGCTTATCGAATTGCCGATACGTTCTATGATCGCACTGAGCAAAGTCTCAGGTGAGCGCTCACGCATACGTACGATGCGGATAAATCCACCGCCGCCTCTGCGGGACTCGATTATATATCCGTGATCCACGCTGAATCTGGTAGCCAATACATAATTGATCTGAGAAGGTGCGCAGCCGAAATGATGAGCCAGTTCATTGCGTCTCAGCTCTACCTGCGCATCGCTCTCCATTAGTTCCTTGATAAACTGTTCAATGGAATCGCTTAACTGTGCCATATTCGTCTCCTTTAATTGACCTTCTTTGACTATTATAGCACAATCACTGCGCTATGGCAAGTATGTATCAGATACGCTTCAAAGTCTCCAGCAGAACCTTAATGGAATTATCTGCCGCAACCTGCAGGAACTGAGTGAATTCCATCTCATGGTCACCATCTGTACTGTCGGAAATTGCACGGATAACAGCGCACTTGATACCGGCATTGCAGCAGGTATGGGCAATGGCACCGCTTTCCATCTCACAGGATTTTGCACCGAAAGTATCCACCAGCCAACGCTTCTTCTCACCATCGGAGATGAACTGATCGCCGGAAGCTATCCTTGCAGGAACAGCATGGATTCCCAGTTCAGATGCTGCTTCGCATATAATAGCGCAAACGCGCTCATCGCAGGGCAGATTCACCACATTGAGAGTGGGAACAAGTCCATAAGGATCACCGAAAGCGGTTGTATCGATATCATGCTCAACAACATCCGTACCTACGGCAATATCGCATATATTCAATTCAGAAGACAGGCTGCCGGAAACGCCGGAATTGATTATGAGTTCCGGAGCATACTTCATTATCATAGTCTGGCAGCAAATGGCCGCATTGACCTTACCTACTCCGCACTTTGCAACAACTACCTGCTTGCCCTGCAGCATACCTTCTGCAAAACGGAATCCGTAAAGCTCTTCAACCTTGGCATTTTCAATAAGCTCATACAGTTTGCTTACTTCAGCATCAAGCGCACAAAGAATACCTATCATATTCAAAATTACTCCTTTGTAATCATTACTACAGCATGGGAAGATATGCCCTCTCCCGCGCCTTCAAAGCCCATCTTTTCCGTAGTGGTAGCCTTAACATTCACACGCGATGCGTCTATCCTCAGAGTCTGTGCAACATTAATACGCATCTGCTCAATGTACGGAGCCAGCTTGGGGCGCTGGGCGATAATCGTGACATCTGCATTGGACACCTTGTATCCACTCTCAGCAAGCCTGTCGCGCACATTCTCAAGAAGCAGTACCGAAGAAATCCCCTTGTACTGAGGGTCATTATCTGGGAAATGACGTCCTATATCTCCCATTGCAGCCGCACCCAGCATTGCATCCATAAGTGCATGCAGCGCAACATCAGCATCGGAATGACCGTTGAGGCCCTTTTCGTAAGGAACATCAACTCCGCAAAGTATCAGTTTTCTACCTTCAACAAGACGGTGTGCATCATAACCGTGGCCGATTCGCATATCTATACTGTTCATATCAAAATCGCTCCTGTAGGTAAGCTTCTTGTTGTTTTCTGCTCCCCTGGCAGTAACAAGATTCACCGTTCCATAGTATTTCTCAAAAAGCGCCGCATCATCAGTGGTAATAAACTCATCCTGCGCAGCCTTGTTATGCGCCTCAAACAGCAGATCATATCTGAATGTCTGCGGAGTCTGTACCGCAAACAAACGATTTCTGTCGGGGGTAGATACCCTTCCATCATCTGCCATAAGCTTAATGGTATCGGTAACCGGTGTTGATATCACGCCGCTGCCCTTTTCCAAAGCACCTTTTATAGTGGCATCGATTATTTCTGCAGTTATATACGGGCGTGCCGCATCATGAACCGCAACTATATCAACATCGTTCGGTATGGTTTTCAGACCGTTGAAAACGGATTCCTGACGGCTTGCGCCGCCCCATACATGATTTTTGACTGTATCCGGCATATTCAGAGCATTGAAACGTGCTTCATCGTTTTCAGATATAACTACAGTTATACCTTCAAACAGCTTCGAATCCGCAAAAATGCCAACGCATGTCTCAAGTACAGTGCTGTCTCCGAAAGGCATATAGACTTTATTGATACCGAGACCCGCTCGCTCGCCCTTGCCTGCCGCTACGATTATCGCCCAGTTTTTCATTTCTTAAGACGGTACATGTCCGCCGCATCCTGCTTCATTGCATGTTCGCTTACAGCAAGGATTTCGTATTCGGAATAGTTCTCACCGAAGCGCACGCCAATAACATCACCGGGCTTCACAGAAGTGCCGGGTTTACCTTCTTTACCGTTTACGGTAATATGGCCGGTACCGCAGGCATCGTTTGCAACGCTGCGGCGCTTAATAAGACGTGATACCTTAAGGAACTTATCCAGACGCATGCTGGTCAGAGGCTGCTTTTCAACAGGCTGCTTTGCCTGCATTGCTTTCCTGCTCATAATTCTTCTCCTTATTAAATCAAGGGCAGCATATCAATATGCGGCCCTTGTTATCGATATATATCCCAGCGTCGAGGACGCGGAATAATCAGAATTCGTCTTTGAAGGTCTTGCCAGCCTTGAAAACAGGGGCCTTGGATGCCGCGATTTCAATGCTCTCACCGGTTGCAGGATTACGACCGATATGTGCTGCGCGCTCCTTTACTTCGAAGCTGCCGAAGCCCATCAGCTGTACCTTATCGCCAGCCTTGAGAGTATCGATAACGGTCTGAGTGAATGCTGCAACTGCAGCCTCTGCCTGCTTACGGTTAAGACCGGACTTTTCGGCGACCTTCGCCACAAATTCCGCCTTGTTCATTAGTATTCCCTCCAATTAAGCTCATGATAATAGAAATATTATAGCATATTTTAGCAAGCATGACTCGCATACAGTGTTAATTTTACCAAATTATACCATGAGTTCGTCGCGGGCATCCAGCATGATATCGGCGAGATTGAATTCTCCCCTATCTTCTGCATATGCGATAGCTCCTGCCGCCTTCATAACGGCATCTGATATTTCGGCAAAATCTGCCTCTTTATATACTCCATCATTGGCTCTGGCTGCTTCTACAAGTTTTCTCATTGTCAGAGAATTCAGTTTTTCCGCATCGCTTTCAGCCTTCACCAGCACGCTGAATCTATGGTCATATCCGTTTTGCCTGTCAAGTTCATGAAGAGATATGCTCTTCATTCCGCCGGCACACATAATTATGCAGTCAGCATCGTCCGGATAAGTCTCCATCAGCTTCAGTTTTACCTCGCAGGAAAGCTCCCGCGTATCTATTTCTCTGACTATGGTATTGAGTTCGCCGTCAGGATATATATTCTCCCAATCGGATGCAGAGTACAGCTGAGTCCCGCCGGAGGCAAAAGTCATAAGCATGCCTTCCGCCGAAGGGCCGGGAATCACCTCGGCACCGTTCTCAGCAAGCATACATGCACTGAGATCACGAACATCCATGACGCAGTAGACAACATCGCATCCCTCCGATGCAGCCTCTACCGCATCACAGGCAGCTTCAGCATGCTCATCAAAGTCTTCATACTGCTCATACAATTCATCAAGCGATGTGTATTCTATGCCATTTTCCTTCAGATATTCGGCTACGCCGCAGCGCTCGGTATGCAAAATAATTCTTGCGCCGCTTTTAAGCATTTCAGCTGCACGCAGAGTAAGCTGATCCTTTTCAAATCCCACGCCAACGACAGTTACAGAACCCATGCACGCATTCCTCCGATGATGTATTATAACTATTATATCATCGTGAAAGCGTGCATGCAAGGTTACTGTTCCATTTGTCTGCCAACGATAGTGGCTGTTGTCTCGGCCACTTTCTGCTCTATATCTGTCATCTTACTTCCGCTTTCACGACCAAGGAGTATCAGACCGCCGATTATCTCACCATCAGAAAGAATGGGGACGATAATCTGACCGGTGTACTGTTCAGCCTTGTCATCACCGGTAATTGGTATCATCTTGTCGCCTGACATAAGATTCAGAACAACAGTCTGTCTGTTCTGCAGTATCTGATCCAATTCACTGCTCAGAGGTTTTTCCATAAGATCCTTTCGCGAAGTACCCGAAACAGAGACAACAGCATCTCTGTCGCTTATACAAGCCATATGACCAAGGGTACGATACAATGAATCGGTATAGTCCTTAGCTATAGTCGATATTTCGCCTATAGGAGAATATTTTTTCAATACCACTTCTCCGTCATGGTCGGTATATATTTCCAGCGGGTCTCCTTCACGTATTCTCAGCGTACGCCTTATTTCTTTGGGGATTACCACTCTGCCAAGTTCATCTATCCTTCGAACTATTCCAGTTGCTCTCATTCCTGATTACCTCCGTCTGACTCTCGGGTTTGCCTTTTCTATTATTTGTTCATGCTGTTGAATTATGCACAGGGACGGCATCTGGAAATATTATGGAGAACTTGACTTATATGCTATAATACATTTGCTGACAGGAGTGATTATATGGAAATGCAGTTTGATCGTACAGTTCGTCTTATAGGAGAAGAAGCCCAGAACCGCCTGCACGCTGCGCACGTAGCCGTATTCGGTATAGGTGGCGTAGGTTCTTTTACAGCAGAGGCGCTGGTACGGGCCGGTATAGGCCGTCTTACGCTCATTGATGCTGATACAGTAGACATAACCAATATAAACAGGCAGCTTGTTGCCCTGAACAGCAATGTCGGAAAACCAAAGTGCGAAGTCATGAAGGAACGTGCATTGGACATAAATCCTGCCGTACGGGTAGATGCTCTTAAAATGTTCTATGACGCTCAGACTGCATCAGAAATTGACATTTCAAAGTTTGATTACGTTGTTGACGCAATAGACAGTGTGTCATCAAAGCTTTTGCTCATTGAGACCGCCGTAAAAAACGGCGTAAAAATAATAAGCGCCATGGGAGCAGGCAACAAGCTGGACCCCACAATGTTCAGAGTCGCCGATATATATTCAACCAAAGTCTGTCCACTGGCAAGAGTAATGCGGCGTGAACTTAAAAAGCGCGGCATAGAAAAACTCAAAGTGGTTTATTCCGAAGAAGAGCCCATATCTCCCGCAGGAGACGTACGCCTGCCTGCCAGCATTTCATTCGTTCCCTCTGTATCGGGATTGATAATCGCTGGCGAAGTAATCAAGGATATTGCAGGACTTCAAAAATAATTCAACGCCGGTGCATAGTGCACCGGCGTTTTTTTCTTACTTGCTGCAGCAGTGATAGCTGCCGCACATGCTTTCGTCGGAAGGCTTGCCGCTGTGGCAGCATTCGCAAGGCTCGACCTGAATAGCACTCAGGGAGCAGTAATCAGCATTGCCGCAATGATATTCGCAGCTCTTTACACGACAGCGGATATTGTGGTTGGGATTCTTCTGAGACATAGAAAACACCTCCTGAAGTTTTGCCCTATGGCAAACATAGTATATCCTCAAATTCCTGACTCATGCAATGTTAAGAATGGAATATTTTGAAATTCACTATTGACTTTACTGCTTATATAGTGTATTATATATCTTGTTGAGCGGCCAACACCGCAGAGACGAGCACCTTTAGCTCAGTTGGTAGAGCACCTGACTCTTAATCAGGGTGTCCAGGGTTCGAGCCCCTGAAGGTGTACCACAATCACTCAGTTTTCGTTATAGAAGCTGAGTGATTTTATTTTTATCCGTCATCCGAAATTTTTCTCAGATTTCTTTGTTTTACAAAAACGCTCAGGTCGATAGCTTCAGATTTTTCTGAAATTATCTCCCTGGGCGTTTTTTCAGTATAAAATACTTATATTCCTTTCAGAAGATATGTAAAAGTTGATAGTAGTATGAATTCATTGTATAATAACCACAGCTGAAAATAAAACCATACAGACTATAACTTGAGGAGTGGCATACATGAATTACGCACAGATGAAATCGGAATTCATAAAAGGTTGGCATACATGGAATGTACGCAGTGTGCTGTCTCACGTTCATATGCCGGACGGACTCGCCATAAACCTGGCCTTCAAGGAGTATTCAAGAGGTCTTTATCTGAAGGAGACGCTTATCGGACGCTTCGGAGATCAGGACGAGAAGTGCTTCCCCGGTATACACACTTTTGACGAGAGTTATACCGAAATGATGTTCAAATGGTGCGGCATGGAAATTTGTGTAGAATCCACCACACAGGACGATCAGCTGGTGCTGCTTGTCACTCCCATAACTTCCCAAATCAAGCCCGCCATGTTAGTAGTTGAGACAGGTTATCTCTGGGGACGTCCGGGATACACGATGAAAGACGAAAAATCCATCGTAGCCTGCAGCGCATCGGGCGAGCGCACCATTTACTGCAGCGGAACTCCAATGGACGATGCCAACATTCCCACTCAGAGTGCCTTCCTGTCGGTTATGCTTGAAGGCCCGGTTGTCATCTCGACCGGAAATGAAATAAGCGTGGATATTGCACAGCAGCTGCTGGCAGAACGCCGTGCCGCTGCAATCGCCCGCAGCGAGCAGTTCGGAGAACTTGCCGGTCTGTATCAGGCAATGGAATGCGCTCTCGCATGGGATACGATTTATGATGCAAAAAACGACCGTGTCATTTCTCCTGTCAGCCGCCTGTGGAGTCTTGACAGCGGCGGATATGTCCTGTTCTGCTGGGATACTTTCTTCGCCGGATTTATGGGCAGCCTCGGCAGCAGAGAACTGGCATACAGCAATCTGCGCGAAATCCTGCGTGAGGGTGATACACTCGGCTTTGTTCCCAATTATGCCTATGCTACCGGTCAGCTCAGCTGCGACCGTTCTCAGCCTCCGGTAGGAAGCAAAATGCTGCTTGAAACCTACCGTCGTCTGCGTGAAAAGTGGATCGTAGAGGAAATGTACCCGGATCTTTTTAAATGGAACACATGGTTCCGCGATAACCGCTCTGCCGAAAGCGGTGCTCTTTGCTGGGGCAGCAATCCTATCCCTGTGCTGTATGGCAATGTATGGGAATATGAGCATCACGGTGTAAACGGTTCCTTCGGGGCGGCGCTGGAAAGCGGTCTTGATAATTCCCCGATGTACGACGACATCCCCTTTGATAAGGAAAAACATATCCTCATGCTGGAAGACGTCGGTCTGACCGGTCTTTTCATAATGGACTGCAAGGCGCTGATAGAACTGGCCAAAGAGATCGGACGTAACGAAGATATTCCCGAACTGAAAGCACGGATTGCCCGTGCAGAAGCAGGTCTGGAACAGCTATGGGATGAAGAAAACGGCTTCTATTATAATCGCCGCACAGATACCGGCGAATTTTCCCGCCGTATTTCCCCCTGTAATTTCTATGCGCTCTTCTCTGATTCAGTATCACCCGAACGCGCGCGCCGTATGGCAGACAGCCACTATTACAACCCCGAAGAGTTCTACGGTGACTGGATGTTGCCCTCTATCGCCCGCAACGATCCCGCTTTTAACGATCAGAACTATTGGCGCGGCAGAGTCTGGGCTCCGCTGAACTTCCTGGTGTATCTCGCCCTGCTCAATACCGATCTTGATGATGTACGCGAGGACCTCGCACGGAAGTCCACCACTATCTTCATGAAGGAATGGACTGAGCATCGCCATGTTCACGAGAACTATAACAGTATTACCGGCGAAGGCTGCGACGTAAACAACAGCGATAAGTTCTACCACTGGGGAGCACTGCTGACCGTCATTGCCCTCGCAGAAAAAGGTCACATTCCCGACCTCGGCAAGAAACTGTGAATGCTCTGATCTATGAAAACAAATAATTCTTTTCTCGAAAGTGCCAAACCAAATAAATGAAACCATAAAATCCGAACTTCTTCAGCTTCCTGAAGTTGAGTTCGGATTTTATATACTCTCCCTGCACAACACCAATACATACCGGAAGACAGTGTATAAATCATTCGTCATATTATGTTTTTGAATTTATATTCTTTTCCTATATAGACTTATAAAATACTATGCGCTATAATAAAAAATCATCGGGATTATCTTACTCCTGAGAACACAGTAATATTCACAGCAATAATTCTGAGAACGGAGCGGCATTATGATAATATGGTATAAAAATTCATTTCTGGCCTCTGTAGTCAGCATTCTGGGATGTTCCGCAATAATGGGCGGAATTATGACGTTTATGAGCGATTCCGCCGATCGCGGAATGTCGATTCCCGTTGCGATAGGCTTAGTTATAGGCGGTTTCCTTTTAGTGCTTTGGGGAAAATATATCAGCGACAAGAAAGCACAGAAGAAGCAGGCAAAATTGGTCGCACAGGCTAAACAGCACAGCACATCCACTGCTCCGGCATTTAAACAGACTGTTGCCACGCCTGTTTCCAATCCGGTTGTCACGCCTGTTTCCAGGCCGGTTACCACGCCCGCTGCCACGCCTGTTTCAACCCCGGTGTATAATACCCAGGCAGCGTTTGTACCCCAGGCCGCAAATCACAATATTATCAGAAAACCGGTCAAAGCATCGACCATATTTGCAGGCATCTTTTTCATTTTCACCATAGCAGCAAGTCTGTGGCTTTCTTACGAAACAGGCATTCTCAATCGGGATATCCAATATATGATAAGACCCATTATCATATACACCTCTTGTTTCTTCCTTATGCTCTCCTCTTTCATAACAAGGGCGACTCAGGAAATTTCCTTCCTGCATCCGATCGGTTTTCTTGGAATTACAGCGATTTACGCAGAAAAGCTTTATAATATCTACAAAATTTATGGCTTCGGAGGATATTCAACAGCCGAAGGCATCTATTATAATCTTTTCCTTGATCCGCTGCTTTATGCTGCCGCATTTTTGCTTTTGACAATTTTTTCTATCTTTTCCATGAAAAAGGCAAAAGTACATCTTGGCGGCATCGTGAGAGCGCTTTGTCTTATTCCTGTTCTGATCCATATTATCCTCACAGTAAAATACGTTAATGACAGCGGCGCCGTCTATATCGTAAGGATGATGTTCGAAAAAGGCAATTTCTCTGATATTAATGACATTCTCATTGAGGCTGCTTCTCAGATTTTCATGTCCCTTGCTTTGTTCTTTACCGGTATCGCATTCCAGCGCGTTTGCAAGAAACCTGTTGTGATCCCCATAGCTAACGCTCCTTATTTCAATCCGGTATCTCAGCGACCGGTATATACTTCTCCCGCACAATCCAATCCGATTCCCCAGCAGTCTGTATATACTCCTGCTGAACAGTACAAGCCCGTTCCTCAGCAGCCTGTATATACTCCTCCCGTACAGCCCGATCCTGTTCCTCAGAAAACGGAATTCGTCGAGCAGACTTCACAGCCTGAAACTGTGAAGGCGGTTGCAAACGAATATGATGAAGAAACAGCTAAAAAGTATAAAGCTTACAAGGATCTTCTTGACTGTGGAATCCTTTCGCAGGAAGAATTCGATGAGAATATAAAAAAACTTACACGTAAATGATGGAGGCTCATCACAATGACCGAGATTTTGAAAATCTTGAATGAACTTTGTGCGGATGAACTTGAAAATGTTATCATGCGTGCAAACATAATACTTGAAAAGAAGCGGAAGGAGGAAAGCGCTGCTCAGGCATTGCGCGAAAAAGAACGCCAGCGGCAGGAAGAAATAGCTGAACTGCAGCGTAAACTTGCCGAATTGCAGGGACAGTCCGCGTCTGTTCCCGGCGAATCCAATGCAGCAAAAGGCAGTGTCTCCATGCCTGAAACAGCAAAGCCGAACAATCCGCCTACGCCCACTGTCGCAGCCTCTGCAACTCCTTCCAGCACCCCCCAGCAGCAGCAATACACAGCATGTCCGCACTGCAATCACAATAACAAGCCCGATAGTCTTTTCTGCGTAAAATGCGGGCAGAAGATAACAATTGACAGCCCGCAGCCTGTCCGCTCAGCTCCCTCCCCTTCCGTGCCGTCTTCAGTTTCTACGGCTGTTCAGCCTACAGTCCGGAACCCCATTCAGCCTGCCGCAAATGCAGCGCAGGTCAGAATATACGACGGAAACCTCAAGAATTGGGAACTGCTTCCCGGAGAAACCAGTCAGCGCCGCAATCATGATATCAAGATTATAACCCCGAAATTAAACGGTAAATATTTGTACAGCATGGAAGTAACCGATAAGCGCATACTTATTTCGCGCATAAGTGCAGTAGCCGCATCAGCAGGTGTTGCATTCGGTGTTGTCGGCGCTTTAGCAAGAGAACTGTCCGGTGCCGGCGTCAAACCATGGATTGAAATTCCGCTTATTGCAATAAAGAATTGCGGACTTAAAGACAAAAAAGAGTTTTTCATCGAAGCAGATCAGACTTACGTTCTGAAAAACAAGAACTATGAAACCCTCATTCCCGCACTTGTGACCGCTGCAAAACAGAACAGCTTCTGAAACACAAAATAATCCCTGCAATACTTCTCATATAATACATCCAAAGGCAATTATTATAAAACCCACATTTTCTTTTATGTGGGTTTTCTTTTCTATTCGGAGGAGCTTCATGATAATAAGCGCAAGTCGCCGTACTGATATACCGGCGTTTTATTCAGAATGGTTCTTCAACAGGCTGCATGAAAAGGTGGTCTATGTAAGAAACCCATTCAATCCACATCAGGTAAGCAGCATATCGCTTGATCCCGAAAACACTGAAGGTATAGTATTCTGGACCAAAGACGCCTCCCCTATGATACCAGGCCTGAAGAAACTGAACGACTATCCATTCTATTTTCAGTTTACTTTGAATCCATACGATCATGAAATCGAATGCGGCGTGCCTTCAAAAGCCAAACATGTAATACCCTCTTTTCAAAGGCTATCCGATGAAATAGGTCCCGAGCGTGTTATATGGAGATATGATCCAATAATCATAAGCAAACATTATTCTTACGAATATCATGTCGAATATTTTGAAAAACTCGCCCGCAGGCTTCATGGGTATACTACAGCTTGTACCTTCAGTTTTCTCGACATATATCGCAATACGCTGAAACACATGAACGGTCTTGAAATTGAACCCATATCCGAAGAGACCATGCTGCGCATTGCAAAAAGCTTTTCTGAAATCGCAGCTTCATATGATTTGAAACTGCAGACTTGCGCAGAAGCAATAGACCTTACTGCACTTGGTATTGAACATGCGCGCTGCATCGATGACCGTGTCTTTGAAAAGATAACCGGAAACAAATATCATTATTCAAAAGATGCAAATCAACGCAGTGAATGCGGATGCATGACAAGTATCGATATAGGCGCATACAATTGCTGTGCACATGGGTGCCGATACTGCTATGCTACCTATTCACCGAACACTTCGTCAGAAAACATCGCCAAACACGACCCACTTTCACCGCTGCTCATCGGAAACATAACAGCTGATGATGTTATAAAAATACGTTCTGAAAAGCGGGTCGCGTCCGAACAGATACACATGAATATATAATAAAACAAACCGTCGTTTCACAAAGAAACGACGGTTTGTTTACTATATACTGCTCATCAATTCACCAATAGGTTCTCTGAAGATGAGATTGGCATGCCTGTCGTAGGCAGTGGCTGATTTATTGATAAGAACCAACCTGTGACCATTATAGAGTTCCACAAAACCGGCAGCCGGATATACCGTAAGACTTGTTCCGCCGATTATCAGCATATCAGAGTTGGCAATAGCGGACATTGCACCATCCATTACATCATAGTCAAGCTGCTCATCATACAGTACAACATCCGGCTTTATTACACCCCCGCATTCACATACAGGGATTCCTTCCGATGACACAATCGCATCCAAACCATGAAACTTTCCACACTGCATACAATAGTTGCGATGCACAGAGCCATGCAGTTCGAATACCTTTTCAGAACCTGCCATCTGATGAAGCCCGTCTATGTTTTGGGTGATTACAGCAGACAATCTGCCTTCATTCTCCCATTCGACCAGTTTATGATGAGCCTTGTTGGGCAAAGCTTCGCGTGCAATCATCTTATCCCGATAGAAATCATAAAACTCTTTGGTATTGCGCAGAAAGAATCTATGACTCAATATCGTTTCCGGGGGATATTTGTATGTCTGATTATATAGCCCGTCAACACTTCTGAAATCAGGAATTCCGGATTCCGTTGAAACTCCCGCACCCCCGAAAAAGACTATTCTCTTGCTCTCAGAGACCCAGCGGCGCAATATTGCCAGACTGCTGTTATCGCTCACAGCAAGCCTCGTAAACAGTCTTTCCGCCTATGATGGTCATTTCGGTATCAAATTCACTGTTGAAAATAGCGATATCTGCATCTTTTCCGTTTTCGATGGAACCCTTAGCCTTCTGCACGCCGATAGCAGATGCCGCATTGATGCTCGCCATGGCAACAGCTTCCCATACTTCAGCCTCACCCATGTCGATCATATTCTTTACGCCCTTGTTGAGCCTCAGCATACTGCCCGCTATAGTGCCATCGGGAAGCAGGCACTTGATGCCGTCAACGCGAACCTCCATGCCACCGGACATATATACACCGTCAGGCATACCTCCGGAGCGCAGACAATCGGTAATGATAACGAGCTTATCACCCTTTATACGCTTAAGCAGCTTGAAAAACGCGGGATGAACATGGAAACCATCTGTAATAAGTTCGCAGTAATAGCGGTCATCCCACAGAAACGCACCGGTAGCGCCGGGTTCTCTGTGTCCGAGAGTGGGCATTGCATTGAAAGTATGCGTTGCCTGAGTTGCGCCCATATCAGCAGCCTTAATGGTAGTTGCATAATCAGCAGTGGTATGTCCTGCACTTACACGGATTCCGTTTTCAGTAAGCTTTTTTATGGCTTCCATAGCGCCGTTGATTTCCGGAGCAATGGTAGTAACCTTCACTATATCCTTATGCTTGAGAAGGAAATCCGGATCGGGATCCTTAAGCAGATCTGCTCTGTGGGCACCGCGCTTTGCGTAGCTCAGGAAAGGTCCTTCGGCATTTACACCGATCACCTGAGCTCCTGCAGGCGAAGGAGCGTTCATATAAGCCCTCGTTACTTCAAATGCCTTTTCTATATCTTCATAGGTTGCCGTCATGGTGGTGGCAAGGAATGAAGTAACGCCGTTTTTCGCAACACCCTCAGCCATCCTGCGCATACCTTCTTCTTCTCCGTCCGTGCAGTCATATCCAAGATAACCATGAGTATGCACATCTATAAGGCCGGGAGCAACATAGCTGCCCTTTGCGTCGATTATGTCGCAGTCAGGAGCTTCGTCATATATACCGATTATTTTTTCATCGAACACAAGAACCTTATTTTCAACAATACTGTCCTTAAGAATGATCCTTCCGTTGATTATAGCGCGCATAGATACATCCTCCTTTACGTATTGCAACAACCGCCCTGCGCAAAGGCACAGGGCGGCAAATATCAGCCGAATATAGCGTTGATAAATTCCTTGGCGTCGAAAGGCTGCATATCATCGATCTGCTCACCCAGTCCGATATAACGTACAGGCATATGCAGTTCGTTGGCAATAGCAACGGCAATACCGCCCTTTGCGGTGCCGTCAAGCTTGGTAAGAACGATACCGTCGATATCAGCGATATCCTTGAATGCCTTAGCCTGAACAAGACCGTTCTGACCGGTGGTGGCATCAATAACCAGCAAAGCCTTCAGCTTTGCATCGGGATAATCACGTTCCACAACTCGGCTTATCTTACGGAGTTCTTCCATCAGATGGGCCTTATTATGCAGACGACCGGCTGTGTCAACGATCATGATATCTACATTACGGGCTTTTGCGGCCTGTACAGCATCATATACGACTGCAGCAGGATCTGCACCCTCGCGATGCTTGATGATCGGTACATCAGCGCGTTCTGCCCATACAGTAAGCTGGTCTGCGGCGGCAGCACGGAAAGTGTCGGCAGCACATATCATTACCTTACGGCCGATCATCTTGAAACGTGCGGCAAGCTTGCCGATGGAAGTAGTCTTACCCACGCCGTTTACACCCACAACAATGAGAACCATGGGGCTCTCAAGGGGCATAGGATCGGCAGTCATGATATCGGCAAGAATATCCTTCAGAGCTTCACGAGCCTTTTCGGGATCGCCGATCTTTTCGGAAGTGCACTTCTCACGCAGACGATCAACAGCAAGCTGAGTGGTTTCCATACCGATATCAGCCATGACGAGCACATCTGTGAGTTCATCATAGAAATCATCATCAAGTTCTTTGTAGTTGCTGACGATATCATCTATGCGGCCAGCAAAAACATCGCGAGTCTTTTTAAGGCCGGCTTTAATCTTATCAAAAAGTCCCATTTTTAACCTCCTCAGCCTGCTTCATTCAGGGAAACGGATACGAGCTTGGAAATGCCCTTTTCCTCCATAACAACGCCGTAAAGCGATTCACAGCGCTCCATGGTTCCCTTTCTGTGGGTTATTACCACAAACTGGGTCTTTTCAGAATATGTTCTGAGATAATCCGCGAAGTTATCGATATTTGCATCATCAAGCGCAGCTTCGATCTCATCGAGAATACAGAACGGAGTGGGCTTGAGATCCAGCATAGCGAACAATATCGCAATTGCAGTAAGCGCGCGTTCACCACCGGAAAGCAGAGTAAGCGTCTGCATCTTTTTTCCGGGAGGCGATGCAACGATATCTATGCCGCAATTGAGCGCATCGGAAGGATCACCCAGCCTGAGTTCCGCAGTTCCGCCACCGAAAAGCTTGGTAAACGTACGCTTGAAGTTTTCGTTCATTATCTCAAACTGCTTGCGGAACTGTTTTTCCATGTTCTTCTCGAGTTCGGTAACGATCTTTGTAAGATCTGCAATGGCAACATTGAGATCATCTCTCTGAGACGAGAGCTCTTCAAGGCGTTCTACCGTCTGACGATACTCATCAACAGCAGCAACATTTACTACGCCCATCTGACGGATACGTCCGCGTATCTGTGCAATACGTCTTTCTGCCTCTGTAAGCTTGAAATCCGCACTGCGGAAGCTCTCAGCTCCGGCAAATGTAAGTTCGTATTCGTCCCAAATTCTGTCCTGAATCTGCTTGAATTCGCTCTCAGTACGCTGCAGCGACATCTCTGTACGATGGCGCGCATCGGACTGTGCTTCGGAATCCATCCTAAGCTTATCGATGCGGGAAGAAAGCTCCTTCACCTTTTTCTGCGCACCGGTACGGCTCTGTTCGCAGATATTATATTCGGTTCGTGCATTCTCAAGAGCGACTTTGGCTTCAGCAAGCACAACCACACAGGTTTCCAGCGATACTGCACTTTCAGTAAGCTCACTTTCTCTTGCCGCAAGCTGTTCTGCGGTATTGGCGAGCAGCTGCTGCATATCGCCCGCCTGTTTTGTAAGACGTTCGATATCGCGTTCCATTGCATCGCAGTCACGACGGCGGGTAGCGTATCTGACTCTTTCGTCAGAAACTTCTCCACGCAGTTTATCTGCTGCGTTACGCAGTTCATAGATCTCTGTCTGCATTACACGCACAGCAGCCTGCATATCTGCGGTATTCTGAGAAGCGTCATTCTGCGATTCCGCCAGCTTGGAAAGGGATTCTTCCGTCTCAGCCAGCTGCGCCGCCAGACGCTCGCGTTCAGACTGCAGCTTTCCGGAACGCTCCAGATAACCGCTGCGTTCGTCATTGGCTGCCTTAAGCGCTTCTTCTGCACGTGCACAGATGACTTCCTGAGAATGAGACAGTTCGAACAGCTCGGTTCGCTCCTGCTTGAGGCGGTTGCGTTCCTGCTCCTGCTCATCAAGTTCAGCTTTGCGTTTCTTATAATCTTCCCTAAGCTGTACCAGAAGCTTTTCTGTTTCCTCTATCTCTCTCGTACGAGAAAGCAGGTTTGTAACTCTGGACTGAACAGAACCACCAGTCATGGAACCGCCGGAATGCATTACGTCGCCTTCAAGAGTTACCAGCCTGAACTGATACTTTCCGGCACGCTGGATTGCAATACCTGCGGTAAGGTCTTCCGCAATAATAGTTCTGCCCAATAGATTGTCTATAACACCCTGATACATCGGATCGAAGCTTATAAGCTCCGAAGCAAGACCGATACATCCGGGCATATTGAGTACGCTGCGCTCACCGGATGCGAGCGTACGTCCTCTGACAGAAGATATAGGCAGGAATGTAGCGCGTCCGAAGCGATTTGCGCGCAGATATTCTATCATTCGCTTGGCATCTTCGTCTCTGTCAACTACGACATTCTGAAGAGCACCGCCAAGCACCATGTCAATGGCTCGTTCCAGCTTTTCGGGAACCTTGATTATATCCGCCACAACTCCGTGTACGCCGGAATTGGGTAGTCTGCGTGCCTGCAGCAGCACCTGCTTTACGGAGTTATTGAGACCTTCGTAATCACGCTGCATTTCCTTAAGCAGCCTGAGTCTGGAGTCGCACTGCTGTCCGCGGTCACGCACGGCAGATATCTCGTCAGACAGTCGCTGGCTTATCTCACCGGATTCGCGAACAGCTTCGACAATTGCAGCTATACGCTTCCTGAGTTCGTTAAGACGATCGTTTTCTGCCGCAAGCTGCTGAGTAGCATTTTCAACAAGCTCATTAAGAGCCTGCATGCCCTCTTCATCTTTTACGGAATCAACGTCCAGGTTTGCAAGCTGCGTCTCCAGCGCAGTTTTCATTGCGCTGAGGCGTGCCTGCTGCGAGCGTACGTCACTCAGACGGTTCATTGCTCTGATTATAGCAGACTTTGCTTCCTCGGCAGCATCTTCTTTTTCTGCAAGCTGCTTTTCGAGAGTATGCAGTTCTTCTTCGCGCTGAGCAAGGACCTTCTCTTCAACAGAAAGAGATTCCTTTTCGCTGTTGAGCGCAGCAGTCATTCCGACAAGCTGCTCTTTGATACCGCTGCCATCGCCCTGCGCTGCATCTCTCTGCATAAGCAGTCTGTCACGTTCACGAGTAACTGCTGCAATACGTTCGCGCAGAACACCCGATTCACCCTCGCCGGATTCGACTTCACGTATCAGGCGCTGTACCTCATCACGTTTTTCCGACGAATCCATTTCAAGCCTGTCAAGCTCAAGCTGCTGCGAATCGCGCTCTGCAGTCAATTCTTCAAGTTCCTTCAATGCAGCGGCAGTCTCGCGCTCCGCTTCTGAAAGCGCGATTCTGAGTTCGTTTATACGCGCCTCATACCTAACGCTGCGGGTAAGGAATACATTCAGATCGAGTATTTTCAGTTCATCTCTGAGCGCAAGGTATTCCCTCGCCTCTTCCGATTGCTGCTTAAGCGGCTCGACTCGCTGTTCGAGTTCGCCTATAATATCCTCTACTCGTTCAAGGTTGGTTGTGGAATTTTCAAGCTTTCTTTCAGCTTCAGTCTTACGGGCTTTGTATTTCATTATGCCCGCAGCTTCCTCGAAAACCTGACGACGGTCTTCGGATTTTTGGGAAAGAATATCATCTATTCTACCCTGTCCGATAATAGAATAGCCGTCACGTCCAAGGCCGGTATCACGGAAAAGATCGATAATATCTCTGAGACGGCAGGACGCTCCGTTTATCTGATATTCACCATCGCCGTTACGGTAAACTCTGCGGGATATTGCAACTTCGGCAAAATCAATAGGCAGTGAGTGATCGGTATTGTCGAAGACCAGCGATACCTCGCAAAAAGCCTGCTTACGGCGCTTTTCGGTTCCGTTGAAAATAACGTCTTCCATCTTAGCGCCGCGCAATGATTTTGCGCTCTGTTCACCCAGTACCCAGCGGACTGCGTCTGAAATATTCGATTTTCCGCATCCATTAGGTCCTACAACTCCTGTAATTCCGCTTTCAAAGCTGAGTTCAACTTTGTCGGCAAAAGACTTGAAGCCGTGGACAATGAGTTTTTTCAGTACCAAGTCAGTTCTTCTCTCCGATCTTCTTGAGTGCGGCACGTGCCGCCTCCTGCTGTGCAGCCTGCTTGCTGCGTCCGGAACCTTCACCCAGAATATCGCCGTTTATCGTTACGCGATAGACAAAAGTCGGCGAATGGGGCGGTCCTTCGGAAGAAATCAATTCATAAGCCGGCATCTTGCCGGATTTTTGAGTGATCTCCTGAAGCCTTGTCTTCGCATCGAGAGTATCCTTCAGCGCATTTGCGTTGATCATACCTTCATACAGACGCGAAACAAGACCGAATGCCGCATCAAAGCCGCCGTCGAGATATACGGCGGCTATGAGGGCTTCGGTGATATCAGAAAGTATGGACGGCTTTTCACGACCGCCTGTCCTGTCTTCACCAATAGAAAGACGTATAAATTTACCAAGGCCTATCTTCTTTGCTATAACAAACAAAGTTTCTTCGCGTACAAGCTCAGCCCTGAGGCGGGTCAGCCTTCCTTCGTCTACGCCGGGAAGTTGAAAATACAGAATACGGCTTATTGACAGTTCAAGAACGGCATCACCCAGAAATTCAAGGCGCTGATAATGCGGAGTACGATGTTCTCCCGCATACGAAGGATGAGTCAAAGCTGTCTCCATCAGGCTGCGGTCTTTGAATACGTATCCAAGCGCCTTCTGCAAAGCATCCACGATCAGGTATTCTCCTCCAGATACTTTACGATATCGCCAACGCAGCGTACACCGGTGAGCATATCGTCGGAAACGGTGATATCATATTCCATCTCAAGATCCATAATGAGCATCATGAGGTTGGCGCTGTCTGCACCCAGATCCTCGATGAGCCTGGACTCAAGCTTAACATCCTCTGCCTTAACAGGAAGCTGATTAACGATCAGTTCGCGTACATTTTCAAATACTCCGTTTGCCATTGTATTATTCCTCCTTATTATCCTCAGTAAGTTCCGCAACGCCTGCGCGGATCTTTCCTACAACATCATTTTCCAGCATGGAACGTGCCTGACGGATAGCACTGCAGATCGCCTTGGCATTGGAAGAACCGTGTGCCTTGACTACTGCGCTGTCAACGCCCAGAAGAGGCGCGCCGCCCTGCTCGGTGTAATCCATACGCTTCTTGAAAGCACGCATGGCAGGTTTGAGCAGCAGACCGCCGATCTTAGCCTTGAGACCGCCGCCCATGATCTCTTCCTTCAGCATACCAACAAGATCGCTTGAGAGACCTTCTGTGTATTTCAGAATGAGATTGCCGTCGAATCCGTCGAATACCACTACCTGATACTCACCGGAGGAAATCTCACGTGCTTCGACATTTCCGCAGAAGTTATAACCCTTCTGAGTGCTCATGAGCTCATAGGATTCCTTGGCAAGCTTGTTACCCTTTTCCGCCTCGGTGCCGATATTGGCAAGGCCTACCTTGGGATTCTTGATGCCAACGACGTTCTCCATGTAAACGGAACCCATCATAGCAAAAGCATTCAGGTACTTGGGCTGACAGTCAACATTTGCGCCTATATCAGTCAGCAGAGTGGGGCCCTTGCGTGCGGGAAGTATTCCGGCAAGCGCGGGACGCTCAATACCCTTGATACGACCGATACGGAACATACCGCCCGCCAGAACAGCGCCGGTGGATCCTGCAGATACCACTGCATCTGCACGGCCTTCACGTACTTCGAGCATCGCTTTTACAAGAGAAGAATCGACCTTCTTGCGCACAGCCATCATAGGAGCTTCTTCCATGGTGATGACTTCACTTGCGGGAACAAGTCGTACGCGGTCGGATTCAAGACCGGAGATAACTTCTTCCTTGCCGCAAAGTACAAGCTTTATATCAGGCATCTCCTGCAGCGCAGCCTTGGCACCTTCAATAAGCGCTTCGGGGGCATTGTCTCCGCCCATTACATCAAGTGCAATTATGTACTCTTTCACAAAAATCACCCATTTTTATTTACTTATATCATTTTATCAGAAATAGCATCTGCATGCAAGTCAACCTTGACGTAAATTTGTCATCATGATATAATTTATTAGTGGATTTTATCCGGAGGTGTGTACCCATGGAAGCAACCAATATTCAGAAGAAGAGAATTTTTTCGGGCATTCAGCCCACCGGCCAGCTCACGCTGGGTAATTATATTGGCGCTCTGCGCAATTTCAAGCTGCTTGAGGATGAATACGATTGTCTGTATTCCATCGTCGACATGCATGCCCTTACCGTAAGGCAGAACCCTGCCGAGCTGCGCAAGGCATGCCTGCGTACCATGAGCATTTTCCTGGCAAGCGGTCTTGACCCCGAAAAGAACATAATCTATTTCCAGTCTCATGTACATCAGCACGCAGAACTCAGCTGGTATCTCAACTGCTTCACCTATATGGGCGAACTGCAGCGCATGACCCAGTTCAAGGATAAGTCTGCAAAGCATGCCGAAAACATCAATGCCGGTCTGTTTACTTACCCCGTGCTGATGGCTGCAGACATTCTGCTGTATATGTCCGATCTTGTACCCATCGGTGCAGACCAGAAGCAGCATCTTGAGCTTGCCCGCGATATCGCTGACCGATTCAACGGCGTATACGGCGATGTATTCACCATTCCCGAGCCCTACATCCCCAAGGTAGGCGCACGTGTAATGTCTCTGCAGGATCCCACCCGCAAGATGAGCAAGTCCGATCCTGAGGAGACCTTCATCGCAATGCTGGACAAGCCCGAGATCATCCGCAAGAAGATCCGTCGCGCAGTAACCGACAGCGAGAACTGCGTTGAGTTCGATCCCGAAAACCGTGCCGGCGTCAGCAACCTGATGAGCATCATGTCCGCTCTGACCGGCCGTACCATGGATGATATCTCCGCCGAATACAACGGAAGGGGCTACGGCGTATTCAAGGATGCAGTCGCTGACAGCATCATCGCTGTTCTTGAGCCTATCCAGAAGGAATACGACCGCATCAGCGCAGATAAGGCATATCTGCAGGAAGTTATGCAGAGCGGCGCAGAGCGCGCATCTGCACTGGCTCACCGCACTATGCTGAAGGTCCGCAAGAAGCTCGGCATCGCTGCACTGAAGCTCTAATATCAATATACGCTCCGGCGAGGCGCCGTACGCTTCGCCGGATTTTTTAAGACCATTATGACCGGAGGATTGCCGATGTTCAAAAATGCAAACGAAGCTATCGACTGGATTCACGGCGCCCGTTATAAGGGACAGAAGAACGGTCTTGAAAATACCCGTGCACTGCTGAAGGAACTTGGCGATCCTCAGCAGCACTTCAAATGCGTGCATATAGCCGGAACCAACGGAAAGGGTTCCACTGCAGCATTTACGGAAAGGATCCTCCGTGAAGCCGGATATACTACCGGCATGTATACTTCCCCTTATCTGATCAGATACAACGAACGCGTTCAGGTATGCGGAGTGCCCATTGCGGATGATGAGCTTGTGGACATAATGAATCTCATCTCCGAAAAGGCTGAACTGCTCGTCAAGCGAGAAATCTATCCTACGACATTCGAAATCGGAACTGCGCTTGCATTTGAATATTTTGCTCGCCGCGGTGTAGATTATGCCGTTGTGGAAGTCGGCGTAGGCGGAAGATTCGATTCCACCAATGTCATCACTCCCGCTGTCAGCATGATAGCAGCCATAGGTCTCGACCACGTTAAAGTGCTTGGCGACACCGTCGAACAGATAGCTTTCGAGAAAGCAGGCATAATAAAACCCGGTATTCCTGCCGTTGTACAGCATCAGGCTGAGAATATTCTTGACGTTTTCCGCAAAGCTTCTGCCGAGCGCGGCTGCAGACTTGCCGTTTCCCCCATGCCCGAATATGCCGGCGGTGACGCATACGGTTCTGATTTCGTGCTCGACGGCGAAGAATATCACATCAAACTTTGCGGCAGACATCAGCTGCTGAACGCATCTCTGGCAGTCTATGCAATGCGCGAGATAGGCATAGACGAGAAGTATATCAAGCTCGGTCTCGCAAAAGCAAAGTGGCCCTGCAGACTCGAATGGGTCAACGGAATGCTGATTGACGGAGCTCATAATCCTCAGGGTGCATACGCTCTGCGCGATTACATAGAAAAATGGTTCGCCGGAGAAAAGATAGTTCTTGTTACCGGAATGATGCACGATAAGCAGACAGAGGAAGTGGCCCGGATACTCGCTCCCCTCTGCTCTCTTGTTATAGCCACCGCCGTCGACAATGAACCCCGCGCCGCATTGCCCGGCGATCTTTCTGCGCTGTATTCTTCCCTTGGCGCAAATACTGTTGCAGTCGAAGGAATGAATAACGCAATAGAGACCGCTATCAGAACCGAAGGACTCAAGGTATTTGCCGGTTCCCTCTATATTGCCGGCGCCGTAAGAGAATATCTTGCGGGTCAGAACTGCTTTTCAGAAGATTGACGAGGTTATTTATGCAGAATTTCCATCATGTATCGGTGCTGCTCAATGAATGCATCGAACAGCTGAATATACGACCCGGATGCGATTATCTCGACTGCACACTGGGCGGCGGCGGACATTCCTCCGTCATCCTTCAGAATCTGGAGGGCGGTTCCCATACCGGCATCGACCGTGATGCCGATGCAATTGCCGCAGCAACCGCACGCATAAACGATGCGCGTTTCCGGGCGATCCGCGGTAATTTTCACGATGCACGCGAACTTACCGACGATATGAAGTTCGACGGCATTCTGGCTGACCTCGGAGTATCTTCCCATCAGCTTGACGTGCGCGAAAGAGGCTTCTCCTATCACGACGACGCTCCTCTTGATATGCGCATGGATGCAGATTATCCCGTTACTGCCGCAGACATAGTAAACAGCCGCAGCGAGGATGAGCTCAACCGCATATTCCGCGATTACGGCGAAGAAAAATGGGCACGTCAGATAGCCCGCGTCATCTGCGACAGGCGTAAGACTGCGCCTATTGAGACAACTTCTCAGCTTGTTTCGATCATTGACGCTTCTATTCCCAAGAAATTCCGCGAAAAGGACGGTTCCCATCCTGCAAGGCGCACTTTCCAGGCGCTCAGAATCGCAGTAAATGACGAACTCGATCCCCTGGCGGATTCCGTAAAGATGCTCAGCGATATGCTGAAGCCCGGCGGAAGACTGTGTATAATAACTTTCCATTCCCTTGAGGACAGGATAGTAAAAAACACATATCGTGAGCTTGCCAATCCCTGCACCTGCCCTCCCGGTATGCCGGTGTGTGTGTGCGGCAAGAAGCCTACAGTAAAACTTATCACCCGCAAGCCCATTACTGCATCTGCGGAGGAACTTGCGGAAAATCCCCGTGCACGCAGCGCAAGCCTGCGCGTACTGGAAAAACTTTGATCGGACGGTGTGCAAATGATAGACATTCTTGAGACGTGTTCCGGAAATATTCCCCTTCCCGCTTTCTTCCCGGACGCTACTTACGGCGGTATACGTGCAGGCAGTTTTGCCGATGTATACGCCTCAGGTCTGTTCGGCTGCGAAATGAACAGCTACCACCTGATGACCAAACCCGGCGCCAAGCTCATAAAGTCCCTCGGCGGACTGCACGGCTTCACCGGCTATAAGGGCGCGATTCTCACCGACTCCGGCGGATTCCAGCTTTATTCCCTTATCCGCGAAAACTCCGATTACGGAGAGATCCGCGATAACGAGATCATATTCCGCCCCGACATGGGCGAAAAGAAGCTTATATTCACCCCCGAAAAGTGCATTCAGGCACAGTTCCAGTATGGCAGCGATATCATGATGGCACTGGATATGTGCACCCATCCCGATGACCCCTATGAGGTACAGAAGCGTTCTGTTGACCTTACCGTAAAATGGGGCGAGCGCTGCCGCGAAGAATTTGACAAGCTGGCTAAGGGCCGCAAGGACAAGCCTTTGCTTTTTGGCATAGTCCAGGGCGGCCAGTTCGAAGACCTGCGCAAGGATTGCGGCAGACGCCTTGAAGAGATCGGCTTTGATGGATACGGTTTCGGCGGATGGCCTCTGGATTCCGATGGTAAACTGCGTGAAGATATACTTAAGATGGCCGCAGATGCCATGCCCGACAACAAGATAAAGTATGCAATGGGTCTCGGAAGACCGGAAGAGATAGTCAGCTGTGTTCGTATGGGTTATCAGCTGTTTGACTGCGTTATACCTACCCGAGAGGCAAGGCATCAGAGGCTTTATGTATTCAACCCCGGTGCACAGCTGAACGAGAAGTTCTTCAAGCACATGTATATCATGGACGACAAGTACTGCCGCGACAGCAAGCCCGTTGAAGAAGACTGTGATTGCGACCTTTGCCGCAACCATTCCAGGGCGTATCTGCAGCATCTTTTCAAGATGAATGATCCTGCAGCGATGAGGCTGGCAACCGCACATAACCTCCGCTTCTTCGGAAGGCTCATGGAAAGGCTGAGAACCGAATGAAAGACGCCATACTCGAAAAGCTGCTTGCCGCCAAGAAATATGCCGATGTATGTCCGGATACTCTGAAAAGAGTAGCCGGGGAATGTGCACAGAAATACAAAAAGCAGAAGGATGCCGAAAAGGCCGCAAAAGAAGAACTGCACGGCATAACCGGCGCCTTTATGGATGCTGCGCTTATAAAGCAGGCTCGGCAGCTGCTTGAAGCAGGTGATATCGAAGGTGCGCTCAAGCTGCATTCATCCACACGCGAGCGTATGCCGCTTCCGGAGTTCTATGATGATCTTTTCAGCCGAACCGGCAGACCCGCATCCGTGCTTGATATTGCCTGCGGTCTGAATCCGATATTCCTCGGAAGCATCGGTATCAAGACCACCGGAATAGATATCGGCGGCGCACAGATAAATCTTATCAACGAATGGGCTGCAATGAGCGGTGCTCCTGTTGAATGTCATGTCGGAGATGCGCTGTGTGAAGACTTCATTCCGGAAGGTGAATGGGAACTCGCTCTCATAATGAAGCTGCTGCCCGTACTCGAAACACAGAAAAAGGGCTCGGCAAAAAAGCTGCTGGAATCGCTCAATGTGAAAAATGTGGCCGTCACCTTCCCTACCCGAACTCTTGGTGGTCGCAAGGTCGGCATGGAGCAACATTATACCGAGTGGTTTGAAGGCATCATCCCCAAATGCTTCACCGTAAAAGAGCGCTATATCTGCAATTACGAACTCGTATACATACTTGAACGCATTAACTAACACTGAAAGAGGATCAACATGGGAAAGCTGTATGTAGTTGCTACGCCTATAGGAAACCTGAACGACCTCACGCCCCGTATGAGGCAGGCTCTTGAAGAATGCGATCTTGTAGCAGCGGAAGATACCCGCGTTACTCTCAAGCTGCTCAATCATTTTGATATCAAGAAGCCGCTGGTTTCCTGTCACAGGCATAATGAGGACAGCCGTTCTCAGGGCATCATCAATCGTATTCTGGAAGAAGATATCACCGTCGCGCTTACCTGCGATGCCGGTACTCCCGCCATTTCAGACCCCGGACATCAGCTGGTTGCCGCTGCATGGGAATCCGGAATTTCTGTAATCCCCGTATCCGGTCCTTCCGCAACCGTTACCGCACTTTCTGCTTCCGGATTCGAAGCAAAGGAATTCGCTTTCTACGGCTTTCTCCCCCGCGAGAAGAAGTATCTGCGCGAAAAGCTTGATTCTATCCGTGCATCCGGCATTGGCGTAGCAGTAATGTACGAATCACCTCACCGTGTCGTTAATCTCGTTGCTGAGATCGCACAGGCATGGCCCGGAATGCGTGTCTGCGTATGCTGCGATCTTACAAAGCGTTACGAGAAGATATACCGTGGTGTAAGCGACGCCGTACTCGAAGAGATGGAAGCAAATGCCAATATCGAAAAGGGCGAATACTGCATAGTAGCCGAAGTTCCCGCAGCGGAAGAGAAGACTGAAAAGCCCGAACTCACCGCAGACCTTTTCATGCTCTCGCAGATGCTTGAAGGTAAAGACGAGGATGAAGCTGCAGATGCCGCACTTGAAGCCGGATTCCAGAAGAATGCTGTAAAAAAGGCAAAAATTGCAATAAAACGCAGATTTGATCTGTAATAAGCGTATATACACCGAAAAACCTCCCAAACTGATTAATGATCAGAACAGGAGGTTTTTTTATGATTGAAATTCTCGCAAAACTCAAACAGAACGTTTCTCTCGTTTATTCAACCATCAATCCCCGTGTAAAGCGCGTTTGGAAAAACTATGGCTATTATATCTCACTCGCTTTTCTTCTGGTGCTTTTCGGTACAGCAGCATATATACATCGCACAAACAATTCCGCCTCGGATATAGTCACGATTAAGCCGGACCATACCCCGGAATCGGTAATGGCTATGGCCGCCGCTGCAACCGCTGAGCCCACTCCGGTTCCGACTCCCGAACCTTATTCGCCCGTATTTAACCGCCCGGTAGACAATGGCACCTATGGTGACTTCACAGAGAGTGATCTTGTCTGGAATGATACACTCGGACAGTGGTGCGTCCACAACGGTATTGACATATCGGCGCCTTCCGGATCCGTAGTTCTCGCAAGCGAAAGCGGTACCGTATCTGCTGTGTACGAAGATGATCTGTATGGTACTGTAGTGGAAATAACCCACGAGGATAATTGGATTACGCGCTATTGTTCACTCAATGCATTGAAAACAGCCGAATCAGGCGTAAAAGTACGCAAAGGTGATGTAATCGGTTCTGTCGGCAATACCGCCATAGTTGAATCCGGCATGGGGCCTCATCTACACTTCGAGATACTCCATAACAGCCGGCAGATATGTCCCGAATTCGAATAACGATCCTTTTTTGCTGTTAACGAGACTCTGTTTATTGAATGATGCATTTCAAGATGTTATAATATAAATATACTGATGCAGAAATGTGTGGTGTGCATGGTGAAAAATCTGTATCTTATCGGCGGTACAATGGGTGTCGGTAAGACTACCGTTTCAAAAAAGCTTATGAAACTGCTGCCTGACAGCGTGTTACTCGATGGAGACTGGTGCTGGATGTCCGACCCGTTTCAGGTTACAGATGAAACAAAAAGCATGGTCATTGACAACATCTGCCACATGCTGAACAACTTTATAAAATGCAGTGCTTATCGCAACATAATCTTTTGCTGGGTAATGCATCAGCAGTCAATAATCGATGATATTATTTCAAGACTCGATATAAGCGGGTGCAATATTCGCAGCATATCACTTGTTGCAGACGTCAAAGCACTCGAAGGCCGTCTTAAAAAGGATATAGCATCAGGACTCCGCAATCCCGATATCATAGAGCGCAGCACCGCACGCATACCTCTTTATGAGGAACTCGATACTGAAAAATTTGACGTTTCTTCCATTACGGCCGATGAAGCCGCACGAATAATAAGTGAATCTTGATATACGGAGGCTAAAACATGATTATCAATTACGATCCGGCAATTGTCGAAAAGGCAAATAAATACATTGAAAAAGCCCTTGAATTGGGTGCTGTTGACGCTGTACTTTTCCAGGCAGAACATATCTGCTGGGACAGTCGTACTCTTCTGAAATGCATGTACGGATGCAGCGACTGGGGAAAGAATCACACTTGTCCTTCACGCCCCAACAATCCTTCAATGGCTGAAATGAAGGAAATGTTCTCCCGCTACAGTTGGGGAATCATAATACATGCGAAGGACAAGCATCTCTCTCAGAAAGTATCCTTTGCCATTGAAAGCAACGCTTTTCATGACGGATACTATTTCGCCATGTCTCTTTCCGACTGCGGACTGTGCAAGGAATGTGCTGCCGTAAATTGCCAGGATTGCCGCAATGTAGCTAAGGCGCGTCCCGCTTTTCACAGCATCGGTATAGATGTATTCAAGACTGTCCGTCAGTTTGGTCTGCCTATTGAAACCCTGCCTTCAAGAGACTACGAAGACCAGAACTGGTATAGCGCAGTTTTCATCGAATGACATGAAAATAGCTTTCCTGGATAGGGACGGCACTATAAACCGCCACTATCCCGATAACAAATGGCGCACCGTCACTGAACCTGAAATCCTCAAAGGTTCTATTGAAGGCATGCGTTATATCATCGAAAAAGGATATCGCATCATAATTATCACCAATCAATATATCATTGAAGAAGGCATTATCTCTACCGATCAATATTCAGCCTTCACCGCAAAACTTATCGATATCCTGAACAGCAGCGGCATACCGATTCTCGATATCTTCCATTGTCCGCACGCACGCCCTTTCAAATGCGCTTGCGGCAAGCCCGGTACAGGAATGATACAGCAGGCACTGGACAGATATCCCGAAATTGATATTTCGCACTCATTTATGTGCGGCGATTCTGACAGCGACCGGCTGTGTGCCGAAAATTCCGGACTGAAATTCATTGGTATAAATCGCGGTGAACGCAGCATCTCAAACCTTTCAGAGATCAGCAAATATATCTGACACAAAGAACCACTGTATGTTTTCCATACAGTGGTTCTCTTTATTAATACATATCAGAATACAATATCTCCGAACCTGTAGCCTTCGGGAAGTTCTTCTTCCTCAAGGAATTCGAATTCCTCATCCATAAGCGTAGGCAGGAATGCTTCGAAGGGAGGCACATCAAACTCACACGCGTAGTTGCTTGCGCCAAACCAACCGCCTTCCTTTGCGCGCAGATTCAGATCACGGGCAAACTTGGTGTGGTTGCAGCAATCGTGTACGGCTGCGGACCATTTCTCTTCGTCCGCCATCTTCATAAACTCAAGAGTAAGCTCATGGCTCCAGATAGGAGAAATATATCCGTGACGGCAGATATACATGGGCTCTCCCTCATAATTCCAGATATTATTGGGATTGAGGTGCAGTTCGGCACAGTTGAAGAAATCAACACCCGTTGCGAGAATCGCTTCCTTCTTTTCCATGAAAGAATCAAAGAATTCGGGAGTCATGGGAGTTTCAATACCGACATACTTAATGTACTTCTTGGCGGTTGCAATATTGGCAATTACCTTATCGGCACAGTTGGTAGCACCGAGATTGAATCGCAACTCATCAAGTCCTGCTTCGCCCAGTGCCTTCAGATTTTCTTCATTTGCAAGAGTACCGTTTGTATACATGTGCTGATGTATGCCCGCATCATGGAATTTGCGGATGATCCCATAGTACTTTTCGATTTCCATGAAGGGTTCAAGGTACACATAAGAAATGCCGGTGGGTCTGTTGGGCATGGTAAGCAGAAGGTCGATATCCTTCTCCTTGAACTTGGTGCCGCCGATCTCCCACATACCTTCACCAATCGGAGGCTGACAATCCAGTTCACCATAGTTATAGCAGAAACGGCATTCAATATTGCACTTGTTTGTTTTGCGGATGGCACTGAGGCCTGTGCCGGTAAGGCAGGAACGGCAGCCCAGAGAGAACTTATCATCGCCGCCAACATAGTGAGTCCTGCCGCACAGAGACTTCAGACCCTTTATATCTTTGCGCATTGCGTCAATGCGTGCGTCTACTGCGTCCTCTATCTGAGAGAATACCGCATAAATTATCTCACGCTGACGAGGCATGATTTCCTCGTAATCAGGCAGCTGAGCAAAAAACTCAAACCAGGCAAGTGCATCCTTTTTAGATATTTTCATTTAGGTACCCCTCCTGTAATATCAGCCTGTGAACAATATCCACAAGCTGGGTCATGTCATTTATCACATAATCCGGCTTTATATCCGAATCCCTGAAAAACTTTCGTTTTATATGACAGGTTTTCAATCCTACCTGCTTTGGTCCTGCAACATCATCTGCCAATGAATCGCCAACAAACAAAGCTTCTTCAGGATAAATTTCAGCTTCAGAAAGTATCTTCTGATAAAATTCAGCTTCGGGTTTATATGCACGCAGAGATTCCGATGTGAATATTCCATCAAACCGCATTCCGCTTCTTGCAATATCCTGCATCAATGGCGCAGTATCCGTTGTAGAACCGATATACACACGCGCATATCTGCTTATCTCTGCAATTACACCCGGAACTTCAGGATAAGCCTTGCGCTTTCCCAATGTCGCAAGCATGATATTCACATCATCGGCTGCAGTTCCCGCAATTCCGTATTCAGAATACAACACAATAGCATCGCGCCGAAATATCTCCTCTTCCGAGACGAAGTCTACACGCGAATCTATATGATAGCGGTGCAATTCTTTCCAGCGTGAATAAAACTGCCTTTCGTCTATATCTTCCCTGCCCCTAAATGCAAGCATTTTCCTTGCCGCATCTACAGAACCGGTTCCGGTATCAAAAAGCGTTCCGTATGCATCAAAAATAACAGCCTTCAGCATATCATCCGGTTATTCCGCGATAGTCACGCTGTACTTTATTGTAGCTTTCAATATCGCCGATATCATATCTGCTGCCGGGCATCTCCATGCTGTGCACAGGCCGTCTTGCAGACATCCACACAAGCAGGTTACCGGGCGCATCCACAGGGCATCCTTCGGCAATCGCTTCGGATATAAGCCTTGCGTCAGCTGCAGTATAGAAATAAAACGGCGGAGTGCACCAATTGGTTTCGGGCTCAGCAGGCTTTTCCACCATCTTCAGTATGCGGTCGTTTTCATCCACTACCACCATCGCACTTTTGCGTATTTTAGCCTTTTCAGGTTCAAAATAGCGCATAGAGCAACTGGTCTGCTTCTTCATGGAATAATCAATGAAGCTGTTCAGAGAGAAATCAAGCACATTATCTCCTGCAAGCACCAGAATATCATCGCTTATTCCGCAGGTGTCGATTGCAAGCTGAATATCTCTTACCGCGCCGAGGCGAGTTTCATTATTCTCCGTGCCGTCATCTATCACTGTGACCAAAGGTTTATCTGCCGCCCAGGCATAGAAATGGTCGGCATATTTATGATTTGAAACGACGATATAACCGTCAATGACGCCCGATACGTCTATATCATCGATAAGCCAATCGAGTATCGTCTTTTCACCGACCTTCAAAAGCGGTTTTGGAAAATTCTCGGTCAGCGGGTAAAGTCTGGTCGCATATCCGGCCGCAAGTATTATACACTTCATACCCTAACTCCATCAGCACTTTTGCAGAAATGTATCGAAAACTTATCTCTGAGTGCGGGATATTCCTTGAGATAACCATCTGTCATATGCCTGACGATACTCTCACGGTGAGCAGGATCAATGAGCGCTATACAGCAGCCTTTGAAACCTGCGCCGGAAAATCTGCCGCCGTAGATTCCGTCAGCAGTGCGCATAAGCTCATAAAGGGTTTTGAGTTCATCAGAACCGGTCTCGTAATTCTCAATGGAGGACCTGCCGCTTTCAAAAACAAGTCTGCCGTATTCGGCAATATCCCCTCTGCACCATGCCTTTACGCCAAGTTCTACCCTTTCAAATTCCTCAAAGCAATGCTGCGCCCTTTTTGCCCAGTTTTCCGGAAGCATGTGTCTGTATCTTTCATATACATCAACCGGAATGTTGCGCAGATAAGCTTCGGAATATTTGCCGTAGTCCATTCCTGCATATGCCATAAGTGCATACGCGGCACTTTTGCATTCATCTACGCGCATATTGTATCCTGTGCCGGCAAGAGAACGTTCTATTCCGCTGAAGAAAACGGCAATCTCATATTCGGGCATGTCGGGATGCTGAGGTATGAGCTCATATTCATCGGTAAGAGTATCCAGATACAGGAGGTGGTCTTTTCTGGACAGCACCTCACAGCTCTGATCGAGCTTTCCGCAGGAAACTCCCACATATTCATTTTCAGCTTCCTTGGCAATCATTATAAGTTCATGATCATCAAGCGAAATATTATTTACCTTGCAGAGCGCAGACAGGAATGCGATGATTACAGCAGCCGATGAAGAAAGCCCGCCAATAGGCAGCGAACCTTCAATAACACCGCACATACCTATTCTGAGAGGATATCTTTTTGCAAGAGCGATCGTTGCGCCGCGCAGATGATCAGCCCAATCGAACTGTCGCGGAGAAGGAACGCTTGCTATATGCCACTGTGCACGCTTATCGAAATTCAGCGAATGCAGTTCAATAACACCGTTCTGCTTTGGACCATAGGCAATATTAATGCCTTTATCCAGCGCAAGACCGGTGATCTTCCCCAACTGATGATCGATATGTGCGCCTATCGGGCACACCCGATAAGGCGAAAAAGCAATGCCCTCAGGCACACGTTTATAGTTTTTTTCGAAAACATCGGCAACTTTCATCTGCATAACTCCGTTTGGTGATATACATTTATTTTAATATACATTCAGTTTTCCGTCAACTGCAGGCGCATTAAATCAAAAATAGTACCCTCCCCCGTATATCTACAGAGGAGGGTAAACATTCCGTTCCTGAAATTACAGACGGCAGTTCAGCTTGTTGAGCTCTTCAACAACGTAGTTGTATACGAAATCGATAGCTTCTTCTGCGGGCTTACGATCCTGGAAGGACTTATCACGGGCAGAAACTTCGATGGTGCCGTTCTTGAGGCCCTTGGGGCTTACGATAACGCGTACGGGTACGCCCAGCAGGTCAGCATCTGCGAACATAACGCCGGCGCTTACGGGACGGTCATCCCAGATAACCTCTACGCCCTTTGCGGTAAGCTCATCGTAGATCTTTTGAGACATGGCGGCAACTTCCTCGTTGTCTGCGCGCATGGAGCAGAGATGTACGTGCCAGGGAGCGATGGAGATGGACCAGATGGGGCCGTAATCATCACGATGTGCTTCGCATACGGAAGCGGCCAGACGCCCAACGCCGATGCCGTAGCAGCCCATGATGGGATTCTTCATGGAACCATCCTGATCAACATAGGTCATGCCCATGGACTCAGTGTACTTGGTGCCAAGCTGGAAGATATTGCCGACTTCGATACCGCGGGAGGTATAGATGGAGGGCTTGCCGCAAACGGGGCAGATGCCGCCGTCATATGCCTTGGCAACGTCTACGAACTCAACTTCGCCGATCTCGCGCTGGAGATTGAAACCGGTGTAGTGCATGTCCTTCTCATTGGCGCCGGTAACGAACCAGTTGATGCCCTTGAGAGAGGTATCGAATACTACCTTTACATCAGCAGGCAGACCCTTGGGGCCGATGAAGCCGGCGCACAGACCGGAATCCTCAGTGATCTCAGCTGCGTGGATCTCAGCCTTGATGTGGTTGCGGAGCTTGGTTTCATTGATATCCAGATCGCCGCGCAGGAAAGCAACTACATACTTGTCGGTCAGGTTCTCCTGATATACAACTGCCTTGCAGGTGGAAGCAGCATTGACCTTCAGGAATGCGCACAGATCCTCGATGGACTTAACATCGGGGGTGGAAACCTTTTCGAGGTCAGCGATCTCGCCGGCTTCGTTGTTAACGATGCAGGGAGCAGCTTCCATGTTGGCGCGGTAGTCGCAATCATGGCACAGAACAATGGTATCCTCGCCAACGGGAGTGAGCAGCATGTACTCATGGGAAACCTTGCCGCCCATCATGCCGCTGTCGGAAGCAACAGCAACAACTTCCTTAACGCCTGCGCGGGCGAAGATGCGGTTGTATGCATCATAGCAGATCTGATAGTAGTTCTCCAGATCCTCCTGAGATGTATGGAAGGAATAAGCATCCTTCATGGTGAACTCGCGAACGCGGATCAGACCGCCGCGGCAGCGGGGCTCATCACGGAACTTGGTCTGGATCTGATAGATCATGAAGGGATACTGAGTGTAGGAATCTGCAACATCACGTACGAAGTGAACAGAAGCCTCTTCGTGGGTCATGCCCAGAACCATGTCGGAACCGGAACGGTCGGTAAAGCGAAGCAGTTCGCTGCCGATAGAATCGTAACGGCCGGACTCACGCCACAGAGAAGCGGGCATTGCAACGGGGAACATCAGTTCCTGACCGTCGATACGGTTCATTTCCTCACGGATGATCTTTTCGATCTTGGAGGTGATGCGCTTGGTGATGGGGAAAAGAGTAAAGATGCCGTTGCCGACGGGCTTGATGTAACCGCCGCGCATCATCAGCGCCTGGCTGGCTATCTGGCAATCGGCAGGAGTTTCCTTATAACGCTTGGAGACAAGGTTCTTAAGCTTCATGGATATATCTCTCCTTTTGAATAGTCAAATAAAAACGCTCCGCCCCTTTTGCAGGGGCGAAGCGTTGCTTCGCGGTACCACCTTGCTTCGACGCAGATGCGTCCTTGCACGTTCTGTAACGGGAACACCCGGCGGAATTTCACCAATGTGCTTTCTTCCGCGTACTCCGGAGCCGGGAATCATACCATGCAGCACATGCGCCTCACACCAAGCGGCACACTCTCTTTGGAGCAGCACAGCAGATTTTCTCCTTCTGCGTACAAATTCTATTATACACAACAAAGTTAAATATACAAGTACAACAGCATCGTTTGATAAAAAGAACTTAGCCATCGTTCTTCCATCCGCAAACAGCCCGCTTGGCATAATGATTGACAACAGTATATCCATTATTCTATAATAGCCTCAAGAAAATCAATCAAATCACATAAACGGAAAGGGGTATATTATGTCATTGATTACCATCGCGAATGATCATCTCAAAGTCAGCATCTCAACTCTTGGCGCAGAACTTCAGTCTATAACCGATTCAGACGGCAACGAGAGGCTTTGGAACGGCGATCCTGCTTTCTGGACCGGTCGTGCATATGTCCTTTTCCCCGTTGCCGGCGGTTTCAAAGATGATTGCTACGAACTGAACGGCATGCGTTACAATATGCCCAAGCATGGCTTTGCACGACGTGCGGAATGGCTCGTGGAAACAGCCGAAGCCGACAAGGCAGTATTCCTGCTCACCGAAAAGCATCCCGGTTTTCCCTTTGATTACGAGCTGCGTGCAATTTATACCCTCAAAGGCAATGCACTCGAAGTAAGCTACAGCGTCACCGGATGCGATGAACGTGATTTCTGGTTCAGCGTAGGCTGCCATGAGGGTTATATGACTCCCGAAGGTATAGAGGAATATGAGGTAGTATTTGATGAAGAGGAATGCCTTGCCGCGTATCCTCTGGACGGAAATCTCTGCCTGCACGAACCTGTTGTGATCGCAGAAAATACCCGTACGCTGCCCCTCAAGTATGATTTCTTCAAGACCGATGCATTGGTTTTCCGCGGACTCAAGAGCAAGGGCGTCACACTCCAGGGCGGTCGCGACGGACGCAAACTACGCGTAGATTTCCCTGATCATCCTATCCTGATGCTGTGGACCAAGCCCAATGAAGCTCCTTATATCTGCATTGAATGCTGGTGCAACGGCCCCGATTTCGTGGATGCTCCCGCAAACATAGCCGAAAAACCCGGTTTCATGCGTGTAGAAAAAGGTCAGACCGTAACCCGCACTCATACAATTACTTTTATAAAGTAAGCGAAACCCTGTTCAGAGAAGGAGCGACATCATAAAACATTACTCAGTGCCATGATGGTCATGTTCGCAAAATAAACGGGGACTTTAGCGGGTACCAAATATAAACAAAAACCCTTGAGATATCAATTATCTCAAGGGTTTTTGCATGGTTGAGGTGTGTGGGGCGAACCTAAGTCCGAAAACCAGACCTCAGGACTTTCTGCCCGTGTATTCTGTGGGACATGGGTAACTGTTCCATCTGGCCCTCGGATGTCAATTTATACACCGGAAACGTTCTCTTGCAATAACTTTTTGCCTTTCCTGTGAGAAATAATTTTTGCAACGAGTCTTCTGTGTTTCGTTTTGTTATTGTATAATATAAATATAGAATTCCATTTTTGCAAGCTTATTTTCCAATTCACATTTTGATGCGGAGATAACTTTCGGACAGGAGAAAAATATGAGCATCTGCTACATTGCGCACCGCGGATACAGCGGAAAGTACCTTGAAAACACCGAAGAAGCGTTCATAAAAGCTGTTGAACACGGCTGCGGCGGCATTGAGACCGATGTGCGCTTCACAAAGGACGGGGTACTGGTGGTGTGCCACAATTCGGAAGCGATTTTTGAAGACGGCAGCGAGATGACAATATCGGAACACACCTATGCCGAACTGACCGAGAAGCCTCTTCTCAATCGATTCACCGACACAAAGCTGTACCTCTGCACATTCAGACGATATCTTGAGATTTGCCGTGACGGCAACATGGTATGCTTCATTGAGTTCAAGGGTGCTTTCACAGATAAAATGATAGATGCGGCATTTACAATGGCAGAAGAAGTTTATGATCTTTCCATGTGCGAATTGCAGTCGTTTGATTTTGACAATCTCATCCGCGCGCACAAAGCGTTCCCGGAACTGAAGATCATGCTCACCTGCGTAAAGCACGATGAAGATGTGGACAGATGCATAGAATACGGATTTGATATTGATATGGATATTGTCGGAATCGAGGAGCGCACGGTGAAATTGTTCCACGAACATGGTCTGAAAGTCGGCCTGTGGACTGCGAATACTCCCGAGGCATTGGCGTACTGCCGTTCGCTTGATGTTGATTTTATTGAGTCCGACATTTTCGCAGGATGGGAGTTAGTCTAAGAAAGATTACGATATAACCGTTTGAAGGCACACAGATCCATACAAATATGTTCTTTCCTATGCAATCGCAGTGACGCGGAACACGGGTGACGTTTCTTAATGTCACACAAAAATCCAAGCAAAAATAAAACAAGCCATGAGATTATAATTCTCAAGGCTTGTTTTTCATGGTGTAGGTACGAGAATTCGAGCCACAGTCCGAAAACCGAACCTCCGGACTTTCTGCATGCATATGCTGTGGGACAGTGAGAAACATCTCCCCCATATCCCATATACGGCTGTTGATCACTGCATTCATCCTAATCGATTTTATTCAGGTAATGCTGAATACTGGTCAGGATCATATCCAATGCCACATAGTTATGCCCGCCCTCAGGAACAACAATGTTGGCATATTTCTTGCTGGGCTCAACATATTTTTCGTGCATGGGCTTGACTGTCGTCTGGTATTGGGTCAATACGCTTTCAAGGGTCCTGCCCCGCTCCTCAACGTCACGGATTATGCGGCGGCACAAGCGTACATCCGCATCAGTATCCACAAAAATGCGTACGTCCATAAGGTTCCGCAGCTGTTCATCTTCAAAGATCAGAATGCCTTCCACGATGATGACTTTCTTAGGTTCAACAGCTACCGTCTTGTCCGAGCGGTTGTGCTGCGAAAAATCATACACCGGACACCGGATCGTTTCACCCCGCTTCAGCTGAATCAGATGCTGCGCCATCAGATCGGTTTCCAAAGCCGCGGGTTCATCGTAATTGATCTTCACCCGTTCCGACATAGGCAGATCATCCCGGCGTCTGTAATAATTATCATGATGCAGAACTGCAACATTATCTGCAAATCGAGCATTCAGGTTATCGAGCAGCGTGGATTTGCCGCTTCCAGTGCCTCCTGCGATGCCAATAACAAGCGTAGAATTCATTTACTCACCCATTCCGAAACATATAAAATAATACACCGCTGCAAGTCGTGTCAGGTTACTTGCAGCCATTGCAAATACCGGCTTATATACCTTATCTGGTTGAATATCATTATACACATCACCGGTTATTTGTCAAATCATCAGAAAAACACTCAGAAGTATAAACAGATGTAACGGTCATAAAAAAAGAAAGTTTCAACGCCCTTCAAAGCGGTGCATCAGTCAGAAAGACTGGCGTATCCGCAGGCGTAAAACCTTCACTACAGAGTATACTTAAAAGACTCAATTATGTCAACCCCTCCACACAGTTCTCCCCCCGCGTAACCGAGCACGACACCCAGTACTCCATACGCGGCTCCGATTACGTCTCTGACCGCGAGATAAAGGTATGGCGATGACGTAAATCGTAAAATACTTATGCGTCCTGATGCGTTGTATTTGGCTGTAAGACATGAAGGCGAACAAGAAGACCACTATCACTCACTTACATCTTAAGAAATGAAGAACATAGTGCGCCCACTTGACGACCCTGACGTCATACTCAAAAACCCAAACGGGCGAATGCTCATACTTATGCATGTGAATACAAAGCGTGGACAGGCTATGGTTTCTGTCGAATTGGGAACGATGAAAGACGTTAACGGAAAATACGAAGCAGTGAATCTCGTCGTGACGGCATTTGACTACTGGTCGTTGCGCCAAATGCAACAGCACGTGTGGTGCGATGGCGAAGCCCTTCAACATGAAGAATGCTACCAACCGCGATGCAGAATCTGTTGCATATTGGCAGCGCGAGATGGAGTATGACGAAGCTGGCGAAGCAACTATTGAACACGATGATGTGCAGTATTCCACCCGTGTTACGGACGAGGATACACTTGAGTTCCTTAACGGGCAGAAGACTGTTAAAACCTATAAGACCATGCAGCTGGTGGACGGCAAGCTCTATCCTCCGATGGCTGCTGTTGTTGCAGGCAAATACGAGAATGCCAGCGAACTCGGCGCATGAGAACAGGCCAACGAGAGACCGGATCTCATCAAGTTCGACAAGAAGGGTAAGCCTCAGTTCGTTCTGAATAAGGGACAGGGCAAGGGACAGGTTCCTGCTGCGTACAACCCGCACATGCACTCATCGAACCTTGTGCTGAACGACCAGTTTTCTTCTGCATACGCCCGTCCGAACCTTGTGACCGTGGAATGCGAAGTACCCGAAAGCGAACTGACCAGCGGCTATCATGCGCAGTACGCGAAGGATTCCGTCGACTGGCACTCTTGGCATACGGGTACTGTGGCAGGAGCACTACGCAAAGCTACCGGCATGGAGCGACAGGTGCTGCTTTCTCGTTGGGTCAAGCCCGTACGCCTCGTACCTGTTGCCGAAGTCGCGCAGATGTATAAAGACCTGCTTGAAGGCACAGGCGTATCTGTACCCGATAATGTAGTACCTCCTTCTCTGCTGCGAGAACTGAAGAATGTGGGTGTACCCATCACCAAGTCAGGAAAAGTCTCTGAAGATGCAGTTCAGTACAGTCCGCGCGATGATAAGTCCGTTTACAGCTACACAAGAGAAGAGTATAATAATTTTGCATGGGCTACTGACAATGGAATACTCAGCCCGAGCGAAGTTGATGCTTTCGATAGCATCAACGGAGAACGAAAGCACGGAGGCCAGACTGGAGCAAAACGAAGTGCAGACGGATACTATTTGCTTGAAATAGGCAAAAAAGGTGGCGTTCATAATGTCGTTGCGGTCACAAGCAAACGCTTTGGTATGCCAAATGTTCAGAGGGTTTATCGAATAAATTATAAGTACGAGATTCTTATAGAGGATATACGAGAGGAGATTTTGACCATGAAGAATCCTACGGTAAAGATGCGCCGGACTTTATCCGAGATCTATATTCAGAAGAGATTGTCAGCGCATACAGCAAAGAGGATTACATCGACCTTTACGACCATAGAACCGGCAAATCACGAAGGAAGGGAAGCTCTGGCGGCAGAATGGGTCAGACGGCTGGAAACCTGCAAAACGGAGAAGGAAGTACAGGTGATGCTGGACAGAATGAGTCTGTAAGCGACACATCCACCCAGTACTCCCCCCGCACCACCGAAATCGAATCCATGGACATCCAGCAGCTGGACGATGCCTACATGGAGACTGTGGAGAGCGGCAACGTCATCCCGCTTTCTAAGCGTTTTGATGCAGCCGAGGCCGACATCAGGTATCAGGTGCGCGATACAAGCGAGGTATCCGACCGCGAGATACTGGCGAACGCACCGGAAAGTGCAGCGCAAAACGATGAGGAGCGTACTCGTCTCGCGGCTTACAAGGAGAAACTTGCTGACCTTGAAGAAAAGCAGAAGGAACTTGATAAACAGCGCGGAATAATGCGCGAATTGCTCTTCAAAAAGGGACGCACCAAAGAAGAGACCGAAACCCTCAATAAGGCGAAGAACCGCGCCAAGATACTGAGCGAACAGGTTGCCCGTGCAGATAGTGCGCATGCACCTTGAAGAGATGCGGCGAGTGCACAAGACTCATGAGCACGAACCCGATCAGATGGCGATGGGCAAATGCGAAGCTTATGAGGAATGGCCGGAGCAGCTGCTCCCTCAGATGGCAGAAGTCCGCACCATGATAGACAGATTCGCAAAATAAAACGTGTACAAAAACGTGGAATAAACAAATTAAAAACCCTTGAGATGTCAATAATCTCAAGGGTTTTCATTGGTGGAGGTGTGGGGAGTCGAACCCCAGTCCGAAAACCAGACCACAGGACTTTCTACGTGTGTATTCTGCGTATTGACATTCCCTCTGCTGTACCTCCACAGACGGAGTTACAGGGTCAGTAGCTTCATAAAATCCCGCCTGCCGCAAAGCTTAGGCAAGCTGGTTCCCTGCTTTTGCAGCGCCGGTTACCTACGCCGCAGGAGGCTTAGGGCCGACGTTCGCGGGCTTAAGCCGCGAAAGCTACGTTTTCGTAGTTGTCAGTTAATTTTTAAGTCCCGTTTTATAGTGGTTCAGGGCCACTACACGCTTATCCTGCCTTCCGAATCTCCGTCGAAACCAGTACACCCCCAAATATATTTCCACCCCTTACGGGGACGAAATCAACCTCTGCCGGCGAATGCGCGTTCAATATCGCGCTGAGAATCCTTCTTTGCGATATCATCACGCTTGTCATACAGCTTTTTACCCTTGCAGAGACCTATTTCAGCTTTTACCCTGCCATCCTTGAGATAAATGCTCAAAGGAATTATAGCAAGGCCCTGCTGCATTACGGACTGCTGCAGCTTACGTATTTCAGCCTTATGCATCAGCATGCGCTTGAGTCTGAGCGGGTCGGTATTCGAGAAGCTGCCCTTTTCATAGGGACTGATATGCATACCATGAACAAGAAGCTCACCGTTTTTCACCGTTCCGTAGCAATCTTTCAGATTGCACTGACCAAGGCGAATGGACTTGACTTCGGTGCCCTTAAGCTCTATGCCGGCTTCCCATGTCTCAAGGACAAAGTAATCATGCCTTGCACGGCGATTCTGAGCTATCACCTTTACGCCTTTCTGGGGCATAACCACTCCTCCTTTCAATCTTCAGAAAAATATTATAACACGAAACATCTGTTCTGTAAAGCATAAAATCTTCTTTACTTGCAATGCGCGTGGTTCTGCATTATAATTGCCATGTATGTATTGAATTATCCGTTTCCGGAGGATTGGCTTTATTATGGCAGAAACCATTCGCGCGGACGTGGCGCTCGTGCAGCGAGGCCTTTCACAGAGCCGCGAAAAAGCGCAGAATTATATATCCGGAGGGCTTGTGCTGCTTAACGGCAGGCCGCTCACAAAACCTTCCGTAAAAGTATCTGACAATGATGAGCTTATTGTATGCGGCAGTGATATCCCTTATGTCAGCCGAGGCGGGCTTAAGCTCGAGAAGGCGATCACTGTGTTTGACATTGATGTAATCAAAAAGGTTGCAATCGATGTAGGCGCATCCACCGGCGGCTTTACCGATGTATTGCTTCAGAACGGCGCGTCCCTTGTTTATGCTATAGACGTTGGCTTCGGTCAGCTTGATCCCAAACTGCAGAATGACAAACGCGTTATAAGCATGGAGCATACAAATGCACGTACCCTTACTGCTGATATGTTTGAACATCGCCCCGAAATAGCAGTTATGGACGTTTCTTTTATATCGGTAAAACTGATACTGCCTGCTGTTTTTGGCGTTCTTGGCGAAAAAGGACGCATGATATCCCTCATTAAGCCTCAGTTTGAAGCAGGGCGCTCCAATATCGGCAAAGGCGGCATCGTCAGCAAGAAATCCGTACACGAAGAAGTACTGCGTTCCATCATTGATTTCGTTCCCACATTAGGCTGGCGCGTGAAATCGCTTGACTACTCCCCTATTTCCGGCGGCGACGGCAACATTGAATTCCTGGCGGACATGGTCCATGAATCAAACTGTTCAACTCCGTTCGATCCCGGCCGGATACCGGAGCTGGTAAAACGTGCTCATAACTCAGCCAAATAAGAAAACGGCACATCCTTCAATCAGGATGCGCCGTTTTCTTATTCATCGCCGAATACAACATCTCCGGCATTGTCATAAAAAGAATCTTCTCCCATATAGGCCGGCATGGTAGGCATGGGTTCGGGCGTATACAGCTGATAATCTCCGCTGTCATCAGCAATCGTTTCATTGTTTATCATTCCGACTATGGTATCGGCAAAAAAACCTATCATACGATAACCGGCAACAATAAGCAGCACTATGAGCAAAAGCCCCAGTATTCCCTTTACAATGAGACCCTTCTTCATCCGTGCTTCTCCTTAAACCTTTTCCATACACGCTCAAACCACTGATCTCCCTCGGGTATCCCGGCAACTTCTTTTACAGAAGTTCCGTTTGCATCCGTAATAAATGCATACTTTCTGTGGTCATCACAGGAGATCTCCGCATCTGTTACCATATGTCCTGCGCTTCCCGAATACTTCGCCTGTTCTATCATAGCACTGAGTGCATATTTCTGTACCCAAAGAGTATCTCTGAGCACTGCATCACCCTTAAGGGTCGCAAGGCGTTTTTCGACATCGGACATCAGTGCTTTCATTCCGGATACGGAGCGCACCGCACCCGCACAAATATCCATTCTGCGACGGAATTCATTCAATTCATTTTCGTCAGACACACCGCTTTCGAGCCATGCTATATCGTCTGCAAACGCATCGTCCGGCAGTTCAACGGTTCGCAACGGATTTGCAGCAATATGCTCAACCGCGCGCAGAGAACCTACCTGAGTCTCATTGAGTGCAGAACCGCCTGGGCGATATGCACCGAATACACCCGAGCACTCGCCCGCAGCATACATGTTCTTTATGGTAGTCTGCCAGTTTTCATCTACCCACAGACCGCCGTTTGAATGCTGTGCGCATACTGCAATCTCCATCGGCTCTTTGGAAAGGTCGATTCCACGATCGCGATAGAAATCAACAGCAGGCATATTTATTCTCATGAGGCGCTGATAAGCTCCGTCCACAAGCGCATCGCAGTTTTTCAGATAGTTGTACGTCTCATTTGCGAGTGCGTCGAAATCACCACCGACAGGATCCCCGGTAAAATCAAGATATGCCCTGCCGCCGTTGTCGCATACGGCTTTGACTGCGCGATCAACAGCTGCGGATGCTTCCGCGCGCGAAGCATCAAAAGGCCACTGATAGCCCTTCAGGAATATCATATCATTTCGCTTCTGCATTTCCGGAGCGATCTTTTCGCCTTTTTCATTCACATATTCGGGAATAGCCTGCTGATAGCTGCCGGAAACATTCCATCGTACCTTTGTAGAAGCAAGTCCATACTGCCAGTAGCACAGGTTATTGGCTTTTGCACCCGCCCTGAGCGCAGCGCCTGTAGCACCATGCTGATTTACCGGGAACACGCTTCTTCCGTAAATATCGGCGTTTCCGCCCGTTGCAAGAATGAGCTGTGCACAGGAGACCTGTACATAACCTTCTTCGGAAGTGAACAATGCGCCGCGTACAATTCCGTCAGGGGCATAAACAGCTGCGAGACGTACTCCGCCAACCATTTTACCGCCCTTTGAATTTACAGACCTTCTGAGGCATTCCGCCATCATGCGGCTGGTCAGCGGTCCTGCAGAAGTAGCGCGCAGAGTATTATCATGATCCGTCTGATAGCCTACATACTCTCCCCACTCATTCTGCGGAAAAGGAACGCCCAGCAGAGCAAGCTTCATGAAAGAGCGGGCGGACAGTGCTGCCAAAGTGCGTGCATGATATCCCTGCATTCCGCCGCCTGCAAAGAAGCGTTCGGCAAGAGCCTGTACGCTATCTCCCGAATCACCTGCCAGCGCAAGCTTATAGTAAGTCTGCTTATCACTGCCGCTGTTGATGCTGCAGCCGCCCATAAGGTCATCAGCGAAGAGCACCGCATCAATTCCACGTGCAAGCAGTTCATCCATCGTATTGAGACCTGCGGCGCCTGCGCCGACAACAGCGACCTGACAGCTTATTTTTCTGATGTTCATATAGCTTACAACCTCTGTATATGGAATCCACCATCTACATTGATAACTTCGCCGGTGGAATACCTGAGTTTTCCTTCCGCAAGCACGGATACGGCGTCTGCAATATCTTCCGGCGTACCCCAACGGGAAATGGGAAGGAGACCGTTTTCGATCAGCGCATCATACTTCGCAGTAACACCGCTGGTCATATCAGTTTTGATTATGCCGGGACGTATCTCGTATACGGGAATACCATATTCAGCAAGCCTTGCCGCATAAAGCTGTGTCATCATTGAGATGCCTGCCTTTGAAATGCAGTATTCTCCACGATTGACGGATACAGTATAAGCAGACATGGACGAGACATTGATTATCATTCCTCGGCCGCGCTCTATCATACCTTTGGCTATCTGCTGAGTCAGAAAGAACGGACCGTAAAGGTTGACATTCATTACCTCATTCATCGATTCCTCGGTCATGTCGAGCAAATCGGCACGTACGCGGGGCGCGATACCGGCGTTGTTTACGAGCAGGTCTATCTCACCTGCTTCTTCAACGAGCCGTTTCCTGTCTTCCGCCACACCATTATCTGCAACAATGCATTTTATTCCGGGAATATCTCTGGGGGTTCGGCAAGATACAACCACTTCCCAACCGTCATCGCGGAGCTTTTCGGCAATACCGAGACCTATTCCGCGGGTACCGCCGGTAACGAGCGCTCTTCTCATTTTCCTTCCACCTTTCTGAGAAGCGGCAGATACACTTCCTGATCACGCACGGGGCATCCGGTAGTTTCGCCGCCGCGCATTATCTTTGTGCACAAAGAGCATGCCACACAGCACTTTTCCTTACTGATGCAGCCTTTTTCGATAATATCATTGGCAAGGTCAGGATATGCGAAAGACATTCTGCCAAAGCCAACGAGCTTAGCACTGCCCTCTGCCACAAGGCCTGCCGCTATATTTGCCGAATGTTCGCCCAGCCAGCTGAATCCCGTAGCAAGACACACTGCATCAGGTGCCGCCTTCTGGGCAGCCTTTACGCCTTCAAACAGTCTCTTAACGCCAACTGCAGGGGCTTCTTCCGGAATATATCCGCCGCGCTTGTAAGGTCTGTTTACATGGGGATTATAATAAGGTGTGCCCATGGTGATGTTCATGAGAGTAACGCCCATCTCATCAAGTTCCCTGACAAGGCGGAGCGGCTCAGTAAGATCCATATTACCGTTTTCATCCTCGCCCCATCTGCCCGCAGTGCCGTCATACATATTGAAACGTGAAGCGAGAATTCCGTCACCGATATTCTTCTTTGCCTCGATTACGGATTCCTTAAGAAGGCGAGTACGGTTTTCATAACTGCCGCCATATCTTCCTTCGCGTTCAAAGGCGCTGAGCAGCTCACTATAGAGATAGAGATGGCATGCCTTTACATCTACGCCATCAAAGCCTGCTTCCATAGCAATGCGGGTAGCCTTGCCAAACAATGCAGGCATGGATGCAAGATATTCATCATCTGCAATGGGGTAATCTTCACTCAGCTGCTGACGTTCATCAAGAGCCGCATTGTAAGTTGCTCTGATGGGAGCGTTTTTATCAATAGGTCTGGACCAGCGTCCCGAATGAGTAAGCTGTGCGATTATTTTTGCACCATGAGCATGCGCAATATCAGTAAGCTTGCGGAATGCTTCAATGTTTTCCTCTGTAAACATCAGCTGACGGGGATTTGCGCGGCCTTCGGGACACACGCTTATGGCTTCAGCCCAGATAAGTCCCGCGCCGCCCTTTGCAAAACGCTCATATCTGCGGTATGTAAGTTCACCGGGAGCTCCATCAGTGGTGCCGTCGCAGCCTTCCATGGGCTGTATTGCTATTGCATTTTTTAGAGTAAAACCATTTCCGATTACAGGTGCAGTCAAAATTGAGAGATCATCCTGATAAGGGAAACCTTCCTGTGCTGCAAATGCCTTTGTAGATATACTCATAATACTCTCCTATATAGAAAAAAGGACGAGGTCATGGCCTCGTCCTTTTAAGATCGGATCACAAGCCCATCTTTTTGAGCGCATCGATACATGCCTTTGCGCCGTCCAGCTGGGTGTACTTTTCCTCACACTCGTATTCCGTTATATACCATTCGGTGACGCCCTGCTTATCCAGTTCCTCAAAGAACTCTACCCAGGGAATATCGTCTTCACCGATCATGGTGGCGTAATCATCAGCAATGGAATAAGGCTTGAGATGCACTGTCTTGCCGCGGCCGGGATACTTTTTGATAAGCTCCACTACATCCGCGCCGCCCTTGAGCGCATTGCCGTTATCCAGCTGTATAAATACCTTACCCTCGGTTGCGGGCACGAAGATATCCCACGGTATCTCGCCGTCAAGAGGTTTGTATTCGGTATCATGATTATGATATCCGAGTTCGAAACCTTCAGCCTTGAGATACTCGGCCGCTTCATTGAACTTTTCAGCGGTAGCGCGCCATGCATCGGCAGAGCAGGTAAAATCTGCAGGCAGTCCGGGCACAACAAGACGATTGTTTCCAAGAGTCCTGTTATATTCAACGGTAGTCTTATTTATATCAGCAAAACCGATATGCCAACCAACCAGCTTGAGTCCGAGAGAATCAAGAGTTGCCTTGAGTTCGTTTACATCGTAACTCATTGCACCATAGAATTCTACGCCCTCATAGCCCATTTCCTTTACAGCCTTGAGAGTTGCCTTATAATCATTGGCAAGCTCGGTACGGACACTGTAAAGACCCAGCGCCAACGGAATCTTTTTCATTTTCAAGCCTCCGCGATACGATACTGCTTGATGAACTCGGGAACTTCCTCTTCAGGTGCACTGATGGACAGCACGAAGTTGCAGTTGTGGCTTGCAGACAGCTTGTCCAGTTCTGCGAAGAAACCTTCCAGTTCAGCCAGAGGAGTTACGACCAGCTTCTTGAAAGCATCAACAGCGATGAGAGCTGCGTCGAAGTCAGCAGCCAGCATGCCGGACAGGAAAGCGAGGAAAGAATCTGCATTGCACTTGGAAGCGGCAGAGTAGCTGCTTGCATCTACGAACCTGATTTCGTGGCGCAGATCGTACATATAACGCTTATCGTCATCGATGAAAATAATGTTGCCATTTACATCCTTAAGAGCATTATTGGTCATATCCAGCAGCACTTTAGTCTTTCCGCTGCCCTTACCACCGAGAATTACCTGAATCATGATTAACAGCCTCCTTTTTTTGCAATTGGCTTTTTGTTTGCATTCATTATACAACATTTTTCGCCTTATGAAAAGCCCCTAAATGCAGGATTTAGGCCTCATTCGGCGAATAAAATTAATAATCTCATAATTTTATGACGGAGATGAGCATATGTTCGAAGATATTATGGAAAAACTCAGCGACAGAAGGCGCGTTTTTGACGGTGCGATAATACATGTGGATCACATGACAGCCACTTTGCCTAACGGAAAGACCGCATTGCGCGAGGTAGCCGTACATATCGGTGCTTCCGCTGTTATACCTGTTGACAGCGAAGGCAACATCTACATGGTACGTCAATTCCGTTCCCCGCTTGAAAAGGTCACTCTCGAAATACCAGCCGGAAAGCTCGACTACAAGGGAGAAAACAGACTCGAAGCCGCAAAGCGTGAACTGCGTGAAGAGACCGGCTTTACTGCCGGAAGCTGGACATTGCTTACCGACCTGGCCACTACCCCCGGTTTTTGCGATGAAGTGATCTCAATCTATCTCGCACAGGATCTGACTGCAGGCGAAACCGATTTCGATGATGATGAATTCCTCAATATCGTAAAGATGCCCATTGCAGACGCTGTGGAAATGGCAATGAAAGGTGAATTGCCTGATTCCAAAACTCTCTGTGCCGTGCTTATGGCAGACAAGATAATAAACAGATGAACCGGTGCCGTACAGTATACGCTGTACGGCATTTTTGCAAATTATACTTATCCCTGTCTCTCTCAGCATTTAACACATATGGTGTATAATTCAGCTGACTTCTTTTGAAAGGCTGATAAACATTGGATAAGCTGATAGATATAATCAAATTTCTCGGCACTCTTGCTTTTTGGCTGGTAATATACAAAAATGCATATTCCGTTATCGGTTTTTTGGTTACCCGTAAGTTCAAACCGGCAAAGAACAATCACAAATACGCAGTACTCATCGCCGCGCGCAACGAACAGAATGTAATCGGAAATCTGGTCGACAGCATCCGCAGCCAGGATTATCCTTCCGAACTGGTTACGATTTTCGTTGTGGCTGATAACTGCACAGACGAGACCGCACGCGTTGCCCGCGAAGCAGGCGCTGTAGTCTATAAAAGGTTCGACAGTGCTCACCGTACAAAGGGCTATGCGCTGCAGTTCCTCGTAAGAAACATCGAAGCGGATTACGGCGTAAACTCATTTGAAGGATATTTCTTCTTCGATGCCGACAATCTGCTCAAGCGCGACTTTATCAGCCGCATGAACGACGCATTTGATTCCGGCGAAAAGATCATTACCTCATTCCGCAATACGAAGAATTTTGCTACGAACTGGATATCCTCCTCTTATGCAATCCATTGGTATCGTACTGTTCGAAACGAACACCGTGCGCGCTCCTTCCTGAGGCTGGCCACACGAATACAGGGTACCGGTTTCCTCGTTGCAAACGAGATACTCAAAGATGGCTGGAATTATGTATCCCTTACAGAAGACAGAGAACTTTCCGCTTTTGCTGCAACGAACGGATACAGCATATCTTACAACGACAAGGCCGAATTCTACGATGAACAGCCTACTGACGTAAAGATAATGATGCGCCAGCGCATCCGCTGGGCAAAGGGACATCTTTGGGCATTCACCCATTACGGATGGGTACTTTTCAAAAACATATTCACTCACAAGACTCAGAACAATCAATACAAAGCCAAGACAAGCCTCGGCAGAGCCTTGAACTATCTGCAGCGCAGTTTTATCTGCTATGATATGTTCTGGACCGTTTTCCCAAGGAGCCTTACCGCATTTATCCGCCGTTTTCTCTTATTGATAATCGGTATCATAATGCTGATAAGATCCGATGCACAGATAACCGAATACATAGCTCCTTTCGCAGCTTACTGGAAAACCATTTCCGGACACATGACGGGCGCAATATTCACCGCTGTCTATATACTCAGCATCGAATACAGACGCGTCCCCTCCTGTAAGCCGCTGAAGATGCTCTGGTACTCGGTAACATTCGCCCTTTTCGACAAGATAGGTATGATTTCCACACTCATCGCACTTTTCATGAAGGTAGAATGGAAGCCTATCCCCCATACCGACAGCAAGAGCCTTGCTCAGATGGAAAGCGATATGAATAAATAAAAAACAGCGCCGCAGTTATATAACTGCGGCGCTTTATGTATCAATACCTGCCCTGCGTGCCTGAGGTATCTGCAGGTTTCGTTCTATGTTGTAGAGCTTACCGTCTTTAATGAAACGAGCGCCGGTCTGCTTGAATCTGAAAGCCGTTCCTGTATTAATGCATTGTTCGCGCAGATTCATTACCCATTCAAAATCCATAGGACGGGCAAAAGTACCGGATTCACCGCCAACAGTCACATGCTCTATTTTCTTCATTGAAAGCCATCCGGAAATGTCCACTTTTTCAAGAAGCGGTTCACATATGACAAATCTGGATTTCATCGGGATATCCATGAATTCATCCATGCGTTCATTTGCCCGTTTCTGATTTTCAATGGTCGCACCAACAGAGACATTATCCCAACCACTGCCCCAGTCAGCCGGAAGGCATTCTCTTATTCTGAGGACACGTTTCGTTATTATATTAAAATGCACATCCTTGCGTGTCCTTATCATGTTCCATGCCGAATCCCGCCACGCATCGGCTTTATCAAGAAAGAAATCCGATGTCATACACACGTAAATTCTGCTTCCGGAAGGCATTCTCTTTTCTCCGGTGCGCTTTTCAGCAACCGGCAGATTGAACTCAGATGTGCGTTCAACCACAGATGCATCCTTACCGAACAAACTGTCTCTGCGATAAACATAGCAGTTTTCACAGCCTTCGGAATACTTCGTGCATCCGTGCCATGGATTCCAGCAATCCTTCATACATTCTCCTGCATTATGCACACAGGACGGGCTCTTCGGCCCGTCCTGTGTTGGTATTGAAAATCAATTTTTGTTTATCTCGTCTTCGAGAACCTTAAGAGCTTCTTCAAGCTGGTTGTCATTCTCTACATTTACTTCGCGGATGGAAGGATCGAACTCTTCATCCATTTCCACAACGATATCGGCTTCAACACCCGTCTGATGGATACTGCGGCCATCGGGAGTGAAGTAGCGGGACTGAGTATACTGCATACCCGCGCCTTCGGGATAAGTGAGCATGAGCTGTACAATGCCCTTACCGAAGGAAGTGGTACCAACTACAATACCTCTGTCGTAATCCTGAATGGAGGCTGCGAGTATCTCGGAAGCACTGGCAGAATTTTCGTTCTGCAGAACAACAAGAGGTACATCCCAATATTCGTCATCGGAATAATATGCAGATACGTTGCCCACTCTGTCCTCGGTGTAGATAACGCGGCCCTTGGGAAGCAGGGAATCTGCGATATTTACTACAGAAGTAAGCATTCCGCCGGGATTATCGCGCAGGTCTATGATCATACCGCGCACGTTATTATCCTTGAAATAATCGGTTGCTTCATGGAAGCTTGCCGCAGTAGTCTGCTCGAATTCATAGATGCGAACATAACCGATGTTATCGCCGATTATCTGATACTCAACGTAATTGATATTTACCTCGCCGCGGGTCACGGTAAAGGTAATTTCTTCGTCATCACGCAGAATGATGATATCAACGGTGGTTCCGGGTTCACCGCGAATGATCGCGACAGCATCTTCAAGATCCTTCGCAGTCTGGATATTCACATATTCGCCATTGATTCCGATGATCTTATCGCCGGCGTACATGCCTGCCTGTTCTGCAGGAGAATCCTTGAATACGCGGACAACGGTGATAGCGCCTTCGCCGTCCATCTGAACGCTCATACCCACGCCGCGATATTCGCCTGTGCTGGATTCCATTCTCTCCTCCATATCTTCTACAGTGTAATAGAAGGTATAGGGATCATCAAGGGATGCAAGCATGCCATCGATAGCGCCCTGGACAAGTACATCATCGTCTACATCGATATAATAGTCTTCATGAATAGTAGTACGCACTTCTTCCAATCGTGCATAACGATCAAGCATTTCGATTTCTTCATCGGTGATGGCCCTTGTTCCGGCAGAACCGGAGCCGGTGAGCATCATTGTAAGAGTGGAAGAACCCACTGCCACAAGAACCAATGCCCATATTACAGCCGATACCGTAAGGATCCGTTTTTTCATTTGGTTTTCCTCCGTTTTGACTTCATATATGCGGTATTTCCGCATTTGAAATTACCTTTTGATCACCGGGTACGTTCTCTCCCCGGCCAAATCATGTATATGTTGCTTCATTCACAGCACATCATATACCAAATATAATGATACTATTAATCAACCGATCTGTCAACGTGGGACAGCTTCCTGTTAATAGTATTTCAACCGTATTTTACCATTTGCGTCCATATCATTTTGATGCTTTGCAAGCCTATTGATTGTTCGGCAACTAAGTGTTATACTTATAAATGCATACAAATAAAGGAAGTGACAATATGGGGCCTTTAAAGAAATTTTTCAGTATAAAAGGGCTTGAGTTTGCGGATAATTCGACGTCTCTGAACGATCTTTATAAGAAAAGCATATCCATTGCATGGCCTGCCACCGTCGAAGGTGCGCTCATATCGATAATCGGATCGGTTGATATGATGATGGTCGGCACGCTTGGCTCGACCGCAATAGCCTCCGTAGGTATTACCACCCAGCCGCGAATGATACTGCTCATACTTGCGCAGGCGCTGTGCGTAGGTACAACGGCGCTTATTGCCCGCAGAAAAGGTGAAAATAACAAAGAAGCGGCAAATTCAGTACTCAACCAGTCTATGTGGATCGTAACTTTGCTCGGTATAATCATGACCCTGGTCGGCTACTTCTTTGCCGAGCCGTTCATGTATCTTGCCGGTGCAAATGAAGAGACCATCGGCATGGCTACAGACTACTTCAAAATTATATCTCTGGCTTTCATGTTCAATTACTGGTCGCTTTGCCTTTGCGCCGGTATGCGCGCCATAGGCAAGACCCGCATAACGATGATCACAAATATCACAGCAAACATTGTGAATGTGATACTCAATTACTGCCTCATAGGCGGTAAATTCGGATTCCCGGCTCTCGGCATCAAAGGCGCTGCCATAGCAACTGCCGCCGGTACCTGTGTATCCTGCGCCATAGCTTTCTGGTTTGCCACAAGGCCCGATGGCTATATCCGTTTCAGGCTTCGTTTGCCCAAGCTGGACAAGATCACCCTCGGCGGTCTTTTCAAGGTAGGCTCCTCCTCCATCGTTGAAGCCGTATGTCTCCGTCTGGGATTTTTGCTTAACGCCAAACTCATCGCCGGTATCGGCACAGCCGAACTTGCAGCATATCAGATAGTTCAGTCCTCCACTTCCCTGTCGTTTACTCTCGGAGACGGTATTGCTGCAGCCGGCGCCACGCTTGTCGGTCAGTCTCTTGGTGCGAAGCGCCCCGACCTCGCAATGGCAAATGTACGCATAAGCCGAAAGCTGTCAATGGTGACTTCTCTGGCGCTTATGCTTGCGATATTTATATTCAGGAATAAGATTCCTCTGCTGTTCAACGACGAAGCGCATATCGTAGCAGGCGCGGCACTTTCGTTCACAGTAGTCATATTCGGTATAATCTCCCAGAACGGACGTGTTGTTTATTCCGGATGTCTGCGAGGTGCAGGCGACGTAAAATACGTTGCGATGTGCTCTCTTGTAAGTGTTACCGTGCTCAGACCTATATTTACTTATCTGCTGTGCTACCCGCTGAACAAGGCCTTCCCCGCACTTCAGCTTGCAATGGTCGGTCCCTGGATAGCTTTCGTACTGGATTGTTTTGTACGCGACGCACTGCTTACTCACCGCGTAAAGCGCGGCAAGTGGCTTACAATCAAACTTTGATCAACATACAGAACCACCGCATTCCGATAAACGGAATGCGGTGGTTTATTTATTCGGCAGCAGATACAACCGGCTTTTCGCCTGCCTCATTTATCTGCATTTTGATAAATACGGGTCTTTCCTCATAATTCTTATTGGGGCTGTGCAAAGTCATCATCAAATTGCCTTGCATATCCTTGAACATCATGGCATGACCGCCGTCTTTATCAAATACCGGGTCAAGCTGAGTAAAATTGCCGTCTATCTCATCATTGTCAGAGATCGCAAGACCTTCGGTATAAGCACCGTTATTGAAGCTTGCCCACAGCATAAGCAGCCTGCCTTCGTCAGTACGCCACATAAACGGACCGTCGGTTACATAGCCTTCGCCTCCATCTGCCATTTTGATGGAAGTGACCCACTTTGCCTGGGTTGCCGTGAAAAGTTCTCTCACTTCACCGGCAGGCGCTGAAAGATCTTCATTAAGCGGTATACTGCAAATACTGCCGTCACCCGCCTGCACCCATTCATGGCAGAATACCATGTAGGGCTTTCCTTCGCGGCTGACATAGAAAGTACCGTCGAGGCATTCCCAATCGGAAGGAGTTATGCAGCCATTGGAATGAGGCTTAAACGGGCCCATGGGAGTTTCCGCCGAAAGTATGGCAGTTCCCCTATGCACATTTTCAGCCTTAAAGCTGGCAAACATATAAAACTTACCGTTCCACTCATGTACCTCGGGCGCCCAATACTGACGGTCAGACCAGAAAGTACCGTCGTTTTCAAAACAGACATTGGGACCTTCCCAGTTTTCAAGATCCGTTCCTACGTACACATCGAATCCGCACTGTTCGCCGCCCCAGCAGGTTGCGCCGCGTGAGCCATACAGATAATATTTGCCATCGTGGATGAGCACAAAAGGATCTCTCAGATTGATCTCATTATTCTTCATTGGAGTAAACCTTCTTTCCGCCCATATAAGTCGCGGATATTTTGATAGAATGTATACTTTCGTTGTCAACAGCGAAAGGATCTTCTTCCAGCACTACGAAGTCGGCCAGCATTCCGGGGGCAATACTGCCCTTTACGCCTTCCTCGAAGCTGCCTTCCGCTCCACGGATGGTATAGCTGTCTATTGCTTCCTGTACGCTGAACGCCTGATCCGGCAGATACGGCTTGTCATCGCTGCCTATGCTGCGGCGCGTGACTGCACACTGTATTCCCCTGAGTGCATCGGGCTTTTCAACAGGCGCATCGGTACCGTTGCTGACCGAGAGACCGCCATCCATAAGAGTCTTCCAGTTATAGCTGCTTTCTGCGAGTGCATCTCCGACTCTTTCACGGACTATGCGGCTGTCATAATCAATAAATATCGTCTGTGCATATATGTGCACGCCCAGTTCTTTCATACGCTGAAGCTGATCGGGACGGCATATCTGACAATGCACAACTCCGTGACGATGGTCTTTACGCGGAATTTCCTTCAGCGCATTTTCAAAAGCGTCCAGTACCCAATCAAGGCATTTATCGCCTATGGCATGTACTGCGCAGTGCATGCCGGCTTTATGGGCTATGGATACCATTTCGGATATGGTCTTCGCATCGAAGACAGGAAGTCCGCAGGTGGTGGGATCATCCGCATAAGGCACGGAAAGATACGCCGTGCGGGCGCCAAGAGCACCGTCACCCAGCAGCTTCAGTGGTCCGTTTTTGAAATTATAGGATCCTGCGCCGGTTACGTTGCCCTCTTTTATGAATTCCCTAAGCTTGTCAGGCTGTGCAAAATTGCTCTGCTCATAAATTCGTACAGTAAGTTCACCCTCAGCTTCCAGTTCACGGTATGCTCTGTCTATCACGCGCCAATCGAGATTGGCATATGTGGAGTAATCATCCGTCTGGCTGCTGGTCACGCCATACGCATTGAGTGCGCGGCATGCAGCGCGTATCATATCCTTGGTTTCTTCGAGCGTAGGCGCCGGCATCTGAGAATACACAAGATCCATTGCATTATCAAAGAATCTGCCGTCGGGTTCGCCATCACGCATGCCTATGCTACCGCCTTCGGGGGACTTAGTTTCGCCGGTAATTCCAAGCAGCCTAATGGCAGCGCTGTTTACAACAAGCGCATGACCGCAGCAGCGTACGGCAACTACGGGACGATCTGCAGATACACGGTCAAGATCGTATCTGTCGGGCATACGGTCGGCATCTGCAAAGTAATCCTGATTCCAGCCACGGCCCATTATCCAATTCACATTTGTGTTATCCGCAAAATCCTTGAAATACGCAATCATGTCCTCAAGGCTGCGGGTATGGGCGCCGAGGTCAGCCCTGCGCAGTGCACCGCCGAAGCCCAGCACATGCATATGGCTGTCATTGAAACCGGCACATACGAATTTACCCGCGAGATCGATCTTTTCGGCTGCCTCTCCCGCAAAAGAGAGCGCTCCTTCGTAAGTACCCGCGTAGGTGAACACATCATTCTCCACCACGAAAGCCTCGCACAGAGGCAGCTTACCGGTGTACACTTTTCCGTTGTAATAAACTTTCTTCATTGTAAACCTCACTGTATTTGAATGATCCGGTCTGCTTCTATTTTGCAGACCGGATCGTTTATGTATCAGATCTCGGGATATTCGGTGCTGAGCAGATGGACAGGAGCCTCATCTTCCTCGATAGTGGGGAATCTTCCTGTAGGCTCATAGAAGCAATTGTCGGTATGGTCATCATTTACCTTGGAAACTTCGCCTACGAGTACGGTTCCCTTACCTTCCTCGCCCCAGAAGCTGTGATAGAGTCCTGCATCCATGCAGATGGATTCGCCGGGACCCAGCACAAGTATTCCGCCCGCGGGCAGAGTACGGGTAACGCCGTCAACGCTTACGGTAACGGGAGTATCGGCAAGCTTATCGTCATCGGTACGGTTGTACAGCTTGATCACAAGATTTCCGCCGCCGCGATTGATGATATCCTCATATTTCTGATAATGATAATGCATGGGAGTTACCTGACCTTCACGCACGATCATAATCTTTTCGGCATAGGTCTTCTTATACTTGCAGTTCTGCAGATTGCCGTTGCGGATGGTTATCAGCATAAGTCCCTTTTTGTAGAAATCGCCGCTGCCGAAATCGGTAATATCCCAACCCAGCTGATTATCAACTATCTCAGCACACTCGCTGCCCTTGGTCGCCCATTCTTCGGGAGTCCAGTATACAAAAGGCGGCAGTGCAAACTTCATTTCTGCGCAGAATTCCTTGGCGTGTTTGATTATAGCGTTTATTTCAGATCTCTTCATAGCCTTCTGCTCCTTCATTCTTCAATATATTCAAAACGGTATTCCTGTTTCACATCGGGATACTTTTCCCTGTCAACCGGCGCAAGAAACATATCTTTGGGTCTTGCGTATATATCGCCTTCTCCGTACAGTGCCTGATAAACTACAAGCTCTTCAAGATTCTCGGAATGCTTTGCGACGCACAGCACCCTGTATTCCTTGTCCTTGAAATGGCGATATTTTCCGCCGATTATCAATTTCCTGTCTGCCATAGTTTTACTCCGTCATTTTTATTAATTATACAACGTAATTAACTAATTGTAAACTGAAAGAAGCCGCAATTACATATGCGGCTTCTTTTGTCATTTCAGATATTCGATCAGTTCAGCAAATGTTCCCGACGGTCCGTTCCATTTATGTTCGGCACACTCTATAAGACAATCGGTAACAAGATAGCCCTGTATACCGATCTGAGAAGCAGCGTACATATCCTCGCGTTCATCGTTGCCTATCATAAGGCAGTTTTCCGGCGAAACGCCCAGCTGTTTGCACAGATTCATATAATAGGCAGGATTCGGCTTACAGGCAGATTCGGTCTCATAAGCGGTGATATAATCAAAATCATTCTCGCAAAGACCGATCCAGCTCATTCTGGTAAGCTGACCGTTGCGCGGAAACAGCGGATTGGTGGCAAGCACGACCTTAGGCGCAATTTTCCTTGCCGCCTCTACAGCTTCTTTTGCATGCGGATTTTCTCCGGCGTATGCTTTGGCTTTATTGAATTCCTTTTTGTAGAATTCATCGGACGCAGGTATAAAACGCGAAGCGTCAAGACCTGTGCGCTGTACGAACTCATCCCAGAAAACTTCGCAGTTGGTCTTTTCACCGTTATTGCGCACCATAGCCTTGGTACCTGCCCAAACCGCCGCAACAAGCGCATCGGGCGCGATTCCGACAGGCGAAAGCTTTGCCGCAAGTTCCTTGAAATATCCTTTTGTGAATACATCCATATCCATAGGAAGCAGGGTTCCGTCAAGATCAAACATTACAGCTTCGTATCTCATGCGTTATCACCACCGAATACTTTCTCACACATCGACGTAAGGGCATTCTCATATTTTTCCCTGTTCACATAATAAGCAATTCCGTGCCCTGCGCCTTCTACTTCCACAAGAGTGCACATCTCCGGATTTGCATCGCGAATCTTTCTGCTCATTTCACACGGAACGAAGCGGTCATCGTCACCATGTATCATGAGCACAGGTATCTTCACATCCTTCACCGCATTTTCCGCAGTTGACTCGTTCAATCTGAATCCCGCACATACTGCTGCAGACATTCTTATGAAAGGCTTCAGAATTCCGGCAGGCAGCCCCATTCCGGAAGCCACCTTAAGTATTATTTCCTCCGGCGAAGAAAACGGACAATCCGCCGCAATTCCTTTGACATTCTCCGGCAGCTGCAAATCAGATGCCATCAGCACCGTTGCCGCCCCCATAGAAACACCCATAATCAGTATGCGTACATCTCTTCCCTGCCTGTTTATGATATATTTCACCCATTCAAGACAGTCGCGGCGTTCTTTCACGCCGAATGTTATCGTTCTTCCTTCGCTTAAGCCGTGAGCGCGCTGGTCGGGCAGCAATACGCTGTATCCTTTCGCGAATGAAAAAGGCGCTCCGCCGCTGGCGTCACGCAGCGCTGCGCTGCGATAACCATGGAAAATTATAACAACAGGCGCTTCTTTGCCCGCATCATAGAATCTTCCGCGGAGTTTCAGCCTATCGTGCGATGTTATCTCCACCGCTTCGTACGGCACTTTTGCAAGTTTCTGCACGTTATCATAAAGCGCCGCCGCGTACGGTGCATACTGAGAATTCATCGTTGGCATTTCATCAGCCGCAGGATGTCTGCTGCGCTTCGACGCAAACGCCATTGAATATATTATCCAAAGCGCAGCAAACAATACCGCAGTTATGACCAATGCCGCAAGCAACAGATAACACATTATTGACTACACCCTATTTCAAGAAAAATCAAACGAGAAAATATGTGCCTTTTCTGCTCCCCAGGTATCAATAGGTACAAGCCGTAGTGCACGCACAGTCATCCCTATGTCATGGCGCACAAGCCTTCTTGCATTTTCATCGATATCGGCAATAACAACAGTACTGCCGTCTTCCGCAACAGCTTCCAGCCTGTATTTGCTGATGAGAGTCTCAGGCAGCGAAACATACGGCATATCCAAAGGTCTGTTACAGGGCATATTTCGCAGCTGGAGTATTCCCATAAGTTCGCGGTTGAGGTCGCTGTCAAATACGATACGCACGTTTTCGACATACTCAGGCTTATCAAGCACATATTCCACCGCTTCGCCCTTATTCACGTATATACCGTTATCCTGACCGTCAAGAGGTCTGTCATGACCGTTGCGCACAGCCTCGCAGCCTTCAGTCAGATTTGCGGCAATCGCCTTATCGGATACCTTCCTTACAGCAAAAGGCAGGAAACAATCGTCTTCCATCAGCTGCTGACGGAGTTCTTCGATATGCTTCTCATATACTCCCCTGGGAGTCGTATCCTTCGCCACAGCAAGTGCAGCGCCTGTACCCATAGCCTGACCGATTATGGCACAGGTGGCCATAACACGTGAAGAACTCATAGCCGCATGTGTCATTGAGACGTTGCGTCCGGCAAACATCAGATTATCTATATTTACCGAATACATGGTTCTGTAAGGTATTCCGTAAGGAGAAGGTGCTTTATGGTGCGTGGTGGGATGTCCGTCGCCATGGAATCCCATGGGGTCATGGTCATCCATAGTCCAGCCTCCGTATGCCACTACATCAGGGAAATGACCGCCTGTAAGTACATCATTCTGATTCATGAGCACATCGCCCACATAGCGGCGGCTTTCACGCTTGCCCGGCAGTATTCCGACCCAGTCAAGTGCCCAGAGTTTATTCTTTTCAATATTCTCAGGGGCGTTCTTCACATAGTCCCATATGCCGTAAGCGACCTTCAGCAGTTCGTCCCTCAGTGTTTCGGTATCTGCGATACTGTCATCCATTCCGCCAAGTTCAAGATACCAGAAATTCTCCATTGGATCGGACATATTAGGGATACGGTTCTTCAAATCCTCTGCAGTATACTTATGTGCCCATTTCGGCGGGATGAATTTACCGGGGCGGGTCTGCTCGCGCGCCTGGATCAAAAGACTCATGCCCATGGTATGTCTGTCAGCTTCTTCGGGTTCAATATCCTCATTGAACTCATCGCGGGCTTCCCTGCCGATTCTGAACTCTGCACCCGTAATGGGAGCAAGCACGCTGTCTCCGGAACAATCCGCAAAAATCCCGGCAGATACTTCATGCCATGTCTGCGTGGTCATCTGCCATCCTTTGACGGAAGATATCCTGCTGCCGTCCATTTCACAGCCTGTACAGCTGCAGTTAAGCAGAAGTTCAATATTCGGCTCATTCTGTACTGCTTCCAGTATCACAGAATCCCAAATCGAATAATTGCAATCCGGATTGCGGTACAGGTTTTCGAGCATCAGCTCTTCAAGTATGCCCGTTTCACGGTTATTATCACCATGTGCGCCGCAGACCCACATGCGAATCTCACTGGATGCATTTCCGCCGAGCATGGGTCTTTCCTGCATGAGGACTACCTTCGAGCCATGCCTTGCCGCGGCAATTGCGGCGCATGTACCCGCAAGACCGCCGCCGACGATGCAGATATCCGCCTCGTGAGTTATCGTCTTGAATGCTTCGATCATTTTTATCACCATTCTGCGATAACGCCGTCGCTGTCACGCCAGATGGGATTATGCCAGTTGTGACCTTCCTTGGCCATTTCACGCACGTAATCTTCGTCTACTTCGATTCCGAGACCCGCGCCGGTCATGAGGTCAACATAACCGTTCTTATATTTGAATACTTCGGGAGTCTTCAGATACTTCAGCAGGTCGTAGCCTTCGTTATAGTGGATATTAAGGCTCTGTTCCTGAATGAATGCATTAGGAGTGCAGAAATCCACCTGCAGGCATGCCGCAAGCGCAATGGGACCAAGAGGACAATGAGGTGCAACCGCCACATCGAAACACTCTGCCATGGCTGCAATCTTTCTGGTCTCCAGAATGCCGCCGCAATGGCTTACATCAGGCTGGATTATATCCACTCCGCCGCGGGTCAGCATGCGCTTGAATCCCCAGCGTGTGAAATTGCGTTCGCCGGTGGCAATGGGTATATTGATGCTGCGGGAGAATTCCAGGAATTCATCCTCATTTTCACAAAGGACAGGCTCTTCAACGAACATAAGATTATAAGGCTCCAGCTTCTTCATAAGAACTTTTGCCATGGTCTTATGCACTCTGCCATGGAAATCCACAGCAATGCCCAGCTTATCTCCTACCGCTTCGCGGATAGCTGCCACGCGCTCAACGGTAGCATCGAGCTTATCATAGGAATCTATCCATTTCAGTTCATCGGTACCGTTCATCTTGACGGCGCTGTAGCCCTGCTCAACAGCCTCTTTCGCGTAAGTAGCTGTATCACGGGGATGGTCGCCGCCTATCCAGCGGTATACCTGTATCCTGTCGCGGCACTTACCGCCCAGCATCTGATAAACGGGCATATTGTGGAATTTACCCTTTATATCCCACATAGCCTGTTCGATGCCGGAAATAGCGCTGGTGAGTATCGGGCCGCCGCGATAGAAACCGGTGCGGTAGAGCATCTGGAATACATCTTCCACATCCTCGGCAGATTTTCCGATAACGCATTCCGCCATTTCGCGCACGCATGCGGCAACGGTATCAGCGCGGCCTTCAACTACAGGCTCGCCCCAGCCTACTATACCGGATTCGGTGGTCATCTTGAGAAACAGCCATCTCGGCGGTACTTTGAAAAGTTCAATGGATTTTATCTTCATTGCGGATTCCTCCCCAAGCAAATTCTGTTATTTACATTATATCTATTTTCGCCAAAATAGCAATAAAAGCAGACCATGCAAATGCACAGTCTGCTCATTATTATAATCCACCAAAGTCAAACAGCGTCACCTGACTGGTCGCTGGAAGGTCTCCCAGACAGCCTGCAAGCCGCATCTGTTCGACGGTAGATTTGGCCACCTTGCGGCGTACCATATCTTCCTGAGATATGAACGGTCCGCCCTCACGGGCTTTGCAGAATGCTTCGGCAGCGCTCAGACCTACGCCGGGCAGCGAGTTTATGGGCGGCAGTATGTATCCATCGTCGATGATAAAATCACCGGGCTTCGATTTATACATATCCACAGGCTTAAGGTGCACGCCGCGCATATTCATCTCGATAAGTATCTCGAGGATGGTAACTTCGCCGTCCTTACGCTCGCGTTCTTCCTTCTCCAGACCGTTTATCTCCTCTATCATGCTGCGCAGTACGTCTACATCCTCGGTGACCATGGTCACTCCGTTGAATACATCCGCGTTTCGCATAAGATAACAGGTATAGTAAGCGATAGGATAAAAGATCTTGAAATACGCTATGCGCAGACCCATTGTAACATACGCAACGGCATGGGCTTTGGGGAACATGTACTTGATCTTCTTACAGGAATCGATGTACCAATCGGGAGTCTCTACGGACTGTATGGCCTCTTCCATCTGGGGAGTAAGGCCTTTACCCTTACGCACGGATTCCATGGTCTTGAAGGCGATCTCACTGTCTACACCCTTGGCAATTAGCGCATTCATGATATCATCTCGGGTACAGAAGCATTCCTTCAGCGGTATGCCCCTGCGTACAAGATCCTGTGTGTTGCCCAGCCAGACGTCGGTACCATGGGAAAGACCGGAAATTCGGATAAGCTCCTCCATGGTATTGGGTCTTGTTTCAGTAAGCATGCCGCGAACAAAACGCGTACCGAATTCAGGGATGCCAAGAGTTCCCGTGGGAACGCCAAGCTGCTCTTCGGTAAGACCCAGCGCATCGGGCTTTGAGAAAAGTGAAATGATCTGGGCGAAAATATCAGCGTCATGCAGAGGTACCTGCTGCGGCGCAATACCGGTGATATCCTGCAGTTTTCTGAGCATGGTGGGATCATCGTGTCCCAGTATATCCAGCTTAACGAGGATATCGTGCATGGAGTTAAAGTCGAAGTGCGTAGTGACGGTCTCGCTGGTCATATCATCGGCAGGATGCTGTATTGCCGTGAACTGGAATATCTCATAGTCCTTCGGCAGAACTACCATGCCTGCAGGATGCTGACCTGTGGTACGCTTTACTCCGGTAATACCCTTTGCAAGCCTGACCTTTTCGGCCTTGGAGTAACTGCGTCCGCGTGCTTCCGCATACTTGAAAACATATCCGAGAGCGGTCTTATCTGCAACCGTACCTATGGTACCGGCGCGGAATACGTTCTCGGTACCGAAAAGCTCCTTTACGTAGTTATGAGCTACAGGCTGATATTCACCCGAGAAATTCAGGTCAATATCGGGAACTTTATTGCCCTTGAATCCAAGGAATACTTCAAAGGGAATATTGAAGCCGTCCTTGTCCATGAGATGCCCGCATTCCGGACAGTTCTTCGCCGGCAGGTCAAGTCCGCAGGCGTACTGTTCGGGTACCTCGAATTCATTATGCTTGCAGTTGGGACAGACATAATGAGGCTGCAGCGAGTTAACCTCCGTAATTCCGGAAAGGAACGCAACAAGGGACGAGCCTACCGAACCTCGGGAGCCTACGATATATCCGTCCGAAAGGGACTTGGCAACAAGCTTAACCGCAATCATGTACAGAGTAGAGAATCCGTATCCGATGATGGCTTTCAGTTCCTTGTCGATACGCGCCTGTACTATGTCGGGCAGCGGGTCTCCGTAGATGCTTATCGCTTTACCGACTGTCCTGCTGCGCAGTTCGTCTTCGGCTTCGGGCCAGAAGGGCTGGAACGTCTCCTTACCTTCGGGATGCGGTATATGGAACTGGGTGGGCTCTATCTGATCGGCGATCATATTGGGCACATCGATTACGACGCGCTCTGCGGTCTCCTTGCCGAGATAAGAGAATTCCTCTATCATCTCGTCCGTTGTCTTGAAGTACAGCGGCGGCTGGATATCCGCATCGTCAAAGCCCTTTGTATCCATAAGTATCGCGCGGTAAATGGCATCAGTAGGCTCCATGAAATGAACATCGCCTGTGGCAGCTACAGGGATACCGAGCCTGTCGCCGATATCTACTATGCGCTTATTGTAGGCGCGCACATCATCCATGGAATCCAGTTTGCCTTCTCGCACAAGGAACGCATTGTTTCCGGCGGGCTGGATTTCGAGATAATCATAGAATTTCGCTATGTTCTCCAGCTTCTTATCATCCGCACCGGCAACCATTGCCCTGTACAGTTCTCCCGCCTCACAGGCGCTGCCTACGATAAGTCCTTCACGCCATTTGGTTATAAGGCTTCTGGGTATACGCGGTGTACGATGGAAGTAATTCAGATGACCTTCGCTGACGAGGCGGTACAGATTGGTAACGCCGGTCTGATTCTTTGCAAGCAGAATTATATGGAATGCTTCGCCGCCCGCATCGGTAGCAAATGCGTTGTTAAGGTCACTGAGATGGATAAGCGGTCTTGTCTCACTTACCTTCTCAAGAGACTTGACCAGCATTATGCCTGTTGCACGCGCGTCATGAACAGCGCGGTGAGCGTTGGTCAGGTTGATATCCAGCATCTTGCAGAGAGTGCCAAGCTTGTGATTCTTGCTCTGCGGATACAGATTTCGTGCCAGTGCAAGTGTATCCAGCACAGGATAATCAAATTTCTTGCCGATGCGCTCCAGCATGCGCTTAATGAAAGCCATATCAAAAGAAGCATTGTGTGCGGCAAGGATTGCACCGTCAATAAACCGTGCGAATACCGGCGCCACATCCTCAAGCTTCGGCATATCGCGCAGCATGGCAGATGTAATGCCGGTTATCTCAACGATCTTCTCGGGAAGAGGTTTGCCGGGATTAATAAGCTGATTGAATTCGGCAACTTCTTTGCCGTTTTCGATGCGCACCGCACCAATCTCGATTATCTCATCCTTGGAGGTGTTAAGACCGGTGGTCTCAACATCCAGCACGACGATGGGCATATCAGAGAACCGATAATCACCGGGATCACTGATAATGGTGGGCGCATCGTTTATAAGATATCCTTCGCAGCCCGGGATAAGTTTGACTCCGGTCTTCTTTACCGAGCCGTATGCCTCGGGGAAAGCCTGAACAACACCATGGTCAGTAAACGCAATGGCCTTATGCCCCCATGCCTTGGCACGCTTCATAAGGTTACTTGCAGAAGCGCAGGCATCCATGGTACTGAAAGTGGTATGGCAATGGAGTTCGACGCGCTTTCTGGGATAAGTATCCTCGCGCACGGGCTTATTGGCAGTCATTATATCGTTTACCATAAGCACCATTTCGCGGTCAAAATCGTCATACCTGTAATTACCGCGCACCTTGACCCAGTTGCCATCTTTAAGAGCTTCACCCAGGGCTTCCATCTGCGCTTCAACAGACTTCGGATCGTCCATATTGCGCTTTCCGCCTACAAAGACCTTGCAGGTAGCTGAACCCAGATAGTCGGTCATGATGAACTTCACTATCTTGGATTTACCGTTTTTGGTATCCTTATAGGAATATTCGGAAACTTCGCCCATGAGGACAACACCGCCGGTATCCTCGGAGAGCTGATTCATAGGCAGCGGGTCATCATTGATATTGCGGCCGAGCACAGCTTCCACAGGCTTGGATGCCTGCTTTTTCTCGGGCACAGCATTTTTGGTCTGTTCGGCAAAGAGTTCAAGTTCTCGCTGACGTGCGTCTTCTATCTCCTTGAGCTTCTTTTCAGCATGACCGGTTATTCTTATCTGCGTGCGCGCAGTGATGTCAAAAAGCTGAAGCAGCAGTTTCTCCAGAAGCCTGTCTACCTTGCGCCCTTTAAGGAACTCCGCGCCTTCGGGAGACGAAACGCAAATGGTAAGCGTTCCGTTTTCCAGCTTCCACTCCGCTGAATTCCATTCAAGGAATGGCATGGACGCCGGACTTTCATGGGACACGAGTTCAGAAAGCAGCCCTGTAGCAAGCTTGATATCCTGCTCAACCGAATCCTTCAATTCGGGATATTTTACTTCAACGCTGACTTTTACAGCCGGAAAAGCGCCTTTAAAGGCATTTGCCAGCTTCTTGTATTCGCGGCGAGTCAGAATTCGCGACGAATTCAGTATGATCGTCATTTCCCCCGAGTTGCGGGAGATCTGCACCTTATCCAGCGTTATAAGAGAAGACAGCGCCGGGTCAGCGCTGTCAATAAGCTGTCTCCAAAGTTCAGCCATATTTATACCTCATGTATTCCGATCATTTGAGGAAACGGGTATTTATCTCTTCAATCAGTATTTTAGCAAGATCTCCGCGTACGGCACGGGGAGTTTCGCCGCGTACGAAGAGCGCTCCGCCTTCCTTGCCGCCAGCGATGCCAATATCCGCTTCCTTTGCCTCTCCGGGACCGTTTACGATACAGCCCATTACTGCAACCTTAAGAGACTTGCGGACGTGCTGAGTGGCTTTACGGACCTCCTCGGCGATATCTTCAACAGGGATGCAGGTCCTTCCACAGGTGGGACAGGAAATTATTTCAACATAGTCCTTCCTGAGTCCCGCAGCGCGAAGTATCTCCAGACCGGCGGTTACTTCCTGTACAGGATCGCCGGAAAGGGACACACGGATCGTATCTCCTATTCCCTCCATAAGAAGGGTGCCGATACCAACCGCAGACTTTATCATACCGGTACGTGCGGTACCCGATTCGGTAACGCCGATATGCTGCGGAAGATCGCTCTTCTGTGCAGCAAGACGGCACGCTTCAATCATGGTGCGCACATCGGTTGCCTTATAGGATATGGCTATATCATAATATCCGGCATCCTCAAGCATCTTTGCATGTGCAAGACCGCTTTCCACCATACCTGCGGCAGTAACGCCGCCGTATTTGGCAAGGATCTCTTTTTCTATGGAACCGGAATTTACACCGATACGCACAGGCACATGGTGCATCTTCAGGCAATCAGCCAGCTTTTTGACATTCGCTTCGCCGCCGATGTTACCGGGATTGATGCGCACCTTTGCAATGCCGTTTTCTACAGACTTGATGGCAAGCTTATAATCGAAATGGATATCCGCAACCAAAGGCACAGGACTGCCGTCTACAAGCTCGCGCACGGCTGCTGCGCAGATATCATCATATACCGATACTCTTACTATCTCAGCGCCTGCATCTGCCATGGCGCGAATCTGCGCAAGAGTTGCCTTTACATCGCGGGTATCGGTATTGGTCATGGTCTGTACGCTTACAGGAGCTCCTCCGCCCATGAGAACACCGCCGATATTTATCTGTCTGGTCATCTTTTGTACGACCTCCTTATCAGCCCTGGATAAATCTTATTATATCTTTATAAGTTACAAACAGCATAAGTCCAAACAACAGGAAAAGCCCCAGTGCGTGAACATAGCCTTCCTTCTCCGGAGGAATACGTTTACGCGTGATTCCCTCCACCGCAAGGAACACAAGTCTGCCGCCGTCAAGTGCAGGCAGCGGGAGAAGATTCATAATGCCAAGGTTCAGCGAAATGAAGAAGACAAGGTACAGTATCATATACAGACCTTCTTTTACCTGTTCGCTGACAATGGAAATGATGCCTACAGGGCCTGACATCTCATTTATACCTTCACCCTTGAAAACCAGATTTTTCAGGCTTTCAAGCATAAGCTTGGTTGTGCTCAGCATATAATTGCCGGATTCAGCAAGCGATTCGGTAAAAGTATAATTGCGTGCATCGAACTGAATACCTATCTGATAGGTATTCTGAAAGTATGTTTCACCGGTATTCGAATCAACATATTCCACAGGAACAAGTTCGGGAGTGATATCAATATCGATAAGTTCATCGCCGCGCTTAACAGTAAATGTGAGCACCGTAGTATCATCAGCATCAACGACAAAACTGCGCATAAGTTCAGCGCCTTCATTATCATAACTGATATCCACGCCGTTCACGGCAACGACTACATCCCCTGCTTCCATACCGGCTTCTATAGCAGGCATATCGGCAATAACATCTGCTATTCTGGGCATAAGAATCACGTTCATGAAGTTGGCAAGCAACAGCGCACATGATAAATATGCCAAAATGAAATTCATTATGGGGCCGGAAGCCACAGTAACAATGCGCTTCCACACAGGCATCTGATTCATCGCATTAGGCGCAGGATTATCTTCATCCTCACCCACAAATGCGCAGAAGCCACCGATAGGTATCGCACGAAGAGAATATTTTATTCCCTTGCGTTCCCAACCGATAAGCTTCGGTCCCATACCTACTGCAAATTCAACGATGCCGATTCCGCACAGTCTGCCCGCAATATAGTGACCAAACTCATGAGCCATGACTATAAAGCTGAGAATCAACAGCGCCGCAATTATATACAGAAGATTCATTTTACCTCCGAAAGGCGTTTATTTATTCAGTATCTCCAGCGCGGCACGTCTTGCCTGTGCATCTGCTGCGTACACATCCGCAATGGAGCATACCTCACCATAGGTCAGTTTATTCAATACTTCCTCAACTATTTCAGAGATACGACCGAAGGGTATCCTGTCCTTGAGGAACCAGTCGACAGCTTCTTCATTCGCGCCGTTGAGGATAACAGGCGCAGTACCGCCTGCCCTGATAGCATCAAGCGACAGCCACAGCGCGCGGTAACGCACAGGGTCGGGCTGCTTGAAAGTAAGCTGCGAAAGCTGAGTAAAATCAAGCTTCTTTCCGTCGTAAGGTACTCGCTCCGGATAACCCATTGCATAGCCGATAGGACCACGCATATCGGGGCTGCCCAGCTGCGCAAGCACAGCTCCGTCTTCAAATTCCACCATGGAATGGATAACGCTCTGAGGATGCACAACGACATCGATCTTATCCACAGGCATGTTGAACAGATAATGAGCCTCTATTACCTCAAGGCCCTTATTCAGCATTGTAGCACAGTCGACGGTAATTTTTCCACCCATTACCCATGTAGGATGCTTCAGTACATCAACACGGGTAGCGTTATATATATTCTCAATGGGCATATCGCGCAGAGCGCCGCCGGAAGCAGTAAGGATTATACGGCTGGCAGGATTGCCGTTTGCGGCCTGCAGGCACTGGAAAATGGCCGAATGCTCGCTGTCAACGGGCAGCATGGGCTTGCCGAGACGGGCAGCCTTTTCCATAACAAGATTACCGCCGGTAACAAGTGCCTCCTTATTTGCCAGAAGCACTCTTTTGCAGCAATCAAGCGCAGTCCACACCGCATCAAGACCTGCTATACCAACGATTGCACACAGGGCATCATCTGCACCGGAAGCAGCAAGCGCACGCGCCGAGCTTCCCGGGCCAAAGAACCACTGACAATCCTTTACATCATCAGGTATAGTTGCAGGTTCGATATCAAGCGCTGCAACACGGGGCCTGAATTCACGAACAAGTTCAAAGAGCTTCTCTGCAGAAGATTTTGCAGTCAGGCATACGGGCACAAAATGATCGGGATGCCTGCGCGCAATGTCGAGCGCCTGCGACCCGATCGATCCGGTCGCCCCAAGAATAGCTATAGTTCTGGGCATATTATTCTCTCCAAACTCAATGTCCCATCAGGGCGAAGAATATGTAGCAGGCTGCACAGCTGAACAAAATAGCGTCCAGTCTGTCCATCATACCGCCATGTCCGGGAAAAATCCTGCCAAAGTCCTTGATGCCGCAATAACGCTTGATGAGCGAGGCCATCAGATCGCCAAGCTGGGAGATTCCTCCGGCTATAATGCCGAATATTGCAAACGCCCACATCGGCGCAAGCTGTGCAGCACCTTCTGCACCGTTCAGCTTTATATCCACAATCTGAAAAACCAGCGGGATCGCTACAGCAAAAACTGCTGAGGTTATGATTCCCGCAACACTTCCGGCAATGGTCTTCTTGGGGCTGATTCCGGAACAAAGCTTCCGCTTACCTATCGCCCTGCCTACAAACAGCGCGAAGGTATCATTCATGGCAGACATAAGTATCGCCATAAGCAAAGCAAGCGTAGTCACGCCACGGCCTTCAAGATTCTGCAGGTTCATAAAGAACACATAGAACATGCCCGGATAGAGCATCGGGAAAACCGTAGCAACAATGGCCTTGAAATCAGGCTGGCCTTTCAGTATTACCGAAATCATGCCGCACATAGAGCAGGCAATAAACACCATCATAACGGCAGAACCGCCAAGCCATGTAAGCCGGCTTTCGAATGCAACAGCCGCAGCCGAAAGCACGCAGAACAGATATCCAGGCCATCTTATGGCGTGCATATCCTTTTCTTTGAAAGCGTTGAAAATTTCATACAGGCTTACAAGGGCCATTATCAGCACCGCAGCGCGCAGGAACCAACCCTGCAGCGCAATCAGCGCACCTGCAACGGCAAGCAGAACCACACCGGTTATAACTCTGGTAAGCATGCCGCACCTCCGTTACTTTTTCTTTATTCCGCCAAAACGGCGGTCACGGGAAGCATATGTGTGCAGATCCTGCAGATATACTTCTCTGCTGTAATCGGGCCAAAGCACGTCATTGAATACAAATTCCGCATAGGTAGTCTGCCAGGGAAGGAAGTTGGACAGGCGCTGTTCACCGCTCGTGCGGATGAGCAGATCAACATCAGGCTGACCGGCAGTATAAAGCATATCAGCAAAAAGCTTTTCACTGATATCGTCTATCTCAATCTCGTTGTTCCTGGCTTTTTGTGCTATAAGCTTAACCGCACGCATAATTTCGGCTCTGCCGCCGTAATTGAGCGCGATATTCAGCCTGAGACCGGTATTCGCTTCTGTGCGCGCCATTGCCTTTATCAGCGCTTCACGCTGGGGTTCAGGCATACCTTCCACATCTCCGAGTATGGTAATACGCACATTCTTCTCACAGAGCTCATCTATTTCGGAAGAGAAATACTTGAGCAGCAGATTCATCAGCGCGGATACTTCTTCCTTGCTGCGGGACCAGTTTTCCGTGGAGAACGCGTATATAGTCAGTGCGGAAATACCCCAGTCATCAGTAGCACGGATTATCTCGCGCAGAGCTTCCGTGCCTGCCGCATGACCTGCAGAACGAGGCAGACCCCTGTTCTGTGCCCAGCGGCCGTTTCCATCCATTATTATGCCCACATGCTTGGGCATTTTTTCAGGTAACACTAACGAGCGTTCGCCGTTTTCACAGCCAACGCTCGTTACTGCATACCTTTTACGCTGACGCAGATTCAGTATTTTACCTATCTTGCGCGCTGCATTGGTAAGTATATCGCTCATGTTAGATAGACATGATCTCCTTTTCCTTATCGGCAGAGAGCTTATCGATTTCCTTGATCTTTGCATCGGTGACCTTCTGCATCTCGTTTTCAGCAGTCTTCTGATCATCTTCAGTGATCTTGGAATCCTTCTTCAGCTTCTTGATAGCTTCAAGGGCGTCACGACGGGTATTGCGGATAGCAACCTTGCCTTCTTCAGCCATCTTCTTAACCTGCTTGCACAGTTCCTTACGGCGCTCTTCGTTGAGCTCGGGAACCATCAGGCGGATGACCTTACCGTCGTTAGAGGGGTTGATGCCCAGATCGGACATCTGGATAGCCTTCTCGATGGGACCGATCATCTTGGTTTCCCAGGGAGCAATAACCAGCATGCGGGGCTCGGGAGAAGAAATGTTGCCGATCTGATTCAGAGAAGTGGGAGTTCCGTAGTAATCAACGGTGATCTTATCCAGAATCTGAGGATTGGCACGGCCTGCGCGCAGGGTGGACAGATCCTTTACAACAACAGCAACGGTCTTTTCCATTTTAGTGGTAGCATTCTTGATAATCTCTTTATACATATATATAACCTCCAAGAAGTAATTGACACTGGTAATATTGTATTAAAAAAACACCGTAATGTCAACTCAAAAAAATATAAAAGGACGCAGGATATATACCCTGCGTCCTTTTTGGGGATTTATGCATGTACTCTGGAACCCAGTCCCTCACCTGCTGCGACCTTTACGATATTTTCGAGATCATCCATTGCAAATACGCGGATCTCGGGGATCTTCTGGTCAAGGCAGATCTGGAATGCTGCAGTATCCATGACTTTTACGCCAAGAGAGATACACTCGGCATAGCTTACGTCCTTCAACAGCTTTGCATCGGGATTTTTACGGGGATCGGAATCGTAAACGCCATCCACGGTAGTGCCCTTGAACACTGCATCGGCCTTCAGTTCGGCTGCACGCAGAGCCGCTGCGGTATCGGTGGTGAAGAAGGGATTGCCGCTGCCGCCGGAAAGCAGTACGATAGCGCCGTCTTCCATGGCTGCCTGTACCTTGTCGGCACGGTAGAGCTCGGTAAAACGAGGCATATCCTGAGCGGAGAATACGACAGCCTTCTTTCCGATGCGCTTCAGAGCATCCTGAACAGCCAGAGCGTTGATGATGGTGGCCAGCATGCCCATCTGATCGGCATTTACGGGATCCATCTCATCGGTGAAACGGCCGCGCCAGATATTGCCGCCGCCCATTACAACGCCTACCTGTACGCCCAGATCATGCAGCTTGGCAATTGCTTTTGCTGCTGCGTCGGTACGGTCTGCATCAAAAGTGTAGGAAGGAGTATTTCCGGTCTTGATCTGTCCCTTGGTGGGTGCCAGGGTTTCACCGGAAAGCTTGAGGATAATTCTCTTGTACATAACTGTAACCTCCCTTGTTTTAGAAAAAGGGAACGCTTACGCGTTCCCTTAAAAGAGTGCTATTACAGGCCCATCTTAGCGGTCTGCTCAGCAACCTCAGCAGCCAGGTCATTGACCTTCTTCTCAAGGCCGTCGCCCATCTTATAACGGGTGAAACGAACGATCTCCAGACCCTTGGCCTTCTCGTCGATCATCTGCTGAACGGACTTGTCGCCGTCCTTAACAAATGCCTGCTCGAGGAGGCAAACGTCCTGATAGAACTTCTTGATGCGGCCTTCAACCATCTTCTCGATGATCTTCTCGGGCTTGCCTTCGTTGCGAGCCTGAGCAACCAGGATCTCCTTCTCGTGCTCGAGGTGTGCGGGATCAACTTCCTCGCGACGTACGTACTCGGGAGCAACGGGAGAAGCAGCAGCGATCTGCAGAGCGCAGTCGTGGATTACTTCCAGAGCTGCATCGGTGATCTCGCCCTTAGCTTCGATGAGAACGCCAACCTTACCACCCATGTGGATGTAGGAGTCGATCTTGGTGCCTTCGGTGCCTTCGTAACGAGCGAAACGGCGGATGGAGATCTTCTCACCGATTTCGGCGGTAGCAGCCTTAACCATCTCGTCGATGGTCTGCTCTTCGTTTGCGAAGTACTTGGTAGCCAGCAGAGCTTCAACATCTGCGGGGTTGGTGCGGATGATCTGCTTGCAAACGTCGGTTACCAGAGCCTGGAACTTGTCGGTCTTGGCAACGAAGTCGGTCTCGCAGTTAACCTCAACGAGGACGCCGCAGCCGCACTTGTCGCAGATGTAAGAACCAACGATACCTTCGGAAGCGATACGGCTCTGCTTCTTAGCAGCGGAAGCCAGACCCTTCTCACGCAGGAAGTCAATAGCCTTCTCGATGTCACCTTCGGTGGCTGCGAGGGCCTTCTTGCAATCCATCATGCCCGCGCCGGTACGGCCGCGGAGCTCCATAACTACCTTTGCGCTGATTTCAGCCATGGTTATTTCCTCCTATACAGTTAGTCGTAACCGCTGAATTATTCTGCGGCTGCCTCAGCTGCGGGAGCTTCGGCGGTATTCTCGGACTGCTCGCCCTGCTTGCCTTCCAGAACTGCGTCTGCCAGCTTGCCAGCGATCAGCTTAACGGCACGGATAGCGTCGTCGTTGCCGGGGATGACGTAATCGATCTCGTCGGGATCGCAGTTGGTGTCAACGATAGCAACGATGGGGATGTTCAGCATGCGTGCTTCGGAAACAGCGATGCGCTCCTTGCGGGGATCAACAACGAACATTGCGCCGGGGAGCTTCTTCATTTCGCGGATGCCGCCCAGGTTCTTCTCGAGCTTTTCGCGCTCAGCGATCAGCTTGATAACTTCCTTCTTGGGCAGCAGCTCGAACTGGCCATTCTTCTCCATGGCGTCGATCTCGTTCAGGCGCTTGATACGGGTCTGGATGGTGCGGAAGTTGGTCAGGGTGCCGCCCAGCCAGCGATTGTTAACGTAGTACATGCCGCAGCGCTTTGCCTCGGACTCGATGGACTCCTGAGCCTGCTTCTTGGTGCCAACGAACAGGATGGACTTGCCTTCCAGTGCGATGTCGCGAACGAACATATAAGCTTCGTCGATCTTGCGGACGGTCTTCTGCAGGTCGATGATGTAGATGCCGTTACGTTCGGTGAAGATGTAGGGGGCCATTTTGGGGTTCCAGCGACGGGTCTGATGACCGAAGTGGACGCCTGCTTCCAGCAGGTGCTTCATAGAGATGACAGCCATGGTTTTTTCCTCCTTGTTTTTCCACCGCGTTCCTCTTTCGTGCAAGCCACCGCTTTTGCGGCACAAGCGGCACATGGGTACGCGTGCGTGATCCGTGAAATTATAGCACACAGCCGCCGGTATTGCAAGAGCCTTCCGGATTCTTTTTGGCCTATTTTGTTACAAACTTCTGAATTCAAAAAAAGAGGAGCATGAAAACGCCCCTCTTTTCATTTGTTCGTTACTTTGTTCTATTCCGCTTCATCATATTTTCGGGGTTTGAACCCATTTATTCCCCTGGAAGAAGGAATACCCATCATTTCAC
>JAZRPZ010000074.1:0-18710 GCA_045649485.1 Clostridia bacterium
GGTGCCGTGAACATAAATAGGCAATGTAAATGGCCGTGAAGGTTGTTTCATCAAAGGAGGATGGCATGGCCAAGCAGAAGTTTGATCGTAGCAAGCCCCACGTAAACATCGGTACGATTGGTCACGTCGACCACGGCAAGACCACCCTGACCGCCGCCATCACCATGACGCTGGCTCTGAAGGGCGAAGCCCAGGCCATGCGCTACGATGAAATCGACAAGGCCCCCGAAGAAAAGGCCCGCGGAATCACGATCAACACCGCACACGTGGAATACGAAACCGAAAATCGTCACTATGCCCACGTGGACTGCCCCGGCCACGCCGACTATGTTAAGAACATGATCACCGGCGCTGCTCAGATGGACGGTGCTATCCTGCTGGTGTCTGCTCCCGACGGCCCCATGCCCCAGACCCGTGAACACATCCTGCTGGCCCGTCAGGTTGGCGTGCCCTACATCGTTGTGTTCATGAACAAGGGCGACCTGATGGACGACGAAGAACTGCTTGAACTGGTGGAAATGGAAGTTCGCGATCTGCTGAGCGAATACGAATTCCCCGGCGATGACATTCCGATCGTGAAGGGCTCCGCTCTGAAGGCTCTGGAATACATGCAGAACGGCGGCACCGATCCCAAGTCTGCTCCCGAATGCCAGTGCATTTTCGAACTGATGGATCAGGTTGACGCTTACATTCCCACTCCCGAACGCGCTACCGACAAGCCCTTCCTGATGCCTGTTGAAGACGTGTTCTCCATCACCGGCCGCGGCACCGTGGCCACCGGCCGTATCGAACGCGGCATGGTGAAGGTGAGCGACACTGTGGAAATCGTTGGTCTGACCGAAAAGCCCCGCTCCGTGGTTGTGACCGGTGTTGAAATGTTCCACAAGCTGCTGGACGACGCTCAGGCTGGCGACAACATCGGCGCCCTGCTGCGTGGTATTCAGCGCAACGAAATCGAGCGCGGTCAGGTCCTGGCCAAGCCCGGCTCCATTCAGCCCCACACCCACTTCATCGGCCAGGTGTACGTGCTGACCAAGGAAGAAGGCGGCCGTCATACTCCCTTCTTCAATGGCTATCGTCCCCAGTTCTACTTCCGTACCACCGACGTTACCGGCAACATCAAGCTGCCCGAAGGCGTTGAGATGGTAATGCCCGGCGACAACATCGACATGGAGATCACCCTGATCACTCCCATCGCTTGCGAAGAGGGTCTGCGTTTCGCTATCCGTGAAGGCGGCCGTACCGTAGGTTCCGGCGTTGTTACCAGCATCCTGGCTGACTAATAACAGCTTATATAAAAAGATCGCCCGGACTTTATAGTCCGGGCGGTTTTTTATGTTGTAGGGCAGCGGGGAAAGAAAGCGGGGTCGATGCCCCAGCACCCCCGCCGAGCGGCAGATTTTCGCTGCGGCGAAAATCCGGAGGGTTTGAAAATGTGCGCCCCGTCTGTGGACGGGGCGATATTTATGCGATTCCCTTGCCAAAGCGAATGATTTCTGATATTATATAGATAGTAAGGAGGCTAATAATATGAAGAGTGCACAGTGGCAGGCTTTTGAAATAGTATTGAACACCGAAAAGATATATGACAATCCATTTCAGGATGTAGATGTTATCGCAGAATTCACCGGTCCTGACGGGCGCTCTATCAAACGATTGGCCTTCTGGGACGGCAACGGTACATGGAAAGTGCGCACTGCGCTGACCTGCGCCGGAGCATGGAGTTTTTCGATCAAAGCATCTGATGAGAATGCAGACTTTGAGACGTGCGGAGAGATAGAATGTGTGCCTTATGAGGGCGAACTCGATATATATAAGCACGGCTTTCTGAGGCTCGGTCCGCAGGGACGCTATCTTATTTACGATGACGGCACTCCCTTCTTCTGGCTGGGCGACACCCATTGGACTTTTGTCACCGAGGAGAGATGGGATGAATCCAATTGTCCCAAATATGAAAGCCAGTTCAAGGTGTGCGTAGACAAGCGCGTGGAACAGAAATTCACGGTATATCAGTCCAATTTCCGCGATGGCAAGGACTATCATCTGTTCGGACGATATGATGAATATCTCGTTGACAGCGAGCACGGACTCATTCCTGACGTGGAATTTCTGAAAAACAATGTTGACCTGAAGATGAAGTATATCGCCGATGCCGGTCTGGTGAATGCCGTTGGTTATTCATGGGGTTCGGCCATATGCAGGGACGGCATGGTAGAGCGCTATAAGCTGCTGGCAAAGTATCTCATTGCCCGCTATGGCGCTTATCCCGTAATATGGACGCTGGCCGGTGAATTGCCGGGATATTTCCCGAATACAAAGCAGGAAATGACCGAAAAATGGCGCGAGGTAGCCCTTGAAACGGAGAAATGGGATTCCTACGGCAATCTGCAGTCTGTGCATCAGGCAGCGGGACTGCCGTTTACGGACATCTACATGGGCGAAAAGTGGTATGACCTTGCCATGACTCAGGGCGCCCACGGAGATTTCGAAGTCTGCGGCCGCAATTACAGCGAATACAAAAAGAGATTCCCCCGCATTCCGGTGGTGGAGAGCGAGGGACTGTATGAGGGTATCGATTCCAATGAGGCGATGTCCCGGGTTATAACCGATAAGATGATGCGCTATATGGCATACGCTGCCATGCAGAACGGCTGCTGCGGATATACCTATGGCTGCAACGGCGTGTGGGAACTGCAGTGGGAAGCCGGCGTTGGCGGCATCGGCTGGGGCGACATGGCATGGTGGGACGGACTCGAACTGCCCGGCGCACAGCAGCTGATGTACATGAAGGATATGTATGAAAGCGTGGGTTGGTACAAGCTCAGGCCCATACAGGAAATGGTGGATCAGTTCATATTCTCCGATGCTCTCAGAAGGCGTGATGAGGCTTATTTCACTGCCGACGATGAGATGACCACAGTTGTAGGATACTTTGGGCCTACCTCAACCAAGGCATGCACCGTACACGGACTTGCGGCACGCAGCTATACAGTGAGATGGTTCGATCCCGAAACTGGCGAATATACGCTTGTTTCTGATGATGCGCGTCCCGATAACGGAGTATGGGCGCTGCCTATGGCAAACAGAGGCATGAAGCGCGTAAAGAAGGACGCTGTGCTCATAATGACCGCGAACTGATATGACAATACAAAAAAACAGGTACCGCTCATAATCAAGCGGTACCTGTTTTTTGTATATCAGTCCATGCACTTTACGGGACAGGTGGCGCAGCCGCCTCTGCCGGTCTCGCGCAGCTCGCTGGGGAGGCTGCGACCAACTTTGCCCATGGTATCCACGATATCATCGGGATCGAGGGGCAGACGGCAATTGGACAGCGCAAGGTCTGCGGCGGTGAAAGCTGCAGCCACGCCGATGACATTGCGGTATACGCAGGGTATTTCAACAAGACCCTGCACGGGGTCGCATACCAGACCCATGAGATTCATGAGAGCAAATGCGCATGCGCGGGCGCACTGGGTAGGAGTGCCGCCCTTTATCTGAGTCAGTGCTGCAGCAGCCATGGCTGCTGCGGAGCCGCACTCTGCCTGACAGCCGCCTTCTGCGCCGGAAATGCTGGCACGATGGGCGATTACTGCGCCGACGCCTGCTGCGCAGAAGAGTGCGTCCACCAGTTCCTCTTCGGAAAGGTTGAAACGCTCGGCTGCGGAGGTGAGCGCGCCGGGAATGATGCCGCAGGCGCCTGCGGTAGGTGCGGCAACGATACGGCCCATTGCGGCGTTCAGTTCGGCAACGGCGAGGGCGTTTGCGGTAGCACGGCCCAGCACTTCGCCGCCAACGGAATTACCGGAATCTGCCAGTGCCTTCAGCTTGCTGGCCTGACCGCCGGTGAGACCGGAAAGACTGCGGGTGTTGGGGTCCATGCCGGATACTACGGATTCGCGCATTACGTTCAGCGCGCGCAGCATGCGGTTATATACTTCTTCTTCGGTGGAATGTTCCTGCTCTACCTGTTCGGCCATAGCGGCGCGACCCATGGTTATGTTTTCGGATTCAGCCAGCTTAGCCAGCTCAGCCAAAGAATGCTTCATTATCGTATTGCTCCTTTTCGCAAAGGGATATCATAATATAATTCGCCGCGAAAGGTGCATCTCCCTGCTGCCTGCTACAAAATATTGCGGAATTTTTGTACGATATCGTCAATTACTGTGCGGATAAGCTCCTCATCCTCCCCTTCTGCCATTATGCGGATTAGGGGCTCGGTGCCAGACGGGCGGATGAGCAGCCTTCCGGAATCGCCGAGGACAGTTTTGGCGGATTCTGTCACACGGGAGATTTCGGTACTTTCGCGGAAACGGCGCATGCCTTCGGAAGAAACGGGTATATTCACCAGCAGCTGAGGGTATTTCTTCATTATGCCTGCAAGGCTGCTCAGCCTTTCGCCGCTGCGTTTCATTATTGACAGCAGCTTCAGCGCGGTCAGCTGTCCGTCCCCTGTGGTGGAATGATCGAGGAAAATGATGTGCCCCGATTGTTCGCCGCCGAGGCTGCAGCTGTCTTCCAGCATCTTATCCAGAACATATCTGTCGCCTACGCGTGTGGCTTCGAATCTTATGCCGTTTGCTGCGCAGAAGCGGACGAGTCCCAGGTTGCTCATAACCGTGCCGACTATCTCGCCCGGGGTAAGTTTCCCCTGTTTCTGCATATCATGTGCGCATATGGCGAGAATCATATCGCCGTCTACCATGTTTCCGTTTTCGTCTGTCAGCAGGCAGCGGTCTGCATCGCCGTCGAAAGCTATGCCTGCGTCGAGATTTTCGGCAATTACGAACTCGCGCAGGCGAGCCATGTCGGTGGCGCCGCAGTTTACATTTATATTGCCGGAGCGTGTATCGCAGTTGAGCAGCTGCACATTTGCACCCAGCGAGCGGAATAATTCGCCGGCAGTTACCGCAGCGGCGCCGTTTGCGCAATCCACGGCAATGCGCAGTCCCTTCAGGGCAGCCTCTGCAGCATCGCGCAGGCTGTCGAGATAATCCTTTACGGCGGCGGTGTGTATATGGCTTATTCTGCCTGTGTTTTGCGGAAGAGAAGGCGACTTTACGGACAGCAGCGATTCCATACGTGATTCCAGTGAATCCGACAGCTTCAGACCGTCCTTTGAGAAAAACTTTATGCCGTTGTATTCGGGAGGGTTGTGTGATGCGGAGATGACTATACCCGCATCGCAGCCATATTTGCGGGTGAGATATGCCACGGCGGGAGTCGGGATTATGCCTGCGTGAAGTACATCTGCGCCTGCCGCACAAAGCCCCGCCGCCATTGCGGAAGCCAGCATGTCGGCGGAGGGGCGGGAATCGGTGCCCATGAGGAAGCAGCGCCCGCGCAGCACGGAAGCGGCGGTGATGCCCAGTTTCATGGCGAGTTCGCAGGTTATTTCGGTATTTGCGATTCCGCGTATGCCGTCTGTTCCGAATAATCTGCCCATGTCATTCCTCCCGTTTAACCACAATATTTTCTGCGGATTTGTATATATATCCCGGAGGCACGCAGCCGCGCACCATGGAAAGCGGGTATACTGTGGAATTTCTGCCGATCATTGTGCCGGGACACAGCACGGCGCCGCAGCCTATCTCCGCATGATCGCCTATCAGCGCGCCAAGCTTGCGCAGTCCGGTATCGATTCCGCATACGGTGACAGATGTTTTGTCGGATTTCAGGTTGGAGGTTATGACGCCTGCGCCAATGTGAGCTTTGAAACCCAGAATACTGTCGCCTACATAATTGAAATGGGGAGCCTGCGCGCCGTCGAACAATATTGAATTTTTCACTTCGGAGGAATTGCCGACCACGCAGTTTTTGCCGATTATAACGCTGCCGCGGATGAATGCGCCGTGACGGATCTCGGCACCATGGTCGATTATGCAGGGGCCTGATATGCAAGCCGTGGGCGCCACGACGGCATCGCGGGCTATCCATATATCGCCTGTGCGGATATATTCATCGGTCAGAGATTCACCGGTTTCGTATATGAAGCTCTGCAGGCTGCGCAGAGCTTCCCACGGATATGCCTTTTCTGAGAACAGGGGTGCGGCTATGGTGCGGCTGAAATCAAAAAGATCGAACAGAAATATCTCCCTCCCGTATGTCAGCTTTCTCAAGGATATGAGGATACGGGCGGTTTAAGAATAAAAAGGCGGTCTTCCTTTTACGGAAGACCGCCTTTTGCGGAGGATTTATCAGAGGGGATCGCCCTCGGCATTGAACAGCGGCAGGGGTGCAAGGTAGGTAATATCCTTGCGGTCGATGGCGTCGCCTTCGGCGAGGATGGACATGCGGCCTACGATATTGCCGCCGGCTGCCTCGACCAGATGCTCGATGGCGCGCAGGGATTCGTCGGTGGAGATAACGTCATCTACGATGAGCACGCGCTTGCCCTTCATGTATTCGGCGTCGGCACCGTCGATATACAGGGTCTGCAGCTTGGAGGTGGTGATGGACTGAACTTCCACCTTAAGCACGTTCTTCATGTACAGCTTTACGGACTTGCGGGCCAGTATGTAGCGGTCGTCGCCTGCCTGACGTGCCATTTCGTGGGCAAGAGGGATGCCCTTGGATTCTGCGGTGATAAGCACGTCGTATTCGGGAGCCTTTGCCAGCAGGTCGCGGGCGGTGGCGCAGGTGAGCTCGGGGTCGCCGAAGATGACGAAGCCGGCTATCATCAGCTTGTCGTTAAGGGGGCAAAGGGGCAGGTCGCGTTCAAGACCCGCTACGGTAATGCGGTAGAATTCCTTGGCCATTTTGTCTACACCTCTGTTATTTATGATAGCCGCGCTCGCGCAGCAGATTGAGTACTTCGTCTACGTTATTGCAGGTAATGAGCTCCGCACCGCGCTCGATGGCCATATCAACGCCTTCTGCGTTTTTGACGGCAGCGCCTGCCCAGGGCTGAATGCCGCGGGCGGTCATCTTGTCGAATTCTTCCTTTTCGGCCATTATGCCTTCGCCGAACATGCACACGCAGTAGCCGTAGGAATAGGGATCGATGGTGTATTCGCCCATATGGACGATGGGGAAATATACGTGCTGGCGGTACTTATTGCCGTACTTTTCGCGGATATATTCGTGCAGCTTTGCGTTGAAGGTATTGATGACGCAGCGGTCGGTAAAGCCGTATTCGTCGATCATTTTCAGCACGCGGTCGCAGACTTCGTAGGATATCTCATCGCGGCCTTCGACGGGATATTCCTTCAGTTCGAAATCGATGGTCATTTCGGGAAGGGTTGCGATGAAATCCATGAATTCCTTGAGGGTGGGAATTTTGCAGCCGGTGAATTCCGCGCCCTTCCAGCTGCCGGCGTCCAGCTGACGCAGTTCGGCAAGGGTCTTTTCGCGCACGAGACCGGTGCCGTCGGTGGTGCGGTCTACAGTGGCATCGTGAATGAGCACCAGTTCGCCGTCCTTGGTGATGCGGATATCGGTTTCTATCTGGTCAACGCCCGCTTCGGCGGCCGCCTTGTAGGCTTCCATGGTGTTCTCGGGATATTTTGAAGACCAGCCGCGGTGGGCGGCCACGAATATGTTCTGTTTGCTCTGAGTCCAGTAATTCATACAGAAAGCCTCTTTTCGGTAGAATAGCCTGATATGCTCAATATATCACGGTGGACGCGTTTAGTCAATAAAAAATCCCCGTGGATATCCACGAGGATCATCTGCCGAAAAGGCGGGGTTTGCGGAATATTGATTTGCGCTGAGCCTGAGAGAGGGCTTCGGTGTACTTCCTGTTGTCGGGCTCCTGATGGGCGGCAACGGAGAGATACATGAGTGCCTTTCTGGTGTCGGACAGCTTCATGAGCAGGGTACCAAAAAGATAATTCCATTCGGCACAGCGGGTGGGCATGGTCATCAGCAGTTCCCTTGCCATGGTGAGCCTTCCGTCATCGATGAGCGCCTTTACCTTGCTGAGGTCGGTCACAAGGGGTTCGGAGTGCTTTATGATGTTTTTGGTATACTCGGCGTAGGCAGTGTTTATTTCGGTCATTTTCACATTTGCCCATTCGCGCTCGGGACCGGGCATAAAGCGGTCCGGATGCCAGCGGCGAGCCAGCGCACGGTATGCCTTGCGGGCCTCTTCTTTGGAAGTGCCCGGGGCAATTCCCAAAATTTCAGCGGGTGAACGCTGCATCAAATCACGCTCCAGCTAAGAATTCTGTGTGAGATGAAACTATTTTACTACGTTGCCGTTAATTTTGATATCATTCCTGCAAGTCTGTACAGTATCTCATCTGTATCTTAACCACTGTATAATTTATTACGGAAGTATTGACTAAATTACATTTTGGGGAAAGTGCCTTTTTGGGGCGCTTTTGTGTTTACAGGTTAACCCAAAAAGTATAAAATATAGAGTGTTATTTTGTCGAATTTTGTCGGTATGGGGGTGAATATGTGAGAAAAGCCAAACGCATCAATTACGTTAAATGGCTGCTTATATGTTTCCCGTACGGACTGTACCTTATGTGGCAGGACAGATGCCGTTGGAACAGGGTCATAAAGGCTGCGGTGACTGTGATGTGCACATGCGCCGCGCTGGCGATACTCTTTGTACCCATTCCCGAAAGGGCTGACGGAACACGTACCAATCTGGTGGCGATGGAACCTAATGCAAAATTGTTCGGTCCCGAGATGCCGGAAGGTTACAATATGTCCGATTATGCTGTGGCTGAAGGCGGACTTGATCTGATCGCGCCGGAATATGTGGATACTACCGTATATGTATATCTCAGCGCGGAAGAAGGCAGTACATTCTATCATACCAAAATGTGCAAATACGCATATGCCACTTCGCCCAAGGTCTCTCTTTATGAAGCGCATACTCTCGGCTACGTAACTCCCTGCGGTATCTGCAATCCGCCGCTGTACGATGCTGAGACAGATACCGTTTATGACAACCCCAATGCCGTGAGCACGGTTGTTCAGTGATGATAATATCGGGCGGACGAGGAACTATTCTTCCCCGTCCGCTTGTTTTATAACATTTTTGGCCTATAATATATATGAGGTGATTTCATGTTTATTGCTGCTGACTGGCAGGATTACGAAGTTATAGATACCGGCGACGGCGAAAAGCTGGAGCGCTGGAAGGGCATTATTCTCAGGCGTCCCGACCCCCAGGCCATCTGGCCCAAGCAGCAGCCCGAGCTGTGGGAAAAAGCGGATGCATGGTATCATCGTTCTGCGCGCGGCGGCGGTGAGTGGGAATTCCGCAAGAAGATGCCCGAGAAGTGGACCATCAATTATCGCGACCTGAAGTTCTACGTGCGTCCCACCGGATTCAAGCACACCGGTCTGTTCCCCGAGCAGGCGGTCAACTGGGATTGGATGGCTGGTCTTATCAAGAACGCAGGCCGTCCCGTGAAGGTCCTGAATCTTTTTGGCTATACCGGCGGTGCAACCATTGCATGCGCCCGTGCCGGCGCTCATGTTACCCATGTTGACGCGGCAAAGGGCATGGTACAGTGGGCAGGCGAAAACAGGGAGCTTTCCAAGGTTGACGAGACTTCCACCCGCTGGATCATCGAAGATGCCGGCAAGTTCGTTGCCCGCGAGATCCGCAGGGGCAATAAGTACGACGGCATTCTGATGGATCCCCCCTCCTACGGACGCGGCCCCGGCGGCGAAGTATGGAAGCTGGAAAATGAGCTGTACGGACTGGTTTCCGCATGCGCTCAGGTGCTTTCCGATAACGCGCTGTTTATGCTGATCAACAGCTATACCACCGGCCTGCAGCCTGCGGTTCTGAACAACATGCTTACCATGACCGTTCAGAAGTACCGCGGCGGCACTGTATGCGCGGATGAGATCGTGCTGCCTGTTACTGCGGGCGGCGTGCTGCCTTGCGGTGCATCCGGACGCTGGCAGGGAGTATAAAGAATGATACTTCTGAGCGTGAACGACGTCTCCAAGGCGTTCGTCATGAAATCGGTGCTTGAAAACATAAATCTGGTGCTGCATCAGGGACAGCGCATGGGTCTCGTGGGCGTAAACGGCTCCGGCAAATCCACGCTGTTCAGACTGATCGCAGGCGAGATGGAACCGGATTCCGGCACCATTACCATGATAAAAGGTACCCGCGTGGGCATGCTGACCCAGCAGGCGGATATCGTGGGCGAGCTTACCGTACAGCAGGAGCTTGAGCGTGTGTTCGAGCCCGTGCGCCGCATGGAAGCAAGGCTGCGCGATATGGAAGCGGAGATGGCCGAAAAGCACTCCGATCCCGAGGAATTCGACAGGATATCCAAGGAATATTCCCGACTGATGGACCGTTTTGAGGATGCCGGCGGCTACGAATGGCCCAGCCGCATACAGGGCGTACTTGCAGGTCTGGGTTTTGCGGACGATAAGCGCGATCAGGTGGCTTCGCTGCTCTCCGGCGGCGAAAAGACACGCCTGTGCCTGGCAAGGCTGCTGCTCACCCAGCCCGAACTTCTCATGCTGGACGAGCCGACCAACCATCTGGACCTGGCGTCCACTCAGTGGCTGGAAGAGACCCTGCGCAAATACAGGGGCACCGTGCTGGTAATTTCCCATGACCGATATTTCATGAACTCCGTGTGCGATTGCATGGCAGAGCTGAGCATGCGCCATCTTACCCAGTATGAAGGCAATTACGATCAGTTCACCGTGAAGCGTCAGGCGGATATCGAAAGAAGGCTCAAGGAATACAAGCTGCAGCAGGCAGAGATAGCCCGTCAGAAGGCGATCATCGAGCGCTACCGCATGTATAACAGGGAGAATTCCATAAGGGCGGCCGAGAGCCGTGAAAAGATGCTGGAAAAGATGGAACTGGTGGAAAAGCCGGTTTCCGAAAAGAAGGTACGCTTTTCCTTCGAGGCACGCCGCCGCACCGGCGACGATGTGCTGATGCTTAAGGGACTTACCAAGAGCTTCGGTGCGCGTACGCTTTTCAGCAATCTGAACATACATCTGCGTGCGGGCGACCGCGTTGCATTGATCGGTCCCAACGGTGTAGGCAAGTCAACTCTGCTCAATGCAATAGTGGGTCAGTCTTCGCTCGACGGCGGTCAGATAATATTCGGCAGCAATGTCGATATGGGTTATTACGACCAGCAGCAGTCTGCCCTTCATAATGAGAAGGACATAATGAGCGAGGTATGGGACGATTTCCCGTGGCTGGAGCCCGGCGATGTCCGCGGCGTGCTGGCGCTTTTCCTGTTCACCGGCGAAGAGGTGTTCAAGAAGATAGGCGAGCTTTCCGGCGGTGAGCGCGGACGAGTGGCGCTGGCAAAGCTGATGCTCAAGAAAGACAATCTGCTGATGCTGGACGAACCTACCAACCATCTGGATATGGATTCCCGTGAGGTTCTTGAAGGTGCGCTGCTTGATTTCGAGGGCACAATGCTCACCGTATCTCACGACCGTTACTTCATAAACCGCGTTGCCAATAAGGTTATTGAACTTACCGCTGAAGGTGCAAGGGAATTCATCGGCAATTACGATGATTATCTCAATAAGAAGCGCCTTGAGGAAGCGGGTGTGGATACGGAAGAAAGTTCCGGCATTACCCGCACTCAGATGGAGAAGGAAAAGCGTAAGAAGAGGCTCAGGCAGGAAAGCAGGAAGCAGCTGGAAGCCCGCCTTGCGCAGACCGAGAAGGATATAGCCAATACCGAGGAGCGTATAGAAGAACTCGAAGTGCTGATGGGCGATCCCGATGTTTACCGCGACGGCGAACGTGCCGCGCAGGTTGCCCATGATCATGCGGCCGCAAAGGAAAGACTGGACGAGCTTTACGAGGAATGGGAGGAACTGACCGATGCAGCAGAGAATTTCGAATCCTAAGCTGAAGTGGTGGCAGGGTATCCTGCTCATAGTAGGCATAGTCGTGATGCTGCTGGTTTTCCAGTTCATCGCAGCCGTCGTGAGCTTTATGATCACCGGCGATATATACGATAACAGCATTGCTTCGCTGGCATTCTGGGCATTCGGCGGTTTCATCGCGCTGCAGCTGGTGCGCAGGTTCATAATGGACTATGTCTATGTGATCGAGGGTATCACATTCAGGATCTGCAGGATATATGCAAATGGCAGGCCCCGTGAGGCGCTGACCGTAGTGACCCGCAGCATTCTGGCAGTGGGTACGCCCGAGGAGATAGAGGGCAAGTACCCCGGCAGCCATCCCAGCGTTTATACACGTTCCAAGGCGGATATCGAGGTGTGCGCTCTGGCGTACGGCGATGAGGGCAGGGTGAAGGTAATACACATCCAGCCCGATGAGCAGATGAAGCAGAAGCTCATTGATTCCATAGAGACTAAGAAAAAGTGATCCGGGAGGTACTCACATGGATCTGTTTGATATCATTGGACCTATAATGATCGGTCCCAGCAGTTCTCATACCGCAGGTGCAGCGCGTATTGGCTTTGCCGCACGTGAGCTGCTCGGTGAGAACGTAGTCAAGGCAGAGATCACCCTGCACGGCTCCTTTGCGGATACCTACAGAGGACACGGTACCGACCGCGCCCTGCTGGCAGGTCTGATGGGTATGGCGGTAGATGATCCCAACCTGCGCGACAGTCTTGAGATCGCTGCTCAGAACGGCTTTGAATTTGAATTCAAGACAGTTGAACTGGCAGAGGCGCATCCCAACACCGCTATCCTGGAACTTACCGGCGATAAGGGCGGCACCATCAATGTGCGCGCAAGCTCTGTCGGCGGCGGCAATATCCGTATTGATGAGATCAACGGCATGGCGGTTTCTTTCAGGGTATCTCAGGATACGCTGGTGATCCGTCACAGGGATATGCCCGGCGTTATTGCAGGCGTAAGTACGCTCATTGCACGCTATAAGGTGAACATTGCCACTATGCAGGTATTCCGTACCTGCGAAGGCGGCGATGCAATAATGGCTATCGAAGTAGACGCACCTATTTCTCAGGCGCTGCGTGAAGAACTCAGCAGAGAAAAGCATGTGCGCATGGTTGCCTGCGTGCGTAAGTTTGCCTGATCATACTGCATAATAAAAAGCGGACGGCTTTTGCCGTCCGCTTTTTTGGTCCAATGGATAATCAGAGCATCTGCTCGATTATTTTGTTTGCGAATACATCGTGCATTTTGCGGGTGGGATGATTGATATGGTTGGAGAGCAGCGCGGTGGTATCTACGCCGGCATGCTCAAGGGCCTGCCAGTGGGCATATGCATCAGCTATGGGTATGCCTGCTTCGCGGGCTATTTCGCGGGCGGCATCGACGAAGGCGGTGAGGATTCCGCCGGTCTGACGCTTTGCGGCTTCAGCTGCGATATCGCGGAGAATGCCTTCCGGGAGAGAAGGATCAACATAGGAACACATCATGCTGGGGGTGATCAGCATTGCTTCGGCGCCGATGCCCTTTATGCGGTTGAATATCTCGGTCATGTTGGCGCGATAGGTCTCGAGAGAGGCGTCCGCGTCAGGGGCCATACTGTCGTTGAGGCCGAGGCATACGGTGACGAGGTCGGGATTGAATACCGTAACATCACGGTCGAAGCGCTTGAGTGCGCCGGTAGTGCTGTCGCCGGAGATGCCGGCATTTATTACGCTGACAGCGCTGGCAGGGTAGAGATTGAGCAGCTCGTCCTGCAGACGGCGGACATATCCGCTGGGGGTATCATATACGGTGTCAATATTGCCGTGACGGTTTACATATACCTCAAAGCAGCCGTGAGTGACGCTGTCGCCGAGGCATACGATGCGGGCGGGACGGTTTGCAAATGCGTCGCTGCTGCGGGCGGCGATGAGAGAGGTTATTTTCATCATATATATCAGTTCCTTCCATAAATGCATGAAGCTGTGCTCTGTTTATGAATGATATCACCTGAGGGCTGATGTGTCAATCTGCTTTGGACCGAATGTGTGCGCATACTATTTTCATAATCGTTGCAGTAGATAGTCACAATCATCGTGTAAAATAATATAATAGGATTATTATGCAGACCGGTGGTGTTTGACATGAAGTATGAATGGTATCTGTTTGATCTGGACGGCACGCTTACCGCATCGGCAGAGGGTATCATAAACTGTGCAAAGCATGCGCTTGTGAAGATGGGCGCCGAAGTGCCTGCGGATGAAGCTATGCGCGCGTTCATCGGTCCGCCGCTGGTATGGTCATTTCAGAATGTGGCGCATCTTTCGGAAGAGGATGCCCACAAGGCTGTCGAACTCTACAGAGAACGTTATTCCGTGCTGGGCTGGAAGGAAAACCGCGTCTATCCCGGCATAACGGAACTGATAAAGGGAATAAAGGAGCGCGGCGGCAAGATAGCGCTCGCCAGCGCAAAGCCCGAGAAATTCTGTCTGCAGATACTGGAATATTTCGGCCTAATGCCCTATTTTGACAGGGTAAGCGCGATCAGCCTGACAAATCATTCGGCAGAAAAGCGCGAGATAATCATGAATGCGCTTCCGGACGCCGAAGATCGCAGGCATGCGGTCATGGTTGGCGATCGTATCTATGATATAGAGGGTGCTATCGAAGCAGGGGTCGCAAGCGTAGGCGTGGAATACGGCTACGGCAGCCCGGAAGAATTCGACAAGGCCGATGCGGTTGCAAAGACTCCTGATGATCTTTGGGAGATCCTCATAGGCGAAGAACGTCCCTGAGAATATTTTCATCCGGTACAGATGTGAACCATCCGAATTGTTTATACGTCAAAGATATTAAATGATCTCCCGTTTGGTTAAGGAGTTGAGATAATGGCTTTTGAAAATCTGTGTATGTACTGTTTCGAGGAGAATGGCGGTCAGGACGTATGTCCGCATTGCGGACGCGACGCCCGCGCTGCCGTACCTCAGATACAGCTGCTGCCCGGCACGCTGGTATATAATCAGCGTTTTTTGATCGGCCGAGCACTTGGTCAGGATTCCGGCGGAATCGTATATTCTGCACTGGATACCAAGAAAAATGTAAAGATCAGGATCCGTGAATATCTCCCCAGAGACTGTGCCCGCAGGCTTAATTCCGGCGAAATAGTGCCCGAACCCGGTTCTGAGGACCAGTTCGATGCAGGCATAAATAAACTGCGTGCTTCTGTAGAAGGGGTAGATGATCCGTCCAAGCGTCATTTCTTCTTTGAAGAGAACGGAACCGGATATATCGCGCAGCGCAAAGGCGGCGGCGCGGCAGGTTTCGGCGGCAGCAGCGATGACGGAGATCATCGCGGCGCACGCATGGCTATGGTGGTCGGCATCGCGGCAGTGCTGGTACTGGCGGTAGCGGTAGGCGTTATTGCGCTGGTAAACTATTTCACCAGTTCTGCCGACAAGCGTACCGAAGCTCCGGCAACTACCGGACTCGATATCTGGCAGGCCCCCGAATCCCCCACTCCCACGCCTTATGCCGCAGCGACCTTTGCTGCCATTACCGATCCGACTCATTCCTGGATGGAATTCACCAATCCGGATCTGTCGGGCAATGCTTCCGATTTTGCCACGCCTACTCCCGCACCCACTCCCGAGGGCGGTCTGGGCGATCTGACCATCAATTCCAAGTCCGATCCCGAACTTATCAAGAAGCTGCAGAAGCTGCTGGTAGACCTGGGCTGGCTTGATGAAAACGGCATAACCGGCCAGTATGACGATGCAACCAGACAGGCGGTCAAGGATTTCCAGCAGTATATGAACGATACTTATGCTATCGATCCCAAGCTGGATGTGGACGGCATTGCGGGCAAGAAGACCATTACATGGCTGCTTCAGACCGATATAGCAATGAAGCCCACCCCCACTCCCGCACCTGTTACTCCTTCCCCCACTCAGGCCGGCAGGATTATCGATGAGAATTCCTCTCCCGAGGAGATCAAGTATGTTCAGCTGCAGCTGATGCGCCTCGGTATCCTTTCCGAGGACGATGTGGACGGTAAGTACGGTGAGACCACGAAGAATGCGGTCAAGTCCTTCCAGATGCGCGTCAATGATCTGCTGGGCTACGACGCGGTCAATGAAGACGGCGTATGTGATGACCGCACGCTGGCATATCTTGATTATTATGTAGACTGGTGGGAGGATAATCAGCCCACGGCTGCGCCCACTCAGGAACCCACTCCCACTCCCATACCCGTGCCCACTGCCGAACCCGATGAGGCAAAGGGCGACGTGATAGACGAGAATTCCAATGCAGCTTCCATCAAGCGCGTTCAGGAAATGCTCATCGCGACCGGATATCTTGATGGAAAAGCTGACGGTGATTACGGCAAGAAGACTTACGCGGCAGTCGAGGCCTTCCAGCAGTATATCAAGGACAATGTCGATCCTTCCATTCAGGTAACGGGCAAGTGTGATATGCTGACGCGCGAATATCTCGAAAGGTATTCCGAGATGGCCGCCGAGGAAACGCCCGCGCCTGCAGCCGGCGCTCCCGTCATCACTGTTACCGATGCGCAGGCATTTGAAAACGGTGTTTATGTTGTTGGCGAAAATGGTGTACGCATCTCCTGGGAAGCCGGCAATGTTGATAATTTCTGCGTAGAGCTTACCGATCAGGACGGAAACATGCTCAATAAGGAGGATAACACGCCTTATACCGCGCTTACCCTCCATCAGAACAATCTTTCTGCCGATCAGCCCTACCGCTTCAGCGTGACTTCTCTGAATGCGGACGGAAGCCGCGGTGAGAGCGCATTCGTGTGGCTCATAGCCGCAGCTGGCAGCAGTGACACCGATGTTCCTGTGTCCGTTGTGCCTGAGATCACCGTTACCGGTGCGCTGAGCTATGCAGACGGCGTGTACCGCATTGGCGCAGACGGCGCCGGCATAATGTGGAATGCCGATGGAGCACAGGCGTACAGCATCTATATCAGCAATGCTGCTGCGGAAATAATTTTCAGCAGTCAGAATACGGATCAGACGGAATATATGCTCTCCGCCGGAAGCATGATCCCCGGTGAGAAGTATACTTTCAGCGTTGTTGCCATCCCCGAAGGCGGAAGCGAGATCGACGGAGAGAGCGCATCTGTAAGGCTGATGCTTGATGCACAGATCGCTACCGCTGAACCTACTGTGGAGCCTTCCACCAATTTCGAAGCACCCGAGATCACCGTGGATTCGCTGGGCGAAATGGATGGAATATACTTTGTAGGCGATACGGCGGCTCTCATCAGCTGGCATGCTGAAGGTGATGTGCGCGCATACAGCATCTATCTTGAAAATACCGCAGGCGACATGCTTGCATCTCTTCATGAGACCGACAAGCAATCCATGACAGTTGATTCTGCCACCATGACTGACGGAGAAGTCTATAAGCTTACTGTTGTTGCGATCCCTGTGAACGGATATGAGGAGCACGGCAAGTCTTCTCAGGTGCAGCTGATGCGCTATGACGGAAGGACCGCCGAGCCCACCGCAGAGCCGGTTGCAGAGATTGGTCAGGTCGGTATAGTTGTATCCGGCCACATCGCAAGCGATGGCAGCACATACTATGCAGGCAAGGACGGAATGACCGTTGCATGGTCTGCTGAAGGTGAAGTTGCCGGATACGATGTACTGATCGTTGATGCAAACGGAGATACTGTGATTGACCGCACCGGCATTGACAATACATCGATGACCGTAAGTCCCGATGACCTTGCGGAGGATGTGGCTTATACCTTTACCGTAACTGCAGTGCCCAAGGGCGGCACCGCTGCGGAAGGCAATTCTGCATCTGTTGTTATCATCCGTGCAAGCGCTCCCGAACTGGGTCAGGTTGATATAAAGGTTACCGGTTATGAGACTGAGACAGATGGCGTTTACTACATCGGTGAACAGCCGCTGACTGTTGAATGGCAGAGCGAGAACGCTGTTGCTTACAGTATCTATCTCAGCGACGCCGATGATAATGTGATCAATTCTGTGGAGAACACTGCTGAGACCATGCTTACCATGGGCGGCGACAGCCTTGTTCCCGGTATGAGTTATATCCTTACCGTACGTGCCCACAGCGCTTCCGGCGAGGCTGAGGATGCCAGAACGGCCAGCATTTTCATCGCGGTCAAGGAAGAAGAGAAGCCGCAGATAGGAATTCCTCAGATAGCTGTAACCGGCCATGTGGATGTTGTTGACGGCGTTTATATTGCCGATGATACCGGAATTAGCATGAGCTGGACTGCAGAAAATGCAGCAGCATATACCGTTGCGATATTCGATGCGGAAAACAACGAGATCAGAAAGGTTGAGGGAACTACCCAGAAATCTCTTGATATCGATACTTCCGCAGTGGCAGCAGGTGAAATCTACACTGTATATGTAACTCCTGTTGCGGAAGACGGCAGGACCGGCGAAGGCGCTTTTGTGCAGCTGATGCGCAAGGCTGCCGACCCCACTCCCGAGCCCACCGCAGAACCCACGCCCGAACCCATCGAGATAGGCAAGCCTGATTTCGTGGTAAGCGGACATGCGGGAGAGCAGGAAGGCATCTATATCGTAGGCGAAGCGGACGTCAAGGTGACCTGGAGTGCCGAGAATGCCGAAACATACAGCATCTATGTGTACAATTCCGCCAATGAGGTAATAACCTCTGCGGATAAGCAGGCATTGACCGAAATGACCGTAAGTCCCGCCAGCATGCCTGCCGGCGAAGTCACCACCATAGCAGTAAAGGGCTATGGAGCAGACGGAACCGAGAGCGAAGCAGGATATGTACAGCTGATGCTGCCCAAGACTGAACCTACGCCCGAGCCCACTGCAGAGCCCACGCCCGAACCCATCGAGATAGGCAAGCCTGA